>JANYGP010000071.1 GCA_025362315.1 Polaromonas sp.
AAACACGCCAATCAGCATGCCGTTGTAGCGCAGCACGTTTTCTTCCGCCATGGTTTTGCGCAGCGGCACGACTTCATCGCGGTAATGGCGGGCCACGTCATACGCGGTGCGGTAGGCCGAGTAGCTTTCACGCAGCTGCGATGTAGCGCTGCGCACAGTGCCTTCATAACGATTCGCTGCAGCGAGCGACTGCGCGTTCATCGCGTCGCGTTTGGCGTTGCCCCAGTCAAAAATCGGCAGGCGTATCCCCAGCTCATAGCCGCGCCTGGCTGCAGCGCTACCCACGCCGCCCGCTTTGTCAAAAACCGTATCGCGTCGCACACCGATTTCCACATCAACCAGGCTGGTGATCAGATTCAGGCCCTGCGATTTGCCTGCTGCATCGAGCTGGCCGTGCGCCAGTTGCACATCCAGCCGCTGGTCAGCAGCTACACCGTTGACGACGCTGGCGGCACGGGCCTCTTTGGGCAAATCAGGCAGGCGGTCTGGCAGCAGGAGCTGCGCGGACTGCACATCTGTCAGGCCCAAAAGCCGCGACAATTCCTCCCGTGCAGCCAGTGCAGCATGTTGCGCGGATGCAAGACGCACAGTGGTGTCTGCGTAAAAAACCTGCTGGCGTGCCCGTTGCAGCTTGTTGAAGTTGCCAACCTGCTGCATGCGCCTGGCCAGCTCGGCACTGGCCTCGGCGGTGGTGTTGATCTGCTGGGCATATTGCAACACCTGAGCGCTGCCCACAGCGCGTACCCAGGCCTGGCGCGTTTGCGTGACCTGCTCCACCACATTGGCCGACAGCTGGACGCGCGCCTGTGCCATGCGGCTCTGCGCAATGGCTTGCCTGCGCGGCAGCGTGAGCAAGTCCAGCAGGCCAAAAGACAACAGCCGCCCCAGTTCAAGTTCGTCCTTGAAAGTCATGCGTTCAAAGCTAAAAACCGGATTGGCGATTTGACCGGCCTGGTTGGCCGCTGCCATGTCGGCCCAGCTTTGCGCCAGCATGGTTTGTACTGCCGGGCTGTTGGCCAAAGTAAGTTGTACCGCGTTGTCCATGGTCAATGGCTTCGCAAGCAGGTCAGCAGCCAGTGTGGCACTGGCTTTTTGCTGCAGGTCTGTGCGACTGAGTGCCAGCTTGCCGCCAGTGAAAGCTTCGGCTGTCTGGTTGGTACGGCTGATGGAATCGTCAACATTGACAGAAGCACAGCCCGCCATTGCCAACGCTGATACGGCTACTATTGCCAGCTTCAAGGGGGTCAGAACTTGGGCTTTCATGGCGTGACTTTCGTGCTGGGCCTGATCGATACATCTGGTACCTTGACTGCAGGTGCTGGCGCATTGACAGTTTCCTGGCTCTGTTTGGCATATTCACGCCAACCACCAATGCGTGCGGCCTCGTCGTTGGCAGCTTTCCAGTTGCTCACGGGCTCGTCCGTGTAGGGCCTGAAGTTTTTAAAAGCGGATGAAGTCGGTGCCTCCAGAGCAGAGGTCGCTGGACTCGTGGTTTGTGCAAAGGCACTGCCTGCCAGCACGACACTGAACGCGGCTACAGCGCGTGTGCATTTCCACCTCACGCTGGAAACCGGCAAAGTGGGGAACAAGGATAAAGACATGAAAAAATTTCCTGAAGTCAATGCAAGCGATGGGTGTATCGCAAAAGCTGGTCAGTGGCACAAAGTGCACTGTCCAAACGGCAAAGTACAGACCCAGCTTGGGCCTGTGGGTCAGGAAATCGGTGGTTTTTGGCCCAGCGCTGCGTTTGCGCTGGTAAACGAAGCCCGCGCCTCTGGCCGCAGAGCAGGCTGGGCAAAGGGCATGGAAACCCCGTTGGCCGTGGGTGACAACGCCAGCGTGTGGCAGACCTGGCAGGCCACGCAAGTCTGGCAAGGATTGCTTTGCGAAGTCTCGCCTGCAGTGCTGCTGTGCGCAGCAACATCGCTGGCTTCATGGCACTTCGACTGCGCTTGGTGATGATGATCAGAATCGGCTGTAGCCATTTGAATACGGGCGTCAGCAGCTACCATTTCAATAGTAACCACGCCCACTTTTCCAGCCAGATTGGCCATTTGTGTTGCCATGGTGTCGCCAGCCCAGGCACGCAGGGGCAACAACAAAATCATGACGATGAGCAACAGGCGGCGCATGACGTGATGATAGCCCTTGCGCAAAAAAGTTCAAGAAGTTTGCGGTTTATTGCAGCAAATGCCAGTTGTTACTTGAGGTAATTGCGCAGCCGCTGCTCATCATCGCGCAGCTGCAGGCGCATCAGCGATAAAAAATCACGGGCGGTGGTCGACAGTGCCTTGCCTGCCGGCAGGGCCAGCAGACAGGCAAATGAAACATCTGCCGAAAACCGGCGCACCACCAGCCCCCGATCCGCATAGTCAAGCGCCGTAATCGGATTGACCAGTCCCACACCCAAACCCCGCAGCGCCAGCTCGCACACACTGGCTGCGTACGGCGTTTGCACGGCAATGCGCAGCGTCACGCCGTGTTCTGCCATGGCGGCCTGCAGCCGCCTGCGCGATGCGTCCTCCGGGTTCAGCGCCAGAAAACTGACTTCAGCCAGTTGGGCGGGCTGAATGGTTTTGAAGCGTGTCAGCGCATGGCCGGGCGGCATCACGACGACCCCAGGAAACTGGGCAAACGTGGAGTGGTCAATGCCATCGAGCGACATCTCGTCTGCCATCAAACCAAAATCTGCCATGCCGGTGGCCACACGTTCACGCACGTCTTTCGAGCTCAACACTTGCAGCGACACCTGTGGCCAGTTGTCTGCACCACACAGGCTGCGCAGACGCTCAAGTGCACGAGGCATAAACCCCAATCCAAACGCCGGATAACAGCTGATGCTGAGCTGGTTGACGCCAAAGTCACGCAAGCTGCGCAGCTTGTGTTCAATGGCGTCCATACCAATGAAAATCCGCTCAACTTCGGTCAACAGCGCTTGCGCCTCAGGGGTTGGCACCAGGCGACCACTCAGGCGGCTGAACAGCAACATATCGGCCTGTTGCTCCAGCCGTTTGAGCGACTGACTGATGGCGGGCTGCGTGACATGCAAAAGCAAAGCCGCCTTGCGGGTAGATCCGCCGCGCATCAAGGCCCGAAAGGTTTCAATTTCAGCAAATTTCATCGATAAGTTATTTTATAGGTCGCAATTGAAACCACACATAACTTTATTTAAATTTACCTACGATAAAGCCTTAACAACCCAATGGAGATCCCATGTCCCACGCACTTTTCAAAGTTTTCGCGGTCACTGCAGCAGTGTTTAGCCTACACACCACTGCGTCGGCCCATGATTTCACGGCTGACATTGCCCAGTTCAACAAGACTGCCGCAACAAAAAAAATGGACAGCAAGGAAGCGATTGCGGCCCGGGTTGCACTGGAGCGTTCGCAGGGTGTGATGGAACAAGCTGATGTCAAGATGCTGCTGCGCATACGCGGCCTGACCAATTCAGCCTTGCGTGAATTAGGCGAGCAACCTGCCTTTTTAGCCAGCGAAATGAAACGCGTAGAAGCTGCGTTGGCCGCGCCTAAAACGACTGATCCTGTCAAGCTTGCCAAAGCGCGAGAGCTGTATCAAACGCTGCTGGCCGAAAAGCCCGCCTACGACGCGCTGGAAAATGAGGGCGTTGACGGCATGAAGTCGGCCCTAATGCTGATTGAAAAGGCGCCTAACAAGTAATGTTGTCGGCCACGCAAGACCAGTTGACGTGCCTTGAGGCTCCGGGTGTAGCAGTTAGGCGTCACCCTGCGCTGCGTGGGTTGGCCTGCCTGCGGTGTCGGGCCGAACAACCACTGCGCCTGCTTCACGGCGGGTGCCCCGTTTGTGCAAAGCAAGGCGTGTATGTCAGCCTTGCAGCGGACTACACGCGCACCGCGGGGGTGACCAATTACGCGCCCTACCTGTCTTCAGTATCCCTGGGTGAAGGCAATACACCGCTGATTGACGTTGCGGCGCTGGCCCAAATTGCGGGCATTGGTCAGCTGCGCATCAAGGACGAATCGAAAAACCCCACGGGCTCGCACAAAGACCGCATGTCTGCCATCGGCGTGACGCAGGCGCTTGATTTTGGCGCGCACACGGTGGTGTTGGCCTCGTCGGGCAATGCAGCGATTTCAGCGGCGCATTACGCGCACGCCGTTGGCTTGAATTGCGAAGTTGCCAGTTACGCAGGCATGCCTGCTGCGTATGCCGACGCGCTCGATGCGTATGGCGCCAGGCGTTTTGCGTTTGATGACAACGCTGGGCGCTGGGATTTTGTTGCCAAGCGCGCCGCGCAGCCAGGTTATCTGGCGCTGACCAACCACCACATGCCCGCCCTCGGCAGCGCACCGTTGGCCATTGAAGGCTACAAAGCTATTGCGTATGAATGCCATGCCGATGGTTATTGGCCTGAGCACATCATGGTGCCCACAGCGCGCGGAGATTTAGCGTGGGGCATTTACGCCGGTTTTCGTGATTTGCTTGAAGCTGGTGCCATCAAAACCTTGCCCAAAATCTGGATTGTGGAGCCGTTTGCGCGCTTGTCGAGCGTGCTGGCAGGTCAGGATTTGCACAGTAGCTTTCCGGGATCTACAGCACAGTTCTCTACCGCAGGGGCAACCGTTACGTATTTGCAGTGGCAAGCGGCCACTGCCAGCGGCGGAGGTGCGCTGGTGGTGCCTGATGTACAGGCCTGTACCGCACGTACGCTGCTTGCTGCTCATGGCATCAGCGCTGAACTGTGTGCAGCGGCAGGCTTTGCCGCCATCGAGCAACTGAATACTTTGAAGATTGCCACGGCAAATTCAAAAGTGATGCTGGTGCTGACCGCCAACGCATCGCGCGACCCCAGTTATTTATCGTCCCCGCAAACTTAAGGAACAAGCCATGTCCAACCTTCAACGCCGTACCTTGCTGGCCAGCGCCGCTGCCAGCCTGGCCACCGCCAGCCCATTCGCCTGGGCCGCCTACCCTGACAAAGCCATCAAAATCATCGTGCCCTGGGCACCTGGCGGCAGCACTGACGCGATTGGTCGTGCCTTGGCGCAGCGCCTGTCTGAAACGCTGGGCCAAGCAGTGGTGGTAGACAACAAAGCTGGCGCAGCCGGGCAAATTGGAACCGACGCATTGGCCAAATCTGCGGCTGACGGCTACACGCTGGGCATTGTTGAGCTGCCCCATGCGATTGCGCCAGCAGTCGTTGCCAAATTGCCGTATGACTTGCTGCGTGACTTTTCACCCATCACGCTGATTGGCACGTCGCCGCTGATTTTGTTTACCGGTGTGGGCGATGACAGCAAAGACCTGAAAACATTTTTAAAAACCGCAACCACCACCAAAGGCGGCCCGCCTGCCATTGCCCACAGCGGGTCGGGCACCATCAGCCATCTCGTCGGTGAAATGTTTGCACAGCGCACCAAAATCAAGTTCAACATGGTGCCGTACCGCGGCTCGGCCCCGGCGCTGATTGATGTGGCAGCCGGCACCGTGGGCGCCCACTTTGCCACGCTGGCCAGCGGTGCAGCGCTGCTGTCGGCAGGCAAAATCCGCGCGCTGGCTGTGACCAGCAATGCACGCATGGGTGTGCCTGCGCTGCTGGATGTGCCAACATTTACCGAACTGGGTGTCAAGGACATGGTGGTCAACCAGTGGTGGGCACTGGTGGCACCGATCACCACGCCGATTGACGTGCTCGACAAGTTGCGGGTGGACACCCTTGGAGCATTGGCCAGCGCCAGTGTGCAGCAACGCATGTCGACATTGGGTGTTGATTTGAAGGGCACATCAAGAGACGCCCTGCGAGGCTTTATGCGCAGCGAGTCTGATCGCTGGCAAACCGTCGCTCGGGACATCGGCTTGAAGCCGCAATAAGCGATACGGGTGGCCTACATCACCACCAACATCACCGCCGCCATCAACACCATGCCCACGTCTTCCACAATCGTGACCGTGGTCATGGGCAGCTTGAACACGGTGCCAAGGCAAGCGCACTGAATTTGCGTTTTGCTGGCCACCGCCTTGACCACACCAATCGCTGAAAAGCCCATCACGATGATGGTGGCCCAGTGCGTCAACGTGGGGTTCAGGTTGGCAAGATAAGCAACACCCAGCGCCAGCTCAACAAATGGGTATATCAAGCCCCAGCTGCGCCAGCGCATGGCCAGCAGGTCATAACCCGCGTAGGCATCGGCAAACGCGTTGATGTCCAGCAGCTTGAAAAACGAAAACACCAAAAAGAAACCCGCCATGAAATAGCGCATGGTTTCCATAGCCGTCACATTTTGGGCACCGCCGCCCATGCCAATTTGCACCAGCAGGCTGGCACCCGCAATGAACCCGACGATCAGCAGCAGCGGCTTGTAGGTAGTCAGCCAGATAAGAGGGGTGATTGCAGCCGCTATTATTTCAGGAGCTGCTTGCGCCCGTATTGATTGGGCTACAGGCAGATTTGACACTTGATTTGGCACCAATTGGTACTTGCCAGCACCTGCCACTGCGTTTTGCAAAGCCTCAAAACTGGCGGTGGTGTTTGTCAACTCAACCTGCATCGGCTCCAGGCTGACCAAAACACTTTCCGCCAACGGCGTCAGGCTTTTTGTGACACGCCCCACGCAAGCCTTACAGTGCAGCCCGGTCAGGGTGAAGGTCTGGGTGACCATCGCAGTTACTCCAAGTGGTTAGGTTCGGCAAGTTTGGCTGCTCTGATTTCCGCTGTCGCTTGCCGAATCACCGACCAGCCGCCCACCAGCGCCAACAGCGCCATGCCAGCAGCCACTGCCAAGTCTGGCCACGCGCTGCCGGTGCCCAGCACGCCCAGCGCCGCCAGCATGACAGCGATATTGCCAATCGCGTCGTTGCGTGAGCAAAGCCACACGCTGCGCATGTTGGCATCGCCTTCTCGGTAGGCGTACAGCATGGCTGCCACGGCAACGTTGGCCACCAGTGCCAAAAACCCAATGCCGCCCATGGTGAAAGCTTCGGGTGTTGTGCCCTGGCTGTACATCCAGACGACACGGCCCAACACAAATATGCCAAACCCAAACATGCACGCGCCTTTGAGCAACGCCGCTTTAGCCCGCAACGCCACCGTCGCTGACAGCACCGCCAGCGACACGCCGTAGTTAGCCGCATCGCCAAAAAAGTCAATCGCATCCGCCAGCAAAGAGGTGGAGCCAGATTTGAAGCCTGCGCCAATCTCAACGCCAAACATGGCGAGGTTGATTACCAGCGCAACCCACAAAATTTTGCGGTAGCTCGGGCTGTTTGCGGTTTTTTCGTCCGGCTCATGGTGGTGGTGATGGTGATGGTGGTGATCGTGATGGGCTGACATGTTTTCTTCCTGATTTCAATCAATGGCATGATTAGAAACTTTAAACCCACTTGAAGGTCAAGCACCGTGAAAATGACTTTTTTTAGCGCGGGAAATATTGGGCTGTGGTCAGCGCTTGCATCTGCTTTTTTATTTGGTGCAGGCACGCCGCTGGCTAAAAACCTTTTGGGCCAAGTCAGCCCGTGGCTGCTGGCCGGGCTGCTGTACGCTGGCTCTGGCTTGGGCTTGCTGGTTTACCGAACTTCTAAAAACTTACCGCGCCCCCAGCTGAGTCGGGTGGAGTCACTTTGGTTGTTAGCTGCCGTGGTCTGCGGTGGCGGGGCTGCGCCCGTGCTGCTGATGTTCGGTTTGTCCGGTATCGCGGCCAGCCATGCATCGCTGTTGCTCAACGCCGAAGCGGTGTTGACAACGCTGTTGGCCTGGGCGCTGTTTAAGGAGCATCTGGGCCGCCGCATCGTGCTGGGCATGGCGCTGATAGTGGCGGGTGCGCTGCTGCTGGGCTGGCCGTCTGGGGGCCTATCTGAAGGCTTGTCTGGCGGTGCCACGCTTGCGGAGCTTTGGCCTGCCGCGGCGATTGTGCTGGCCTGCGCTTTTTGGGCGCTAGACAACAACCTGACGCGCAAGGTGGCGCACGTTGATGCCTCATGGATTGCTTGCGTCAAAGGCCTGTCGGCGGGCCTGGGCAATCTGCTGCTGGCGTTCTTGCTGGGGGCAACGTGGCCCTCGGTGCCAAGCATGTTTGCTGCGATGACCGTCGGTTTTTTAGCCTACGGTGTCAGTCTTGCCCTGTTTGTGGTGGCTTTGCGGCACTTGGGGGCATCACGCGCGGGTGCTTATTTTTCAACTGCGCCGTTTGTGGGGGCTGTTATCTCGGTCGTGTTTTATGCAGAACCCGTGACTTGGCAACTGGGTCTGGCCAGCGCATTGATGGGGTGGGGCGTGTGGCTGCATGTGACAGAAAACCATGCTCACTTTCACGCACACGAGCCACTGGTGCATACGCATGAACACACCCATGACAGCCATCACCAGCATGGTCATTGTGATACGGGGTCGCACACCCATGCACACCGCCATGAACCTTTAAATCACAGCCATGCCCACTTCCCCGATGCGCACCACCGCCACCAGCACTGAGCCGCGCAAAATGCACCATTACAAAATTAGCGAAGCTGCCGCTGCAAGCGGTGTAACGCCAGCCAACATCCGGTTCTATGAGAAAGAAAAGCTCCTCAAGCAAAGCATTCGCGGCGACAACAGCTACCGAATGTATAGCGATGCTGATGTGCACCAGCTGCGCTTTATTCGCGCTTGCAGATCGCTTGACATGTCACTCAGCGAGGTGCGCACTCTGCTGGGGCTGAACTTGAACAACAAAGCGGATTGCGCGACGGCGCGCGGTGCGCTGGACGAACATCTCGCGCATGTACACAGCCGACTGGCTGAATTGAAGACTCTTGAAAAAGACCTCAGGGCGCTGCGTGGCCGATGCGATGGCTTGGACACCACTTGCCACATCATTAAAGCGCTGCATGAGCGGGCCAACAGCTTGCCTAGATTAGCCAGGCAGACCAACCAAAGCAAACGCCATGTTTAAGCGGGTTGGTGATGATTTTTGACCACTGCCGAGCGGTCAAACCCCAGCGTCAGCAGCGCTGCCAAACCAAACGGTGCGCCGACCCAGCTCAAGTTGGCCAGCCCCACGGATTGAATCAACGCGCCGCTGACCACTGCGCCCAGCGCCGTGCCCAAGTACAGCATGGAGCTGTTCAAACTGAGCAGCAGCGGCGCTTGTGCGGGCGACAAGCTGACCAGGCGGCTTTGCTGCGGCGCGGTCATGCCAAAGCCGGCAGTGCCCCACACGACCAGCGTGGCAATCGTGGCGGGCAAGTTGCCCTGCGTGAAGGGCAGCACACACATCGTCAAGACCAGCACCACCAGCTGCGCTGCTAAGGTTTGCAGTGAGCCAAATTTATCGTTGGCCCAGCCGCCTATCAGCGTGCCGACCACACCTGCCACACCAAAAACAGCCAGCACGCCAGACAGCTGAATGGCGCTGATGGCGTTCAAAGCCAGCAACACGGGGCCAACGTAAGCAAACACACTGAAAATCGCAATGAAAAACAGCAGTGTGCGCAGCCACACGCGTAGCACGGCCGTCTGCTTGGCGGCCGCTTTAAAGCCCGCAAAACTAGCACTTTGTGTGACCACACCTTTGGGCAGCAGCACGGTGGCGGCCAGCAGCGCGGCCAAGCTGGCCGCTGCGCACAGCCACACCGGCATGTGCCAGCCGTAGGTAAAGCCCAGCCACGCGCCAATTGGCAATGCAATGGCGTAGCTGATGCTCATACCCAAAAACACAGTAGAAAGCGCGCGGCCGCGCAGTGCGGGTGCGACCAAAGTGACGGCATAGGCTGACACGACAGCGGTAAACACAGCGCCTGCGCCCATCACAATGCGGCCCAGCAGCAACACCGACAAATTAGGTGCAAGTGCACACACCAAGTTGCCCAACGCAAACAAACCCAGCGCCATTTGAATGGCCAGCTTTCGTGGCCAACGGGCAGTGAGCAAAATCAACACCGGCGCCAGAAGAGCCGTTGCCACAGCGTAGGCGGTCATCACTTGCCCGGCAGCAGCCACGCTCACGCCAAGGCCTTGCGCCAGCGGCTGCAATATGCCGCTGAGCACAAAAGCGCCGCTGCCAATCACCAAATTGCACAGGGCAAAGAAATAAAGAATGCGCGGCATGGCCGTGTGACCAGGTTCAGGCTGGGGTTTAGGCCTTGCCAGCGAGCCGCTTCAAGCCCTGCCACTGCTGGGACCAAAAACCGCTGCCGTAGTCGCGGTTGCCATCGACCTGGTCACGCACACCGGTCGGGTCATAGCGCGGCTCAAAATTGGCGGTGCCAAACAGCATGTCCCACCAAGGCAACAGCACGCCAAAATTATGTCCGCCCAGCGTGGTTTTACCGCCTGATTCATGCCCCAGCCCGATGCTGTGGTGCAGCCGGTGAAAGCGCGGGCTGACCCACAGCCGCTCGCCCACGGTGCCAAACCACAGCCGCAGGTTGGCATGTTGAAAGCTTTCACTGAGCTGGGTCACAAACACGATGGCAATGAACTGCCCCGGCGCCACACCGATCAATTGCGCGACCAGCACCACGGACACATCGACCAGCACATCGTCGAGCAAGTGGTTGCGGTTGTCGCTCCACATGGTCATTTGCCGCTGGGCATGGTGCAGCGAATGCAGACGCCACCACCACTCAAGCTGGTGCTGCCCGCGGTGCACCCAGTAGCCCACAAAGTCAAACACGACGATGTAAATCAGCAGACTGACCAGGGCAATGTCTGTCACACCGGGCCACAGCTGGTCCAGGTGAAAAGTACCGTAGCCTGCGGTCCGGACAGCGCCAAACAGCTCGTCAAACAAGGGGTCCAGTGTGAGGAACAGCACCACACGGAACAGCCCCAGCCGGTGAATCAGGGTATACAGGACGTCGGTGCGAATCGTGGCACGGTCGGTTACCGCATCCACAGGCCGCCAGCGCTGCAGCGGGCCAATGACTGCCAGCAAAATGACAATTTGCAGGACGCCCAGTATCAGCCATGCAGTTGCCTCGTAGCCCAGCTCAAGCAGACTGCTTTGACCCAGCGCGAGCAGCACGGGCTGCACGACAGATTCAAACAGCACTTGCTGCGCGGCACTGAAAATATTGGTGAACCAATCCATGGGCGTTATTTTGCTGGCTGGGAAGAAACTGCGCTGCTGCGCTGCGCAATCCATGCGGCATGGTCAGGATGTTCACGCAGTGTTTTAAAACAAAAACCACGCGATTGCAGCCCCGTGATCAAGGGTTCCAGCACTGCAGGGGCCCATGGATCTTTACGCGACCAGATGCCAAGGTGCGCCACCAGAACATCGCCCGAACGCACATCCCGCAGGGCTTTCCTCAAGAGCAAATCGTTGGGGTATTTGTCACTGGGCAACTCATCACCCAAAAAACCCGCCGCCGCCCAGCCAACATGGGCATAGCCGCAGCTTTTGGCCGCGGCCAATAACGCAGGAGAAGTCTTGCCACCAGGCGCCCTGAAAAGCGGCACCGATTTAACGCCTGTCATGGTCTCAAGGCGCTGACTGGCTTTGCTCAGCTCTTCACAGTATTGAGCAGCTGACCACAATGCCTCTTTGCCCTCTTGTGGCCCAGCTGAAGGACGCACCTTGAACTGCACGCCGCTGGTAGCGCCTGCGACATCAGCGCGCCAGTAGGTGTGGTCAAAGGTGTGGGACGCAAATTCATGGCCTTCTGCTGCACGCGCCTTCCACCACGGCGCCCAGGTATTGCCCAGCGAACCGTCGCCAGTTTTGGTGCGCTCGTTGGCTGCAAAAAACGTGACTTTGACACTGTGTTTTTTCAACACATCGGCCATCAGCGGCGCAACTTCCATGTGGCCTGTGTCCAGCGTCAGGTAGACCGGTTTGCAGGCGGCACCATTGCCTGGAGTGGTATTTTGCGAATCATTTAGCCCTGCAGCCCAAGTAAATTGGGCGCAAGCAGCTCCCGATAGTATAGCAATAAAGTTGCGGATGCGGTTTGCCGCAGTGCTCGGGCTAGCGAGGCGCATGGTCCAGAGTCCAGACGCCGTGCGGGCTTCGGCCCACATTGACCTGATTGACAATCTTGCGCGTGGCCACATCAATCACAGTCAATTTTTTGGACCAGCGTGACGTCACCAGAATCTGTTTGCCGTCTCTGGAAATATCCATGCAGTCCGGGCCGCCCGGTGCTGTGAATGTGTCCACCACCTCCATGGTTTGCAGGTCAAGCCTGCTGATGGTGTTGGCCACCCGGTTGCTGACCAGCACATGCCGCCTGTCACCTACAGCGCGAAACGCGTGTGCGCCTGCGGCTGTCTTGATGGTTTTGCTGCGCTTGGGTTCTTTTCCGGTTACATCAAAAACCTGCACGCTGTCGCCTCCGGTCAGTGCAACCAGCACAAACCTGTCATCGGGCGTGCCATACACATCCGCCGGCACGGAGCCGGTCGGCGTGCGCCACTTGATCGTTTGTGTGGCCAGGTCAATGGCCACCAGCTCGTCGCTGTCCTGCATGGTGGAGTAAACCGTGGTGCTTTTGCTGTCAATCCACAAATGGCTGGGCGTCCTGCTGGTAGAAATGCGTTTGACGAGCACGATTTCGTTGCCGTCCCAGCGGTAGACGTCGATGTGGTTGAGCCGGTTGGCTGCCGTCACAAACCACTTCATGTCCGGCGAAAACCGCAAATGATATGGATCAATGATGCCGCGAATGGTGCGCTGCACTTCGGCTGTTTTGGGGTCAATGAAGGTCAGCGAATCAGACAGCGCGTTGGCCACAATGATCGACTTTTCGTCTGGCGTCATGTAAAGGTGATGCGGCTCTTTGCCGGTGGCGATGCGCTTGGTCTCTGTCCAGGTCACCGGGTCAATGACACTGACGTTTGCGTCCAGTGAATTGAGCACAAAAATCGGCGATGTGATGGACTGACCCATGCCTTGTGCCAAGGCAGGAAGTGCTGACAGCCAGCCCAGGCCAAGGGCCAGTGCTGCACGCCGGGAAAACGGGTGCGAAACAGATGCAAAAAGGTTCACGGGATTCACTTAAAAACGCCCTTTTTCAAGGCAATCGTCTAGTGTAATGGTGCGCTGCGGTGTTCATGTGTCTGCAATGTGTATCAAGCTTGCATAGTCAGGTCGGTGTTTGCGCTGCTTGCGTGTTGAAGACCGGGCTACCGATGCGTTTTGCTGCGTGTCCCCCGGCCTAAGGCCCTCCTCCTTGACCTCCGCAAAACGCATCGGTAGCCCAGTCTTTGGTTTGTGCATAGAAAATTCAGAACACCGTGCGCTTGCCAGCAACGGGTACGGCGCGTTTCCCGCAGCGAAATCAAGGAGGAGACCCCATCCAGAGGCGGGGGACATTCGCGAAGGGAGATGCGCCGTAGCCGGTGCGGGTTACAAAGCTCAAAAAGTGCAAAGAATCAATCCAATTTGGCTCCAGAAGCTTTCACAGCCAACGCCGAACGCGGTGTTTCACTGACCAAAAACTGTGCAAATTCATCATTCTCCAGATACGCCGGGTCAGCGCCTTGCGTCGCCATGCGGATTTTAACGTCGGGATTGTTCATGACTTGTTTGAAGGCATCACCGAGCCTGGCTGTGATGTCTTTGGGCAAGCCCGCAAGTGCCAGAAAGCCGTAAAAACCGACCACCTCAAAGCCCTTGATGCCCGATTCAATGATGGTGGGTACGTCAGGCAATGCCGGATTGCGATCTTTACCTGTCCTAGCCAAGGCGCGCACTTTGCCCTGCTTGTGGTAGCTGGCTGCCTGCGGAATCGACTCTGCCATGAACTGGATTTGTCCGGCCCTCAGGTCAGTAAACGCAGGCGCACTGCCCCTGTACGGGATGTGCACCATGAACAGATTGGCGGCACTCTTGAACATTTCAGGCACCAGGTGGCTGATGCCGCCGTTGCCCGCTGAGCCGTCATTGATTTGGCCGGGGCTGGCTTGGG
The DNA here is from genome assembly GCA_025362315.1 of Polaromonas sp. Taxonomy (GTDB): domain Bacteria; phylum Pseudomonadota; class Gammaproteobacteria; order Burkholderiales; family Burkholderiaceae_C; genus Polaromonas. The sequence continues at coordinate 13,867 of JANYGP010000071.1, forward strand.
CACGAGTCATGAATTCTTTCAGTGTGGTGACTGGCAACTTGGGGTTGACCAGCAGCGCCAGCGGCTGCATGGCGGTGCGCGCAATCGGCGTGAAATCCTTGAGCTTGCTGTACGGCAGCCTGGTGTAAAGCGCTGGGTTGATCACCATCACGCCCGTGTTGGCCAGCATCAGCGTGTAGCCGTCGGCTGGCGCCTTCATCACGCATTGCGCGCCAACCGTGCCGCCGGCGCCTGACTTGTAGTCAATGACGATGGGCTGGCCCAAAACGGCTTGCAATTTCTTGCAATTTGTCTGTGAGCAAGCGCGCATGCTGGTCAAGCGGGCCCCCTGCAGGAAAACCGATGACCACGCGAACCGGCTTGTCGGGAAATGCAGCCAGGACGCTGCCAGCGCACAGCAGAGTTGTTACAAAAACAGTCGTAAAAAAGCGTTGCATGAAAAAGCCCTGCATGGGACTTTGCGGACAATGTGAAGTTGCTTGATGATAGACAGACCACGAAGCACAAGGGACACTTGCAGATCAGGTGCTTCCCCGATGCACCACCTGGAAAGTCCGGTTAGGCTCAGAACATCTTTTCGGAGTCGCAAGTGTCATTTCCACCGCATCAACGCCATTACGCCATCTGGCCCAAGCGCATTCCGCGCAGCATCACACCGCCCGCCACGTCGCTGTGGCAAAACCTGGCGACCAATGCGCTGCGTTTCCCGGACAAAGCCGCACTGGTGTTTTTTGACCGCATCTTGACGTATCGGGAGGTGTTTGCACAAGCTGAAGCGCTGGCTGCAACGCTGGCACGGATGGGCGTCAAAAAGGGCGACCGTGTGGTGCTGAATCTGCAAAACTGCCCGCAGTGGGTGATTGCCCACTTTGCGATTTTGCGGGCCAATGCTGTTGTAGTGCCTGTTAACCCGATGAACCGGGCTCAAGAGCTCAAGCACTACATTCTGGACCCGGACGCACGGGTTGCCATCACATCTGCGGACCTGGCTGCTGAGCTGGCCAAGGCCAATGCGCAGCTTGCGCCTGATGAGCACTTGAGCCATGTCATCGTGACCCATTACAGCGATGCGTTTGACATGTCTGCAGCTGATGCAGCCATGCCTGAAGCGTGGACAGTGTGGCTGGGCACGCACCATGAACTGCCCGTCATGGAAGGCTGCCAGGTGATGACATGGGCGGATGCCCTGAACGGCAACACAGCCGATTTGCCTGCGCACACCGCCACGCCGCAAGACCTGGCCGTGCTCCCCTACACCAGCGGCACCACGGGCCTGCCCAAAGGCTGCATGCACACGCATGCCAGCATCATGCACAACGCGGTGGCGACGGCGTTGTGGGGCAGCACGAATTTTGAAAATGTGATTTTGTCAGTGGTGCCGATGTTTCACATCACCGGCATGGTGTCTGTGATGCATGCGTCGATGTACGGCGGAACCACGCTGGTCATCATGCCGCGCTGGGACCGCGAGTTGGCAGGGCATCTCATTTCTCGTTGGCGCGTCACGCACTGGACCAACATCCCCACCATGGTAATTGACCTCTTGGGGAGCCCCAACTTCGCTACTTTTGACGTCAGCAGCCTGGTTTACATCGGCGGTGGCGGCGCGGCCATGCCGCAGGCGGTGGCGCAGCGTCTGTTTGACAGTTATGGCCTGCACTACGCCGAAGGCTACGGCCTGACAGAAACCGCCGCACCGTCCCACAGCAACCCGCATGACCGTTGCAAGCAGCAGTGCCTCGGTGTGCCATTTGTCAGCGTGGATGCCCGCGTGATAGACCCGACAACACTCAAGGAAATGCCGCAGGGCGAGCAGGGTGAAATCATCATGAATGGCCCGCAGATATTCAGCGGCTACTGGAAGCGGCCAGACGCTACAGCAGATGCATTCATCGAGCTGGACGGCAAGCGGTTTTTTCGCTCGGGTGATTTGGGCCGGGTGGATGACGAAGGTTATTTTTTCATCACGGACCGCCTCAAGAGAATGATCAACGCGTCAGGCTTCAAGGTCTGGCCTGCAGAGGTCGAGGCATTGATGTTCAGGCACCCAGCCATTCAGGAAGCCTGCATTATTTCTACCATCAACGCCTATCGGGGCGAGTCTGTCAAGGCGGTGGTGGTGCTGCGCACTGCGTTCAAAGGACAGGTGACAGAGGACGACATCATCAGCTGGTGCAAGGACAACATGGCCGCCTACAAATACCCGCGTGTGGTGCAGTTTGTGGATGCTCTGCCCAAAAGCGGCGCTGGCAAAGTCATGTGGCGGGCGCTGCAGGAGGCGGAGTCGGCCAAGGCAACTACTTCAGATTAGTTGCTAATTAGTTGCTATCAAAATATGATTCTCTGGCGCCCATATTACCTGGGATACAGCCTGTTTTACCTGTAATCAAGGTGAAATCGGCGGGCTGCAAGTTAACCTTTTTTGCTTTGCATGCCTTGACTGGCAAACGTCAGCACAGCCGTTGAGATTACGATGGCCAACATGAACAGTTCAAACACCCTGCCCCAGCCCAGCGTAGTGCCTTTGCGTGTGGACGCGCAGGTGATTGGCCTGGTGGGTATGGCGCACTTGATCAGCCACTTCAGCCAGCTGCTGCTGGCGCCGCTGTTTCCGTGGCTGAAAGCAGAGTTCAATGTCAGCTACGCACAGCTCGGGTTTTTGATGACGGTGTTCTTTGTGGTGTCGTGTGCGGTGCAGGCGGCATCGGGCTTTGTGGTCGACAAGCTGGGACCGCGCCCCGTGTTGTTTGTGGGCTTGGGCCTGATTGGTGTTGCTGCGTTTGGTTACGCCATGAGCACCAGTTACTGGATGCTGGCCGGCGTTGCTGTCATAGGCGGCGTGGGCAATGGCGTGTTTCATCCGGTCAACTACACGCTGCTGAACCGCAAAGTCAGCAGCAAGCGCCTGGGCCACGCATACAGCGTGCATGGCATCACCGGCAGCTTGGGCTGGGCGCTGGCACCTGCCATGCTGGTGCCACTGGCCCTTGGCTTTTCATGGCGGGTGGCGCTGATGGCTGCTGGCACTTTGGCCTTTGTGGTGCTGGCTGTGGTGCTGCTCAACCGTGACAAGCTGGCGCTCCCAGTGGCCGCAGCCAATAACAACAACAACAACAAAGCTGTGCAAGACAGCAGCCTGGGCTTTCTAAAAATCCCGGCGGTGTGGATGTGCTTTACCTTTTTCTTTTGGTATGCGGCTGTGCTCAGCGTCATCCAGACCTTTGCACCCGAGGCAGCGCGCCAGCTGCATGACGTGCCGCTCAGTCTGGTGGCTATCTGCCTGAGTGTTTACATGCTGGGCAGTGCCAGCGGCATGGTGCTGGGGGGCTTTTTGGCAGCGGACTCCACGCGCTGCGAGCGCATTGTGTGTATGAGTTTTGCAGTCGCAGCGCTGATGGCGCTGCTGCTGGCTTTGGGCCAGTACCCGGCCTGGCTGGTGCCGGTTTTGTTTGGCGTGATGGGCATTGCATCAGGTGTGGCCGGGCCGTCGCGTGACCTGCTGGTCAAACAGTCCACCCCGGACAACGCCACCGGGCGCGTCTACGGCGTGGTGTACGCTGGGCTGGACATTGGCCAGGCTGTGACGCCCCTGGTGTTTGGCTTGCTGATGGATCATGGCCAGTACATGCAAGTGCTGCTGGGCTTGGTGGTGCTGCAGTGCGTGCTGGTGTTCAGCGCACTGAATGTTCGCAAAGTCAGGCGGGTGGCGCTGGTGGCTGGGTGATCTGGCCCGCCGCAACAGGCCCTCTGACTCGCCTGTTGGTTGGATTTCCGTGTTTTGGCAATCTGGTGGAGAACTGAAGTTGCTCTGCGGTATCAAACCAAGGGTTTGTACTTATTAACCATGTTTGCAAGTCATCATTGACCGGTTTTTTGGCACTCTGCCACACTGAGTGCTAATATTTCATTTGCAAACTGTTTTTAAAGGAGTTTTGCTGTGTCTGTTGCTGCTTTCCCTGTTCCTTTTCCTACTCCAGTTTCTTCCCCACTTCCTTCACCTGGCTTGCTGGCAGCCTCTGGCGTTGTCAACGCCAACCCATGGTCCCTGCTGCCACCACTGGGTAACCTGGATGCCTACATTACGGCGGTCAATCGCCTGCCCATGCTCACGTTGGAGCAGGAGCAAGGCTTTGCCCGCCAACTTCGTGAAAGCAACGACATGGCCTCGGCTGAAAAACTGGTGCTGTCGCATTTGCGGGTGGTGGTGTCCACGTCACGCAAATACTTGGGCTACGGCCTGCCGCATGGCGACTTGATTCAAGAGGGCAATATTGGCCTGATGAAAGCTGTCAAACGTTTTGACCCGGACCAAGGCGTCAGGCTGGTCAGCTACGCGCTGCACTGGATCAAGGCCGAGATGCATGAATATATTTTGAAAAACTGGCGCATGGTGAAAGTAGCTACCACCAAAGCACAGCGCAAACTGTTTTTTAACCTGCGCTCCATGAAGCAGGGCTTCAAGGACGATGCTGATGTGGCCACCCACCGCGACACCCTGAGCGACGATCAGATCAGCCACATGGCCAAAACGCTGAACGTCAAGCGGGAAGAAGTCATTGAGATGGAGCAGCGCATGTCAGGCGGTGATGTGCTGCTGGACCCGAGCCCGGGCGACGATGGCGACGATGCTTTTGGGCCGATTGCGTATCTGGCCGATGCAACACAGGAGCCAGCGGCCTTGCTAGAAGCGCAAACCCAGGACTACCTGGCCACCGACGGCATCGCACTGGCATTGCAGGGGCTGGACGACCGCTCACGCAAGATTGTGGAAGAGCGCTGGTTAAAAGTGAACGACGACGGTTCAGGCGGCATGACGCTGCATGACCTGGCAGCTATTTATGGTGTCAGCGCCGAGCGGATTCGCCAGATTGAGGTGGCAGCCATGAAGAAGATGAAAAAGGTGCTTGCAGAATATGCTTGACCAGTAAAGGTCAGGGAGCGCAAAGCGGTTACTCATCAAGCCATTGCAACTGAGATTGCAGTGGCTTTTTTTACTGCCTGAATTTATTTTCCCTGCAACAGCTGGCGCAGATCATTGGTCAAGCCAGCCGCGTCGCTGCCGTAGCGGCTGTAAAGCCGCAGGCGGCCTTGGGTGTCGTAAATATAGTAGCCAGCCGAATGGTCCATGCTGTAGCTGGTAGGGGTTTTGCCTTCAACTTTTTTGTAGTAGATTTTGAAGTCCTTGGCGATTGCGGGCAGTTGGGCCAAGGTCGGGCGCAAGGCCAGAAATGCCGGGTCAAAGTTGGCCATGTAGGCTTTTAAAATCTCGGGGGTATCGCGATCCGGATCAACTGAGACAAACACCGCTTGCAGCTTGTCACCGTCTTCGCCCAATGATTTTTTAATGCCTGCCAGCTCAGTCATGGACGCTGGGCACACGTCAGGGCATTGGGTAAAGCCAAAAAACACCACCACCAGGCTGCCCGCAAAGTCGCGGATTGAGCGGACTTTGCCGTTCTGGTCCACCACGCCATTGGACTGAGCAAAGTCCTTGGCGTAATCAGCGCCGGTGAGATCAATGCTTTTAAATTGCGGTTTTTCGGGTGTGCAAGCCGTCAACAGTGCCGTGAAAAAAAATAAAAATAAGGTCTTAGCGCATATATTATGGGCGCTAGCAGCTACTGAATTCATAGCATTCATGTTGAGTTTCATGTCGAGCCTATGGGCTTATATCAGGTAATGATCCAGCAACAGCGCCGCAAAAAGCGCAGACAGATGAATCAGTGAAAAGCGAAACGTCTTTCTGGCCAGCGCGTCTGAATAGTTGCGCCACAGTTTGAAGCCATACCAGCTAAAGCCTACGCTTAAACCCACCGCAGCCAGCAGATAAATCCAGCCCGCCATCTGAAAAACAAACGGCATCAGGCAAGCCGGGAACAGCACCAGCGTGTATAAAAACACCTGCAAGCGCGTAAATTCATTGCCATGGGTCACTGGCAACATGGGCAAGCCGGCCTTGCGGTAGTCTTCCACCCGGTACAGCGCCAGCGCCCAGAAGTGCGGTGGTGTCCACAAGAAAATAATCAAAAACAAAATGAGGGCTTCAGGCCCGACAGTGCCTGTCATGGCGGCCCACCCCAGCACCGGCGGCATGGCGCCTGATGCGCCGCCTATCACGATGTTTTGCGGCGTCAGCGGTTTCAAAATCACGGTGTAAATCACCGCGTAACCGACGAAGGTGGCAAACGTCAGCCACATGGTCAGCGGGTTGACCCACACATACAAAATCACCGAGCCAATGGCACACAATGTGGCTGAAAAGCTCAAGGTCAGCCAGTTGCTGATTTGTCCCTGCGCTGTTGCACGCATGGCGGTGCGCTTCATCCGCGCGTCAATGCCCTGCTCAACCAGGCAATTAAAAGCTGCTGCTGCTCCCGCCACCAGCCATATGCCCAGGCAAGCCGTCAAGCCCAGCTTGAAGTCAGCCGCGCTGGGCATGCCCGGGACGGCCAGCACCATGCCAATCAATGCACAAAATACGATCAGCTGCACCACGCGCGGCTTGGTCAGCACATAGAACTGCCGAAACTTTGACGGCAGGCCGGGCGCCGGAAGGGTATTGGCAGTGCTCATGCAAACAACCGCGGCCCGACTGTTGCCGGCGCGTTGACATGTTGCTCTGCAGCGCGAGTCGTGCAGACAATGCCTGTGAGCACAATCACCAGCGCTGCAGCACCTCCCGTGTGCATGACAGCTGCTGCCAGCGGCCAGCCAAGCAGCACATTGCCCAGCCCGGTGGCCACCTGCAGCACGGCCAGGCTAGCCAGCCACTGCGCGGCACGGCGCAGAGCTGGTGTTTTGTAAAGATAAAACGCCAGGACGAGCATGGCGGCAAACACGACATAAGCACTCAATCGGTGAACATAGTGAATGGCCGTCAAAGCCTGAAAGCTGATGTTGTCCCCGCCCAAGCCCGCGCCCAGTTCACGCCAGACAGTAAAACCTTCTTTGAAATTCATCGCTGGCCACCATGAATTTTGGCAGGCAGGAAAGTCAGTGCAAGCCATCACTGCATAGTTGGTGCTAACCCAGCCGCCCAAAGCAATCTGGAGCCACAACAAGGCAAATGTGCCAACAATCAAGGTTCTGATTGCACGTGGCAGTTGGGCAGTTGCTGGCTCGCCCTGCACTTGCGCATAGCGAACGCTTTGCACCTTCAAAAGCGTCAGCAAAACCATACCACCCAGCAAATGCATGGTGACGATTGCTGGAAACAATTTCATGGTGACTGTCAACGCACCAAACGCACCCTGTATGCACACCCAGAACAATGTGAATACCGGCAATAACGGGGCTATATTGCCTGTATGCATACCGACTTCAGGCAGCTTACTGCCCTGCTGGCGGACAGGCGTACCGGGTGCATGTGTGGCGTTGTGTTTCTTGCCGCGCCTGCGTTCAAACCAGCTGGCAACGCTGGCAACAGCCAGCGTCAGTATCAACACCCCTACACCGGTAGCCAGGTAACGGTGAATCATTTCAATCCAGGCCTTGGGGTGCGTGACAGGGCCTGTCGGCATGGCCGATTGGGCTGCATTGATTTGCTGGACAGCGCCAATCGGGCTGGCATGACCGTAACAGCCAGGCCAGTCGGGGCAACCCAGGCCAGAATCTGTCAACCGGGTGAACGCGCCAAAAATGACCAGATCAAATGTCAGGAAAAGCGTGACCCATGTCAGCGTGCGCAAACGCTGGGCCATGGTGGATTTTCGGCTCTTCAGCCAGACCCAGGCCAGTGGGCCAATGGCCACCACCATGCCCATGATCATCAGGCGCAGTGCCGGGCTCAGGTTGTAAAGGTCGATGTCGTTCATGAGCGTACGGAGCACAAGGATACCCGCAGGCATGCAGAGCCTCGTAGGGTAGGCGTCAAATCAGGCAAGGTGGCAAGCGAAGGGGTCAACATGGAAGTCAACATGCTAGCGACCTTCCTTGTCCCAGCTTCCCGAGGCACGAAGCAGGCGGTCCAGATCTCGCTTGGCCTTGGCGGCCCCTGCGGCGTCCATACGAGCCGGAAAGCGCATCATCAAATTTCCAAGTGGGTCCACCACATACAAATGCGCTTCAGCAGGCTGATCTTCAGCTGCAGGCAACCACTGCAGCACGGCATCTTTTGAGACACGCAAAACAGTTGAATCGGACAAAGCCGGTTTCAGGCGTGCATCAACATCGCCTGAATCAAGTACCAGCCAGACACGGTCTAGCCGGCCTTTCTCTTTGCCAAGAACCTCACGCAGTTGCCGTTGAAAATAAAGGCGTTGCTGGCAAGCAGCATCACAAGCAGATGTGCCAAGACTGATCAGCAGCCACTGGTTTTTAAGCGACGTCAGCGTACCGGGTTTGCCGGTCAAATCTGTCGTTGCAATGCCGGGCAAAGGGCGCTGCGGCGTGATCAGCTCACCATAATTGCGGCGGCCCTCAGGGCGAATGACGTAGTACGTGAAGTACGATGCGACAACCGGCGCTGCGCACACCAGCAGCACGGCAACCATTTTCCAGCGCCCTGTGCGGGTGCCTGTCCCTTGTCTGGCTGGCACTGAAAGTGCGTGTACTGTCAGGCCCAAGGGTTGGTCAGCGGGTACTTTTGAAGAGGAAACGTCAGGCATGAAAAGCTAGTTTGCGCTTGATGCGCCAGGGATTGAAAATTTGAAACCAGGCATACAAGCCCACCACCAGCGCACACATTGCAAACCACTGAAAAGCGTATCCGTAATGCTTTTCAATCCCCACATTAGGCGCCGCCCAGTCGCGGAGCAGACCTTCGTTAGCGGGACCGGTTTGTACAATTGACACTGGAAGCAATGCCAGAGCCGTCTCGGCACCAAGCGCGTTGATGTCAAGATTTTGCCGTATGCGCCCTGTATCCGCCCCCTTGAATTCGTATAACTTGGAGGGTGGTGGGGCAATGCGCCCACGCACTGTCACGCGGCCAGCTGGAGTCTGAACAAGGGGCAGCGCTGTGCGGTCTGCAAAATTGCGCTGTACCCAGCCGCGTTGAACCAAGATAGCCTGGCCGGTGTCCTCAAGGATCAAGGGTGTGACTGCTATCAGGCCAGTCTTTCCATTCATTTGCCGGTTGTCCAGAAACACAGTGTGCTCAACGCGCCAGACACCTTTGAGTGTGGCCTGGCGGTGCACTGCATCGTTTAAATTTTTAAAATTCGCCAGATCAGCGGCTTTCAGGATGGACTGGTTGCCTTGCGCCTCAATGGCATGCATCAAAGCCTGCTTTTGTGCAGCTCGACGCAGTTGCCACTGCCCCAGCGAGAATGTCAGCGCCGCTACCAGCAACGCTGCAACCGTGAGCAGCCAAAACCTGGATCGCTGTGAAACTTTTTGCATCAGCGGATAATCTCCAGCATGACGTACCTTGTAGCTATTGCATTTTTAGCCATTGTTGCCAGCCTGGCGACTGCACTTTTTTTCATGATGAAAGACGGTGCAAACGGCAAGGCCAAAACAAGTGGCATGGCCCGTGCGCTGGCATTTCGCATCGGATTTTCAGTGCTGCTGTTTGTCTGCATTTTGATTGCCTGGAAGATGGGCTACATCCAGCCGACAGGCTTGCCGACTGGAAAATAAATAGACATTTTAAAAAACAGCAAAGGCCGCACACAGCGGCCTTTTGCATGGACTGTCATCGCTGGCGTTTAAAGCCAGTACACCAAAATGTAAAGTCCCAGCCAGACCACATCCACAAAGTGCCAGTACCACGCGGCACCTTCAAAACCAAAATGCTTGTCTGCTGTGAAGTGTCCTTTTTGCAGGCGCAAAGTAATGAAAAGCAGCATCAACATTCCCACGAACACGTGAAAACCGTGAAAGCCCGTCAGCATGTAAAAGGTCGAGCCATAAACGCCTGAATTCAGCTTGAGGTTCAGGTCGGAATACAGATGTGAATACTCATATCCCTGAACGCACAGGAAAACAAAACCCAAAATGACTGTAGTCCACATGAAGCCGATGGTTTGCAACCGGTGGCCAGCGCGAAGCGCATGGTGCGCAATCGTCATGGTTACGCCAGACGTCAGTAGCAATGCGGTGTTGATGGTCGGCAGCCAGAAGGGACCAACTGTCTGAAACGGCTCCACAACGTCAGCCGGAGAAGCTGTAACACCAGCAGCCATGCTGGGCCATACAGCCTTGAACTCGGGCCAGAGCAGCGAATTCTCAAGGCCACCGAGCGCCGGAATTGAGTGCATGCGCGCCCACCACAGCGATGTAAAAAACGCACCGAAAAACATGACTTCAGAAAAAATAAACCAGCTCATTGCCCAACGGTACGACAAATCAATTTTGTGCCCGTACAAACCGCCTTGGCTCTCACGAACCGATTCACTGAACCAGCGAAACAAGGTTCCTAACCAAACCACCATGCCAAAAGCGAGTGAATAAATTCCCCACTCGTGCCCGTTGATCCATTGGCTTGCACCCAACACGACGAAAAGCAGGCCCAGCGACGCCATCACCGGGTGGCTGGAAGGCGCCGGAATAAAGTAATGCGGCGTGCCTGTTGTGGAAGTAGATGACATATTTAGATTCCTGCTCTCTCTGCTCTCGAATTTATCGATGACTTAATGACTTGACCGGCTATGCCGCGGGTTAAAACAGTGGTGGCGTAACTTCAACGCCGTGATTTCAATGTCTTGACGTGATTTTTTTGTTAATTGTTGAATTTGCTTAATGCACTCTGCAAGAAGGATTTACTTCACTACAACCCACGTGGCTAGCGCCACCAAACTACCGACAAAGATAAACACCCCTACCAACCCAACCACAACAATGTGCACGGGGTTGAGCTGGGCCACATCTTGCTCGTAGTCAGTTTTAGCGCGCAAGCCGACAAATGACCACATCACTGCTTTAACTGTGCGAAAAATTGACCTTTTGCGCTTGTACGCCGGGACCGCCGAATCAACATCAGCGCGGATCATGCGCCGAAAGCCTTTTCAATCACTACATTGGCGGCCTGTGGTGCAGCAGGGGTACGCCCACCAACTTCAAAAAACGTGTACGACAAGGTAATGGTGCTCACGTCCTTAGATAACTTTGGGTCGATCACGAAAGCCACCGGCCATTGCTTTTTCTCACCAGGCGCAAGCGTGTACTGCTGAAAACAAAAGCATTCCAGCTTGTTGAAATGTGCGCCAGCCTGAGCAGGCGCATAGCTGGGAATGGCTTGCGCAGACATGGTGCGGTTTTGAGTGTTCTGAAACTCAAACATCACAGTAGCAAGCTCGCCAGGATGAACCTTCAATGTGCTTTGCGCAGGCTTGAAATGCCAAGGACCGCGCGTGTTGGTGTCGAACTCGACTGTGATGCTGCGTGTTAGGTCTAACTGTGTGTTGGCAGGTAACTTGGACGTCGCGCCAGGAATCCGTTTGTCCCCAAGCGCCAGCACGTTGATGCCTGTCATCTCGCAAATCGCCCGATACAAAGGCACCAGTCCATAGCCAAACCCAAACATGGCCAGAACGATGACGGCCAGCTTACTGACCATTTTGATGTTTTCGCGCCGGATAACCATAAAAGGGCAGCTTCAACGACCAAAAAAAGCAAACTTTGCCATGAACCCCATGAAGAACACTGCAGCTACTGACGCAAGGATAAGACCCATGCGCAAGTTGTTTTTCTTTTGATCTGGTGTGGTCATGGCACTGGTGTTGTTATCAGCCGATCACGCGGGTAGCTGCGGCGTTTAACTTCGGTGGGGTGTCAAAAGTGTGAAACGGTGCAGGCGAGGGAACTTCCCACTCAAGACCTTCAGCGCCTTTGCCGCCTTCGTCAACCCACGGGTTGGCCTTGGCAGGCTCGCCCTTGCCTTGCATTGCAGGCAACACAACAAAAATAAAGAAATACAACTGCGCAAAGCCGAAGAAAAACGCACCGACCGAAGCAATAGCATTGAAATCGGCGAACTGCATCGGATAGTCTGCGTAGCGGCGCGGCATGCCGGCGAGTCCTAAAAAGTGCATTGGGAAAAAGGTCACATTGAACGAAATCAACGACCACCAAAAGTGAATCTTGCCGCGTGTTTCGTTATACATAACGCCAGTCCACTTTGGCGACCAGTAATAATAGCCGGCAAACATCGCGTACAGAGATCCAGCCACCAACACGTAGTGGAAGTGAGCCACTACGTAGTAAGTGTCGTGCAGTTGAATGTCAATGGGTGCTACGGACAAGATCATTCCCGTCAAGCCGCCCATGGTGAAGACAAAAATGAATCCGACCGCAAACAGCATCGGCGTTTCAAATGTCATCGAGCCCTTCCACATTGTGGCAATCCAATTAAAGATTTTCACGCCTGTTGGTACTGCAATCAACATCGTGGAGTACATGAAGAAAAGCTGCCCAGTGACCGGCATTCCACTGGTAAACATGTGGTGCGCCCAGACCACAAAACTCAAGATCGCAATGGAGCCTGTGGCGTACACCATGGAGGCGTAACCAAACAAACGCTTGCGCGAGAACGCCGGGATGATTTGGCTGATGATGCCGAAGGCGGGCAAAATCATGATGTACACCTCAGGGTGACCGAAGAACCAGAAGATGTGCTGGTACATCACTGGGTCACCGCCGCCAGCTGGGTTGAAAAAGCTGGTGCCAAAGTGGCGGTCTGTCAGCGTCATCGTGATGGCGCCAGCCAGCACAGGCATCACAGCAATCAGCAAATACGCCGTGATCAGCCAGGTCCAGCAAAACATCGGCATTTTCATCAATGTCATGCCAGGCGCGCGCATGTTCAAAATTGTCACGATGATGTTGATCGAACCCATAATGGACGACGCGCCAAGCAAATGCAGCGCAAAGATACTGGTGTCCATTGATGGGCCCATTTGCAGCGTTAGCGGCGCGTATAGCGTCCAGCCAGTTGCGGGCGCACCGCCCGGCATGAAAAACGAGGTTGCGAGCAACAGCGCAGCTGGAATCATCAACCAAAAACTGAAATTATTCAGTCGGGCAAATGCCATGTCGGCGGCACCAATTTGTAGCGGAATCATCCAATTGGCAAACCCCACAAAGGCTGGCATGATGGCGCCAAACACCATGATCAGGCCGTGCATGGTGGTCAGTTGGTTGAAGAGCTCCGGGTTGACTAACTGCAAACCCGGCTGAAACAACTCAGCACGAATACCGAGCGCCAGTACACCACCAAACATTAAATTGAAAAAGGCAAACAGCAGGTACAGCGTGCCAATGTCTTTGTGGTTTGTGGCGAATACCCATCGGCGCCAGCCAACAGGTGCGCCGTGGTCATGGTGATCATCATGCGCGTTGCCACCAACGTGGCCTTTGGGGTCTAGTACTGCACTCATCTTTGCTTCCTTCTCGTCCGGGCGAATGACAACACAGCCAGCCGCCTTAATTTAATATCCGAAAAACCTATTTCAACTTCAACAAACTTCGATTCGCTACAAGCTGCTTATTTGCGGGCAGCCAACAGTTCAGCGGGCTGCACGGTCTGACCGGTCTGGTTAGACCAGTTATTTTTGGTGTAGCTGATCACAGCAGCCAGATCAGTGTCGCTGAGTGACTTCCAGGCCGGCATCGCGCCGTTGTTGGCACCATTCAGCAAAATTGCGATTTGCTTAGCATGGTCAGAATCTAGTACCACCGCGGAGCCATCCAACGCCTTGATTGCGCCGCCGCCTTTACCAGTCACTTGGTGGCAAGCTTGACAATTTGCTGCATAAACTTTTTCTCCCCGCGTCTTCAAATCGGCTAGGACCCAGACCTTTGACGGGTCGTCGGCTTTAGCTGACATTTCCTTATTTTTGCCAGCAACCCATGCGGAATAATCTTGCGCTGACAAGACCTTTACATGGATCGGCATGTAGGAGTGCTCTTTACCGCACAGTTTTGAGCACTGACCGTAAAAGTCACCGACTTTTTCCGCCCTAAACCAAGTGTCACGTACAAAGCCCGGAATTGCGTCCTGGTTGATGCCGAACGCGGGCACCATGAACGCATGAATCACGTCATTCGCGGTGGTAATAACCCGAATTTTCTTGTTGACGGGCACAACCAGAGGCTGGTCAACCTTCAACAAATAATCGTCTGCGGATTCGCCTGCCTTGGGGCCACCGGCGCTTGAAAGAACACGCTGGGCGTTGTCAAGGGTTGACAACATGGCAATGCCCTCGCCCTCGCCTTTGATGTAGTCGTAACCCCACTTCCATTGCATCCCGGTCGCTTTGATGGTTAGGTCAGAGTTAGTCGTGTCTTTTTCTGAAACAACTGCTTTGGTTGCGGGCAGCGCCATCGCAATGACAATCAAAAAAGGCACCACGGTCCACGCGATTTCAACCGCTGCTGATTCGTGAAAATTGGCGGACTTGTGACCCACCGATTTGCGGTGCTTCAAGATGGAATAAAACATCACACCAAAAACTGCTACGAATATGGTCAGGCAAATAGCCAGCATGAACCAGTGCAGCCAGGCTTGGTCCTCTGCAACTTTGGTGACCGCGGGATGAAGGTTGTATTGCCTGACGCCTGGGCCACCCGGCAAATCGTTGACGGCGTAGGCCGCGGTGCCAAACCATGCTGCTAAAAATGCGAGCAAGTTAGCCGCACGCAACGGCAACGTCCGTGCCAGATAGCACAGGGTTTTACATACGTTCATCGTGATCACTTCTGGTACCTTGAAATTTCTAGCCTACAGACCGATTAGGAAAATAAATCCATCACCCGAGATTATAAAGTTTGTTGCACTACTGCTCTAACAGCCGCGCAATGCAAAACGAATTTCCCGGGCCAATGCAGGCCGCAGTTCTGGCCGGACATGCCGCCCGACGCGAACAGAGCGGCCCTGACCCGACACCTCAATGAGAGATCCATCGCCGCCTTTGGGCTCAACACGAACCCACTCACGGTTAAATTCAGCACGATGCAATCGCCCTGCCGTTTGCAGCTCTACCACCAGCTGCCCACCTTGCAAAGAAATTTTTTCACCGTCACGCGCATGCCGGGCGTAAACCGTGAAAGCGATGGCAACTGCAGTCAGTTCAGCCCAGGCAAAAGGCATGATGAGTGTTGCGCCCTGAAACCAGAAAAAAGTGGCGATGCCCAGAGAGACCACGCTGAGCGATGCAAATAGCGCCAGCAACTGGGCAGGCGTCACAGAACAATTGCGCTGAAGCGACCACTGCACACCCTGCAGGTCCGGCTCGGTGCCGCCAAAGGTAGCGCCAAAACGTGTGGTAGCCAGGGGTGGTTGATAAACAGGGTCCGACACTGAGCAACACTCAAAAAATAACTGCCTGCCGGAACGTTCCGAACGGGAGGCTGGTTGGACTTGGGAAAATACCCATATCGACAGCCGAATTATAACGGGGTTGACCCGGGCGAAAGCTTGCAAAGCCCTGCAAACCTGAGTACCTGGCAGGCCTTTCAAACCTGCCTGTCAAACATGCCCGCCAAAGCAGTGCACAGGCAGGTTTGGCATGCTGCCCTAGCCGGGCAATTGCCTGCTGCTTCCCAGCAAGCTGCGCATGTCCTCAATTGACACAGCACTGACCGCGCCGACCTTGATTTTGGGTTGGACCTTGAGCGCATGGCCGTAAATGATTTCAAAAGTCAGTGACAGCCTGCCATCCGCATCGCTGGTCAAATGTGCACACAGCTCACGTTCCAGTTGGGCGCGCCATGTCTTGCCCCGCAATGCCGAAAACCGGGCGGGGTGAAAGTTGCGGCCCAGCTCAGCCAGCTCTTGCAGCAGCCTGGCTGGTGACTCGTATGTCAATGTGATGCGCTCCATGTCCATCACGGGTTCTGCAAAACCAGCAGCAATCAGCATGTCGCCCCAGTCGTGCATGTCAGTCAGGTCATGACCTGCCGGTGGCCAGCCGAGCTGCTGGTACACCTGGCGCAGCTCCACGCAGGTGTCTGGCCCCAGACATGAAAACATCAAAAATCCGCCGGCTTTCAACGCGCCGTGCCATTGGGCCAGCAGCGTTTGGGGACTGGCAGCCTCGTGCAACAACATATTGGCCCAAAGCATGTCAATACTGCCTGGTGCCGGGGCCTCAAAGCGCGTTGTCTGGGCTGACCAGCCTGCAGGCTGCCACCACTTGTTTGCTATTTCTTTGATAGCTGCTTGCGCCCGTTTTGATTGGGATTCCACCACAAAACACTGTGATTTTAAGTATTTTTTAACCAGTTTGCGGTGGGTTTGAAGACCACCCCTCACAGCGCCCCAGTGTGCCCAGGATTGTGGCTGCAAGGTGATCCATTGCAACCTGTCCAGCATGCGGCTGGCCACTTCTTCATGCAGCCACGGCGACGTCAGCGGTGCGATGCGCTGCCAGCGGGCTACAGCAACTGGATCGAGGCTAGGCGGGCGTTGGTTTGGGTGATTTTCCATGGCTTGCGTCCGAGTATATTGACCGGGTGATTCAAAGCTTGCCGCAAAACCCTTTTTCAAAACTTTCACGGCTGCTACCCAGTCAATGTGCGGTGTGCCGCAGCTGGCCTGCCGAGCCGGTGTGCGCTGCGTGTGTCGCGCGTTTTGCGCCTGTGGGGCTGCGTTGCCTTGGCTGCGCTATTTTGCTGCCGGTCGGGCTTTTGCACGGACCTGCGTCTGGCTCCCGGCTGTGCGCCTCATGCATCCGGCAGCCGCCGCCACTGGACAGCACGCTGGCAGCGCTTGACTATGCCTACCCGTGGTCAGCGCTGATCGGTACCTTCAAGTTTGGCAACCAGCCTGGCTGGGCGCCATTTTTTGCAGGCATGTTGCTCCAGGTGCCGGGTGTTCGTCAAGCGTTGGCAGAGCTCGGTCAGAACGATCTGATCCTGCCCATTCCCCTTTCAAAAGAGCGACTGCAAACGCGTGGTTTCAACCAGGCCTGGGAGCTGGCCAAAGCACTGGCCCAGCAGTCAGGCCATGCTGGCCAAACCAGCAGCACGCTGCTGCTCAGAGTCAAAAACACCAGGCCGCAAACTGAACTCAAGCGCGAAGCGCGGCTGGACAATGTCCGGGGCGCTTTTCAGGTCGATCCTCTGCGCCTGACGCAGCTCAAGGGCAGGCGCGTGGTGCTGGTCGATGACGTGGTGACCAGTGGCGCGTCGCTGTTCACGGCTGCAGCAGTGCTGCAGGCAGCGGGTGCAGCGCACATCACCGGGATTGTTCTAAGCCGAACGCCACAATAAGCGCATGTTCAACATCGTTTTGGTCGAACCCGAAATCCCACCCAACACAGGCAATGTCATCCGCCTGGCGGCCAACACCGGTTGCCGGCTGCACCTGATCGAGCCGCTGGGGTTTTCAATGGATGACAAGCACATGCGGCGCGCCGGACTGGATTACCACGAGTACGCCGAGCTCAAACGGCATGCCAGCTGGCAGGCGTTTGTAACCCAGGAGCAGCCCGACACCGGGCGCCTGTTTGCCATGACCACCCGTGGCTCACGCAATCTGTATGAAGTTGCCTTCAAACCCGGCGACTGGCTGGTGTTTGGCTCCGAGACCAAGGGCCTAGACGCCGCATTGCGCGACTCATTTGCCAGCAGCCAGCGCCTGCGTTTGCCCATGCTGCCCGGCCAGCGCAGCCTCAATTTGTCCAATGCTGTAGCGGTAACTGTCTTTGAAGCCTGGCGGCAAAACGGCTTTGACCCAAACGCTCACGGGTAGCGGCGCACCAGCGATTCAGCCACGCACACGGGCTTGGCAAAACCTTCGCGCTCAACCGTGACTTCCCAGGTCATTTGCATGCCATCGTTGTCAATGGCCTCGGTTGCCAGCAACGTCATGTGGGCCCGCAAGCGGCTGCCCACAGGCACAGGCGCTGTGAAACGCACCTTGTTCAGCCCGTAATTCACGCCCATGCGGGAGCCAGCAATGTAAAACGAGGACTCAAAAAACTGGGGAATCAGTGACAGCGTCAAAAAACCATGCGCAATCGGCGCACCAAACGGGCCTTGCGAGGCTTTTTCAGGGTCGACATGAATCCACTGGTGGTCGCCAGTGGCCTGCGCAAACAAATTGATCTGTTGCTGGGTAATGGTCAGCCAGTCGCTGACAGCAACCTTTTGGCCCACGCGCGCTGCCAGTTCGGCCAGGGTTTGAAAGGTTTTCATGGATGGTTTGACGAGTCCAGCCAGCTGCAAATACTCTTGAACTGCTCCAGGTCTTTTTCGACACGGCTGGGCGCAACATCAAATACCGTCAGTCCGCGTGCTGCCAGATGAATGTAGTTTTGAGTGTCCCGCACCATGCCCAGTACGGGCAAGCCCAGCGAATCCACAAAATCACGCAGCTTGTCTGCCGCAATCGTGCGGGAATCGACACGCATGCCAACGATGCCAATTTGTAGCTTGCCTGCATGACGGTGCTCGGCCAGCTGGTCCAGAAACGCCCGGGTTGCAAAAATATCAAACACGCTGGGTTGCAGCGGCACAATGATTTTATCAGCCAGCTTGACCACGTCATTAAAGCGCCAGCCATGCAGCCCGCCGGGTGTGTCCAGCACCACGTGGGTGGTCCCCTTGGGGGGTTTGGCAATCATGTCGGCATTGATGTCCCAGGTTGAAATGGGCCGGGCAGCCGGTGGGCGCAGCCCCAACCACAGCCTGGACGACTGCTGCCTGTCGGCATCGCCCAGCATGACCGGATGGCCCTGGGATGCAAAGTAGCCCGCCACGTTGGTGGCAAGTGTCGTTTTACCGACGCCGCCTTTGGGATTGGCAATGACAACAACCGGCATGCGTGACTCCTCTGGGTGGTGGGCTCTGGATGGTAGGACATTCTTCTGCGCTATGGTAACGCCATGAAAGACATTGACACAGACATTGACGTGCTGGCAGCCCATCCGGCCATGAGCGAATCCGGCGTCAACCGGCCCTTGATGCCCTCTGCTGCTGTGACCCGTGTGCATCTTCGGGATCTCCATGCCAGCTACCCCGACTACAGCATAGATGTGGCGGCCGAGCAAATTGCCATGGCTCGGGCGAAGCTGGTGGTGGTGGTGGTGGTGGTGCTGTTGCACCCAATCCAGGGGTACAGCATGCCGGCGCTGCAAAAAATGCGGATTGACGAGGTTTTAACCCACTGCTGGGCCTATGAAGAAGGTGGCAACAAGCTGCAAGGCAAAGACCTGTGGCTGGTGGCAACCACTGGCGGGCCTGAAACGTCTTATCACCCACAAAGTTACAACCGCTATTTTTTCGACGCGTTTTTACCGCCTTACGAGCAGACAGCTGCCTTGTGCGGCATGCGATTTTTACCGCCGCTGATCTTGCACAAAGCACGCAATATCGGGCAGGGCGATCTCGACCGGCACGTTGCCACGTTCAGCCAGCGGCTGCAAACTTATCCCCGCTGGGCAGAGCTTGACGACCTTGCACCCTTTCCGGCACACGCGGCTGACGACATCCACGGCACTGATCGCCTGGACAGGCAAAAACACAAGCCCACAGCCGGGCAGGAGGACAACTGATGGAACACGCACCTTCCTGGCTGATCAACAGCTTTGTTTACCTGGCGGCCGCCGTGATTGCCGTACCCGTGGCAAAAAAACTGGGTCTGGGCTCCATCATTGGCTATCTGGCAGCTGGCATCGCCATCGGACCTTGGGGCCTGAAGCTGGTCACCAACGTCGAGGACATTCTTCACTTTGCTGAGTTTGGCGTGGTGCTGATGCTGTTTTTGGTGGGGCTCGAGCTGGAGCCCAAACGCTTGTGGAATTTGCGCCGGCCCATTTTTGGCTGGGGCAGCGCGCAGGTGCTGTCATGCGCAGCTGTCATCATGGGGGTAGCCATGGCTTTCGGGGTTGGCTGGAAGATTGCGCTGGTGGCAGGTCTGGGCCTGGCGCTGTCAAGCACAGCCATTGCACTGCAGGCCATTGGCCAGCGCAACCTGATGCCAACGTCCAGTGGACAGGCTGGGTTTTCGATTTTGCTGTTTCAGGACGTGGCCGCCATTCCAATTTTGGCACTGTTGCCGCTCTTGGGCGCTGTTTATGTGTCAAATGAGGCCCTGGCGCATACAAATCATGCGTTGGCAGCTCTTAAAATAATAGCAGTCGTGAGCGGCATCATTTTGGGTGGCCGCCTGCTGCTGCGCCCCGTGCTGCGCTGGATAGCCAACAGCGACACGCCCGAAATTTTTACGGCGGCTTCGCTGCTGCTGGTCGTCGGCATTGCGGCACTGATGCAGTTTGTCGGTTTGTCGATGGCCCTGGGAGCGTTTTTGGCCGGCGTGTTGCTCGCCGAAAGCGAATATCGCCGCGAGCTGGAAACCGACATTGAACCCTTCAAAGGTTTGCTGCTGGGGCTGTTTTTTATCGCCGTGGGCATGAGCATTGACTTCGGCGTGCTGCTGCTTTTCCCCGGTTTGATGGCTGCCATCTTGTTTGGGTTTTTGGGCCTGAAGCTGGCTGTGATTTATGCGCTGGCGCGCGCCATGAAGCTGCCGTTTCAGGAGCGACCAGTGTTCACCGTGCTGCTGGCCCAGGGCGGGGAATTTGCATTTGTGGTGTTTCAGGCAGCTGCCGGGGCCAATGTGCTGTCCATGCAAACCGCGTCGCTCTTGACAGGCGCGGTGGCGCTGTCGATGCTGATCACGCCCTTGCTGCTGATTGCAGTCGACAAGCTGGTGGTGCCCCGCTACGCCAACTGCAACACACCCAACATGCCTGAAATATCAGAGCAGCAAAACTCTAGCGTCATCATTGCCGGATTTGGCCGCTACGGCCAGATCGTGGCGCGCATGCTGCTTGCCCAGGGCATGGCCCCCACTGTGCTGGACCACGATGCAGAGCGCATTGAATCCGCCCGCACTTTTGGCTACCGGGTGTTCTATGGGGATGCCACGCGGCTGGATTTGCTGCGCACGGCGGGCGCCGGCAGCGCTGCCATTTTGGTGGTGGCCGTGGACAGCATGGCGCAATCCCTCAAACTGGTGGACATGGCCAAAATGCATTTTGTCCAGTTGCACATCGTGGCCCGGGCACGCGACGTCACGCACTGGAACCAGCTGCGCGACCGGGGCGTGATGCATATTGAACGTGAACTGTTTGAGGCCAGCCTCAGAAGTGCGCGCAGCGTGCTGGAACTGTCAGGCCACACACCACACGAGGCCCGCCAGGTGGCCATGCGATTCAGGCGGCACAACCTGGCGCTGTTTGAACAGCTCTATCCGCACCACAAAGATGCTGCCAAAGTGGTTGCGGTGGCCCGGCAAGGCCGCGCGCAACTCGAAGAGCAGATGGCCAGGGAACGCGAGCAACTCGCTGAAAAGCCGCAGGGCTGGAACAACGAAACTGCAGATGCTGTGCAGCCAAAGCGTTGACCTGGCGGCCAGCCGTCTACTTCGCTCACGGCGGGGTCAAAAAGGAAGCCTACTTTTTGATCAGCACCAGCCCCTTCAGGTACTCGCCTTCCGGAAAGTTCACTGTCATCGGGTGATCGGGCGCCCCGCCCATGCGCTCGGTGATGTAGGCGTCCACGCCAGCGTCAATGCCTGCGCCAGCGACGATTTTGTGAAACAGATCAGCGCTGATGCCGCCGGAACACGAATAGGTAAACAGCACGCCGCCGGGCTCCAGCAGCATCAAGGCCAGCCGGTTGATGTCTTTGTACGCGCGCGCGGCGCGATCAGCGTGGTGGGCAGTGGGCGCAAACTTGGGCGGGTCGAGCACGATGGCGTCAAATGTTGCGCCGTCTTTCACATACTGGCGCAAGCTGGCATTGACATCAGCATCCAGCATGGTGGTGCGTAATGCATCAAATCCATTGAGGGCTACGTTGGCAATGGCACGTTCGATGGCCGGGCCGGATGAATCGATGGAGGTGACATGTTCAGCACCGCCGCTCAGTGCGGCCACAGCAAAGCCGCCGGTGTAGCTGTAGCAGTTCAGCACCCGCCTCAAGCCCATGCGGCGAACGGTGTGGCTGAATTTATGGCGGCTGTCGCGCTGGTCCAGGTAAAAGCCGGTTTTGTGTCCCTCGGCAATGTCAAGGCTCAGCTTCCAGTCGTGCTCGGTCAACATCAATTCCGTGCTCCCAGAGCCAGCCAGCCAGCCCGTTGCCTCGGGCAAGCCTTCCAGCGCCCGAACGCTGGCATCCGACCGCTCATACAGGCGGGTTAAACCGGTTTGCTCCAGCAGCGCATCCACAATCACTGCCTTGAAGCGCTCTGATCCGCAGCTTGAAAACTGCGCCACCAGCGTGTCGCCATAACGGTCCACCACCAGGCCCGGCAGGCCGTCTGATTCACCGTGAATCAGCCGAAGTCCGTTACTTTGTATATCAAACAGGCCTCTAGCGCTTATAGAACGGGCGCAAGCAGCTATAAAAAAAGAAGCGTCAATGCGTTGAGCTTCGTCAAAGTTCCAGACCCTGGCACGTATTTTGGACTGCGGACTGTAGGCCGCCCAGCCGAGGAACTGACCGCTTGCGCTGTCGATGCGCACCGTCTCGCCGGCTACCAAGTCGCGTGTGGCACTGTCTGTGGCACCGTCTGTGGCAACAGCACCATCAAACACCCAGGGGTGGCGGCGCAGCAGGGATTTTTCTTTTCCGGGTTTGAGTTGCAATGATTTCATGGCCCGATTGTCGCGGTAGACCCTGCGCATGGCGCTTTTGTCAACCCACTGCAAGAAACCACGTAACAATAGAGGGTATGCATTTAGGTTGCCGGCAGCGTGGTCTTGTCATCATTTTGTTTTGCTTGCTGTGTCTTTTTTCAGCAAGTCAGCCAGTGCATTCCCGCTCAGTTCTGGACCTGGACATCAACAAGCAGCCTGTGGCGCTGGCAGACTGGGGCGAATACTGGATTGACAGCCAGGTGGACCGCCCGGCCACAGAGGTTGACAGCAGCCCAACAATCCCCTGGGCAGCCACCTTGCTGCGCGGCATTTATCCGCTCAAGGCAGGCAGTACCCTGTGGGTTCGATTCACCGTGCCGCCCGCACCGGATGAAGACCGGTGGGTGCTTGAAATACCCTACCCTGCTTTAGACCGTGCATCGCTTTATTCAAAGAACAAGGCCGGGCAGTTCACCGAACAGCGCTCCGGGGACCTGACTGCTGTCAACCAGTGGCCTACCCCGCATCGCCACCCGCTGCTGCAAGTGCAGTTCAATGCGGAGGAGCCTACACGCTATTTGCTGCGCATTGAAAATGCACAGGGCTTCAGCGCGCCGCTGCAATTTATCACCAGCCGTCAGGTCCTGCGGGGTGAGCAACAAAGTTCGCTTTTTCTGGGTTTTTACTTTGGCATGGCCCTGCTGGGCACGCTGATTGGGCTGATCTGCTTTGTCAGGCTGCGCGAGCAGGCTTACCTGTACTACAGCGCCACATGCGTGCTGGTGGGTTTGACGCTGGCTGCCCTGACGGGCGCTGCGGCGCTGCACTTGTGGCCATCGTCGCCCAAATGGGCTGACATGTCGCTGTCGATATTGGGGGTCGGGTCCCTGATGTCGATTTTGCTTTTAAATGCACGCGTGGTGTCGCTGGCGCAGCGCTCACGTCTGCTGCACTGGCTGGTGCTGATCACCGCGGCGGCAGGGCTGGTGGTGTGCGTGTTGCTGGCAACAACGCCCAGCGCCCTGCGGCTTGCGCTGTTTGTGCCTTACCTTGTTTTGGTGCCCATTGTGCTGGTTAGCATCAACTTGTGGGCCTGGCGCCTTGGCGACCGCTATGGCGGCTGGTTGCTGGTAGCTGCAGTGGTGTTTGCCATGGGCTGGAGCGTTGCAGCTGCCAGGTATCTGGGGTGGCTGCCACTGAGCATTTTGACGGAGCAAAGCGGCCTGGCAACCGTGGCGCTTCAATTGCCGATATTTTTGACCGCCCTGATTTTGCGCAGCCAGGAAAGCCGGCACAACCGCAGCCGTATTTTGGGACTGAACCGGATTGACCCGGAGACAGGTTTGCACACAGAACATGTCTTCAACGAGCGTCTGGTGCGCATGAGCGCAAGGTCAACACGGCTCGGGCATCAAAGCGCAGTGGTGCTGATTGACCTCATCAACACCGAGCAGACCGAGCGTGACTTTGGCCGCAAGGCAGCGGCAGAGCTGCCACTGCGTGTTGCCTCACGCCTGTTGTCGACCATCCGCGACATCGACAGCGCAGCTCGTTTGTCAAACAGGCTATTTGGCATTCTGGTTGAAGGTCCGATCAGCGACGAGCAGGCAACATCACTTGGGCCGCGCATTGTGGCGCGGTGCCTGATGCCATTGAAAGGGATGCCCGCCACGTGCGTTGCCAAGGTGCGAATTGCCTACGCGCTGGTGCCTTATTCAGGTGCAACTGGCCCCAGCCTGTTGTCCCGGCTTGAACAACGACTGGCCACAGCGTCAGATGCCGATGACAAACGGGCTGTGTTCACCCTGTAGTGCAGATGAGCGAGTTGCCTTTACGCCGCCCGTAAAACCAGCACCTGCGTTTGCCCTTTTTGCAGATCCCGCAGGAACCGCGAATGCTGTGAATGCTGTGAATGCAGGTTGTACTGATACTGATACTGATACTGCTTCTGCTTCTGCTACTGCTGTTGCTGCTGCCGGTGATTCAGTGCAGCTCGCTGGCTGCACACGCCTTGGCTGGAACGGCCGTGGAGCTGTTGCGATACTTGGCGTTTTTGCTGCAGCCCCTGAAATGCGGGTGCCCATGCGTTTGCGCATGGCGGCGCCCATGCCCTACATTCCCGTACCGCACGCACTGGCGTTGTAGGCACGGGAGTGGGCGTGGCTCAGTGGTCACCGTTGAGCTGCCAGCACAGGGGACAGGCACACGGTGTTCATGCTGGGCGGTGCGCGTTCAAACTCGCTGCGCGCACCACTTTCAACAGTGCTGCAAAAAGCGTTTTGAGACCTTCTACTTGCCGCGCGTTGCCCTGGGATGCGCCGCATCATAAACTTTGGCCAGATGCTGAAAATCAAGCCGCGTGTAAATCTGCGTGGTGGTGATGCTGGCATGGCCCAGCAGCTCCTGAACTGCCCGCAAATCGCCACTGGACTGCAGCACATGGCTGGCAAATGAATGCCGCAGCATGTGGGGATGCACCGGGGTCGCCAGGCCTGCCTTCAGCGATCGCTGCTTGAGCCGCACACGAATGTGCTGGGGGCTCAGGCGCTTGCCTTGCGCGTTGATGAACAGCGCCGCATCCTGCTTTGCCCACTGCGCCCGCATGGCAATCCATTGATTTAAAGCTGCAATGGCTTTGCTGCCCACCGGCACACTGCGGCGCTTGCCGCCTTTGCCCAGCACGTGGGCCTGGGCGCTGTCGACATCGATCCAGCCGCGTGCGTCAGTGCCGTCTCGCGCATCCAGCCCGGTCAGCTCTGAAATCCGCAGTCCGCAGCCATACAGCAGCTCGGTGATGCAGTGGTCGCGGGCCTCGCGCACCGGGTCGGCATCTTCGCTGGCATAGCTGGCCAGTTGTACGGCTTCTTCAACGCCCAGTGCTTTGGGCAAGGGCTTGGGCACTTTGGGCGAGCGCACGCCCTGCACCGGGTTGCTGGCCACTTGCCCCTGCAGACCCAGCCAGTTGTAAAACCCGCGCCAGCCCGACAGAATCAGCGCAATGCCGCGTGGACTGCGGCCAGCGCTGTGCATCTGCGCCACCCAGCGCCGCATGTGGGTGTGGGTGACCTCGGGCAGCAATACACCTGCAGCTTGCGCCTGGGTTTGCAGTTTTTGCAGGTCAGCGGTGTACAGCAAAGCCGTGCGTTCCGCCAGGCGCTTTTCAACCCGAACGTAGCTCAGGTAGCGCTGCGCCAGCGGTTCCAGCCCGCATGCCTGGTCAGGGTGGGTCACTGGCGGCACTGCCATCACGGTGGGCACAAATCAACTGGCCATGCTGGCTCAGTCGGCCATCGCCATGGGCAGCAGACGCGTCAGCGCCGCGCCCGCCAGGTCGCCAATTTGCGCCAGGAAATCAACACCCATGTCAGCATGAAAACGCTGCGCATCAGGTGATGCCATGACCAGCATGCCAAACGCCTGGCTGCTGGCATCTTCGCGCAACGGAACCAGCGCCACCGACATCGCCAGCGCGGGCTCTGGCAACCAGCTGGCAGCCTCAAAACCCGAATTGACACCGCAATAAGGTGCCTGCAACGACGAAGCAAAAGCCTGGGTGTCACTGCTGACACCCACTGTGAAAGACTCCCCGGTGAACACACCATTGATGCGCCACAGCTTGATGGCTGCCTGCGGCACGTCAAACCGGGCCTTGAGCTCGCGCACCAGGGTCTCTGGCAGGTCACGTGCATGGGCAGTCAGCAAGAGGTTGCGGGTGCACTGCTGGAGCTTGTCTGAAATGGCGACGTTTTCACTGCCATGGCGAATCATCTCGACAATCTTGCTTTCAAGCGATTTGATTTTGTCGCGCAGCAGGCCGGCCTGGCGTTCCTGCAAACTGACAGCACGCGCACCGTGCCCGCTGGACAACTGCACCGTTGCCAGCAAATCCGCATGCCGCTCAAAAAAGTCGGGCGTGTTGGCCAGAAAGTTGGCAATGTCGTCTTCAGTGATCGGGTTGGTGTGGTCTGTTGGGTTCATGGCGTCATTGTCGTGTGTTTGCAGGCGGGTTCAGTCGGTTTCGGGAACATCGATTTCAGAGCTGAAAACAGTCGTTGCGGGACCGGTCATCATCACCGGCGCATCCGGTGCGCCAGACCATTCAATCGTCAACACACCGCCGCGCGTCTGCACATCAACAGGGGTGTCCAGCAGCCCCAGCCGTATGCCGGCCACCACTGCAGCGCATGCACCGGTGCCGCAGGCCAGCGTCTCGCCAGCACCGCGCTCGTACACCCTCAGCCGGATATGGGTGCGGTCAATCATCTGCATGAACCCGGCATTGACCCGCCTGGCAAAGCGCGGATGACTTTCAACCAGCGGGCCCATGAGTGCAACAGGTGCAGTGTCGACATCGGCAACCAGCTGCACGGCATGCGGGTTGCCCATTGACAACACCGCGACCATCGGTGCTACAAATACAGGAGCTGCTTGCGCTTTATTTACTTGGGCTTCAGGCATATTCAATGCCCATTTTTGCCACGAATTGACGATTTGGGGCTGCAAACCCGCCGCATCAAACGGAATGTGCGCCAAATCAAAAACAGGCGCGCCCATGTCCACCGTCACGCGGCCATCACTTTGCATGGCCAGCGTGAGGATGCGGTTCATGGTTTGCACTTTCAGCACGGACTTGTCGGTCAAACCCTGCTCGCGTGCAAAGCGCACAAAGCAGCGTGCACCATTGCCGCAGTGCTCCACCTCACCGCCATCGGCGTTGTGAATGGCATACGCAAAATCAACATCGGCTGTTGCGGCAGTCCGGACTGACAAGATCTGGTCAGCGCCGACGCCGAAATGGCGGTCAGCCAAAAACCGGTATTGCGCAGCGGTCAAACCCAGCAAGCCACGCGTTTCATCCAGCACAACAAAGTCGTTGCCGGCACCCTGCATTTTGGTGAATTTCACCCGCTTGAATTGCGTCATGACTGGATTATCGCGCTACGCTATGGTTTTAGAACGACCGAGTGACACACCATGCGCATCCCAGACTGGACACCCGCCGCCAAACCCCAACCCGACGACCTGGTGCAAGCCATCCTGAAACGCCGGGGCGGCGAACTCATCAACCTGGACAAAGCCCTGCTGTGGAGCGAGCCGCTGGCGCGCGGCTGGAATGTGTACCTGAAAGCCGTTCGAACTGATTTGCCCACCAGCTGGAAGCTTCGCGAACTCGGCATTTGCACTGTTGCCTTGCTGACAGGCGCAGCGTACGAGTACCACCACCATGCGCCGGATTTCTTGAAAGCAGGAGGAACGCAGGCCGAGCTGGATGCATTGCAGCTTGTCTGTGCTAAATACAAGTCTAATACGGCTGTAGCCCAATCAAATACTGCGCTACCAGCTATTGAAAGCATAGTGATTCAGTACGCTGCGCAAATGACGCTTGACGTGAAAGTGTCTGACGACGTCTTTGCACAAATCAAACAACACTTCGACACCACCCAAATCGTCGAGCTGACCGCAGCCATTGCAACGTACAACATGGTGGCGCGGTTTTTGGTGGCGTTGGGTGTATCACCGGAGCTTGACGATGGTACGTAAAACTATGTTTGACATTGATAAAAGATTCCTGTCACCTGAATGCTTGTTTTTCAAATCCGGGACTGTATGGAACTACAACTGCACAAGCTTGGCAACTCGACAGGGTTGACGCTTCCCCCATCGTTGATGCGCGACCTGGGTCTGGCTGCGGGTCAATTGATGACCTTGAAAAAAACCAGCAGTGGTGCGTTGCTACTGACACCTAAAAAAGTGCAGCGTAAATATTCAGCGGCTGAACTCAATGCCCAATGCAACCTGAAAGCGGTTATGCCTGATGACTTGGTGGCATGGGAACAAATGTTGCCCGTTGGCAACGAAGCGCTGTGATGCGCACAAAAACTGCGCTTTAAGGCGACATTTTCATGATCTCCCTCGACCCTGCTGTTGGCAGCGAAATACGCGGAATGCGGCCAGTCTTGATTTTGTCAAACAAAGACTTCAATCTGGGTGGACATGCATTGGTAGCACCCATTACCCAAGGCGGCAACTTTGAACGAGTTGCCGGCTGGGCCGTCACCTTGGTGGGCAGTGGCGCAGCCACACAAGGTGCTGTTGTGGTCAGTCAATGCCGTCTGCTTGACCTGGCTGCCCGGGCTGGCAAAAAACTGGAAGCCGTGCCAGACGATTTGCTTGAAGATTGCCTGGCCAAACTGGAGGCAATGACTGCACGGCCCTAGCAAAACACGGAGTTTCATCCCTGTTAGTCGTCCAGAACATGAAAGATGTTCAGGGCAAGTTCAATCCGCCTTGATGCCGTTGTCCTTCACAACCTTGGCCCAAATATCCATCTGCTTGTCAATGAACACACGCGCTGCATCAGCACTACCACCCACCACATCAATGCCTTGCGCATCGAGCTTTTTGGCGATGTCTGGCGTTTTCAGTACGGTGTTGAGCGCTTCGTTCATGCGCTTCAAAATATCGGGCGGCGTTTTGGCTGGGGCCAGCACAGCCCACCAGGCAGGAGCTTCAAAGCCGGGGTAGCCGCTCTCGGCAATGGTGGGCACGTTGGGCAAATCAGGGCTGCGCTTGGGGCTGGTCACGGCCAGTGGGCGCATGCGGCCGCTGTCAATGTGTGGCTTGGTCACAAACACGGAACCGATTGACAACGGAACATGGCCAGCCACCGCATCGTTCATCAGCGGGCCGCCGCCTTTGTACGGGATGTGTGCCCAGTCAATGCCGCCATTTTTGCCCAGCAGCGTCATCGCCACATGGCCCAGGCTGCCTGAGCCAATGCTGCCGTAACTGACGTTCTTTTTGGCTTTGGCAGCAAGCACGACGTCTGCAAAAGTTTTGTATTCACTGCCTGTAAAAGTGGCCAGCACCATCGGCGATGTGCCAACCAGCACGATGGGTGTCAGGTCTTTTTTGCTGTCAAACGGCAGATTCGGAATGAGCGCCGGATTCACCCCATGCGTGTCAAACACGACTGCAAAGGTGTAGCCGTCTGCAGGAGCCGCCGCCACTGCCGCAGCACCTATGGAGCCAGATGCACCGCCCTTGTTTTCAACAATGACAGTTTGGCCCAGCAGCGTTTGCAGCGGCACCTGCAAAATGCGCGCCACCTGGTCCACCGAGCCGCCTGGCGGAAAAACTGCCACCAGCTTGATCGGGCCCCGCGCTGGCCAGGCCGGGGTTGCCTGTGCCCAGGCGCCAGCCATGGTCATGACCAGCAATACGCCTGTAAATAAACGTTTTGTAGACATCTTTGTACCCGTGATTTAATTGCCTGATGGTACGAATAAATCAACTCCTTCACCCTCCGCGCAAACCCGCAGACTTGCGTCATGCGGCTACTGTTTTGCTGCTGCGCGATGGCGCTGAAGGCATTGAAGTGCTGATGACCCGCCGCTCCATGAAAGCCAGCTTTGCGCCCGGTGCGTACGTGTTCCCGGGCGGCGGCATTGATGCAGCTGACAGCGCGGCGCATGGCCAGTCAACCCGGCGCGCGACGCAAAGCGATTTGCACTTGACGCAAGCCATTGCTGCCATTCGTGAAAGTTTTGAGGAGCTGGGCGTGCTGCTGGCCAGGCATGCCGATGGCAGTCATGCCAGCACGGCTGACATTGCAGCGCTGGACCGCAAGGCACCGTTTGCAGCCCAGTGCAAGGCACGTGGGTTGACGCTGGCCGGAGCCGATGTGTCCGTGCTGGCGCACTGGGTGACCGACCGGGACATGCTGCTGCGCTTTGATGTGCCTTTTCTGGTGGCCCGCATGCCCGAGGGCCAGGAGCCGGTGGCTGATGAGGCCGAGCAGTTTGAGCCAGAGTGGATCCGCCCTGCTGATGCACTGGCACGTCATCTGGCGGGGAATTTTTTCATTATTTTCCCGACGATCCGTACGCTGGAGCGGCTGCAACATCACGCCAGTGTTGACGCGGTACTGGCTGCGTGCGCCACTGAAAAACCATTGTGGACGTCGTGTCCCCGAGCCGGTTATTTGCAGGGCAAGGAAGCCCGCTACATGGAGCATGAGCCGCCGTATGGCGAACTTGAACTGGTTAGCCCCGACGGGCAAATCGTGCACCACCTCGACTGGCAAACCAATGTGCCCGTCAGGCTTTTGAGAAACGTCATGCGCCTGACTGCACCCAACCCCGGGGTGATGACCGGGCCAGGGACCAACAGCTATCTGATTGGAGACGTGCAGTCAGGCTACATCGTGATTGACCCCGGCCCCGCGGATGCGGACCACATTGAGCGGCTGTACAAAGCGGCAAGCGGCGATATCCGGCTGATCGTGTGCACCCACTCACACCCTGACCATTCGCCTGGTGCCCGGCCCCTGCAGGCACTGTGTGAAGCGGCAGGCCAACGCCCGTTGATTGCCGGCTTGTCATCTGCCCCCACAGCGCGCGCAGACAGCAGCTTCAATCCAGACAGAACGCTATTGAATCATGAGCTGCTGGCGCCCGGATTGTTTGGGCTTAAGGCCAATTTGACACCTGAAACTGGTCAAAATACACATACCTTGAAGGTGTTGCATTCCCCAGGTCACGCCGCCAACCACCTGTGCCTGGTGCTGGTGGAAGACGGCTTGCTGCTCAGCGGCGATCATATTTTGAACGGCAGCACCACGGTCATCAATCCGCCTGACGGCAACATGACTGCTTACCTTGATTCACTCGACATGCTGGGCAACGCCTGCACCGAACACAGCATTGACTTCATTTTGCCGGCCCATGGTTACGCCATCGGCCAGGCAAAAACTGCGATTGCCCAGCTCAAGGCCCACCGCTTGAAACGCGAAGCCAAAATCAGTGCGGTGATGCTGGCAATGCCTGACGGCACACTGGACGACTGGGTGCCGCTGGCGTATGACGATGTGGACGAACGCATCTGGCCAGTGGCCAAGCGGTCGCTGCTGGCGCATGTGGAGCGACTGCAAAACCAGTAACAGTCAATGCCGCTTGTCGGCTTTCCACGTGCCCCCATAGCGGTAAAACGGCTGGGACAACAGCTTGGCCTGACACGCTGGGCACACCAGCTTCCATACGCCTGACGTGTCTGCAAGCACGCGGTACAAGGTGCTGCTTTCCAGCTGACAACATGCACACAACTTGATTCGGGAGCGGGCGGGTTTAGGCACCTGGTGATTGTGTCAGGCAAAAAAAACAAACCTGATAAAACTGTCAATCAGGGGCCTGTCACCAGTGAAAGCGTGCTTTCTTCCAGGCTCTTGTCTTGGCTCATCACCTGGCTTTTTTCCTGGCTTTGTTCCTGGCTTTGTTCCTTGCTTTTCGCCGTTTTTGCCTTGGCTTCGCCGATTGGGTCACCCAGCTGGGAGCGTTCAGCCATGCCAAGTTCAGCGCCGGTTGCAGCGTCCAGCGCCGGGTTGGACTTGCCCCGTGCAGCCATCTGCTGAAGGGTTTTTATCTCCATCGGCTGCAGCGCGACACTGGCCAGACCACTGCCGCCATCAACTGCCGATTGCTGGTCACGTGCACTGATGTATTCCCACTGCTCGCCCTGATTCCAGGCGCCGCGCACTTCTGGCAGGGCATCGGGACCGCTGCTTTGGGACATGTCGAAATACTTGTGGGTAAAGCGCGGGTCGCCCGCTGTTTTGCCTGGCGGGAAGTTGCCTTCAATGGCGTAAAGCGCTTTTTCAAACGACTTCTGTTGCGCTATTTTGCGGGTCATCAAAAATGTCAGTACATCCTAGGCACCCTTGTTCAGCATGGCCACGATGGTGCCGATGACTTCGAGGTGGCTCAACTCTTCAGTCGCAATGTCCATCAGCAGGTCGTTGCGGTCCGGATCATCTTCGCCCAAAGCTTGTGTGAAATACCGGCAAGCAGAGGCCAACTCGCCCATAGGGCCGCCAAATTGCTCATGTACCAGGTTGGCCAGTCCCGGGTTGGTGCTGCTGACCCGAACGGTGCAATGAAGGCGTTTGTCGTGTGAGAACATTGAAATCTGCAAAAAATTCCAAGTGGTTGAAGGTTTATTCAATGCACTGAATCGTTCATTGCAAGATGGATCATTCAATGTAGACCTCCAGGCAAAAAATTTTGCCAAGACGACGAGCCCACAAATCGCAGGCAGGGCCTGACAGCCGCAATATATGGCAGGCTGAAGACCCGTTCTGTCACGCTGTATGCTATTGAATGATGAGCTGTCAGCGCCCGAATTCAAAAGGCTATGGCCCAATTGGACAGTGAATTCAGCCTGAGCGCAGGCCTTGGGTGTCAGCCGGACCCACTCATTGGGAAATGCTTTAAATAAAAGTGTGAAGCCCGCCGATAAGCCGGATTTTGTGCGCTGAAGCGTTTTGCAACGCCCCAGTGTGACCGCCATTAATCTGGGCCGGGAGTCGCCTGCCCGGCTCGGTGCCACCTACCCGCCAGCTCCGCGGAACGACATCAACGCTGGCCTATTTGGTGTTGCTGCGCGTAGAGATTGCCCGTTTCACCCGACCTGAAACTTCCTTTCGGTTGCCCCAAGCCGACTCGTCTCTGTTGCTCTGATCCTCACCTCACGGTGGAGAGGTGTTACCTCCTACGCTGTCCTGTGCAGTCCGGACGTTCCTCCAGTGCGGGGTTTCCCCCGACGCTTGCGCGTCGGCTTTTCACCGATGCTTGCGCGTCGGTTGTCAGCTATGCACCAGCGGCGGTCTGGCGTGCTTCACAGCTTGATTATCAATCGATTTCAGTCCCATGGGTTGAGCAGCACCAAGCTATCAACACCTCCAAAATTTTTGGTATTGCGTGTGACCAAAGTGAATTGATGGGCCAAAGCAATGGCTGCAATCATGGCGTCTTCAACACTGCAGGGATGGCCGCGTTTTTGCTGCTGGGCAGCAAGTTTGCCGTACAGCGGCGCGCACCGCGCATCCAGACTCAAACATCGCTGGGCAAAGTCTTCTTCGACCAACAAACCTGTCGCCTTGACAAGCGCATTCTTGCGTTTGCCTGCAGGCATCAAGGCCAGGCCCAACTGCATTTCGCACAAGGTAACAGCACTGATGTAAATGCTTTGCACGGCTGTTTTGGCGAACCAGCCAATGACGCCCAAATTAGGCGCAGGTCTGGTCATCTCGGAGATGACATTTGTATCAATCAAATACATCGGTAATTGACTTTAAAGTGGGTCAAACCGAATCGCTGCCTGAGAACGGCGGCGCCCACATCGCACTGCGCGGCGCCAGAGAGATTTCGCCCAGCCCCGCAAATCGCGCCTGAATGCGGCTGCCCAAATCTCTTTTTATCAAAGCTGGCGCGCAGCCCTCGTTTGCTGCTTGGGTCAGAATGCGGCGTACCGCTTCTTCCATGGCAATGCCTTGCTCCGCTGCGCGCACGCGCAGCTTGGTTTTGACATGTGGATCAAGATTGCGAACAGTGAGCACGGACATGGTGAACCCCCGGATTTAATTGCTGTCATTGTAGTCATTGACAGCAATGAAGTCACTTGATAAACCAATGGTTAAAATATCGCCTGATCCGAAATACAGATCCACGAAACAGGACTTGACAGTCAACATGATCCGCATCACTGAACTCAAGCTGCCGCTTGACCACGACAACGCTGCGCTACCTGCGCTGATTGTCAAAACGCTGGGCGTGTTACCCGCCGATGTCATCAGCCACACCATCTACAAACGCAGCTACGACGCACGCATGAAAAAGCTGCTGCTCGTGTACATCGCCGATGTTCAAGTTGCCCCTGCACTTGAAGATGGGCTGCTCAGGCGGTTTGAAACGCACCCACACATTCGCCCCGCACCAGACCAGAGCTACCACCCGGTCGCGCAACTCAACGCCGCACCCGCCCTCAGGCCGGTCGTTGTTGGCTTTGGCCCGTGCGGCATTTTTGCAGCGCTGCTGCTGGCGCAAATGGGGTTTAAACCCATTGTGCTGGAGCGTGGCAAAAAAGTTCGCGAACGCACCCAGGACACCTGGGGTCTGTGGCGCAAAAGTACCCTGAATCCGGAGTCGAATGTGCAGTTTGGCGAGGGCGGTGCGGGCACGTTTTCAGACGGCAAATTGTGGAGTCAAATCAAGGACCCGCGCCATTTGGGCCGCAAGGTCATGCTGGAGTTTGTCAAAGCAGGGGCCCCGGGAGAAATTTTGCTGGTCAGCAAGCCGCATATTGGCACGTTCAAACTGGTCAAGGTGGTGGAGCACATGCGCGAGCAAATCATTGCGCTGGGTGGTGAAGTCCGGTTTGAGCAGCGCGTCAGCGATGTGCTGATTGAAGACGGCTGCATTCGCGGCTTGACTGTCCAAAATTTGAATGACAACACGCAGTACGACATGCACGCCGACCACGTTGTGCTGGCGCTGGGCCACAGCTCGCGTGACACGGTGGCCATGCTGCATTCACGCGGGGTGTACATGGAAGCGAAGCCGTTTTCAATCGGCTTTCGCATTGAGCACCCACAAGGCGTGATTGACCGTGCCCGGCTGGGCCAGCACGCTGGCCACCCGCTGCTGGGCGCTGCAGATTACAAGCTGGTACACCATGCAACCAATGGCCGCAGCGTTTACAGCTTTTGCATGTGCCCGGGCGGCACGGTGGTGGCCGCCACATCAGAGCCGGGCCGCGTGGTCACCAACGGCATGAGCCAATATTCGCGCAACGAACGC
The DNA here is from genome assembly GCA_025362315.1 of Polaromonas sp. Lineage (GTDB taxonomy): Bacteria > Pseudomonadota > Gammaproteobacteria > Burkholderiales > Burkholderiaceae_C > Polaromonas. The sequence goes on from JANYGP010000071.1 coordinate 49,028, forward strand.
AATGCCAACGCGGGCATGGTGGTGGGCATCACGCCGGCTGACTATCCCGGTAATCCATTGGCAGGGTTTGCGTTTCAGCGTGCGCTGGAGTCACACGCCTACACACTGGGCGGCAGCAATTACCAGGCGCCTGGCCAGCTGGTGGGCGACTTTATTGCGGGCAAGCCTTCTACCCGGCTGGGCAGCGTTGAGCCGTCCTACAAGCCTGGGGTGCTGCTGGGTGACTTGCACAGCGCCCTGCCCGCCTATGCGATTGCGGCCATGCGCGAGGCGCTGCCGGTATTCGGCAAAAAAATTCGCGGCTTCGACATGCATGATGCGGTGCTGACCGGCGTGGAAACACGCACCTCATCGCCCGTCAAAATCACCCGCGGTAATGACTTTCAGAGTCTGAACGTCAAAGGCTTGTACCCGGCAGGTGAGGGAGCCAGCTATGCGGGCGGCATTCTGTCTGCCGGGGTCGATGGCATTGAAGTGGCGGAAGCTGTGGCTTTGAACATGACCGGGCAGTGATAATGCAGGCCATGCAAAATATTGCCCAAGAATCCACGATTGAGCTGGCTGAACAGCAGCCAAAGCCCAAACAGTACGCGTCACGTCAAATCAGTCCGGTGCTCGAAAAGCTGTTTGAGCTGCATCCACAACTGTTCGGTGCGAAGTTTTTACCGCTCAAGCTCGGCATCTTTCACGACCTGCTGGCACGCCATCCGGACGCGTTCAAAAAAGACGAACTCAAGCTGGCCATGGGCCAGCATGCCCGGTCAACCCGCTACCTTGAATGCGTGGCTGCTGGACTGGCGCGCCATGACCTGGACGGCGCTGTGGTGGAGCCGGTTGTGCCCGAGCACGTTCACCACGCAATTCTGGAAGTCTTTCGCCGCAGGCAGGCCAGGACCAAAGAAGACTTGCGGCCCCGCCTGTCTGGTTTGTTAAAGCGTGCCATTGAAAATTCAGGCTTGACTCCAGACGCTTATGCAGCGCTGGTGCAGGTGCAGGGCGATGCCACCAACGGATTGCTGGACGACGCGCTGGCCGAGCTGAAAGCAGAAGCTGCCAAGCGCGAAGCCTTGATGAGCACCTACACCGCCAGTGGCAAAACCGAAGCAGAGTTTGCCGAAATGTACGGCATGGACTTGAAGCTGGTGACCCGAGTGCTGGCGCGGGTGCGAGCTGAGCAAACTTCACAAGCTGAAAGCTGAACGTAAAAAAGCCCAGAAAGGCCTTTTTTATATGTACAAGCAGCTTTCAGCCCAAGTGTTACGGGCGCAAGCAGCTATTTAATTGATAGCGGATTTGTAATCAAACCTTGCCAGGCTGCGCGTTTTTCAATGCAGCAATGCGCTCTTCAATCGGCGGATGGGTTGAAAACAACTTGCCAATGCCACCCGTGATGCCCATGGCGGCCACAGATTTTGGCAATTCACCGGGCACCATTCCGCCCAGGCGAGCCAGGGCGTTCATCATGGGTTGCGTTTTGCCCATCAGCTGCGCGGCTCCTGCATCTGCACGAAACTCGCGGTGACGCGAGAACCAGGACACCACCATGTGCGCGGCCACACCCAGGACGATGTCCATCACGATGGTGGTGATGTAGTAACCCATGCCGGGGCCATCGTTGGTATTTTTCAAAATAACCTTATCGACAAAGTACCCCACCACCCGGCTTATGAAAACCACAAACGTGTTCATCACACCCTGAATCAGCGTCATCGTCACCATGTCACCATTGGCAATGTGGGCGACTTCATGCCCAATCACCGCTTCGATTTCTTCTTTGGTCATGCCTTGCAGCAGACCCGTAGACACAGCCACCAGAGCGGAGTTTTTAAACGCACCGGTTGCAAACGCATTGGGTGCGCCTTCAAAAATGCCAACTTCCGGCATGCCAATATTTGCCTTGTCTGCAAACTTTTTGACGGTATCCACAATCCAGGCTTCGTCGGCGTTTTGTGGCTCCTTGATCACTTTCACGCCTGCACTCCACTTGGCAACGGGCTTGCTGATCAACAGCGAAATAAATGCACCGCCAAAACCCATGATCAGCGCAAAGCCCAGCAGTGAGGTGAGGTTCAAACCCTGCGCAGTGATAAAGCGGTTCAGGCCAAGGATATTGACAATGATGCCCAGCACCACCACAACTGCCAGGTTGGTCATGACAAACAGAAAAATACGTTTCATGGCGTCTCCGAAAAAATTAAATCAAGCTGAAAATCAACAACTACTCAAATGGGGCAATGTCTCCGAACCGCAAGGCCTGCTACTTCCCGGCGGTGCGTCTGATCCGTATTTTCTGGCTTTCTGGCCTGAAAACAAGAATATCCTCATAAAAGGAAAGTTTCTCATTTTCAAAAGTCCAGCCAGGCACACCGAGTACGGGAAGCGGCGCAAAAGGCTTGCCGGCCAGCTTCGGTGCCGTCAGATCAGCCGCTATCCAGGCATCAAGCTCTGCTATTGAATCAATAGCTGGTTGCGCACAATATACGTGCGCTGTGATCGCTTTTCTTGGTGAAACAAGCTTTTCCAGCAGGGCATGGCCAAACAACACCAGTTGCGCATTTGCCCACAGAGGGCGCAGCTCAATGAACAATCGCTGCCAGTCCCTGGCAAACAATGCATCCCAAAGCGGCTGTGGTGCCAGCAAAAACGCCGCATTTTCATCAAAAAGCGTTAACGCGTCTCGCACCACGCCGCGCGTTTGCCGCACACCATCAACTGCAATGTGTGCTGCCTGCAGCTCGTTGAGCTTTTTCTTGGTTTGCGGAAACGTCAGCCAGCACAAGCCATTGAAAAAATCATGCAGGTTGTCGCGCGTAGGAACGGTTTGGGTGTCAAAAATAAACTGCTCGTAAGCTTGGCCATCGGGCAGGACTGATTGAGGTACAAACCTGACCGGCGAATCAGAAACTGCATTCAGTGACTTGGCAACATCGGTGCCCGTAAAGACAGGGGCTGTTGCGACATAAGGCAAAAGCCAGGGCGCGCTCCAGTTGATCACACCGCAGTGGAGGTCATGCGCCATGCCAACGACTGCCCACTGCGCAGCGGCTTGAGCAGCCCTTCACCAAACGCAAAGCTTTCAGGCGGTGTCCAGCTTTCCTTGCTTAAAGTGACGCGGCCTGTATTGCGCGGCAAACCATAAAAGTCAGCGCCGTTGAAGCTGGCAAAGGCCTCCAGCTGATGCAGTGCACCTGCTGCTTCAAAAGCCTCGGCATACAGCTCCATGGCTGCATGGGCGGTGTAGCAACCTGCACAGCCACTGGCATGCTCTTTCAAATGGGCAGGGTGCGGGGCACTGTCTGTGCCCAGAAAAAAGCGAGTGTTGCCACTGGTGGCCGCTTCTACCAGCGCCAGGCGATGCGTTTCACGTTTGAGCACAGGCAGGCAGTAATAATGTGGACGCATGCCGCCTGTAAACATGGCGTTGCGGTTGTACAGCAAGTGGTGTGCAGTGATTGTGGCAGCCGTGTGCTTGTCAGCATCACGCACGTAGTGTGCAGCTTCTTTTGTTGTGATGTGTTCAAACACGATTTTCAGTTCTGGAAAATCACGCCGCAAAGGGATCAGCTGCGTTTCAATAAACACTGCCTCCCGGTCAAAAAGATCAATGTCGGGTGAAGTGACTTCACCGTGCACCAGCAGCAACATACCGCCCCGCTGCATGGCCTCCAGAGTCTTGTAGGTTTTACGCAAATCAGTCACACCCGCATCGCTGTTGGTGGTGGCGCCTGCAGGGTACAGCTTGCAGGCAAGCACGCCAGCCTCTTTGGCGCGTTTGATCTCATCTGCTGGCAGCTTGTCCGTCAAATACAGCGTCATCAAAGGCTCAAACGCAAGCCCTTCAGGCACAGCTGCCAGAATGCGGCTTTTGTACGCAAGAGCCTGCGCAGCAGTCGTCACGGGTGGACGCAAATTCGGCATGATGACGGCACGACCAAACTGGGCTGCGGTATGCGGCACCACAGTGTGCAGCGCGTCGCCATCACGGACATGCAAGTGCCAGTCGTCCGGGCGGGTGATGGTGAACGAAGTCGCAGTGCTGGTTTGGTTTGTCATAGTGGAAACTTTTTATCATGGCGAAAATTTCAATCCGACAGATCCGTCATCCCAGAGAAAGCGGGGATCCAGTGCCTGCATTTGCTCATGATCTCCTGGATTCCTGCCTTCAGGGAAATGACGGTTTTTTAGGTGTCTGCGACGCCATCGCTGAATGAATTGTCGCACCGTGTCTAATGAAGATCGAGGCGAAAAAAAGCCCGCTGTTGCGGGCTTTTTATAAAACGCGCTGAAAGTCAATGCGCCAAAATTTTGTTCAAAAAATCTTTTGTGCGCGGCTGGCGGTTTTCAGGGTGCTGGAAAAATTCATTGGTTGAGCAGTCTTCCAGAATCTTGCCGCCCACGTCCATAAATATGACCCGGCTGCCGACTTTTTTGGCAAAACCCATTTCGTGCGTGACCACCATCATGGTCATGCCTTCTTTGGCCAGGTCCATCATGCAGTCCAATACTTCACCAACCATTTCAGGGTCGAGTGCCGATGTCGGCTCGTCAAACAACATGGCGATCGGGTCCATGCTGAGCGCGCGGGCAATGGCCACGCGCTGCTGCTGACCACCAGACAGCTGGCCCGGAAACTTGTCTTTGTGCAGCATCAGGCCCACGCGGTCCAGATACTTCAGGCCATGAGTTTTGGCTTCTTCAGGCTTTCTGCCCAAAACCTTGACTTGTGCCAATGTCAGGTTTTCAGTCACGCTCAAATGCGGGAAGAGCTCAAAATTCTGAAACACCATGCCGACCCTGGAACGAAGTTTTGGCAAATCTGTTTTCGGGTCATGCACCGCCTGGCCATCCACAAAAATCTGGCCTTTTTGAAATGGCTCCAGTGCATTGATGGTTTTGATCAGCGTAGACTTGCCCGAGCCCGATGGCCCGCACACGACCACCACTTCACCTTTGTTGATGCTGGTGGTGCAGTTGTTCAACACCTGCACGGTACCGTACCACTTGGACACATCTTTCATTTCAATCATTGCCATCTTTTTTCTCCAGTACTGTGTGTTGGTGCATCTTGGTGATCAACGGATGATCGCAATTTTGGTTTGCAGGCGTTTGACCATGTACGACAGGCCAAAGCACATGGCAAAGTAAACCACGGCCGCCAGCAGATAAGCCTCTTCAGGCCGCCCGTAGATCTTGCCGGCAGTGCTGAAACCTTTCAACAGGTCATAAGCGCCGATGGCATATACGAGCGACGTGTCCTGAAACAAGATGATGGTCTGCGTGAGCAAAATTGGCACCATGTTGCGAAAGGCCTGCGGCAGGATGATCAGCTTCATGTTCTGTGAATAGGTCATGCCCATGGCCCGTCCGGCATTGACCTGCCCGCGTGAGATGGACTGAATGCCCGCCCGCATGATTTCACTGAAATAGGCCGCTTCAAAGGCCACAAAAGTGATGATGGCCGAGATTTCAGCCCGGTTATTGGCCCCACCCGGTATCAATGCATAAAACCCGGCTGGCACCAGCAAAAAAAACCACAAAATCACCATCACCAGCGGCACAGATCGCATGCCGTTGACATAAACAGTTGCCAGCGTAGCCAGCCACGCTTTGCCTGACAAGCGCATCAAAGCCAGAACAGTGCCCAAAATAATGCCGCCGATGGTGGCAATGATGGTGAGCTGGATGCTGAACCAGAACCCCTTGATCACGAACTTGGAAATAATTTCCCAGTTCAAAAAACCCATGTCCAATCCCAGCATGTCAGTGCCCTCCGCCTGATGCACCGGCCAGAACAAAGCCCGGAATTTGCGCCTTTTTTTCAATGACTGCGCAAATCCGGTTCACGGCAAAGGCCGATACAGCGTAAAGCAGCGTGACTGCCAGATAAATTTCAATACCGCGTGAGGTTTCTTCCTGCGCCTGCATGGCAAACATCGTCAGTTCGGCAATCGACACGGCAAAAGCCACCGATGAATTTTTCAACAAGTTCATTGACTCGCTGGTCAGCGGCGGAATGATGATGCGAAAGGCCATTGGCAAAATGACATAGCGATAGGTTTGCGCGGTGGTAAACCCCATCGCCATGCCTGCATAGCGCTGACCTCTGGGCAAGGCCTGGATACCGGCCCGAAACTGCTCGGCAATACGGGCCGATGTGAAAAACCCCAGTGCAAACACCACCAGAATAAAACTGGGCAACTCCTTCATGGCCGGAATCATTTTTGGCACCACAAAATACCAGATGAAGATTTGCACCAAAAGCGGGATATTTCTGAACAACTCCACCCAGGCATTGGCCAGCCTGACCAGCCCCGGGCTGTTTGGCAGCGTGCGCAATGTGCCTACCAGTGCACCGACCAGCATGGCCACCACCCATGAAGCGCCTGCAACAGCCAGTGTCCAGCCCCAGGCATCAAACATCCACTGCAGGTAAGTGCGTCCACTGCCGTCGTCGTTTAAAAATACTTTCCAGTCCCAATTCATGGAGGCTCCAGGGTGTTGTTGTTGTTGCAATTGGCTGTGTGTGCCAAATGTCAGGAATGCAGCGCTTGAACGCCCTGAAACAACAAACCCCGCTGATTCAAATTCATGGCGGGGTTTGTCGTCAAGCTGATGCGCTGTGCTGCAAGATTACTTTTTGGCGTAGTCTTCCATGGGCTTTTCATTCGGCGTAGCCCAAGCAGCTTTGGTGCTCTCACTGGCAACGTAACCAACCTTGGCATTTTTCGGCGGGATGGGCTGCATGAACCACTTGTCATACAGCTTGGCTACTTCTCCGGACTTCATCATTTCCTTGACGGTGTCGTCACCAATTTTCTTGAACGCAGCATCGTCCTTTCGGATCATGATGGCGATGGGTTCAACGCTCAACACTTCACCTACGATTTTAAAGTCAGCAGGCGTTTTTGATCCTGCAATCTGCCCTGCCAGAAGTGCTCCGTCCATGACAAAAGCTTCAGCTCTGCCCGATTCAAGCAGCAAAAAACTGTCAGAGTGGTCTTTGCCAAATACTTCCTTGAAATCAATGTTGCTGGCACGTTCGTTTTTACGCAATGTCTGAACGGACGTTGTACCTGTTGTTGTGGCAACGTTTTTACCGTTGAGCTGAACAATTGACGTGATGCCAGAGTTGTTTTTAACAGCAATGCGCACCTCTTCAACAAATGTGGTGGGCAAGAAGGCCACGTCTTTTTGACGGGTTGCATTGTTGGTGGTGGAGCCGCACTCAATGTCGACTGTGCCGTTTTGGACCAATGGAATGCGGTTTTGTGAAGTCACTGGCTGGTATTTGATTTCCAGCTTGCGGCCAGCCGCTTTTTCAAGGTTGGCGACTACCTTGTTGCAAACCTCAATGTGGTAACCGGTGTATTTGCCTTCACCCAGCGTGAAAGACAGTGGGCTGGACGAGTCGCGCACACCCATGGTGACAACGCCAGAGGCCTTGACCTTGGCAACCGTGTCTGTGGCCTGCGCAAATGCAGCGCCGGACAGGCCTGTTGCAAAAACGGCCAAAGCAAGGGAAGCGAGTTTGAATTTCATGATTTCTCCGAGGGTTAAATGAAAACTGAATATGAATCTATTTTAGAGAAGCAATTTGCGCACCATGCCCAAGGTTTACCCGAGCCTGCATTGCGCAGACTGCAAGGAACAAGGCAGCATGTCTGATTAGAATTTTTAAATGCTTTTCGAAAATTGTGACTGACACCGTCAATCGTCAATCGTCAACCGTCACTGAATGAATCCAGCGCATCAAGCAGACTTTGTGCCGAAGACACACATCTGGACGACTAATAAATGCCAGCGACCAAACTTTAAATTCAAACACATCTGCTTGCAAATGCTGTCTTCAAAACGCGTTATGCAATTTATTTATAAGTGCCTAGGGTTGCTACTTAGGACGTGTTCGGGGTTGAATTTGCGATTCCAGGTAGGTCCATAAAGCTTGTGCTGATCGTTTGACAGCTGCGTTTGACGCAGGCCGCTCGCGGTAAACACGTATGTCCATTGTCATTTCAAGAGGCAGAACCGTCTGGGACACAGCACTGACCAGCTTTTTGGCACGCAACTCTTTTTTCACTGCGCTCATTGGCAAAAACGCAATGCCGTGGCCTTCCAGTGCCATGGCTTTCAGGCCTTCGGCCATGTCGGTTTCATACACCCGGTCCAAATGGATGGCGGTGCTCGATTGCTTCAATATCAAGTCCACCACACGACCCAGATAAGCACCCGACGCGTAACCCAGATACGGCAGGGGCTGGCCAGATCGGCCCGGCAATTTATAAAGTGGCTCACCTGCCAGATCAGGTTTGACAAATGGCGACAGCACTTCCTGCCCCAGTGTCACCATTTCATAGCGATTGGGATCGAGCTGAAAAGGCTGCGAATCATGGTGGTAAGCAATCAGGAGATCGCAGCTGCCCTCAACCAGCCGCAGTACGGCGTCATGCACGTTCAGCGCAATCAGGCGACTTTTGATGGGGCCAAACTTTTCACGCAGGCTGCTGACCCAGGCCGGAAAAAACGTAAAAGCCAGCGTGTGCGGCACGGCAAACTCAATGACGTCCTGCCCTGCCGACGTGTGGCCCCTGAGCATGGCGCGGGTTGATTGCAGGCCTTGCAGCATTTCAAGTGACTGGCTGTAAAGGGTTTCGCCTGCCGGTGTGAGCCGCGTGGGATACGAGCTGCGGTCTACCAGGTCGGTGCCTGCCCAGGCCTCCAGCGCCTGAATACGGCGCGAAAACGCCGGTTGCGTGACATGCCGCAGGGTTGCCGAGCGGCTGAAGCTGCGGGTTTCAGCCAGACTGACGAAATCTTCCAGCCATTTGGTTTCCATGCCGCAATTATGCGAGTTCAGGCACACAGGGCTTGAACAATATTTATGGCCAAGTCAGATCCACGCCCAGCCATAGGTGGATTGCTATTTAAATAATAGCTGCTAGCGCCAATATCAATTGGGCTGTAAGCACTTTTTAACAATATAAATTGCATGTGACGGGCTTTGAGGTCATGTGGGTATGGTGTGAACCGTTATCCTCGCTACTAAAAATGAACAAAGCTTTCACCAAAGAATCAGATGCTGACGATGAAGAGGCAGCCCCCCTGCCGCGCGTGGCTGATGCCAAAAACTACATCACGCCAGCTGGTTATGCACGACTGCGAAGCGAGCTTTTGCAGTTGATTGACGCGGACCGCCCCAAGGTGGTGGAAGCGGTGTATTGGGCAGCCAGCAACGGGGACCGGTCTGAAAACGGTGACTACATCTACGGCAAAAAGCGGTTGCGGGAAATAGACCGGCGCATCCGGTTTTTAACCCAGCGGCTGGAAATCGCCCACATTGTTGACCCCAGCGTGCATCATGGCAAAACCCAGGTTTTTTTCGGCTGCACAGTGACGTATGAAGACGCAGGTGCCCAGCAGACGACCATCACCATCCTGGGCGTTGACGAGGCAGATACGCTGGCCGGCCAGGTCAGCTGGCTGTCCCCTGTGGCTACTGCACTTTTAAAGTCCGAGTTGGGCGACGATGTGCAGATGATGACGCCCGACGGCGTGCAGACTTTGAGCGTTGTTCAGGTGGACTATCCGCAGCCCGGCGCCAGTGCAGAAATTGCACCCCCCCACACATTGATCAATTGCCAGGACGGGCGCGCTGCACACGCAGCACCGACGATGTTCGCTTGACATTGCGAAGCACCGTTGCCAGGTGCGCCCTGTCCCGCACGGCAATTCCAAATTTAAGCTCGGTTGCATCCTGAGCCCGCTCCTGACCCATATTGACATGGGTGATGTCGGCCTCGGCCACCGCCAGAGCAGCGGCTACCCGGGCCAGAACACCCTTGCCGTTGGTCACAGTGACGAGCAGCGTTGTTTCAAAAAGCCTCATCGGCTCATCTGCCCAATCCACGGCAATGAATCGCTCGGTGTCGCGGTGTTGCAGGCGTTTGGCCACTGAGCAATCGTCGGTATGCACCACCAGGCCTTCGCCACGGCCGAGATAGCCCAGAACTTTGTCGCCGGGAATGGGCTTGCAGCAACTGGCATATTGCACCGACGCCCCTTCGCTGCCGTCCAGCACCAGCGCGCCTTGCGACACGGACTCATGCGCCGTGAAACGCTCGCGGCTGAGCAGCAGGGCATCGGGTTTTTCACCCTTTTCAGCGAGCAAAGCCACAATCCGCTTGGCCACCATGCTGGCAATGCGCTTGCCAAGCCCCACATCCGTCAGCAAATCTGCACGCGATTTGTTGCCACTGAAACGCAATATCTTTTCCCAGATCACTCGCTCAGCCTTGGTGTCGTCAGGCAGTTTTTCGATGCCTTCAGAGCGCAGCGCCTGGGTGAGCATTTTTTCGCCCAGCTCCTGCGATTCAGCCAGTGCCATGGTTTTCAGGTGATGCCGGATTTTCGACCGCGCCTTGCCGGTCTGGACAAAACCAAGCCAGCCGGGATTGGGGCTGGCAACAGTGGATGTGATGATTTCAATGACATCGCCGTTGCTCAGTGGCGAGCGCAACGGCACCTGCTCGCCATTGATTTTGGCCGCAACAGCGCGGTGGCCAATGTCGCTGTGAATGGCATAGGCAAAGTCCACAATGGTGGCGCCCCGCGGCATCGCCATGATCTGGCTTTTCGGGGTGAACACATAAACTTCATCGGGGAAAAGATCAATTTTGACGTGGTCCCAAAATTCCGCCGCATCCCGGGTTTCATGCTGGATGTCCAGCAACGACTGCAGCCACTGGGTGCCCAGCCGTGCAGATGCATCACTGTCGGGCTCGTTGGCCTTGTAAAGCCAGTGGGCAGCCACACCCGACTCAGCCACCACATGCATGGCCTCGGTCCGCATCTGAAACTCAATGTTGGTGCCAAACGGCCCGACCAGCGTGGTGTGCAGCGACTGGTAACCATTGATTTTGGGAATTGCGATGTAGTCCTTGAACTTGCCGGGCAGTGGCTTGTACTGCTGGTGCATGACCCCCAAAGCCGTGTAACAGGCATTGAGCGTGCCCACAATGACCCGAAAACCATAGATGTCTGTGACCTGGGCAAAAGACAGGTGTTTGTCGTCCATCTTTCGGTAGATGGAATACAGTGTTTTTTCCCGACCGGAAATTTCCGCTGTTATCTGCTGCGTGGCAAATTCTGCTTCCACCTCTGCCTGCACCCGTTTAATGACGTCACGACGTCGACTTCGGGCTTTGAGCAATGCCTTGGTGAGCACCTGGTACCGCCACGGATACAAATGCTGAAAAGACAGGTCCTGCAGTTCGCGATACGTTGTGTTCAAGCCAAGCCGGTGGGCAATCGGAACGTAAATATCCAGGGTTTCGCGTGAAATGCGCGCCCACTTCTCGCGCGGTGCATTCCCAAGGGTTTGCATGTTGTGGCTGCGGTCAGCCAGTTTGATCAAGATGACGCGAACATCGCGGGCCATGGCCAAAAGCATTTTTCGAAACGATTCCGCCTGGTTTTCTTCCCGGGTGTTGAACTCCAGCTTTTCCAGTTTTGTCAGGCCATCGACCAGTTCCGCCACAGGCGCGCCAAAACGTTCGATCAACTCGACTTTGGTCACGCCGCAATCCTCAATGGCGTCGTGCAGCAGCGCGGCCATCAGGGCCTGGGCATCCAGCTTCCACAGCGCGCACTGCAAGGCAACTGCAATTGGATGGGTAATGTATGGCTCACCACTGTTGCGCAGTTGTCCTAGATGTGCTTCGTCCGCAAACCGGTAAGCGCTGCGAACGTTGTCCACATCCTGAGGGCTCATGTAGTCAAGTCTGGCAGTCAGTGCGGCAAAGCTGGCTGCGGCGGCATTGGCCGCATTGGCAGCTGCCGGCGTGGCCTTGACCGCTGCCTTGGCAAGCCGCGCTGGCTTTAAGGGCCGGTCTGGCCTGGTGGGCCGGGTGAGTGAAGGCAGTGCGCTCATCACTTAATGTATCGCGGAGTGCAAAAAATACAAGGTCAACGGACTTGATGCGCAGAACAGATCAGTTGCAAACGCACCGCGGACATGACAAATAAAAAAGCACCGGCTCGCGGTGCTTTTTTGGGACAGAAACTTGATCTTAGCCCGGGACTTTTTTCAGCATTTCCAGGCCTACTTTGCCTTCAGCGATTTCGCGCAGCGCCGTCACGACAGGCTTGTTTTTACTGTCGATTTTTGCGGCGTGACCCTGGCTCAACATGCGCGCACGGTACGTTGCGGCCAAAACCAGCTGAAAGCGGTTCGGAATTTTTGCCAGGCAGTCTTCAACAGTGATACGGGCCATAAGAAATTCTCCGGGTAGGGTCAAGATTCGAGTAATGCATCAAACAATGTGCAAGGCTTTAAAAGTGTCAGCCTTTGAAATGCGCTGGGCCAAAAACTTCAGCCGCTGGGCGTGAACAATGGTTTTCAAGTCAAAAACCGCGCGTTCAAACAACTCGTTAATTATAACGAAGTCAAATTCTGCAGCCTGCGCCATCTCGACAGCTGCATTTTTAAGCCGGAGCGCGATGATTTCTGGTGCATCTTCACCCCGGCGCTCCAGCCGCGCGCGCAACTCATCCCAGCTGGGTGGCAAGATAAAAATCAGCACCGCGTTGGCAAATATCCGCTTGATGTTCAGTGCGCCCTGAAAATCGATTTCTAAAATCACATCTGCGCCTTGCGTCATCCGTTCTTCAATGGCCTGGCGCGACGTACCATAGCGCTGCCCATGAACATACGCCCATTCCAGAAATGAATCGCGCTGCACCATGGCATCAAATTCCGGCGGTGAAATGAAAAAGTATTCACGGCCGTGCTTTTCCTGGCCACGCGGTGCCCGGGTGGTGTGAGACACGGCAGGCTGCACACGCGCATCAATTTCCATCAGTGCCTTGACCAGGCTGGATTTTCCTGCGCCGCTTGGCGCAGCGACCACAAATAAATTTCCGGGATAGTCCATGCTATTTTTATTGTGAAAATGTCAGTCAGGCTTATTCGATGTTTTGAACCTGCTCGCGCATCTGCTCAATCAGCACTTTCATGTCCACTGAAATTTTCGTCAGTTCAAGTGACGCTGATTTGGAACCGAGGGTGTTGGCCTCGCGCTGCAGTTCCTGAATCAGGAAATCCAGCCGCTTGCCAAGCTCGCCTCCGGCATTGAGCAGGCGGTCAATTTCATCAAGATGCGATGCCAGTCGGCTGACTTCTTCTGCCACATCAATGCGTATGGCAAAGGCGGTGGCTTCTGCCAGTGCCCTGTCCCTGGCCATATCGGGCGTCGCTGCGTCGTTGCCCAACGCCAGGGCTTCCTTGAACCGCTCCAGAAACTTGTCCTTTTGCTGGCTGACCAGCTTGGGCACCATGGGCGAAACCAGTGCGCACAGCGCGCGTATCTGAGCTGTGCGCTCCAGCAGCATTGTTTTGAGCCGGCTGCCTTCGCGTTCGCGGGCCGCCAGCAATTCTTTCAAGGCTTTTTTGGCCAACTTGAGCAGCTCTTCGGTGTGGTCATGTGGCGCTGTGTCCTGACCGCTGGCAAGGCGCATGACATCGGCTGCACTGAAGGGCGCAGCGTGAGGAAGCCACGACTTGATGGTGTCTTCAAGGCAATTCAAGCGCTGCAGGGTTGCCGGTGGCGGGGCCTGCAGGCTGCTGGACGAACTGACGCTGACGCCCACGCGCAGCTCAACCTTGCCACGTTTTAACTTGGCATTCAGCAGCTCGCGCAGGGCCGGCTCCATTTGCCGCAACTCATCTGGCAGCCGAAAAGCCAGGTCCAAAAAGCGGCTGTTCACACTGCGAATCTCCAGGCCCAGGCGCACCGGGTTGTGGGCGCCGTCGTCTGGCTGACCCGGCTTTGACAAGGTGCTGGACTGGACGGCTGCGTAACCCGTCATGCTGTAAACTGACATTTGTGTTGTAAAAGTTAAATAAAAAAACGAGGACTTCAGGGCAGCAACGGGTGGATTCACCTCTGCATACGTATCAAATTATGTCAAAGGCCAAACCAGCTCCCCTGCCGCCTGACACCGTGATTGGTGGTTACCGGGTTGTGCGCAAGCTGTCGTCGGGGGGTTTTGGTGTAGTTTACTTGGCCGTTGACAACGAAGGCCAGCAGGTAGCTGTCAAAGAGTACCTGCCCTCTTCACTGGCGGGCCGGCCACCCGGCGAGTTGCTGCCGCAGGTGCTGCCGGAAAAGCTGTCTTTGTACCGCCTGGGTTTGAAAAGTTTTTTTGAAGAAGGCCGCTCGCTCGCTCAAATCTCGCATGGCTCGGTGGTCAGCGTGCTGAACTTTTTCCGTGAAAACGAAACCGTTTACATGGTGATGAATTACCTGGAGGGCGGCACGCTGCAGGACTTCATCATCACGGCGCGCGAACTCAAAAAACAGAAAGTTTTCAGGGAGTCGACGATCCGCTCGCTGTTTGATGAAATTTTGCGCGGCTTGCGCATCGTGCATCAACACAAGATGCTGCACCTGGACATCAAACCAGCCAATATTTTTGTCACCGACGACAACCGTGCCGTTTTGATTGATTTTGGCGCCGCTCGCGAAGTGCTGTCCAAAGAAGGCAACTTTATTCGTCCCATGTACACACCTGGCTTTGCAGCGCCTGAGATGTACCGGCGTGACTCTTCGATGGGACCGTGGACAGACATTTATGCCATTGGCGCCTGCATTTACGCCACCATGCAGGGCTACCCGCCAAACGATGCGCCGCAGCGGCTCGAAAAAGACCGCTTGTCGCTGGCCCTGTCCCGTTTGAGGGGCGTGTATTCAGACAACCTGATCGAAGTGGTGGAGTGGTGCATGTCGCTGGATCCGCTGTCAAGGCCACAGTCGGTTTTTGCGCTGCAAAAAGAGCTCAGCCGTGAAGGTGAGAGGCGTTACACCAAGCTGAGCGTGAGCGAAAAGGTCAGGCTGCAGTTTGACAACATGATTTCTGACACCAAAAAGTCAGCCAAAAAAGCGGTAGGCGCGGTAACGCGATTCAAATGAAATTTTCTGTCTTTCAAGTCAGTCGCCGCGGTGGCCGCGAAAAAAACGAAGACCGCATGGGTTACAGCTATACCCGGGAGTCTGGCTTGTTTGTGCTGGCGGACGGCATGGGCGGCCACCCCGAAGGTGAAGTGGCTGCACAGCTGGCGCTGCAGACAATGTCCAGCCTTTATCAAAAGGAAGCACGCCCAGCCATCCGGGACACGGTCGAGTTTTTGTCAACTGCACTGATGGCTGCGCACCACCAGATCATCCGTTACGCCAGTGAAAAAGGCATGCTGGACACGCCGCGCACCACACTGGTTGCTGCCATCTTGCAGGGCCCCGGTGCGACCTGGGTGCACTGCGGCGACTCCCGCCTGTACGTGGTGCGTGACGGCGAGCTGCTGACGCGCACGCGTGACCACTCCTACATGGAGCAGCAAAGCGCTGGCGGCGCACGAATAGAGCATATCAATCGGAATATTCTTTTTACCTGCCTGGGCTCACCCACCAAGCCCGTTTTTGACATCACGGGACCTGTGTTTTTGCAGCAGGGAGACAAATTGCTTCTCTGCTCGGATGGTTTGTGGGGCAGTTTGAGTGACGATGACATCGTCAAACATCTGGTTGCCAAAGGCGTGTCGGACGCAGTGCCTGACCTGGTGGAAGCTGCCCTTCGGGCAGGCGGAGAACACAGCGACAACGTCACGGTGCTGGCCATGGAATGGGAAACGCCCGATGCTTTCGAATCGACCCGGGGCGTGTCAACCGACACCATCTCTGACGGCGTGTTTGCATCAACAATTCAGGGGGGTGGGCTGGAGGCGTATGTGGATGATCTGGATGAAGCCACAATAGAGCGTTCCATCGCTGAAATCAACGAAGCCATTCGACGCTCTGCTGCCCGCAAAGCCTGAGTCGGGTCGCCGGGACACTGCAGCCAGCGCGGCGGCAATGCACAACCATTTACCCTGAAAGCAACTTTTATGAGCCTATTTGAAAGGTCTGGGGCGCGCAGTGCCGATGCCTTGCGCCCCGTGAGGATCACACGGCACTACACCGCCTATGCTGAAGGCTCGGTACTGATCGAGTTTGGCGGCACCAGGGTTTTGTGCACGGCTTCTGTTGAAGAGAAAGTCCCGGGTCACAAAAAAGGCAGCGGCGAAGGTTGGGTAACAGCCGAGTACGGCATGCTGCCGCGCGCCACCCACACCAGGAGCGACCGCGAAGCCGCGCGTGGCAAGCAAAGCGGCCGCACGCAAGAAATTCAGCGGCTGATTGGCCGGTCAATGCGCACGGTGTTTGACTTGAAAAAGCTCGGCGAGCGCACGATTTACCTTGACTGTGACGTGATTCAGGCTGATGGCGGTACCCGTACCGCTGCCATTACCGGTGCGTTTGTGGCAGCGCATGACGCGGTGAGAAAACTGATATCAGAGGGCAAGTTAAAAGAGTCACCCATCATCGACCATGTGGCCGCCATCTCAGTCGGCATCGTGCAAGGCGCACCCCTGCTGGACCTGGAATACATCGAGGATGTCGCCTGTGACACCGACATGAATGTGGTGATGACTGGCGCCGGCAACTTTGTTGAAGTGCAGGGCACGGCTGAAGGCGCTGCTTTTACCCGCGCTGAGATGGATGCGCTCTTGGCCCTGGCTGACCAAGGCATTCGAGAGTTGGTTGCCATGCAAAAACATTCGCTATCTAATTAATAGCTGCTTGCGCCCGTAATTATTGGGCTAGAACCTAGTTTGACCATGAAAATAGTGCTTGCATCGAACAATTCAGGCAAACTAGCTGAGTTGCAGGCCATGTTCAGCCCGCTGGGCGTAGAACTGCTGCGCCAGTCTGAGCTGAACATTGGCGAGGCTGAAGAGCCCTTTCGCACCTTTGTTGAAAACGCCCTGGCCAAAGCGCGCCACGCAGCACACTTAAGCGGCCTGCCCGCTGTGGCTGACGACGCCGGCTTGTGTGTCGATGCCTTTGGCGGTCTGCCCGGTGTCGACACCGCGTTTTATGCCACCCAGTTTGGCTACGCCATGGGCGATGACAACAACGTCAAGGCGCTGCTCGAACAAATGGTCACTGTTGAGAATCGGCGCGCCGCGTTGGTCAGCACGCTGGTGGCGGTACGCTCAGCAGACGACCCAGAGCCGCTGATAGCCGTTGGCCGTGTGGTCGGTGAGATCACTCGCGCGCCACTGGGCAGCAACGGCTTTGGGTTTGATCCGGTCATGTTCATCCCCGAGTTTGGCCAGACCTTTGCGCAACTGCCTTTGGAGGTAAAAAACGCCAACAGCCACCGAGGCAAGGCGGCGCGATTGATGCTGGACTTGATGCGTCAGCGCTGGATGAGCTGAGCTAGTGCGATGAAGGATATTCAACACTACATGCGCCCCGGCACGCTGCAGCTCAAAAGCTTGCCGCCGCTGTCGCTGTATGTGCATTTGCCGTGGTGCATCAAGAAATGCCCGTATTGTGATTTCAACTCCCACGAACTAGCCCCCACGGTCGCGCACGCCGTGTCGCTTCCTGCCCCCCGAGGGGGCTTCGCCGGCTTGGGGCGGCCCGGCGCCGGCGCAGTGGGTGATATGCCAGAACAGCGCTACATAGACGCACTGGTGGCTGATCTGGAAGCAGCGCTGCCACTGATCTGGGGCCGTACAGTTCACAGTATTTTTATCGGTGGCGGCACGCCCAGTTTGTTCTCGCCACAAGCCATAGATCGACTGCTGGCAGACATCCGCGCCCGCCTCAAGCTCAACGCTGATTGCGAAATTACCTTGGAGGCTAACCCCGGCACGTTTGAGAAAGACCGCTTCAAGGCTTTTAAAAGCGCAGGGATCAATCGCCTGTCGATTGGCGTGCAAAGCTTCAAAGACCAGCACCTCAAAGCTTTGGGCCGGGTGCATGACAGGGCTCAGGCAATCGCCGCAGTTGAGGAAGCAAGTCTGGCTTTTGACACTTTCAATCTGGACATCATGTATGCCCTGCCCGGCCAGACGCTACAAGATTTAGAGCAAGATGTGCTTACAGCGATTGGGCTAGAGCCCCCACACATCTCCATTTACCACCTGACGATTGAGCCAAACACCTACTTTGCCAAGTTTCCACCGGTGATTCCTGAAGAAGATTTGGCTTACGACATGCTGGACAAAATCACGGAGATGACCGGCTCTGCAGGCTTGGCCCGATACGAGGTGTCGGCCTTTGCCAAGCCCGGCCACCGCTGCTTTCACAACACCAACTACTGGCAATTTGGCGACTATTTGGGTATTGGCGCAGGCGCGCACAGCAAGCTGAGTTTTGCGCACCGGGTGGTGCGGCAGGTACGCGTGCGCGAGCCCAAGCTGTACATGCAAAAGGCCTTGGCCGGAGATGCCGTCACCGTAGACGCCGAAGTCACCCGCGCCGACTTGCCGTTTGAATTTATGCTCAACGCATTGCGGCTCAAAGACGGCTTCAAGCTGCAAGACTTTGTGGACAAAACAGGCCTGCCGTTCACCGCCATTGCGCAGGGGCTGGACGAAGCGGAGCGCAAGGGTTTGATTGAGCGAGACTTCGTGCACGTCAAGCCGACGGTGCGCGGCCTTGATTTTTTAAACGACTTACAACAGCTTTTTTTAGCGTGATGCGATGGAAACTTCTAGCGTTATTCTTCTAGTCGTCAGCGCCTCCATCAGTTTTGCCGTCGGCAGAACCATCATGCACTTTCGCAAGAAAAGCAAAGCTGATGCGCTGCTGAAAACGCAGCAAAGAGCCGCTCAAGCGCTTCGCGATGCACCGCCTGGCCCCGAGTCAAAAAACAAAAGCAAACGCAAACGGCAGGTACGACTAAAACAGTGATACGTCGCTCATCAGTAAATGATGAGCCGCTGACGTTTTACCCCGTTCAATGCGGTTTTGTGTCTGACTCGCCCGCCCGATACGCATCATGCAGCTGAACCGGCTTGGCTGAGCGCTTGCGCATCC
Organism: Polaromonas sp.; assembly: GCA_025362315.1. Classification (GTDB taxonomy): domain Bacteria; phylum Pseudomonadota; class Gammaproteobacteria; order Burkholderiales; family Burkholderiaceae_C; genus Polaromonas. Next base: position 67,951 of record JANYGP010000071.1, read on the forward strand.
AGATGTTCAGCAACTCGACGCCCAATGAAAACGCCATGGCAAAGTAAACATAGCCTTTGGGGACATGGTGGCCAAAGCCTTCGGCCACCAGCACCACGCCCACCACGACAAGAAAGGCTAGGGCCAACATTTTGATGGTTGGGTGGTCAGACACGAAGCGGCCAATTGCCGAGGCAAAGAGCATCATCAAACCGACCGACACGACCACCGCGGCCACCATGACTGCCAGCTCATCGACCATACCGACAGCGGTAATGATGGAGTCAAGCGAAAAGACAATGTCAATCACCATGATTTGCAAAATAACGGCGGTAAACGTGGCTCTGACTGCACTGGATGTTTGCGCCTCTTCGCCCTCGAGCGATTGATGGATCTCGCCGGTACTTTTCCAGATCAAAAACAGACCACCGACAATCAAAATCAAATCGCGACCCGATATCGCCTTGCCGAAAACGGTAAAAAACGGTTCGGTCAACCCAACCAGCCAAGACAAAAGAAACAGCAGCCCGATACGCATGAACATGGCCATGAACAGACCAATGCGCCTGGCGACCTCTTGCTGCGCTTTGGGCAGCTTGTCCACCAAAATCGAAATAAAAATAATGTTGTCAATGCCCAGCACCAGCTCCAGTAGGGTCAGGGTTGCAAACGCAACCCAGATTTGCGGGTCAGACAGCAATTCAAGCATTGTTTTTTCTCTTCAAATCAAATTTAAAACAGCCTGCAATGTTAACCATTTGCAATGACGCCGCAGCGCAGTGGCAAAACGGTTCAATGACAAATATTCATCAACCCGATGGTTCTGAGCGCGTCAGAAAATTTTCAGAACCGTCACGAACCCAAAAACTCGCCAACGGGCTTGAGGTCTTCCACGCGGTCGCACACAGCTTTGACAATCATCAAAATGGGCACACCCAGCAGCAAGCCCCAGACCCCCCACAACCAGCCCCAGGCCAGCAGACCCACAAAGATCGCCACCGGATTCATGCGGCTGGTACGGCTGGTCAGCCACGGTGTGATGAGATTGCCAACAATGGTGTGGATGACAAGTGACACGCCCACCACCACCAAAGCCATGTTGCCGGAGCCGAACTGCAAAAATGCGACAACGCCAGATGCAAAAGCCGTGGCCAGCGTGCCCACATAAGGCACCAGGTTAAGCACGCCGGCAGCTATTGCCCAAACCGCTGCGTTGTCAAGCCCGATGGCCCAAAGCGCCAATCCTGTCAGCACACCCACCAGCGCGCTGGTCGCCAGTTGCACTTGAAAGTAACGCTGAATCTGACCGGTAATTTCATCCAGCGCCTGGAGCGTGATCTTTTTGCTGCTCAGTGATGGGCCAGCCAGTTTTATCAGCTTGCGCCTGAAAGTGTTGCCCGACACCGTCAGGAAATATGTCAGGAACAGCACCACGGTGAACTGGCCAATCAGAGTTGCCATGCCAACCGTGCCAGTCCAAAGGTAGTCCTTGATATCGAACCGGGCGGGCTCGACAGTTACTCGCAGCACCCCCCGGCTGGTGGCCGGAACGTTGCTTTCCTGGGCGGCTTGCTTAATCTGGGCAGCAGCTTTTTGCACTGTGTCAAGTGGGCTGCCAGCACCGCCCGGTTTGGTCTTGATGGCCTGCCTGAACTTTTGCGTAGCCGCGGGAAGCGAGTCAATCAACTGCATTGCCTGATCGGACAGCGCGTATGCCGTTGTGCCCATTGCCCCCATCAGGGCAAGCAGGAGTACAGCGGATCCTGCAGCACGCGGGACGCGGCGCGATTCCATCCAGTTCACGATTGGCGACAGCGCGTAACTGAAAACCAGGCTGAGCATGAATGGAATGAACACCGCCTTGGCCCAATGCAGGACAAACAAACCCGCCAGCAACGCAATGACTGCCAGCGACAGGCTGCGAATGCTGACAGGTGTGTCAACCGCAGGCAATTGAACGGGCGGATGGGAAGATTCAGAATCGGTGGTCATACATGAGCAATGATGTTTTAACCCATCAATCAGGCAAGTTTCAATTTCGCGAATAACGCAGCTTTCGCAAAGGCAAACCCAGAAAATACTTTCTGACATATTCAAACCTGGCAGCCAGAGAAAAGCCATAGGGCAAATGCGCTGGTACGTACCAGCTGTTTAGGCCAGTGCGCAGAATCAACTGGTCATTATTTTGCCGCATCAGCTGGTGTTTTTTCAAGTGCGTGATATGGTTTTCTATCAGGATCAGCCGTGGTCGCCATGAAGAAAAACTGAACCCTGACATCGCTACCAGCTCATGGCCCTCAATGTCCATGGACAACAAATCAAAACCGGCAGGGGCGTTGTGACTTGCAAGAATATGATCCAGTGTTTGACAGGGCACTGCAACTGTCGAGCAAACCACGGCACCAAGCGCAATGGGTTTGTCTTCCAGCGTCGAATGGGCCCGGCACGGTTCAGCAAAAGTTGCTTGCCAGCGTTGGCCGGGCTTGAGCAGGCCATTTGCACCACGGTGCCCTTGCGGGCTTTGGCCAACAGGTCGCAGCAGTCCGGGTCAGGTTCAATGAGCAGGCCCGTCCATCCGAGTTGCTCCAGGTGCAGCGACTGTGAATCAAGCACCTGATCGTTGGCTCCCACATCAACGTAATACCCAATGCGACCCGCAAAAAAAGCGCGTACCAGCTGCTGCTCCACTGCTGGCTCGTTGTTCAATTGCTGGACGTATCGGTTGTGAAAATCAGCGCGGCTTTGCATGCGGTTCAGGCAGGTGTGAAAGGCATGAGTATCGTTGGAAGATCAGCTTGCCATGGCCTCGCGGACTGCGCTTAATTGCCGGCGTGAAACAGTCAGCAGTTCATCCACACCGTTCAGGCGTACGGCCCATCCTTCGCCTTCTTCCGAGTCGAAATGCTTGACCAGAGCGCGCACGGCGCGGCGCGCTATCAGAGCATTGCGGTGGACACGCATCAACTGCACCGAATACTTTTCCTCCAGCTCATTGAGCGATCCGTCCAGAATATAGCTGCGCGCAGCACACCGCACTGTGATGTACTTCAACTCGGCCTTGAGGTACAGCACCTCGGACAGCGGCACACGTTCTGTACGGCCACGGTCCTGAATTATCAAATATTCATCCCTTATATCAGTCTGAAGCCCAATATTTACGGGCGCTAGCCGCTCTGCTTTTTGTAGCGCTTGCTGGAGCCGTTCCAGCCTGACAGGCTTGGTCAGGTAATCTGCGGCTGCCAACTCAAAGGCCTGTACAGCATGCTCTGCATGCGCGGTCACAAATACAACTGCAGGAGGTTTCGCAAGCCCGCCAATCAATTGCGCCAGCTGCATGCCGTTCATTCCCGGCATGCGCACATCCAGCAGAACAACATCAAAACTGCTGTTTTGCAGCGCTGCCAGCGCCTGCTCTGCGTTGGCGGCTTCTGCAGCCACAAATGCGCTGGGGGCGGTGCAATCAGCCAGCAGGGTGCGTAGCCGCGCTCTGGCCAGGTCTTCATCATCGACCAGCAGTACTTTGAGCTTCATGCGGGGACTTCCAGTCGCACCTGAAATACATTGTTCTCGTAAATTGTCTGAAAACGTGCCTGCACATCATGCAGCAGCAGCAAGCGCTCACGCACATTGGCCAGGGCCAGCCCGTTTCCCCGCTGGCCGATACCGTTGGGTGTGGTGTTGCTGATTTTGATCACGACCGAACTGCCGCGGCGCTGTGTTGAAATTTTAAGCTGGGCCCCGCTGGCACTGGGCTCTACGCCGTGCTTGACAGCATTTTCAACCAGCGGTTGCAACAGCAGCGGTGGCAGTCTGGCCGCCATTGAATCGGCATCAAGACTCCAGCTGATCTGCAGGCGATCGCCAAAGCGGATTTTTTCAATGGCCAGATAACGCTCGGCCAGCGTGATCTCATGACCCAGTGTGACCGACTCCTGCGGGTCTGCCAGGGCGCTGCGAAACAACTCGCTCAAGTCTTCCAGCATGGCCTCCGCTTTGAGTGGCTCAGCGCGTACCAAGGCGATGGCACTGTTCAATGTGTTGAACAAAAAATGGGGGCGGATGCGTGACTGCAGCTCAGCCAGCCGCGCGGTGACTGCAGCTGGGGTTCGTGCCCGGGCACGCCAATAAAGCCCTGCCAAGAGCATGCCCGACATCAATGCTCCAGCGGCTGCACTCGAAAACCACGGCGCAGGCTGCAGCAGCCCCATAAAACCCAGCAGGCCACAGCCATACAAGCCAGCCAATGTTCCCAAACCAATACCAGCCAGCCACTGGCCGGCAAGTTTGAAGCGGGCCAGGTGCACTTTGAGTGCGCACGCTGCAATAAGCCACGCCAGGGTGGCAGGCAACACCCCGCCTGTCAGGAGCGAAAACCGCATCAGCCAATCCAGCGGCTCGGCAGCAGAAAACATGGCAGCCACGCCCACCACACTTTCCACAAACAACACCGCCCGCAGCACCACGCCCACGTGACAAGCATCAAACATGTTGGCACGTTTGAACTCAGTCCTGGACTCATTTAATGCCAAGTGCGGTGGCATCAGCTGGCCCTGCAATGTGGACTCAGCAAAAGCTGTCGGGTCGGGCTTCATGAAAATTGTGGGGCAGGGCAGATAAAATTGGGTTCCTGAAGTATTGCATTGTGCAGACTTGCAGACAAGCAACTTGCGCTATTGAAAGTTTAATGTGAACCAGTTCGACAAAAAATCCCAGGCATGGTCTGCATTGTTTTCAGAGCCCATGAGCGAGCTGGTCAAGCGCTACACATCCAGTGTTTTTTTTGACAAGCGCTTGTGGCAAGCTGACATCCAAGGCTCACTGGCGCATGCCGAAATGCTGGCAAACCAGCGCATCATCACCGCTGCTGACCATGCGTCCATTCAGGACGGCATGGCAACCATCACCCTTGAAATTGAGTCAGGTGCGTTTGAGTGGCAGCTTGATCTGGAGGATGTGCATTTGAACATTGAGGCCCGGTTGACCGCGCTGGCAGGAGACGCAGGCAAGCGGTTGCACACCGGGCGCTCGCGAAACGACCAGGTCGCCACCGATGTGCGGCTGTGGCTGCGGGGCGAGATTGATCTGATTGCCGGGCTGCTGCGTGATTTGCAGCTTGCACTGGTCAAGCTGGCTGAAAAAAATATCGACACTGTCATGCCGGGTTTTACCCATCTGCAGGTGGCTCAGCCGGTGAGCTTTGGCCACCACATGCTGGCCTACGTCGAGATGTTTGCACGCGACGGCGAGCGCATGCAGGACGTGCGCAAACGCGTTAATTTTTTGCCACTGGGTGCGGCTGCGCTGGCGGGTACCGGCTATCCACTCGACCGCGAACGTGTGGCCATTGCGCTTGGCATGGTGGATGCACAAGGCAAGGCGTGCATTTGCCAAAACTCGCTGGATGCAGTCAGCGACCGCGATTTTGCAATTGAATTTACCGCCGCTGCATCCATTGCCATGGTGCACATCAGCCGCATGAGTGAAGAGCTGATTTTGTGGATGAGCCAGAACTTCGGCTTCATTCACATCCCCGACCGCTTCACCACCGGCTCGTCGATCATGCCGCAAAAGAAAAACCCGGATGTACCTGAGCTGGCACGCGGCAAAACCGGCCGTGTGGTGGGCCACCTGATGGGGCTCATCACGCTGATGAAAGGCCAGCCCCTGGCCTACAACAAGGACAACCAGGAAGACAAGGAGCCGCTGTTCGACACCGTGGACACACTGAAAGACACGCTGCGAATTTTTGCTGAAATGACAAGCGGCATCACCACCAAGCCTGAGGCGATGGAGCAAGCGGCACTGCGCGGTTACGCCACAGCAACCGACCTGGCAGATTACATGGTGAAAAAAGGTTTGCCATTTCGGGATGCGCACGAAGCCGTGGCACACGCTGTGAAGGCAGCGATTGCGCACAACGTGGATTTGTCAGAACTGCCGCTTGAAGTGCTGCAGGGCTTCAATGCAAAAATCGAAAAAGATGTTTACGACGTGCTCAGCTTGCGCGGATCATTGAATGCGCGCACCACACTGGGCGGCACGGCACCAGTGCAGGTGCGGGCGCAAATAGCGCGGCACGAGGCAAGGCTGGGCAAACCAGCTTGATGATGGCTTGAGCCCAGCATTTAAATTCTGCGGCCCAGCTCCATCGTCCAGTACAGGCGGTATGCAGTTGCGTCGTTGCGCACACAAGCAACAGCCACATCCTGAAAATTCGGGTTCATCAGATTCTGGCAATGCCCTGGGCTTTTTTCCCAGTCAGTCATGACTTCTTGAACCGAGCGCTGGCCCGCGGCAATGTTTTCACCGACGTTAGACCAGATGTACCCAGCTGAAGTGACCCGCTGGGCGGCTGTTCGCCCATCCTGACTGGTGTGGGAAAAATAGTTTTTTTGTGCCATGTCCGCTGCGTGCCCTTTGGCAGCCTGAAGCAATTGCGCATTCCACGCCAAACCGCCGGTGGCCTGAAAGCGGGCTGCACCGCACACTGCACCGGACGCGCGCAGTGCGTTGACCCGCTGCAAAACTTCGGCTTCAATCCCGGCTGCACCGTTCAAACCGCAACTGAAGTCGCCAGCCGCGGGGGCGCTGGCAGGGGTGGGAACTGGACTTGTTGCAGGAGCACTGATTGAACCCATTGGCTCTGCTGCTGCAACAGTCACAGGCGCTGGCAGTGGTGCTGTTGGGTTGCCAGCTGTAGAAGCATTACCGCCTCCGCCAGCGCCACCGCCGCACGCAGCCAAGCCAAAGCACAATGCAGCGGCTGCTGTCAGGTTGCCAAAAGTTTGAACAGCGACCAAAGAAGTTAGGTAGTTCATTTGAAATGTCCTCTGAAAACTCGATTGTCAGTTGCAAAAAATGCAAATTAACCCCTGTGTTGTAACCAGGAGTCATCGTGAATGCGCTACGCTTCAGCTTGAGAATAATGAAAAGGACTGCCATGCTGCGCACCGTATTAAAACTAATAACAGCCACTTTGTCAGCCATGGCTTTACAGGCACATGCACTGCAAATTACCAGCCTGAGCCCACAAGGCGAAGTGTCCAAAATAAGGCAATTGGTCGCAAAGTTTGACACCCCGGTCGTCACCTTTGGTGACCCGAAAGCTGCAGCCCCTGTGACTTTAAACTGCAGCGACGCACAAGCCACCAAAGGCAATGGCCGCTGGGTCAGTGACCGGGAATGGGCATTTGAATTTGAAAACGATTTGCCGCCGGGTGTAGGTTGCACTGTACAGGTCAAAACCAGCATCAAATCAGTCTATGGCGCACAATATACGGGCGTAAGCAGCTATAAATTCAATAGCGGAGGGCCGTTCGTGCAGTCGGTGCGTCCGTCAACAGGCGACCGAATTGACGAAGAGCAATATTTTCTGCTTCGCCTCAACGGCGCGGCAACGCTCAAAAGCATTCAAGACAACGTCTGGTGCGCCGCTGAGGGACTGGGCGAGCGGGTCGCGGTCAAACTGATTGGCGGCAGCGAACGGGACGAATTGCTCAAGTCACAGGGGCTTGAGAAAGAAGCTGCTGCCGAGCCGCTTAAGTTTGTCACGCTGGCCTGCAACCGTCGATTAAGCCCAGGCAGCAAGCTTCAAGTTGTGTATGGCAAGGGCGTGAGCACACCCAGCGGCGTGGCCAATTCAATTGAAAAACGCTTTAACTTTGCGGTGCGGGAGCCATTTGCAGCTAGCTTTAGCTGCGAGCGTGAAAACGCGCAATCAGCCTGCCTTCCCATCAGGCCCATGAGCCTGAACTTCAATGCACCCGTGTCGCGCAAGCAAGCTGAAGCGATTCGCCTGACGTCAAACAAGGAGTCACTCAAGCCTGTTTTTGACAAAGATGGCGATGCGCAAGAAGTCGTCAACAGCATCACGTTCAAGCCGGTGTTTGCTGAAAGCACATCGTTCAAGCTGGAATTGCCCAAAGGATTTAAAGACGCATCCAATCGCGAGCTGCGCAATGCCGACAGCTTTCCGCTGACAGTGGCCACAGCCGCCATGCCGCCGCTGGCCAAATTTTCAAGCGCGCCGTTTGGCATTGTTGAACGCTTTGCCGAACCCGGCAGCAAACCAGGCGATGCTGCATTGCTGCCCGTGACGCTGCGCAACGTTGAAGCGGCGTTGCATATTAAAACCATCAATACCGGCCAAGTCAGCACACTGCAGCCAAAAACAGACTCAGACATCATCGCGTGGTATCGAAAAGTCAGGCGTTATGACAACTATGAAGTGCCGCGCAAGCAGGCCAGCCAGGATGTGAAAAGTGCATTGCCCAAGGTGCTGGACAAACGCGACAAAGAAAATATTCAAACGCGGATGGTGTCGCTTTTGCAAGGCCAGTCGGGTGTCAAAACACTCGAATTGCCCAAGCCAGAAAAATCAGATTTGCGGCCGTTTGAAGTTGTGGGTATTCCGCTTGCGCCTGGCTTTCATGTGGTGGAGATTGCATCAAGCAAGCTGGGCAGCTCACTGCTCGATGAGCGCTATGGCAACTCGCGCACGATGTATGTCCGCACGTCGGCATTGGTCACCAATCTGGGCGTGCACTTCAAGCTGGGCCGTGAAAACGCCATGGCCTGGGTTACCACGCTGGACAAAGGCACAGTGGTGGCCAACGCGCAGGTGGTGGTGTCGAACTGTGACGGAAAAGAAATGGCAAAGGCCACCACCAATGCGCAGGGCATCGCCAATTTCAAGGGCCTTTCCGCAGAGGCAGACCGGTGCAGCGGCGGTGAGGTTGACAACGCCTATTTCATCAGCGCACGCGCTGGGGATGACCTGGCCTTTACCTGGAGCGACTGGCACAAGGGCATTGAGCCGTGGCGCTTCAATGTTCCAACTAGCAACGAAATTGCTCCGAATGAACGCGCCCACACCGTTTTTGACCGAACGCTGCTGCGCGCTGGCGAAACCGTGTCAATGAAACATATTTTGCGCACCGAGACCAGCAAGGGTTTTGGTTTGCCTGCTGCACAGCCTGCCACCTTGATGATCACCCATGTAGGCAGTGGCCAGCAGTACACACAGCCCATTGCCTGGCGCAAGACAGCAACCGGCGGACTCAGTGCAGAAAACACGTTTGCCATACCACCAGCGGCAAAGCTCGGCGTGTATCAGATTTACCTGCAAACGCCCGATGAAAAAAACAATGACAACCAGATCAGCCGGGGCTTTTTCAGGGTTGAAGAGTTTCGTTTGCCTGTGCTGTCAGGCCGCATCAACCCGGTAGAAAAAAAGGCGTTGATCAAGGTTGAATCGGTTCCAACCGATGTGCAAATCAGCTATGTAGCAGGTGGTGCAGCTGTCAATTTGCCAGTGCGGGTGTCGGCTTTGGTGCGCAGTAAGAGCCTGAACTACAGCGACTATGAAGATTTCAGCTTTTCACCACCGCGTGGCAAAAAAGGCGGAGCTTCTGGCGGCGAAGAAGAAGAAACTGCGTCGCAAGACCAGCGCGTGATTGCCGATAAGTTGCCCCTCACGCTGGACAAAAACGGCGCCGGCAAAGTGACCATTGCCGATGTGCCCACGGCAAAGCAAGCCCAGGAGCTGCTGCTCGAAGCGACCTACGCTGACCCGAATGGCGAGGTGCAAACCATTCGCAGCACCAGCACACTGTGGCCTGCTGGTGTGATTGCGGGCATCAAGACCGAAGGCTGGGTGTCCAGCAGTCAAAAAATCAAGTTTCAGGCACTGGCGCTCGATTTGTCGGGCAAGGCAACATCAGATGTTTCGCTCGAAGTCAAAGCCGTAGCGCGCATCACCACCACCAGCCGCAAGCGCATGGTCGGCGGTTTTTACACCTATGACAACAAAACTGAAACCAAGGACTTAGGCAGCGTCTGCAGCGGCAAAAGCGATGCGCGCGGCCTGCTGCTGTGTGAAACAAAATTGAATGAAGCCGGTGAGGTCGAACTGACCGTAACCGCCAAAGACAAGGACGGCAACACCATCCAGGCCGCCAGCTCGGTGTACGTTACCAAGCAGGGCGAGCTGTGGTTTGGCGGCGAAAACCACGACCGCATGGACGTGCTGCCCGAAAAGAAAAGTTATCAGCCGGGTGACATGGCGAAATTTCAGGTGCGCATGCCGTTCAGATTTGCGACTGCGCTGGTGGCGGTTGAGCGTGAAGGCATTATCGAAACCCAAGTGGTGCAGCTCAACGGGCAAGACCCGACCATCAATTTGAAAATTCAAGAAGGGTGGGGGCCGAATGTGTACGTCAGTGTGCTGGCGCTGCGCGGCCGCCTGCGTGAAGTGCCGTGGTACAGCTTTTTCACCTGGGGTTTTAAAGCGCCAAAAGAGTGGTGGACATCATTCTGGTACGAGGGCCGTGAGTACGTGGCACCGACTGCGCTGGTGGATTTGAGCAAGCCCGCTTTCAGGCTGGGCGTGGCGGAAATTCGCGTCGGCACCAAAGCGCATCAGCTGGACGTCAGCGTGAAAGCCGACAAGGAAAGTTACGCCGTGCGCACGCAGGCCAAGGTCACCATCCAGGTCAAGCTGCCCAACGGCCAGCCCGCCGCCAATGCTGAAGTTGCACTGGCTGCTGTTGACCAGGCGCTGCTGGAGCTGATGCCCAACGACTCGTGGGGCTTGTTGGACGCCATGCTGCAGCGGCGCAGCTGGGGCGTTGAAACATCGACTGCGCAAATGGAAATCATTGGCCGCAGACACTATGGCCGCAAAGCCGTTGCCGCTGGCGGCGGCGGTGGGCGCAGCGGCACGCGTGAGCTGCTGGACACGTTGCTGCTGTGGAACCCGCGCGTGGAGCTGGATGCGCAGGGGCAAGCTGTTGTCAATGTGCCGCTGAACGATGCGTTGACCACCTTCAAAATCGTCGCCGTGGCCGATGCGGCAACTGGCCTGTTTGGCACCGGGCAAACAACGATCAAAGCCACGCAAGATTTGCAAATCATCAGCGGCTTGCCGCCGCTGGTGCGTGAGGACGACCAGTTCCGTGCGCAAATCACGCTGCGCAACACGACCAAAGTGGCGATGAAGGTAGAAGTTGCGCCGCGTGCAACGCTGCTTGAATTGAAACCGCAAACCGTTGACATTCCTGCGGGTGAAGCGCGAGAAGTGGCGTGGATGGTGACCGCGCCTGCGCAACTTGCCTTCTTACGGCAAGAAGCGATTTTGTGGGAAATCGAAACCAAAGATACGGTGAGCGGTGCGCGCGATGCACTGAAAGCGCGCCAGCGCATCATCCCGGCCGTGCCTTTGACCGTGCAGCAAGCTACATTGATTCAAGTCGACGGCACCTTCAATCTGGACGTCAATCCGCCAGCAGATGCTTTGCCCGGCCGTGGCGGATTGAAAATGTCTTTGCAACCCAAACTGGGGGGATCAGGCGATGGGGGCATGGACGGCGTGCGAGACTGGTTTGCCAACTATCCATTTGCCTGCCTGGAGCAGAAAACCAGCAAATCTGTTGGCCTGCGCGACGGAAAAATGTGGCAATCAGTCGTTGGTCAAATTCCAGGTTATCTGGACAGTGACGGCCTGGCCAATTACTTTCCGCCGCGTGATGGCGAGGCCGCGCGCGGCAGCGATGCACTGACCGCTTATCTGCTGGCCGCCACGCATGACGCGGCCAGCATCAACCCGGCATTTGCCTTGCCTGACGATGTGCGTGCACCGATGGAACGCGGTTTGATCGCATTTGTTGAAGGCAAAATCCAGCGCGAATTCTGGTCACCGCGCAAAGACCTTGACGTGCGCAAGTTGGCGGCGCTTGAAGCTCTATCGCGCTACGGCAAGGCGCAGGGCCGCATGCTGGGCAGCATCACCATTGCGCCCAACCAGTGGCCGACCAGTGCAGTGATTGACTGGCTGGCCATCTTGAAGCGCGTGGCAGATGTGCCCAAGCGCGATGAGCGCATCGCCGAGGCGAATCAGATACTGAAATCACGCCTGTCGTATCAAGGCACGAAAGTTATTTTCAGCACTGAGAAAGACGATTACTGGTGGTGGCTGATGGTCAGCGGCGACGTCAACACCGCACGTTTGATTCTGGCGGTGATGGATGACCCGGCGTGGGCGGGCGACATGGGCCGCTTGGCGAATGGGTTTATTGGTCGGCAGCAGAAAGGGGCCTGGCAGACCACCACGGCCAACCTGTGGGGTGGCCTGGCGCTGGACAAGTTCTCAGCCAGGTTTGAAGCAGCGCCGGTCGCAGGCGTGACCAAAGTTGCATTGGCGGCGGCAACTGCGCAAGTCGACTGGGCCAAAGTAGAGCGTATCAAGACCACTGATGCTGGCGGCGCACTCAACCAGACAACGATGTTTGGCGCACCCGCATCGCCCGGCAACTTGACCAACAACAGCCTATTTTTGCCATGGACCAAGTCTGGCAAGGATGCGCTGAGCGTTTCGCATACGGGCACTGGCAAACCGTGGCTAACACTGCAGTCGCTGGCCGCCGTACAACTTAAAGCACCGTTTAATGCGGGCTACCAAATCAAGAAAACCATCACGCCCATTGAGCAAGCCAATAAAGGCAGTTACACACGCGGCGACGTGCTGCGCATCACGCTGGAAGTCAACGCGTCCAGCGACATGACATGGGTAGCCATCACAGACCCCATCCCCGGCGGTGCCACCATTTTGGGCAGCGGCCTGGGTCGTGACTCTGAAATTGCCACAAAGGGCGAGAAAAAGTCTGGCTCTGGTTATGCAGCCTTCGAAGAGCGCAGCTTCGAAGCCTTTCGCAGCTACTACGAGTATTTGCCAAAAGGCGTGGTCAAGATGGAATACACCGTGCGCCTGAACAACGTCGGCGACTTTGCGTTGCCGCCCAGCCGCGTAGAGGCGATGTACGCACCCGAAATGTTTGGTGAAGCGCCGAATGCGCGGGTGAAGGTGGAGGCAATCAAGTGAGCCGCGAAAGCCTATCATCCTTACGAAACCAGATATTAAAAGGCATTTATGTCCAACGCCACGCTCACCTCCAAAGGCCAAACCACCATCCCCAAGGAAATTCGGGACAGCCTGGGCCTCAAAGCCAAGGATCAACTTAACTTCACTCAAATGCCGAATGGCACAGTCATCATGCGGGTGAAAAGCAAGAGCATCCTGGACCTTGCCGACATCATCAAGTACAAGGGGCCAAAGATTCCGATTGAGAAAATGCGGTTTGGCGCTTAAGTTGAAGACGCCCCCGTGATCGGCCTGGATACCAACGTCGTGCTTCGGTTGCTTCTAACCGACGACCTTGCGTAAAAAATGCGCGCTACCAAATTTATTCAGCAGGCTAAACGGCTTGACACCACTGTCATCATCACATTGGCGGTGGTGTTGGAGATGGAGTGGGTTTTACGTAGCAGCGCAAAAATGAACAAGACTGAAGTGTTGAATATTTTCAACCTGCTGCTTGAGTCCTATGACATTGAGATCGACAACGAAAAGGTTTTGGAGCAAGCGTTGCATGTGTATGAGAACGCAAGCTCTGACTTTGCCGAATGTTTGTTTCTCGCCCAGTACCAGCGCATGGGCTGCTGCACCATGTTGACCTTCGACGCCAAAGCAGCATGCACAACCGGTGTTGAGCTGGTTGTGTAATGTACAAGCGAACTCTTTTTGCTCTGTTTTTAATAGCTGCTTGCGCCCATAATACTTGGGCTATAGAGTCTTTTGATACTATAAAACGGGGTTTCAAGCCATCTGACACGCTGATATTGGCTGCCAATGGCGAAATGATTCAACGCGTGCGAACTGACAGCACCGTGCGGCGTGGGCAGTGGGTGGCGTTGGCTGATGTGTCGCCGGCGCTGCGCACAGCGTTGGTGCTATCTGAAGACAAGCGCTTTTACGAGCACAGCGGTGTCGATTGGCGGGCGGTGTCATCTGCCGCATGGGCGAATGTGTGGAACACCAAAACGCGCGGTGCATCGACCATCAGCATGCAGCTGGCTGGCTTGCTGGATGAGGACTTGAAAGCAGCCAGCAGTGGCAGAAGCGTGGGGCAAAAAATCAGCCAGACATTGTCGACCCAGGTGCTGGAAGCGCGATGGCGCAAAGACGAAATACTGGAAGCGTATTTGAATCTGGTGCCTTTTCGGGGGGAGATTGTGGGCATCGATGCCCTGAGCCGCACGCTGTTTGGCAAGGCGGCGCATGGGCTAGATGAGCGTGAGGCTGCGGTGGCTGCGGCGCTGGTACGCGCACCAAATGCAAAGGCCGCGCAGGTTGCGCAGCGGGCTTGTGGGGTTTTGAAGTTAATGCAATCGAAGCCTGATTGCGATGCGCTGGATTTGTTCACCACAGGTGCCTTGCAGCGCAGGGCGTTTGATGCGAGTGAGGGTGTGGCGCCGCATTTTGCGCGTAGGCTGGTGGCTATGCAAACACCCTCACCCCAACCCACTCCCGCGGGCGGGAGAGGGAGTAGAAGCCAAGCATCTGTCTTACTCCCTCTCCCGCTCGCGGGAGAGGACAGGGGTGAGGGATCTACGAATTCAATCCAGTCCACCCTGCGCGCCCCACTCCAGCGCTTCGCAGTCCAGACCCTGCAACAGCACCTGCGCGAACTCCGCGGCCGCCATGTGGAAGACGGCGCCATCGTGGTGCTCGACAACGCCACAGGCAGCGTGCTGGCCTGGGTAGGTTCATCAAACGAACTTAGCAAGGCAGCTGATGTGGATGGCGTAATGGCTTTGCGCCAGCCAGGCTCAACCCTCAAACCTTTTTTGTACGCCCAGGCAATTGCTGAAAAGCGCATAACGGCTGCATCACTGCTTGAAGACTCATCAACGCAAATACCGACAGCCAGTGGCTTGTACATTCCTCAAAACTACGACCGGCAATTCAAGGGGTTGGTATCAAGCCGCACAGCACTGGGTGCGTCACTCAACGTGCCGGCTGTGCGCACACTGGTGATGGTGTCGCCCGATGCGTTTGCCAAGCAGCTGCGCGCTGTGGGTTTGCCACTCAAGGAAAGCGGTGATTTTTATGGCTACAGCCTGGCGCTTGGCAGCTCTGAGGTGTCGCTGGTGAATTTGACGAATGCTTACCGCACGCTGGCCAATGGGGGGCAGGTGGGTGAAGTCAAATTCGCCGCACCCTCGCCCCTGCCCCAAACTCCGCATCTTTCCGCCAGCGGGAGAGGGGGCATCGCAGGCTCCCTCTCCCCAGCAGGGGAGAAGGCTGGGGTGAAGGCCCCCACCCCAGCCATAGACCCCCGCGCCGCCTTCATCGTCACCGACATCCTGGCCGACCCAATGGCGCGCGCTCGCACTTTCGGCACCGATAGCGTCCTCAGCACCCGCTTCTGGACCGCCGTCAAAACCGGCACCAGCAAAGACATGCGCGACAACTGGGCGGTTGGATTTTCACAGCGGTACACGGTGGGCGTGTGGGTAGGCAACGCCAGCGGCGCGCCCATGTGGGATGTCAGCGGCACCAGCGGCGCAGCGCCAATCTGGGCAGCGTTGATGAACCACCTTCACCGCACCGAACCCAGCCGAACGCCCGCGCCGCCGCTGGGGCTGATGAGGGTGCCTGTGGTGTTTGGCGGCTTGGAGGCGGCACGCAGCGAATGGTTTATCGCTGGCACAGAGCAGGCTCAATTTGCTACAAATACAGGAGCTACTAGCGCCGGTATTTATTCATCAAAACAACTAAACGGCATAGAAAATGACGCAACTGTAGACACTGTTGCAAAAATCACATCACCTGTCAACGGTGTCATCATTGCGCTGGACCCTGACATTCCGCCCAATCGCCAACGCCTTCATTTCACCGCTGAAGGCCAAAACCTTGCCTGGCGCATGGACGGCAAGCCGCTGGCACGCGGGCAGTCCGTCCAATGGCTGCCGTGGCCTGGCAGGCATGTGGTGCAACTTACCAACAGCAAAGGTGCGGTGCTTGATGAAATCAAAATTGAAGTCCGCGGCGCAGGGTTGAAAGCGGGCAGCAGTTCAAGCGTATCAAAATAATTTCAACGCGCGGTATGCAGACTTCACGCCACAGCTTTCAGCCTGGGGCTACGATGCAATCAAACCAAGGAACACAATGACCGTTATCACCAACATTGAAGACCTGCGCGTGTTGCACAAGGCACGCGTACCGCGCATGTTTTACGACTATGCCGACTCAGGCTCGTGGACGGAAGGCACGTACCGCGCAAATGAAGCTGATTTTCAGAAAATAAAATTCCGCCAGCGCGTGGCCGTCAACATGGAAGGCCGCAGCACCGCCACTCAAATGATTGGCCAGAACGTTGCCATGCCGGTGGCTATTGCGCCGACCGGCATGAGCGGCATGCAGCATGCCGATGGCGAGATTTGCGGCGCACGCGCAGCCAAAAAATTTGGCATACCGTTCACGTTGTCAACCATGAGTATTTGCTCGATTGAAGATGTGTCAACGGCAACCGACCGGCACCCGTTCTGGTTTCAGTTGTATGTGCTGAAAGACCGCGACTTCATTGAGCGGCTGATTGATCGCGCCAAAGCCGCCAACTGCTCGGCCCTCGTCATCACGCTTGATTTGCAGATCCTCGGCCAGCGTCATAAAGATTTGAAAAACGGTTTGTCCGCCCCACCCAAACTGACCATTCCCAACATCATCAACATGGCCACCAAGCCGCGTTGGGGTCTGGGCATGCTGGGTACCAAACGACACGGCTTTGGCAACATCGTCGGCCACGTCAAGGGCGTTGATGACATGAGTTCATTGAGCGACTGGACCGCCAAACAGTTTGACCCTGCGCTCAATTGGGGCGATGTCGAATGGATCAAAAAACGCTGGGGCGGCAAAATCATCTTGAAGGGCATTCAGGACGAAGAAGACGCCCGCTTGGGCGTTGACAGTGGCGCAGATGCCCTGATCGTGTCCAACCACGGCGGCCGGCAACTCGATGGCGCCGAGTCGTCCATACGCGCCCTGCCCCGCATCGTGGCTGCAGTCGGCAAGGACATCGAGGTTCACATGGATGGCGGCATCCGCAGCGGGCAAGATGTCATCAAGGCAATTGCTCTGGGGGCCAAAGGTGTTTACATTGGCCGGGCGTGGCTTTATGCGCTGGGCGCCATGGGCGAGCCGGGAGTCACCAAAGCGCTTCAGATCATTCACAAAGAGCTGGACTTGACCATGGCTTTTTGTGGCAAAACCGACATCAACGCGGTAGACAAAGGCATCCTGCTTGCCGGAACTTACTAGGTTAAAAACGCGGCGCACAAAGAAAAATAGCCTGAAGGCAAAACCATCAGGCTATTGATCTAGAACATAAATTCTGGTGCGGCTGGCAGGAATTGAACCCACGACCCCTTGGTTCGTAGCCAAGTACTCTATCCAACTGAGCTACAGCCGCGAAGCTGCAAAGTATAGCGCATCAACTGCTAAAAAATGGTGGGCCGTCACAGACTTGAACTGTGGACCAAAGGATTATGAGTCCTCTGCTCTAACCAACTGAGCTAACGGCCCGAACCAGCAAGCATTGTAAATGCCTACTTGCCGTGGCTGAGCGCCGTGCTGACCAGCTTGGAAGTGATGTCAACAATTTGTATCATTTTTTCGTAGGGCATTCGCATGGGGCCTATCACACCAAGTGTGCCTACCACCCTGCCGTCAACTTCGTAAGGCGCGGTGACCACCGACAGCTCGTGATACGGTATGACCTGGCTTTCACCACCAATGTAAATCCGCACACCTTCAGCCCGGCTGGACACATCCAGCAATTTCATCAGCTGGGCCTTTTGCTCAAACAGATCAAACAGTTTGCGCAAGTTGCCCATGTTGCTGGAAAAGTCACTGACCGTCAGCAGATTCCGCTCTCCGGAAATAACAACCTCTTCGCGCGCTTCAATGGCTTCGGAGCTGACCTGCACTGCTGTTTGCATCAGGGTGGCGATTTCGCCGCGCAACGCTTCCACTTCGTTTTTGAGCCGCTCCCTCACCTCTTCAATCGCCATGCCTGCGTAATGGGAGTTCAAAAAATTGGCCGCTTCCACCAGCTGTGCCTGCGTGTAGTCAGCCTCCGTGAAAATGACACGGTTTTGCACATCACCATCCGGTGACACGATGATGACCAGAAAACGCCGCTCCGACAGTCTTAAAAATTCAATGTGCTTGAACACTGAGCTGCGCCGCGGTGCCATGACCACACCTACAAACTGTGACAGGCTGGACAACATGTGTGCAGCACTGCTCAACACTTTTTGCGGCTGGTCAGGCGCCAGGATCTGGGGTCCCAGACCCGGCGTGTTCATGAACGGATCTGACTGCGTTGTTAGCATGGTGTCAACAAACAGCCGGTAACCCAGCGCAGTGGGTATGCGCCCGGCTGATGTGTGCGGGCTGACAATCAGGCCGAGGTCTTCCAGATCGCTCATCACATTGCGGATGGTGGCAGGCGACAACTCAAGTCCGGATGCCCTGGACAGCGTGCGTGAACCCACCGGCTGCCCGTCAGCAATGTAGCGCTCAACAAGCGCTTTCAGCAACAGTCTGGCCCGGTCATCTAGCATCTTGTCATTCTAAGGAACTTGTCATGCATCTTGTGATGTAATTTGCAAATGAAGACGCAATTCCGCCATGTCGCCCTGATTGGCAAATACCATGCTCAGGGCTCGCACGCGGCACTTGAAAATATTGCGCAGTTTCTCAATGCACAAGGTTGTGACGTCGCCGTTGAAAAAGACACCGCAAACAACACTGGGATCACGCAGTACCCCATACTGGACGTGACGGCCATCGGCGCCCAATGCGATCTGGCGCTGGTTGTCGGCGGAGACGGCACCATGCTGGGCATCGGCCGTGTTCTGGCAAAGTTTGGGGTACCGCTGATTGGCATCAACCAGGGACGGTTGGGTTTTATCACGGACATTGCCTTTGATGGCTACCAGAGTGTTTTGGGCCCCATGCTGCAAGGCGATTATGAAGAAGATCGCCGCTGGATGATGCAGGCACAAGTGGTGCGTGACGGGCACTGCGTATTCAGTGCCACTGCCATGAACGATGTTGTCGTCAATCGTGGCGCCAGCTCGGGCATGGTCGAATTGCGGGTTGAAGTCGATGGGCGGTTTGTTGCCAACCAGCGTGCTGATGGACTCATCATTGCCTCCCCCACCGGTTCAACCGCCTACGCATTGTCAGCAGGAGGGCCCTTGCTGCACCCATCGATTGCTGGCTGGATACTGGTGCCCATTGCGCCGCATACATTGTCAAACCGGCCCATCGTGCTTTCGGATTCAGGTGAGATAGCTATTGAAATCGTAGCAGGCCGTGATGCCAGCGCCAATTTTGACATGCAATCCCTGGCAAGCCTGATGCTGGGTGACCGGATTGTCGTTAAACGCTCGGACTACCAGATGCGGTTTCTGCACCCCACGGGCTGGAGTTACTTCGACACACTGCGCAAAAAGCTGCACTGGAACGAGGGTGCCGTATGAGCCTCAGGAGCATTTCGCTTCGGGACTTTGTCATTGTTCATTTGCTCGAATTGGATTTGGCCAATGGCTTTACCGTGCTGACTGGTGAGACGGGCGCTGGCAAATCCATATTGATCGATGCGCTACAGCTTGCCCTGGGTGCCAGGGCCGATGCTGGCGTGGTGCGGGAAGGCGCGCTTCGCTGCGAGATCAGCGCCGAGTTTGACAGCCCGCCGACGGTTGCCAGCTGGCTTGAAGAATCTGGCTTTTCCAGCGGTGACACCCTGCTGCTCAGGCGCACCATTGATTCACAAGGTAAAAGCCGGGCATGGATCAACGGAAGCGCAGCAACAGCTGCTCAGTTAAGAGACATTGCGGACAAGCTGGTCGATATTCATGGGCAGCATGCCTGGCAAAGCCTGACCCGACCGGACGCTGTGCGCGGACTGCTCGATTCTTATGGTGGTGTCAACACCGACCGCCTTGGCGAGCTTTGGCGGCTCTGGCGGCAGGCGCAAAAATCCTTGCTGGACGCCCGCAGTGCGCAGGACAGTGCGCAGCGGGAGCAGGAGCGGCTGGCATGGCAGATCAGCGAGCTGGACAAGCTGGCCCCCGGACCTGATGAGTGGCTCGAACTCAATACACAGCACAGCCGCCTGTCCAATGCGCAGACCCTGCGTGATGCTGTCCAGGCAGCTCTGGAGGCATTGAGTGAGTCGGAACAAAATGCAAGCAGCTTGCTGGGCCGGGCGTTGAGTCAATTGCAAGGCCAGTCGCACATTGAGCCGCAGTTCTTCGCATTGGCAGAAGTGCTGGCCAGCGCGCTGGCTCAAACAGAAGATGCTGTGCATTCGCTGAACACTTACGCACGCCATGCCGAGCTGGAGCCCCAGCACCTGAATGATCTGGACGAGCGCCTGAGCCAGTGGATCAGCCTGGCCCGCCGCTACAAAAGGCAGCCTGTTGATCTGCCGGCGCTGTTGGCCGGCTGGCGGGGTGAGCTGCAAAAGCTTGATGAAGCCGGGGACCTTGTCCAGCTTGAACGATTTGAAAAGCAGGCCCACGCAAAGTATCTGGAAGAGGCAAAGACACTGACCAAACTTCGTGCCAAGGCAGCCCCTGCGCTTGCCAAGGCCATCACCCAGGCCATGCAAGGACTGGGTATGCAAGGCGGCAAGTTTGATGTGGCGCTCAACACACTTGAGCACCCTGCACTGTTTGGAATGGAACAGGCTGAATTTTTGGTGGCTGGCCACAGCGGTACCACGCCGCGCCCGGTGGGCAAAGTGGCTTCAGGAGGGGAGTTGTCGCGCATTGCGCTGGCCATCGCAGTGACAACAAGTCAACTTGGGCAAGCCCAGACACTCATTTTTGATGAGGTGGATTCGGGTGTGGGTGGCCGGGTTGCCGAGACCGTTGGCCGCCTGATGAAGCAGCTGGGCAAGGACCGGCAGGTCATGGCTGTCACGCATTTGCCGCAAGTTGCAGCGTGTTCAGACCAGCACCTTATGGTGTCAAAGCTGACTGAAAAGGGCAATACTTTCAGCAGTGTTGAGCTTGTGAAAGGGCAGGCACGCGTTGCAGAGATTGGCCGCATGCTGGGTGGTGAGAAATTGTCCACCACCACATTGGCACATGCCAGGGAGATGCTGGGGCAATGACTGTTCAGACGCAGACGCTGCTTGAAATGGTGCTCATCACCGGCATGTCGGGCTCCGGCAAATCAGTCGCATTGCATGCGCTGGAAGATGCTGGTTACTACTGCGTTGACAACCTGCCACCCGAATTGCTGACCTCTTTTGTTGCAGTCGAGCAGCAGCACAGAGCCAAGAAAGTGGCAATCGCCATGGATGTGCGCAGCGCAACATCGCTGCCGCTGGTGCCCAGGCAACTGGCCCAGCTTCGGACACAAGGCATCGCAATTCAGTCCCTGTTTCTGGATGCCAGCACAGACACGCTGCTGCGCCGGTTTTCTGAAACCCGGCGTTTGCATCCGCTGTCCCGCATGGATGCTTCTGACCAGCACCGCGCGCTGGTCGATGCCATTGAGCTGGAACGCGAGCTGCTTGGTGACATGCGGGAGCAGTCGCATGTGCTGGACACCAGCATGATCCGTTCATCACAGCTGCAGGGCTACGTGAAGTCACTGATCTCGGCGCCCGCCAGACAACTGACGCTGGTGTTTCAGTCATTTGCTTTCAAGCGCGGGGTACCGCTGGACGCAGATTATGTTTTTGATGTTCGCATGCTGCCCAATCCGCATTATGAGTCCGGCCTTCGCGACCTGACAGGCAAGGACGCTGCTGTTGCCGAATATTTGCGTTCGCATTCTGAAGTTCATGACATGTCCAATGACATCGAGGAATTTATCAGTCACTGGCTGAAAGCACTGGTGCGCGATCACCGCAGTTACGTGACAGTGGCCATAGGCTGCACAGGTGGCCAGCACCGGTCGGTTTATCTGGTTGAAACGCTGGCACAAATTTTTAGCCAAAACTGGCAAACCCTCAAACGTCACCGCGAAATGGACGCGCGTTAAAAAACGCTGTGGCCTGGCCAGCTCTCGAGCAACTTGCGAATGGGCGAAGGTAAACCCAACTGGGGCCATTCATGCAACGCATACCAGCGGGCTTTTACAACCGCATTCACGTCAGGCTTGTCACTTGGTCTGGCTTCCTGACTGGCGTCGGGCATCTGCTGAGCGGATTCAAACGGGACCACCGACGGGCTCAGATACAAATCTTTGTGCGTCAGAACATGTTTGAAAGTTGCCAGGGTCTCAATATTCAAACGACTTGACTCAGGCAAATATGCCAGCAGAGATTCTTCACTGTCAAAAACAGGCAGACAGAAAAGACCGCCCCAAATACCGGTGACGGGTCGTCGCTCAAGCCACACGGACCCATCCGGGCGCTGCGCCCACAACAGGCTCAGGCGCAATGCACTGCGTTTGAGTTTTTTTGTTTTAACCGGATATTTTTCCGGGTTGCCTTCGGCAAAACTTTTGCAAATGTCACGGACGGGGCATATTAGGCACTGTGGTTTGCGCGGCGTACACAGCGTGGCTCCGAGGTCCATCACACCCTGTGTGTAGCGCGGCATGGCTTGTTGTAAATCATTTTCCGGCAATAAACTGCTGGCAATCAACAACAACTTATTTTCACTGTCAGCAATTGCCAAATCTTCAGCAAATGCCGCGACACGTGTCAACACGCGTTTGACATTGCCATCAAAAATTGCCACCCGCTCGCCAAAGCAAAAAGAAGCAACGGCAGCGGCTGTTGAGGGTCCGATACCAGGCAAAGTTTTTAAAAGCTCGGCGGTTTCTGGAAACTTGCCGCCATGCGCGGCCACCACGTCCTGCGCGCAGCGGTGCATGTTACGTGCCCGGCTGTAATAACCCAAGCCGCTCCACATCGCCATGACTTCGTCAGCATGGGCTTTTGCCAAATCAGCGACGTCCGGGAAACGCACCAAAAACCGTGCGTAATAGCCCAATACGGTTGTCACCTGCGTTTGCTGGAGCATGACTTCAGACAGCCAGACGCGATACGGGTCACGGGTGTTTTGCCACGGCAAGGTGTTGCGGCCGTGCGTTTGCTGCCAGGCAACGATTTTTTCGGCAAAGCCACCGCTGGTGCGGATGCCAAAAATCAAAAACGAGCCAGGAACCGGCAAAATTTGAAAATCGGTTTCAGGCAGTTGCGATCAGCAATTCAGCAGGACTGATTTTTTGTGCACCCGCGTTATCAGGCTGATCAGGCGAATCTGCCAGATGTGAAGTCAGCTCGGTGAGTTTGTTGTCAAGTGCATTCAGGGCGAGTTCGTGCACATCCATCTCGCTCATGCGCTCATCCAGGCCAGAGGCCGCATTTTGAATTCGCTCGATGGCCTCCAGTCGTCGATCAAAATGACGGCGACGCTCGCGCAGTTGTGCATCCAGCTGGGCAGCGGCTGATTTGTTCCAGAGTTCAATCTCGCTTAATGTGGACTCGTAAACAACCCGCAAGCGTGTTGAAAGTGCCCTGACAAGCCGCTCGGAAAAATCTGGCTGTGACAGTTTGAGCACATTGGTGACCCCCAGATACTGCAAATGGCTTCGCTCGATTTGGGAAAGGTCGTTTTCAAATCGCGTCAAATCTGGCGTTTTGGGCGCCTGAAGAGAAAATCCGAATTCTGTGTTCAATTGGTTGAACGATGCCACGAGCATGCTGTGAATTTCAGAGCTGATCGTCTGGGTTTTCTGCAGGGTTGCCTGCAGTCGGGAAAACGTCTGGCCATACGCTTTTTTAACGCCAAACTTGATGCCGGGTTGCTTGAGAGAATGTGTCAGTTCAACCAGCTCAATTTTCAGGGCAGGCATACCCAGCAGATCAAACACTTCGCTGAGCAGCCTGAGGTGGACCGATCGAACCGCATGTATTTTTGCACCACTGGCACCAAACTCGCTTTGCTCCTGCACGATGCGCATGCGCATGTGTTTGATGACTGAAGCATTTTTACCTTTCAGGCTGCGCAGCTCATCCATCTGCTCTGAAATGTCACGGCGGCGAATGTGAATGGAACGCCCTGCTTCAACACGCAACTCGCCAATGCCTGTGGTAACGGCTGAACGCAGGATTTTTTGGCGTTTTCCCATGATGCCATCTGCCAGCGCCATCTCGAGCTGGAGCAGGCAACTTGCGGCCAGCAGTTCTTGGTTGTGAGTAACTTTTGCCACCAAGCCTTTTTGGGCTGATACCGGGATCACCTGGTCAACTGGCAAATTCAGAATTTCTGCAGAACTGGTGCGCTGGCGATCAATTTGGGCTTTGATTTGCGCAGGCGTACTCAGGGCGTCCCACAGCGTGTCAATTTTATTGAGGACCACCAATCTTGAAATATTGTCATCCCCGCCGGACACCAGATGCTCACGCCAGATTGCCAGATCAGATTTGGTAACGCCAGTGTCTGCAGCCAGAATAAACAGCACTGCATGGGCTTGCGGGATCAAGCTGACTGTCAGTTCAGGTTCGGCACCAATTGCGTTCAGGCCTGGCGTGTCCAGAATCACCAAGCCCTGTTTGAGGAGCGGATGGGCAATGTTGATCAGTGCATGCCGCCATTTGGGCACTTCAATCAAACCGTTAAGCCCCACCAGTGGGTTGTCGTCAATGTTTTCGTCGTGCCAAAACCCGAGGGCTCTGGCGTCGTCCTTGGTGACATGACGGACTTCAGCAACCTTTTCGAGGGCTTGGGCCAATTGGGCTGCATCATCGACATCAAGATCGACACGGGTCCATTTTTCAGGTGCTGCGCGCCATTCCATCAGCGCCTGTGGCTTCAAACGGGTCTCGATGGGCAGCAGCCTCAAGCAGGGCGCAATGTCTGCGTCGTACCCCAATTCGGTTGGGCACATGGTGGTGCGGCCTGCACTGGCGGGCATGATCCGCCGGCCGTAACCGGCAAAAAAAATGGCGTTGATCAACTCTGACTTGCCGCGCGAAAACTCGGCCACAAAAGCCACCATGACTTTGTCTGAACGCATTTGAGCCTCAAGCCGCCTGAGCCGTTCATCCACCGCGGCATTGAGCAGGTCATGGCCGCGCATCCACTCGGCCAGCAGCTTGAGCCGCAGGGCAAATTCACGGCGCCACAAACCGTGCTGGTCAAATTGTTCGTTAAAAGACATGGTGTGTCGTTACCTCAATGGTTCAATATAGCATTGCGCAACGCAAAGAGCCATGCGCGGATGTTTGATCGTCAGGGCTTCATGCGGTTTTTGCGGTTTTCAGCATTTTTGGCATTTTTGGCAATAAAAAGTGGATCTTTGACCTTGCCGGATATTTTTGATAGGGCTGGCGCATACCTTGCAAGGCAAACCTGCGCGGCCGTACACCATGGCCTCCAGCTGAAAATAACCAGCCTGGCCATCTGCATTGGAGAAATCTTTCAAGGTGCTGCCGCCTTTGGCCACAGCCTGCGTCAACACCTGGCGAATGGCGCAGTGCAGACGCGCCATGCGGGGTCTGCTCAGGCTGGAAGCTGCAGTCGTAGGCCGGATACCCGCCAGAAAAAGCGCTTCGGAGGCGTAAATATTGCCCACGCCCACCACAACTTCACCTGCCAGCAACACCTGCTTGATGGCTGCCTTTTTAAGTTTTAATCGGGTACAAAACTCAGCCAGCTCAAAGTCGTTGCCCAATGGCTCAATTCCCAAATGCCCCAACAGCTTTTGCGCTGGCATGTCCTGCTCGCTCAAGGCAAACACCACCGCGCCAAAGCGGCGCGGATCGTTCAGTCGCAATGTTCCGCGGCTGGTCAGCAAGTCAAAGTGATCGTGCTTGCCTGGCGAAGGCAAATCTTTTGCAAAACTGATGCTGCCTGACATCCCCAAATGAACCAGCAGCAATCCAGCACTCAGATCAATCAGCAGATATTTGCCCCGCCTTCGCACCGCATTCACCGTCTGGCCGTGAAGGACATCTGACTGGCAACCCAATGGCCACCGCAACGGTTTGCCCATTTGCGCATGTGCAATGACAGCACCTTCAATGCGATGCGCAAAACTCAGGCGGGTGACTTCTACTTCGGGCAGTTCAGGCATGGTCAGGGTTCAATTGGTGGAGATGTGACGCGCGGGGCAGGCATCAATTATCATGGCCAGATGAAGAAATCACTGACGGTTATGCTTTGCGGCTTGAGTTTGACAACCGCTTCGCTTTGGGCGCAAAACACTGCTCCGGTTGCCAAGCCAGGAGGCGATCTGGCTGCTGCCATTGAAACGCCAGCACCGCCCAGTTCACCGCTGGATGCCGAGTTGTTTTATCGTTTGCTGGTGGGCGAAATAACCGTCCGCGATGGTGATCCTGCTGCTGGCTTTGCCTTGATGCTGGACACTGCCCGAAAAACAAATGATGGCAGCCTGTTTCAACGGGCTGTTGAAATTGCATTGCAATCACGCTCAGGGGACGCTGCGCTTCAGGCAGCCATGGCCTGGAGACAAGCCCTGCCAGAATCAAAAGACGCCAATCGCTACGTGCTGCAGATACTGATTGCCCTGAACCGCATTCAGGACACGCTGGAGCCTCTGAAAAAATCAATTGATCTGGCGGCTGCAAGCGAACGCTTGCTCGCAATTTCGAGTATCCCCAGAGCTTATGCCCGTGTTGGCGACAAAAAACTGGCCAGTTCAGTGATTGAAAATGCGCTGGGTACTTATGTGATCAATCCGGCAACAGCCAGCACAGCATGGACCACAGTCGGCCGGGCGCGATTGGCGGCCGGTGACCCGCAAGGCGCTTTGAATGCAGCACAAAAAGGCAATGCATCAGACACCAACGCTGAAGGCCCGGCTTTTGTGGCGCTGGAGTTGATGAGCCCGAAAGTACCAGCGGCAGAGATGCTGGTTAAAAAGTACCTGGCAGACAACCCCAAGCCAGCGCCAGAAGTGCGCATGGCGTATGCCAGGACATTGCTTGATGCGCAGCGCTACGCAGAAGCCACCTCAGAGGTGCAGCTGGTCAGCAAGGACAAGCCCGATTATTTACCCGCGTGGCTTGCGCTTGGGTCGCTCCAGCTGCAGGACAACCAGCTGGCGTTGGCGCAAGCTTCATTTGAGCGCTATGTTGCGCTGGACAAGGCGGCAAATCGGCAAAGCGACGACGACGAGCCAGACCGGGGCTTGACACAGGCTTACCTGGCGCTCGCACAAATTGCCGAAAAGCGAAAAGACTTCGCGGCTGCTGATGCGTGGCTGAATAAAATCGACAATTCAGCTGACATGCTGCAGGCGCAAGTCAGGCGGGCCTCGATTTTGGCCAGTCGGGGGCAGATGACCGAGGCGCGCCAACTGATACGTGGTTTGCCTGAACGCAACCCGGGTGATGCACGCCTCAAATTGCAAGCTGAAGTTGGTTTGCTGCGGGATTTAAAACAACACCAGGCTGCCCATGATTTGCTGGCTCAGGCTGTGAAGGCCGAGCCCAAAGACACCGATTTGCTTTACGACCAGGCCATGATGGCTGAAAAGCTGAACCAGCTGCCGGAGATGGAGCGCCTGCTTCGCCGAGTCATTGAAATCAAACCCGATGCCTACAACGCTTACAACGCATTGGGGTATTCGTTTGCAGAGCGCAACGTCCGATTGCCAGAGGCAAAGCAGCTGATTAAAAAAGCACTCGAATTCGTGCCCAATGATCCGTTTATTCAGGACAGTCTGGCATGGGTTGAGTTCCGCATGGGCAACTTTGCAGAATCCGCCAAAATCTTTGCTAACGCTTTCAAGTCCAAGCCAGACGCTGAAATTGCGGCTCATTACGGTGAAGTACTGTGGGTCATGGGCCAGCGCGACAAAGCAGTTGCCATCTGGCGTGAGGGGCAGCTGCTCAATCCGGCAAATGACACGCTGATAGAGACCATCAAGCGCCTGAAAGTCAAACTCTGAATCGCCTCATGAGCTACAGCCGGTTGTTGGTTGGGGTACTGGCTACTATCGTTTTGATAGCTGGTTGCGCCCACAAAACCGGCGCTACAGGCACTAATGACAGTCAATTTGCGTCTGAAACAGTTGCTTCGGAGGCGCAGTGGTCAGGCCGCATCAGCCTTCAAATACAAAGCGAGCCACCACAAGCTTTTTATGCAAGCTTTGAGCTGAAAGGCAGCGCTGCGGAGGGCGAATTGACCTTGATCAGCCCGATTGGCAGCATTCTGGCCGTGATGCGGTGGACTCCCAACGATGCAACTTTGCTGCAAGGCAGCGTCGCCAGAAATTTTTCATCTGCTGACGAGCTTTTGATGCAGGCCACAGGTGCAGCGCTGCCCGTTTCAGCCCTGTTTGACTGGCTGGGCGGTAAAAATTCGCCCGCCTCGGGATGGACTGCTGATCTGTCCCAGCTGGCAAACCGCCGGTTGAATGCGATAAGAAAGCTGCCCGAGCCGCAAGCCGAACTGCGCATGGTGCTGGACAGGTAAATTGTGAACGCGTTGCCATGAAAGTCATTTATGACGTGCCCGCGCCGGCCAAGCTCAATCTGTTTTTACATGTCACGGGCTGCAGGGCTGATGGTTATCACCTCATTGAATCGGTGTTCATGCTGATTGACTGGTGTGACACGCTGCATTTTGAAATACGTCACGACGGGCAAATTTCCAGAGCTGATATCGGCTTGCACAGCGCGGACATCCTGCCAGATGACGATCTGTGTGTGCGCGCCGCCAAAGCCCTGCAGCACGCCAGCGGAACAACTCTTGGCACCCACATCAGCCTGGACAAGTGCATTCCGTCACAGGCCGGCATGGGTGGCGGCTCGTCCGATGCAGCAAGTTGTCTGCTTGCTCTGCAGCGTCTGTGGAGCGTTAAATTGCCACACGATGAATTGATGGCAATTGCCTTGAAACTGGGCGCCGATGTGCCGTTTTTTTTGTCAGGAGCCAATGCATGGGTGCAGGGCGTCGGAGAGGACATCACGCCCATCACGCTGCCAGCAGCTGATTTTTTAGTTGCCAAGCCGCCACTGGGCTTGGCGACACAGTCTATTTTTGCGTCGCCCACGCTCAAACGCAATACTGCAACTGCTACAATTGCAGGCTTTGCTGCACAACATGAATCCGGAGTTTTCGGGTTTGGATGTAACGACTTGCAGCCAGTTGCCCTAGAACTTTGCCCGCAAATTGACCAGACGCTCGAATGGTTTGACAGCATGCAACTCAAGGGCCGAATGACTGGTTCAGGAAGCGCGGTGTTTGCGTATTTGCAGCACGATGCAGATTTGTCCAGATACCCAAGTGACTGGACAGTTCGCAAGTGCAGAAATTTGCAAACCCATCCCCTGGCTGGTTGGTAGCAAGTAAATGGTTATGGGTTGGTTGTTTGCCAGTTAAATGACAAACAATTGTCCCGTGTAGGG
This sequence comes from Polaromonas sp., assembly GCA_025362315.1. Classification (GTDB taxonomy): domain Bacteria; phylum Pseudomonadota; class Gammaproteobacteria; order Burkholderiales; family Burkholderiaceae_C; genus Polaromonas. The sequence continues at coordinate 97,182 of JANYGP010000071.1, forward strand.
GTGTCGCCAAGTTGGTTAAGGCACCGGATTTTGATTCCGGCATTCGCAGGTTCGACTCCTTCCACCCCTGCCAAATTTTTGTTGTGCCCTGATTTGCCATCCGCAATGTTCAGGGCATCGGGTTGTTTTAAAGCGTTTTGCAGTCCACTTTTTAGCCACGCCAGTGCGAGCCACATCATAAAATTGCCGGACACTTATGCAATCGCTTCACCCCATCAACCATCCTGATTTCATGCTGTTTACGGGCAATGCAAACCCCGCCATGGCACTTGAAATTGCGCAGCATCTGGGCATTTCGCTGGGTGCTGCACATGTAGGGCGGTTTTCAGACGGTGAAGTCACGGTAGAAATTCAGCAGAACGTACGGGCCCGGGATGTGTTCGTTGTGCAGTCTACCTGCGCGCCTACCAATGAAAACCTGATGGAACTGCTTATCATGGTCGACGCGCTCAAGCGTGCGTCGGCTGAACGCATTTCTGCAGTCATCCCCTATTTTGGGTATGCGAGGCAAGACCGCCGCCCGCGCTCAGCCCGGGTCCCCATCACCGCCAAAATGGTGGCCAACATGCTTCAGGCAGTAGGTGTGTCGCGGGTGTTGACCATGGATTTACATGCTGACCAGATTCAGGGATTTTTTGATATCCCGGTAGACAATATTTACGCTTCACCAATATTGCTCGGTGATTTGCGGCAGAAAAATTATTCTGATTTGATGGTTGTCTCGCCCGACGTTGGCGGTGTGGTTCGTGCACGGGCACTGGCCAAGCAGCTGGGCTGCGACATGGCCATTATTGACAAACGCCGCCCTAAAGCGAATGTCTCTGAAGTCATGCACGTGATTGGTGACATTGAAGGGCGCAACTGCGTCATCATGGACGACATGATTGACACGGCAGGCACGCTGGTCAAGGCTGCTGAAGTTTTGAAGGAACGCGGCGCCAAAAAAGTGTACGCGTATTGCACGCACCCGATTTTTTCAGGCCCGGCCATTGACCGCATTGCCCAAGGCGATGCACTTGATGAAGTTGTGATCACCAACACCATTCCCTTGAACGACAACGCCAGGGCATGCAAAAAAATTCGCCAGCTCTCTGTCGGGCCATTGATTGCTGAAACCATTCAGCGTATTGCCAAGGGAGATTCAGTGATGAGTTTGTTTTCGGACCAGGACCAGGCGGTGCTGATCTGATTCAAAAAGCGGTGGCACTGAAAAGTGCTGCCTTTTTAAACGGGGTAAAGCTGGTCGCGGCTTGCCCTTTTCAAGGAGTTAATCATGAAATTCGTCGCTTTTGAGCGCGCCAAGCAGGGTACGGGTGCGAGCCGCCGTCTCCGCATCACGGGCCGCACGCCCGGTATCGTTTACGGTGGTACTGGAGATGCTTTGCTGATCGAAATCGATCACAACGCGTTGTTCCATGCCATCAAAAAAGAAGCCTTTCACGCGTCGATTCTCGACATGGAGCTCGCTGGCAAAGAGCACAAGGTGTTGCTGCGTGACTTGCAGATGCATCCGTTCAAGCCGCAGGTGCTTCACATTGATTTCCAGCGCGTTGAAGCAAAGACAAAAATGACTGTCAAAGTGCCGCTGCACTACAGCGGTGAAGAGGAATCTCCAGCTGTCAAGGCAGAAAACTGCCTGGTCAACCATGTGTTGACCGAATTGACAGTTTCGTGCTTCCCGGCCGACATCCCTGAGTCGATCGACGTTGATTTGAGTGGCCTGAAAAAAGGGTCGTCCCTGCATGTCAAGGACATCACATTGCCAAAAGGCGTTCGGTTTGTGGTCAAAGGCCAGGCTAACCCAGTTCTGGTGTCGGTGTCTGCCGTTTCTGCTGAAGCTGAGGCCGATGCAGCCGCCGCAGCAGCTGCTGCCGTGCCAGTTGATCCGAAAGCTGCCAAGGCAGCTGCAGGCAAAGCAGCAGCAGCTGCCAAGCCTGAAGCCAAAGCGCCTGCAGCCAAGAAAAAATAAGCATCCGCTGACCTTATCTGACAGCTGAAGTTTGACTGTCAAAGTCTGAATATCAAAGCCCTTGCGCTCGAAAGAGTTCAAGGGCTTTTTTTTGGCACTTTAAAATAAGGTGATGGGTATCCAAACATGATCAAGCTGTTCGTCGGTCTGGGCAACCCGGGGGTGGAGTACGAAGCCACCCGGCACAATGCCGGCTTTTGGTGGCTGGACGCATTGGCCCGCGAACTCAAAGCGCCATTGTCCTTTGACAAAAACTACCACGGTCAGGTTTCCCGCACCACCATCAATGGTCAAAACATCTGGCTGCTCACCCCGCAAACGTTCATGAATCTTTCAGGCAAGTCAGTGGCAGCCCTGTCCAGATTTTTCAAGATCAGACCTGAAGAAATACTGGTTGCCCATGACGAACTGGACGTAGTGCCGGGCCAGGTCAAACTCAAATTTGGCGGCAGCCATGCAGGCCACAACGGCCTGCGTGACATTCATGCTCAGTTAGGTACGGGCGACTATTGGCGGCTGCGTCTGGGTGTTGGCCATCCAGGCAACAAGGACGAGGTGGTCGACTGGGTGCTGCGCAAGCCGCTCAAAGAGCACCGCGACGCGATTGAAGAAAGCATGACCCGCTCGCTGCGGGCTGTGCCTGACTTGCTGGCAGGACACATGGACAAGGCCACCATGATCATTCACACCAGCACGCCAGAGCGCCCCAAACCACTCCGCAAGATATAGCTGCCAACCAACCCGGCCCCTGCAGATTGCGGCGTTGACTGACAGAGGCAAACAGGCTGAGTCAGCTACTCTAAGCATCATGTGTTCGGTGCCCGAAACAGCCCATCACGCCGCCTGTCAGGGCCCGCTTTTCATTGTGCTCAACGCTGCATCGGGTCACAGGGACAGCACTGCCGGGCGTGAACTTTTAACGGAAGTTTTCAGCGCTTCTGGCAGGCCTTTTGAGTTTTTACTGATTGACAACCCTTCCAGTATTGCCAACATCAGTGCACGTGCGGTGTCTTTGGCCCAGCAAAATGGTGGCGTGGTCGTTGCTGCTGGAGGCGATGGCACCATCAATGCGGTGGCTGCCGCGGTGCTGCGCAGTCAATGTCCATTTGGTGTGTTGCCGCAAGGCACATTCAACTATTTTGGCCGTACCCATGGCATCCCTCAGAACGCACGCGCTGCCGCAACTGCGTTGCTGGGCGCCAGCATTTCACCAGTGCCGGTGGGTGAAGTCAATGGCCGGATATTTTTGGTCAATGCCAGTCTGGGGCTGTACCCGCAATTGCTGGAACATCGCGAAGTCTGGAAACAAAAACTGGGGCGAAGTCGCCTTGTGGCATTTGCATCGGGTCTGGCAACGATTGTTCAGGCACGCGGCCAGCTCTGGCTTGAAATTGAATTTGAAGGCAAAACCACCACTTTGCGCACACCAACTCTGTTCATCGGCAACAACCATTTGCAACTGGTTCAGGTCGGCATTGATGCGCCACATGCCGATACTGCCGCTGCTGTGGAAGCAAGCAAATTGACAGCTGTCGTGGTGGCGCCGACAGGCACCTTTGCAATGCTGGGCCTGCTGGCGCGTGGTGCCATCGGAAGGCTGGGTGAGGCTGACAACATCACCAGCTTTCCGTTTCGCACTCTCAAAGTGTCCATGCGCAGCAAGCGGCGTGTCAAAGTGGCAACGGATGGTGAAATTATCTGGATGGTCCCGCCTCTGGTATTTCAGGTGGCGGATACGCCGCTGCTTTTGATGGTGCCTGCACCTGCTGACCGCGCAGAAGTGGCATGAAACGTCTGCTGCAAATTTCCGATTTGCATTTTGGAACGGAAAAACCTGAGGTAATGGCCGCATTGCTGGACCTGGCCCAACTCAAGCAACCCGATGTGCTGGTTGTTTCGGGTGACATCACGCAGCGCGCCACTGCCGATCAATTCAGCCGTGCCCGGGCGTTTTGCAATCAACTGGGTATTGCAGCAACAGTTGCCATACCGGGTAACCATGACTTGCCATTGTTTAACCCGTTGATTCGTCTGGTCCGTCCTTATGGCCGTTATCGGGAGGCATTTGGGCAGGACCTGGAGCCAGTTGTCACCACACCCGAGCTGTGCCTGATCACTGTCAACACCACACGCTGGTGGCGCCATAAAAATGGTGAAGTCTCCAAAGCGCAAATTGCGCGGGTCTGCGATCAGCTTGTGCATGCAAGCCCTGAGCAGCTGCGTGTGGTGGTGGTTCATCAACCCATTCATGTGCTGCGGCAGCAGGATCTGCATGACATTCTGCGCGGCTGGCAGGCAGCTGTTTGTGCCTGGGCCGAAGCAGGCGCTGACATGGTAATGGGCGGGCACATTCACCTGCCGTACGTCCATGACATGTCTGCCACTGTCAAGGCACTGAAAAGGCGCATCTGGTGTGTTCAGGCGGGCACGGCAATGTCAAGCCGGACCCGCCGTGAAGCGCCCAATTCAGTCAATCTGATTGAATACGCATTGGCTGAAAATGACATGCGCTGCCGGGTTGAACGCTGGGATTACCGTCATGAAACGACCGGCGGGCAGTTCGTAAAGGTCCGGTTCCACACACTTGATTTGCAACGCCATAACGCCTTTTAAATCCCCTTGAGGGGGTACTTGTGACAGGCAGAGTGCCGCGGCAGTCTATTCGTTTTTTTCCATCGCCTTGCGGTGCCGCTCCACAAACTCCTGGTACGTATCTATGCCGCGCAACTGCAAAATGGCATTGCGCACAGCTGCTTCGACCAGCACCGCAATGTTGCGCCCCGCCACCACCTGCACCACGACCTTGCGCACTGGTATGCCCAAAATGTCCTGGTTCAGGGGCTCATACGGAATGCGCTCATACTCGCGCTCCAGTGTTTCACGGCGCACCAGATGCACGATCATTTTCAGGCGCATTTTGCGGCGTACGGCCGTCTCGCCAAATATCGCCTTGATGTCCAGCAGCCCAATACCGCGCACTTCAAGCAGGTTTTGCAGCAGCTCGGGGCAACGCCCTTCCAGCGTGGTCTGGTTGATGCGGTACAAGTCCACTGCGTCGTCTGCTACCAGACCATGTCCGCGTGAAATAAGCTCCAGCCCCAGCTCGCTTTTGCCCAGGCCAGACTCGCCAGTGATCATCACGCCCAGCCCCAATATGTCCATGAACACGCCGTGCATGGATGTGCGGTCAGCAAAGTGCTTGGACAAATACGCCCGCATCACATCGATGACAAAAGCGGCTGACTCTGGCGTGGCAAACATGGGCAGACCCGCCCGCTCACACATAGCCAGCAGGGTGTCTGGTGCGGTTTGGCCGTCAGCCACTACCAGCACTGGCGGCTCAAGCTTGATGATGCGGGAGACGCGGCGCGCACACGCCTCATCATCAGAGTTCAGCAAATAGGCAATTTCCCGTTCGCCCAAAATCTGCACCCTGTACGGATGGATGTAATTGAGATAACCCACCAGGTCTGCACCCGAGCGGGCTGCCCGCACTGCCACTTCGTCAAAGCGCCGCTCGGATGCACCAAGGCCCGCCACCCATTCCCATTTCAGATTTGCACGGTGGTCTTCAAACAGGACATCGGCACTGATGGCGGTGGGTTTCATGAAGCGGTGAAGCTGCTCAGGCCGCTGACTGCCAGGACGCCAGCAACTGGTGCAGCTCAGCAGCATCAGCCGTGGTTTTGAGCTTTTCACGCAGCACACTGTCGCTCAGCAACTCGGCAATTTCGGACAGGATTTCAAGGTGCTTTTGTGTTGCAGCTTCGGGAACCAGCAAAAATATCAGCAATGCCACGGCCTGCTCGTCTGGCGCATCAAAGCCAATAGGCGTTTGCAACTGAAACACAGCCGCCATTGGCGCTTTCAGTCCCTTGATGCGGCCATGCGGAATGGCAACACCATGCCCCAAACCTGTAGAGCCCAGCCGTTCACGTGCAAACAGGCTGTCAGTGATCAGCGCGCGGCTCAGGCCATGCTGGTTTTCAAACAACAAACCCGCTTCTTCGAAAGCACGTTTTTTGCTGGTCGATTCAACGCTGACCAGAACCTGAGCAGGGGGCAAGATTTGTGAGAGTCTGTTCATGGGGCTCTTGGTGAAGCACTGGGTTGAAGCTTCAAATTATGCACTTGATGAACACCGTGCCTGCCAGGAGGCGTAAAAAAAGCCGCCTGAATGCAGACGGCTTGGCTGGTGTGCAGACGGTCAGGCGCTGGGCTGGTCTTGCAGGTCTGATTGACGCTTCACAGAAATATGATGATGGTCCTGCGTTTTGGTTTTGTAGCGGGCTACCTGGCGGTCCAGCTTGTCCGTCAGCTCGTCCACCGCCGCATACAGGTCAGCATGTGAGCTTTCAGCAAAAATATCGCGGCCCTTGACATGCACATTGCATTCGGCGCGCTGGCGAAAATCTTTTTCCTTCATGTTGTCAACGGTCAAGAGAACCCTGACATCCACCACCTTGTCAAAGTGCCGGGTGATCCGGTCAAGTTTGGTGGTGACATAGCCACGCAGTGCTGGCGTGACCTCGAGATGGTGGCCGCTAATCGTCATATTCATAGAAAACTCCTTTGTCAAGACAAAACGCTGGAACACAAATACTGCCCATGAAGGTCAGCTACGAAATCCTGTCTTGAAGCCACTATGCCCCCGATTTTCAGTAAATGCAATCTTGCACTGCACCATAAATGCAACTGATTGCAAGGTCAATCCGCATGCAGCCAATGCCATAATGCGGGCATATTGACTACGGAGAAATCCTTGGAAAGCAGCCCCAGTCGCTAGCTTTCAGCCTTTCAGACGAGCGCATGGCGCGGTTTGAGGTTGAAAGCTCACCCCAAACCCTTGTTGCACTGGCTTTGCCTGCCCAGTGCAGCACCCCACCTTGCCAGGTTCAGCCATGCTCAATATTTTCACGCTTGCCAACGGCCGGCTTTTTCAGGAAGAAATCGAGTCGCTCGAAGAGCTTTCCAAATTCCAGCCCATCTGGGTTGACCTTGAGTCCCCCACCGTGGAAGAAAAACGCTGGGTCAAACAGTATTACGGCCTGTCGATTCCTGAAGACGCAATGGACGAGGACATCGAAGAGTCCGCCCGGTTTTACGAAGAAGACAACGGCGAGCTGCACATCCGGTCCGACTTTTTAATCGCTGATGACATGGATCCGCGCACGGTACGCGTGGCTTTTATCCTGAATCTGGTCAATAACGATCTGAAAAGCAAGGGCGTGCTGTTTTCCATCCACGATGAAGATGTGCCTGTGTTCAGGCTGCTCAGAATGCGTGCCCGCCGCGCGCCGGGGCTGATTGAAGATGCCAAGGAAGTGCTGCTGAAACTTTTTGATGCGGATGCTGAATATTCAGCCGATACCCTTGAAAACATTTACGTGGAGCTGGAAAAAGTCAGCGCCAAAGTCCTGTCTGGCGACGTGACCGACGTGCTGGCTGGCGAAGTACTGGGCGCCATTGCACGGCATGAAGACTTGAATGGCCGCATTCGCCGCAACATGATGGACACGCGCCGCGCTTTGAGCTTCATGATGCGCAGCAAGATGCTGTCAAGCGATCAGTTTGAAGACGCCCGCCAAATTTTGCGCGACATTGATTCGCTGGATTCTCACACCGCGTTTTTGTTCGACAAAATCAACTTTTTGATGGACGCCACTGTCGGTTTCATCAACATCAACCAGAACAAGATCATCAAGATTTTTTCAGTGGCCAGCGTTGCGCTGCTTCCGCCCACGCTGATTGCCAGCGTGTACGGAATGAACTTCAAATTCATGCCCGAACTGGAATGGTCGCTGGGCTACCCATATGCGCTGGTGCTGATGCTGCTGAGCGCGGTCGTGCCCATGTGGTACTTCAGGAAACGTGGCTGGTTGAAATGAAGTGAAGTGATGTGATGTGAAGTCTTGACTGCAGGCAAGCAGCTTGACGCCATCTAATGCTATTTATTTTATAGCTGCTTGCGCATGTTTTATGTGCGCTAGAGCCTGTTTTAATGCTTAAAAAGACGACTGGACGACCCGCGCTACTTGCTGCACTCCCAGCTTCAAGCCTAGTGATTTGATGACGTAGGCAAGTTTAGCAATGCCCTAAAACCTCAAGCGTGCGTTGCCTCTGCTACCACATCGGCCAGCCATGCATTCATGGCTCTTTCCCTGTGATGTGGCTGAAACGGCAGCACGCTCATGCAGTACCACGGGCAAACGCACCACTAGCTTGCCTGAATAGCTCTTGCGCGGCTCCACGCCGTCCTCAAGGCACATGTCCAAAAATACTTTCAAAGAAGTTTTGCCTTCGCGCTTGAGCGACTTAACGTCAGCTGCATAAAAAACTGCTCGGCCATTCAAGTCAACAAACTCGCCACGACACTGACTGGTTTCAGAGTCAAATGCGATCAGTGCTTTGAAGCCATCAATTTCCATCACGTTTTTCATGGGCTTACGCCGTTTGCAAGTGTGAGCAGTACCAGCAATGCATCAGGCTCCGGGGACTGAACACATGCCTTGCCTGGGGTTTCTTTTGAAAAGGGCTTTGCACATGACGCCGTTTCGTTAGCTGGTTTACCAAATCGTTTTTCAAATGCTTGTTGATAGACGGCAGTCGATTTTGCTTCTTGCACATCGCTGTGCATGGCCAGCAGCATTGCCTCCATGCATGGAACGCACCGTACGACTTGCAGGTTGGCTTTGAAGGCGATATATCGCGTCATGTCGTTCCAGTCGGTGTCGGTGTCATGAACACCGTAAACTTTTCAGTCGAATGGTTCGTCAACTGGTTTTGCATGCGAATCTGCAACCTGTCGCACACCACCAAAATGGGCGGGTTGCCTGGTGCGCTGATTTAGTTGAGCAGTTGCCTTAACGCAGCGTCCAGGTTTTTGCCAGGGGCCTTGTTTTCCTAGGTAAAAGCGCCGCGTTTGAAGACGTCGGCGTAGCGCTGGGTTCACCCAAAACTTTCGTCTGCTTCTTAAATAGCTAGCCGTTCAAGCTGCCAGATTTGGGCACGCCCAGCAGCTCGCACAAGTCCAGAAGATGACTTTGCGCGCCTGCTCTTCGTTCAGAAAAACCCCCGGGCCGCCGGGGCCCCATTTGGTGATGAAAGCTTGTGGAGCCTTAGGTCAATAACCGCGCTGCATGAATCCGACAGACGCTTCAGCCAGCGCCTGCGATGCGGCATCAAGACGCGTAGTGGGGGTTTTTAGCAGCGTATAGGGCAACGCCAGTAAATTGGGCGCGTCCATCACGCAATAAATGCCGCTTAATTTCAACAAGCTTTGTGCACGGTTTATGACTGGTTGCCCGTGTTTGTTGTGCGCAAGACCATGCACCAGCAGGCGGCGGTGGTGACAAGGCCGCTTTGTATGTCGAGGTAAAAGGCATGGGAACCTTCAGGATTGGGATTTTTACAAATGTCAAAGCGCGGCATTGGAGGTCTTTGATTGGCTTTATCTTTGATCAGACGACTTTTGTGCCATGTACTTTTCAAGCTGCTGCGCAGCTGTCTCCCACCCCCGATTTGCTGCGCACAGATCGTCAGGGCCTCACTATTGTCAAGTGCCCATTGTGAACACTGCGTATAGCTACCAGGTGGCAGCCAGCCACCAGTGCTGCTTGCGCGCCCAAGCAAAATTGCCGACGGCCTGCCTTGCGGCACAGCCTTCATCGGTGAAAGCTCAAAGCAATCGGCCTTATGAATAACAACTTCAAACAGACGACCGGCAAACCTTTTACCCAGTGAAATCTGGCCGCTGGCTCCAACTTCTTTGAGCATTTCAAACTTCTTGACAGGTTACAAATAAATTCATGCCACCGTGCGGCATGAATCAAGGTCTGTCAAGCAAGCTGTTTCGCTACTGCGCTGTCGTCACCCTAAGACACGACTTGCAGCCTTATTGCCCGGTTGCTGTCACGCCGCACGTCACCACAAAGCTGATGGACGAGTTGGCGGGAAAGGTGTTGTTTAAAGTGATACCCGCGCCTGGCGGGCCTTGCAAATTGGTCAGTGTCACATTGGCTGCGGTTGGGCACACGGCCGCACCGGTTGTGCCAGCGCATACCACGCTGGTGCAGCTCAGCCCTGCAGCGGCAGGGTCTTTGAGCACTGCGCCGCTGACATCAGACGGGCCGAGGTTGGTGACTGTGACGGTATAACTGGTGGTTGAGCCTGCAAGCAGTAAGGCAGTGCCGTTGGTTTTAAAAATCTGCAAATTGGCAGAGCGCTGCACGCGAATGTCATCGAGCGTGTTGGCTGCCAGGTTGCCGTCGTAATTGATGCCCGCTACAGCGCCTCCCGTGGTAAACGCCGTGTTGGCCGTCAACCCGGCAGCTGCGGGTGGCAATGCGGTTGTGACAGTCCGGCTGCCGCTGCTGTCCGTGGGGTCGGTAAAGAAGGTCAGCGCAGAGTTGCTGTAGGTGCCGTTGGGCACGGTAACAGGTATGGTGGCCACGAAGGTGTAGGTTGCTGCGCATCCTCCAGGCAAATTGAACGTGCCCATGGTGAAGGTAGACGTTGCCCCGCTGCCAGGGTTGACGATGGCCGTGCGGGTAGACAAAACGCAGGCGCCCGGAGCCACGCTGAATGTGACCGTGGGCAAAGGCGAAATAGCCACTGTCACGCTGCCGCCCGGCAAGGAGGGGTCATACAAATTGATGCCGCGCGCTTCGCCCTTGCCGGCTGCGTTAGCCACCACAATGGAATAAGTGGTGGTGCCAGGTGGTGCAATAGGGCTGGTTGCTGCCGGAGTAGATGTGATTTTGCTGGTGGACAGTGCTGGCAAACAGTTCGCTGGCAGACCACCGGCCGCTGCAGGCAAGGTGGTGTTGTCCACCGCAAACCCAGACCCACCTGCCCCGGGCCCCGCGCCATATGCAGTTGGAGTTGCGTTTCCAATATTTGTCAGGCCCGCTGCACCACCCTGCACGCTGCTGGCAAAGCCCAGTGCACCGGATGCAAGGGTGTATCCGCCACCACCGCCGCCGCCGGGCCCATGCAGAGTACCGTTGATGTTGCCGCCCTGCCCGCCACGCACCAAGGCATTGACAACTGTGCCAGAGCTGGCCAGCACAACAATGCCCCCGCCTGCCCCTCCGCCGCCTGCACCATCACAATTGGTTGTCGCATTCGCCGGGCAATCTGCCCCGTTGTTTTTAGTTGGAACACTGCGGCCTGCCTGACCATCGGCCAGCAGCACGCCCGTACCGCCAACAGTGCCGGCTTTTACAAAGATCAAACCACCCCCCGCGCCACCAGACGTGTCCAGTCCGTAGTTGTTGTTGCTGGTGCCTGAGCCACCACCGCCGCCGAAAACAAGTTTGCTGGCCAGCAGCGGCAAGGCTACATTGCCGCCGCTTCCGCCGATTGGATAGTTGGTGTTCCAGGTATTGCCTCCGATACCACCTCCGCCGGTGTTGCTTCCGCCGCCGCCGCCACTGTTTTCACCGTTGCCAGCGGGCGCACCATCTGCACCGCCACCGCCAGCATTGCCAGGCGCACCAGCTGCGCGCGAGCCGCCGTTGTAACTGCGGCCTGTGACTGCACTGAAGTAAGCCGTTGTAGACGAAATCCCGTTGGGTGCAGTGGTCAGGTTGGTGACAGTGCCGTTGGCCGAAGTGGTGCCAGCCGTCAGCAACACCCCTGCCGAAGCAAACACATTGAGCACACGGTCCGGCGTGCCGGCAGTGCCTTCACCCTTGCCGCCGTGTGCTGCATAGGTGTCGGGTTGAACGCGGTCAAAAACTGCTGCGGTGGATGCAGCAGCACCGGCAACACCAGTAAGCGAGATGCCCGCATTGCCCCGAAAACCTGCATAAGACGCGTTGATGCTGCCGTTGTTGACAAAAGCGCCTGACACATCGAGCACCACCGCGCCGCCGGTTGTGCCGTCCCATGGCGCTGGAACAATCGACGCTGCGGCATTGATTGTGAGCGTTGAATACTGTGGAACGCGAATGACCTGGTAGGTTTGATTGTTGGTAGTAGCGGTGTTTTGTGCGTATGAGTTGGCCAGGTTGGCAGTCAGATTCAGCACATTGGTGCCCACGGATACCACGCGTGCAAATTCATAATTGCCTGCAGTGGTGGCGGGAAAGTTGTAGGAGGCATTGTTGGTCAAGGTGGCTCCTGTGCCGTCCTGCATCTGCATAACCATGACCAGATCACCGGCTGCAATGGGGACTGCTGCGCCCCGTGATGCGCCGCTGGCATACCCCAGCACGGCTGAGCCTGCAGCCCCACCGGCTGCCGTACCGGGGTAGTAAGTGTTCAGCTGCGTGTTGGCAGCGGCAACCGTGGTTGCGCCTGAGGCACCTGGTGCAGCGCAAACCTGCGCGTGCGCTGTGGGCAGCAGCGCCGCCACTGCCAGGCAGCAGACAAATATCCGGACAAGCAAACGTTGCGCTGCAACAAGTGGGCGGTTGGGCAGAAAAGCAGGCATTTTTAAATGTGACATGTCAGCGGGCTAGGGCAAAGGCTAAAGGCGCGGTCGACGTGCAAGCACAGGTAAATATGACAGTCTGGATAAAAATTTAGCGCTGTATGCGGTTTGACCACAAGACAGCTTAATCGAACGCTTCACCGCAAGTCCATAAATCGCCGCACAAGGCAGCAATAAAAGCCAAAACCAGAACTATTCAACAATCGCTGCTGCCAACTGCTGCCAACAATTGGACCTAGGCAAGCGCCAACTGACTGCCCAGAAATAACAGCCTGCAAAGCAGAACGACAAAATGAATGTCGCTCTGAGCCACGCATGTTAGGGCAAGTCAGGGTGCTAGCGTTTGAGGAGTACCTTGAGCGCTGTTTGCAATCGCCGGGCATTGCTGGCGTCAAAGTCAGCTGCCATGACTTTGGCGGTGTCGTCAACCCATGACTCAGCCGGCGTTGCCGCGTTGCGCTTGGTCAGCAGCGTCAGCTGCAGCATGCGGCGGGCGCTGATGTGTTCAGCCGGCGTGGGCACTTCAGCTGCCATTTCCAAACGCAACAATGATTCGGCTGCGTCTTTGCCAGACGGCATTGAAACCGCTTTGGCCCAGGTTGCCAGCGCCGCGGGCAAAACCACCTTGCCCAGGTCTTGCACGCTGGGCAGTAAGGCTGCGTCGCGCTTTTCCCAGGCGGTGATGACATTGGTCAGTACTTCACCGTGCGCCTGAACATGCAGGTTTTTAAGCGCCTGATTGGCAGCATCAAACGCAGCGCGCTGGGCCCGAAAAGCTGCATCGCCCAATCGCGGGCCGCGCTCTTCAAGGGCTGGGCGTTGTTGTTCTCGACTGTCAAAACGTGGGCGACCCTCACCCATTTCAGCACGGCCCTCGCGTTCAGGCCGGTACGGCTCAAACTTGTTGTCGGTGCTTTGACGTGGGACGCCGGGCTTGCCACCCGGCTTGCCGCCAGGTTTGCCGGTGTCTTTGCGGTCACCAAACTTGCCGCCACGTCCAGACAGGGCTGGCTCGGCACGCCGTGCGCCGGGCCGGTCGTCGCCGCGCATGGCAACAATGGGTTTGGCAGGTTTGGGGGGTGCGCTTGCGGCGGGAACAGGCTCTGCTGGCGAGGCATCGGGCGCAGATTCCGCTGATTCCGCAGTATTGGCGATTTTGGCAGTTTCCAGGTTTTCAGCAGCGGCAGCTTCAGGCAAAGACGCATCACCTTCAATTGCCAATGCTACAGTTTCAGGAGCTGCTTGCGCCCGTATTTCATGCGCTATAGCCTCATTTGATGTTGAATTTGGTACAGTTTCAGGTGTTTCAGCAGCCTGGGCCGGCACCGGCACCCTGCCACTGACGATTGCCTCCAGCGCTTTGGCCGCAGCATGGATTTGCTGCGCATCGCCCGTTGCGGTGGCTGCTTCCACCGCTTTGGCAGCATCGACCACCATGCGGTCAAACTCGCCCAGTGCAGCAGCGGCTTTTTCACGCTCAAGTGTCTTCCGCTGAAACGCATCGTCAATCGGCTTGCGAAACGCATCCCACATTTTTTGCTCTTGCTTGCGGTCAATCGGCACACCCTGGGCTTCTTGCTGCCAGCGCTGCTGCAAATGCTTGACCGCATCAATGTGCAGCACAGGCTCAGCACCCAGCACTTGCGCTTCTTCAATCATGGCCTTGCGCCGGGCAATGCTTTCAGCCCGTGCGGTTTTGAGCGGCGTGTCGGCGGCGTCCATCGCTGCTTTCCAGACGGCTTGGATTTCGGCAAACACCTTTTCACCCAGATGCCCGCCGTTTTGCCATTTTTCAACAAAGCCATTCAGGGTGCGGATGTGCATTTTCCAGTCTGTGCTGGCATGGTTGGCAACCGTCCAGGCCTTGACTTCATCGATCAGCACCTGGCGCTGGGCTTTGACTGCTTCGGTTTGTTCCTTGATGGTTTCCAGCCATGCCTCGACGACTTTGTAGGCTTCATTGCACGCGTCGTCAAAGCGCTTCCACAGCGCGTGGTTGGGTGTGCCGCCCTGGTCAGAAGTCTTCCACAAGTCGCGCATGTAGCGCAGCGCATCTTGCTGCTTGCGCCCGCCCAGGGGTTTGACAAGCAATGCTTCAGCTTTGCCAACCAGCTCTTCGCGGATCTGGTCGGCACGCCAGCGCTGCCAGCCTTCCAGCTCGCCAGCTGCGGTCAGTGCGGCGTGTGCAGCGGCCTCCAGTTTGCTGTCAATGTTGCGAATGTTTTGCTGCAGGGCCATGCGCAAATCAGCAGCCACTTTGGGCGTGGACTTGCCGTGGCCTTCACCAACTTCGTGCTCCAGCCTGGTGACGGCCGCTTGCACAATGGCGCTTGATTTTTCGCGCATGTCTTTGAGCACAGCGGGGTCAATTTTGGCTTTGGCTGGGCGTTGGTCGGCACGCGCATCTGCCGGTGCGGCATGCACGCCGCGAGCAGCGCGCAGCTCGTCGGCCCACACATGGACAGCAGGCAGGGGGGCGGCGCTGTCGCCAGCCGCTTTGACCGTGATGCTCAGTGCCGCCTGAAACGCCTCCCACACCGCCAGCAGCTGGCCACGTGATGCGTCAAGCAAGGGCGGAAACTTTGCATCCACACTGGCCCAGTTGGCGTCCAGCGTAATTTCATCGGCCTGGGCTTGCCAGTGCGCGATGTCAGGTGTGAGCGCATCAAGTGCAGCCTGCGCATCACGCCAGGGTTTGATTGACAGCACCTCGATGCGCTGACCCAGCAGCACTGCTGCTTCGCGTTGCACCTGGGTGCGGTGCTGCAGGTCTTCAATGGTTTTAACGCGTTCGGCCAGACGGACCTTGACGCTGGCCAGTGGCTCTTTGGACAGCGGAGCGCCAGCCTTGGCAGCATCACGCTGCCAGGCCAGGGCATCAGCCAGATTGAGCTTGTTCACAGCCAGCAAAGCACTGGCTTTGTCTGCCCATTCAGCGGCAATGGCTTCTTGCCCTTTGCTGCGCTTGAGCTCATCCAGCTTTTCTTTCAATGGCTTGGCAGCGCCCTTGTCGCGGTTGGCCAGGTCTTTGTAAACATCGGCCATCTGATCTGCCGATGGCTCAGTTGCCAGCCAGGTGCGGATGCGCGCCGTACGCTCACCAGAAGTCGGTGCTGAAAACGCTCCGCCCGTCATGCCGTCAAGGGGATGTGCATCAGACTTGGGTGTTGTCTTGGCAGCGGGAGCGGAAGCAGGAGCGGGTTTGGGTGATTTGAACATGGTGAGCACGCAGCGCCTGCCTCAGGCAGCTTGCGTAAAAATAAATTTAAAGGGCGATTAAAAAGGCAATTAACAAGACGATCGCAAGTTGATTCAATCGCAAAGCACGTATTTTCGCCGATTTGTTGGCGCCCGATTAGCAGGGTGTCAAACAGCACATCACATGGCTATGTTCAGGTCAGCCCGGGGCAGCCATTTCAGGTCTGCTTTCACATCAACTTTCGCGTCAGCTTTCGCGTCTATTTGCGAGTCAAATTTGGCGTCAGATTTGGTGTCTGCCTTGGCTGGGTCAATGGCTGAATTTGCAGCCCCCCAAAAAAAACGCTGCAGTGGCAAATCCCTGGCCGCAAGCTACTACTTCACGGCGAAGCTGCGCTGCCGAGCCAGTGCCTGCGTCGCGTTTTCATTGACCTTGATGCCAGCAAGCGGCAGCTTTTCCATGTCGCAAACAGACAAATCTTTCGCCAGGTTCACCAAGTTGCGTGGTTTGGTGATGTCAGCGCGTTTACAGACTTCCTTGGGCAGCGCCGGGTATTCGGCCGAGGTCGCGGTGAATGTTGCAGTTGCTGTGCCGCCATCTTTGACAACGCTGCGGCGCTTTTCGCTCTTGAGCAGCTCGCCGAGTCCGGCGCGTTGATAGCCGTCACGCTCGCCCGTAAGCCGCCGCCAAAACACAAACAGGCTGCCCAAAACCCAGGCATGACGAACGCACCACCAATCACAAGCTGCCAGCCATGATTTAAACCGACAACTTGCCATGCGCCTAATCTGGTCGACAGATGAGTACCCATGCGCACAAATGAAAAACCCCGGCGGGCCAAACCCGCCGGGGCCGGCAACAGGCATAAATGCGCTGATGCCATGGATCGCAAGGCGGGGATGATTCGCCCGCCAGGCGCAGAAAGCAAGTGATTGCCTTCATGGTTTGCCGGGGTTGGTTACCTGGCGATATCTGAATTCACAGACACCCAAAGATTAAATCCCGGAGCCACAAGCCGCAAGAAATAAAATTCAATCACAAGCTTCAATGTGATTGCAGGCATTGTGGCGATTGGGCGTCGCCTGTATGAAGTAACAGTTGGTCAACGCATCATCAAACATTGGATGAACAGATGCCAGTAAGTCATTGATTTGTCACTGCCCACATTGGATGACAAGCTTTATAGCTTAAATCTGTATATCAAACGAAATCTATAGTATTGACAGGTTATTTACCAGCCCTATAGAATCCGCGCAGCCCCAAAAACCAAGGGGGAACCCGAATGCTTTGATCTTTTCTGGCGTCACGCCGGACCCGATCATCCCCGGGTCAACATCCGACCAAGCCACCTGACATCCGTGCCAGGTCTGCTGGGATGGCGACTCACCATCAACGCCGGTGGCTTTAAAACCCTGGTGAACGAAAAGGAGTGCTATGACGAAAGCAGCAAATGAAACCACGATGCTGAATGGCAAGACGGCGTTTTTGACATTCAGGCATGTTGGCAAAAAGTACCTGGTTGACGTGCAAAGCAGTACAAGCAACGCCATCAAGGACATTGCCAATGGCTTTTTTGAAATCACCCACAGCGGATTTGCGCTGCTGGGTTTGGCCCTGGTCTTTGCGGTCATCACCCTGAGTGCCAGGCCCGACCTGCGTCAGGCCGGTGAAAATCACCTGATTGGCTGGCTTGAAGAACGGCGTGATGCCAATGTGGAATACGTTGAGCCTGAAGTTGTGGTGCGCGTGGCTGCTGTAGAACCCAGGGAGTTGCCCAAGCAGCAGGCTGCGCTGGCCTATTGGCTGGCCCGTAAATACGGCGTTGCCCCTGAACCCTTGAGCGTGCTGGTGTCTGAAGCATTCAGCATTGGCGCCAAAGCCAAGCTGGAGCCCACGCTGATCCTGGCGGTCATGGCCATCGAATCGGGCTTTAATCCGTTTGCGCAAAGCCCGGTTGGTGCGCAGGGCCTGATGCAGGTCATGACCAAAGTTCACACCGACAAATATGAAAATTTTGGCGGCAAACTGACCGCGTTTGACCCGGTGACCAACCTGCGCGTGGGCGTCAAGGTGTTGCAGGAATGCATTACCCGGGCGGGTTCGGTTGAAGGTGGGCTGAAGTTTTATGTCGGCGCTGCCAACCATGTGGATGACGGCGGCTATGCCAGCAAGGTGATGCAAGAGTATTCACGTCTGCAGGCCGTCATTGGCGGCAAACCTGTGGCCCCCAGCCTGCGCCCAGTGCCGGTCAGGCTGACCCCGGCTGACTCAAACATACAAACCACAGAAAACGCCGTACCACTGTCGTCCTGAGAGCACATGGGCTGACGATTTTGACCCCCTGATTTTTTTGGGTCTGCTAGTGCTGCGGTACACTTTAAATGCGCGCGACTGGCGATAGGCGCATTGGCTTTTGGTCTAAACCAAGGGCAATGCTGCTGACGTGGGACACCACTCGGAAGCGTGCCGTTTGACTTTGACAAAAGATCAGGCGTTTAGCCGTTCGCCTGGGCAGCCCTTGCACCATTTTGCATCAGCAATGTCAGCAGGGATCACGTCTTCAAAGGACTGCCACCATGTACCACCGCAATATTCTGGTTGAACAAACCGACCCCGAAATTTTTGCCGCCATCCAGGCTGAAAACACCCGCCAGGAGCAGCACATTGAGCTGATTGCCAGCGAAAACTACGCCTCCCCTGCCGTTATGGCCGCGCAGGGCTCACAACTCACCAACAAATATGCCGAAGGCTACCCGGGCCGGCGCTACTACGGTGGCTGCGAGTTTGTTGACATTGCCGAGCAATTGGCCATTGACCGTGTCAAGCAGCTGTACGGCGCTGAAGCTGCCAATGTGCAGCCGCATTGCGGCGCATCGGCCAACCAAGCGGTGTTTCTGGCATTTTTAAACCCGGGCGACACCATCATGGGCATGAGCCTGGCCGAAGGCGGCCACCTGACGCACGGCATGCACCTGAACATGAGCGGCAAGTGGTTTAACGTGGTGTCGTATGGCCTGGATGCCAAGGAAGAAATCGACTATGACGAAATGGAGCGCAAAGCCCATGAGAGCAAACCCAAACTGATCATTGCGGGCGCATCGGCCTACAGCCTGCACATTGACTTTGAACGCTTTGCCAAAGTGGCCAAAGCCATCGGCGCCATTTTTATGGTCGATATGGCGCACTATTCGGGCCTGATTGCCGGCGGGGTGTACCCCAGCCCAGTGCCGCATGCTGACATCGTCACATCAACCACGCACAAAAGCCTGCGCGGCCCCCGTGGCGGCATCATCTTGATGAAGTCTGTTCACGAAAAAGCGATCAATAGCGCCGTGTTCCCCGGCCTGCAGGGCGGCCCGCTGATGCATGTCATTGCCGCAAAAGCGATTGCATTCAAAGAAGCGCTGGAGCCAGGCTTCAAAGACTACCAAACCCAGATCTTGAAAAACGCTGTGGTGATGGCCGAGACGCTGGTCGAGCGCGGCTTGCGCATTGTCAGTGGCCGCACACAAAGCCACCTGATGCTGGTCGATTTGCGCAGCAAAAACATCACCGGAAAAGAAGCCGAGGCCGTGCTGGGCAGCGCCCACATGACGATCAATAAAAACGCGATTCCCAAAGACCCGGAAAAACCAATGGTCACCAGCGGCATCCGCATTGGCACCCCGGCCATGACAACCCGCGGCTTCAGAATAGAAGAAGCCAGAGCAACGGCGCACTTGATTGCCGACGTGCTGGACAACCCGCGCGATGCTGCCAATATAGAAGCCGTCAAAGCCAGGGTGCATGCGCTCACGAGCCGGTTTCCGGTTTACGGTTGAGCCTTCACCTCCCTCTCCCACCGCGGGGAGAGGGTGGGTGTGAGGGAAAACCTCCGCTATATATTCAGTAGCTGCTAGCGCACATAATATAAGCACTCGAGCCCTAAAACACTTGTTAATTTGCTCAAAAACAGATGAAATGCCCTTTTTGCAGCAACCTTGAAACGCAGGTCGTCGAAACCCGCATTTCAGAAGACGCCGACTTCATACGCCGCCGCCGCCAGTGCAGCGCCTGCGAAAAGCGCTTCACCACCTACGAGCGGCCTGACGTCACCTTCCCCGCCATCGTTAAAAAAGACGGCAGGCGCATTGAATACAAACGCATCAAAATTTTGGGCTCGATGAACCTGGCGCTCAGAAAGCGCCCCGTCAGCACCGAACAGGTCGACAACGCGATTGAGCGGATTGAAGAAAAGCTGCTCAGCCTGGGCTTGAAAGAAGTCCCCTCCAACCGCCTGGGCGAGTTGGTCATGCGTGAGCTGAAAAAGCTCGACAAGGTCGCCTACATCCGCTTTGCCAGCGTGTACCGCAGCTTTGAAGACATTGACGAGTTCAGGGCGCTGGTTGATGAGGTTCGCAAGTAATCAGGTTTAAAAATAACCATATTCAGTAAAATATGCTTGGAACCTTTATAAATAGGGCGCAAGCAGCTATTATTTAAATAGCATTTGACCAACTGGAAAGCTAACCCAAGCCCATTGACCGAGAGATCACTTCCTTCATGATCTCGTTGGTTCCTCCATAAATGCGCTGCACCCGTGCATCGGCGTACGCCCGGGTGATCGGGTAGTCCCACATGTAGCCTGCGCCGCCGTGCAGCTGCACGCACTCGTCCATCACCTTGCATTGCAGATCAGTCGTCCAGTACTTGGCCATGCTGGCTGTCGCCGTGTCCAGCTTGTTGGCCAGCACCAGCTCTATGCATTTGTCGACGAACACCCGTGCCACTTGGACCTCTGTTTGGAGTTCGGCCAGCTTGAAGCGGGTGTTTTGGTAGCTGGCAACGCTTTTGCCAAACACCTGGCGGTCACGGACGTAAGCAATCGTCCAGTCAATCGCCGCCTGGCTGGATGCCACGGCCGTGATCGCAATTTGCAGCCGCTCCCAGGGCAGCTGCTCCATCAGGCACACAAAGCCCCGGTTTTCAAACGCCGGGCCGCCCAGCAGGTTGGCGGCTGGCACGCATACGTTGTCAAAAAACAGCTCGCAGGTGTCTTGCGCTTTGAGCCCCAGCTTCTTCAATGGCGTACCTTTGCTGAAACCTGCCATGCCGCGCTCGACAATCAGCAAACTCGTACCCTTGGCCCCGAGAGCCGGGTTGGTCTTGGCCACCACAATCACGATATCCGAATGCCAGCCGTTGGTGATGTAGGTCTTGCTGCCGTTAAGCAGGAAGCTGCCGTCCGGTTGCACAGCCGCGGTGGTTTTCAAGCCCTGCAGGTCACTGCCCGCGCCGGGCTCGGTCATGGCGATGGCGCCCACCATTTCTCCGGTTGCCATTTTGGGCAGGTAATGCGCTTTCTGCTGCGCCGTGCCGTAGTGCAAAAAGTAAGGCGCAATGATCTCGCTGTGTAGCCCGTAACCAATGCCGCTAAAACCTGCCGTGCCCAGTGCTTCCATCTGCAGCACGCTGTAGAGCTTGTCAGCGCCCGAGCCACCGTATTGCTCAGGCATTGACATGCACAAGAAGCCGTTGGTGCCCGCGCTCGCCCACACCGCTTTGTCAACATAACCCTGCGTCTCCCAGGCGGCGTGGTGCGGCGCGATTTCCTTGTCCATGAAGCGCTTGAAACTGTCGCCGAAAGCCACATGGTCAAGGGTAAATAAGGTGCGTTCAATCATGGGGGGTAAATATACTGCACAGTCGCTGAACCACCGCGGCCAAGGAGATTGAATGAACGAAGCTTTTGTATACGACGCCATTCGCACGCCACGCGGCAGGGGCAAAAGCAATGGCAGCCTGCATGAGGTCAAGCCTGTCAATCTGCTGGCGGGCTTGCTGATCCAGTTGCAGCAACGCAATCAGCTCGACACAGCGCTGGTAGACGATGTGGTCATGGGCGTGGTGTCGCCGATTGGCGAGCAGGGCTCGGTGATTGCCAAAGTAGCTGCGCTGAAGGCAGGCTGGGACTTCAAGTGCTCTGGCGTGCAACTCAACCGCTTTTGCGCGTCGGGCCTGGAAGCGGTCAACCTGGCCGCGCAAAAGGTGCGCTCCGGCTGGGAAGACCTGGTGGTTGCCGGCGGTGTTGAAAGCATGAGCCGCGTGGCAATAGGCTCTGACGGCGGGGCCTGGGCTCAAGACCCGGAAACGAACCTCGCCACAGGGTTTGTACCGCAGGGCATTGGTGCAGACCTGATCGCAACGATCGACGGCTACACGCGGGCCGATGTGGATGCGTTTGCGCTGGAGTCTCAGCGGCGGGGCGCGCATGCGCAGGCCAGTGGGTATTTCAATGCATCGCTGATGCCTGTCAACGACTTTTTGGGTCAAAACATTCTGGACAAAGACGAGTTCATCAAACCGCAAACCACATTGGCTGGGCTGGGCGCGTTGAAAGCGTCATTTGAACAACTGGGTGCGATGGGTTTTGACGCGGTGGCATTGGCCAGGTATCCACAGGTTGAGAGAATCATCCACGTCCACCACGCGGGCAACTCGTCCGGCATCGTCGATGGTGCAGCGGCTGTGCTGGTGGGCTCTGAGGCTGCGGGCAAGCAGCACCACCTCACGCCGCGGGCACGCATCGTGTCAGTGGCCGTCAGCGGCGCTGACCCCACCATCATGCTGACCGGCCCAGTGCCTGCAACGCGCAAGGCCCTGGCCAAAGCGGGCATGACAGTTGAGCAAATTGATCTGTTTGAAGTCAACGAAGCGTTTGCTGCCGTGCCGATGCGCTTCATGAAAGAACTGCATGTGCCGCATGACAAGGTCAATGTCAACGGCGGCGCCATTGCCATGGGCCACCCCCTGGGCGCCACCGGCGCAATGATTTTGGGCACGCTGATTGATGAGCTGCACCGCCGCAGGCTGCGCTACGGCCTGGCCACACTGTGCGTAGGCGGCGGCATGGGCATTGCCACCATTGTGGAGGCGTTGTTGTGAAAACCATCCAATATTCGCTTGATGCAGGCATCGCGACACTAAGCTTTGACGAACCCGACTCACTGGTTAACACCATGTGTGCGCAGTGGCAAACTGACATGACCGATGTTGCAGCGCGTGTGCTGCAAGACAAGGCGGCCATCAAAGGCATCATCCTGGCGTCGAACAAAACCACGTTTTTTGCCGGTGCCGACCTGAAGGCAACGATGCGCATGCAGCCAGGTGATGCAGGCCGGGCGTATGCCGAGATTGAGCAGCTGAAAAAGAACTTTCGCACACTTGAAACACTGGGTGTTCCCGTAGTCAGCTGTATCAACGGCGCGGCTTTGGGCGGCGGCTGGGAGTTGGCACTTGTTGGCCACTGCCGCATCGCTGTTGACAACCCGAAAATTCAATTAGGTTTGCCTGAAATCACGTTGGGGCTGATACCCGGTGCCACCGGCATCACCAAAATGACGCGCCTGCTGGGGCTGCTGGGCGCGCAGCCGTACGTCCTGGAAAGCAAACTGTTCAGCCCCGCCGAAGGCCTGGCGCTGGGCTTGATTCATGAGCTGGTGGCCGATGCTGGGCAACTGCGCGAGCGTGCGTTGGCCTGGATTGCTGCACATCCCCAATCCACACAGCCGTGGGACAGCAAAGACTACAAGATGCCAGGTGGCACGCCCAGCCATCCAGAGATTTCCGCTGCGTTGACTGTTGCGCCTGCGCTGTTGGCGCAAAAAACACGTGGCCTGTATCCTGCGCCCGAAGCTGCACTGTGCGCTATGGCGGAAGGCGCGCAGGTTGACTACGACACTGCCCTGCGCATTGAAAGCCGCTACCTGGCCAAAGTCATGTCGGGTCAGGTTGCCAAGAACATGATCAACACGTTTTTCTTCAACATGAATGCTGTCAAAAGCGGGCAAAGCAGGCCTGCAGGCGTGCCTAAATTCAAGCTGCAAAAAGTGGGGATTTTGGGGGCGGGCATGATGGGTGCGGGCATCGCCTATGCACAGGCTGCGCGCGGCATTGCCACCGTACTGAAAGACGTCACCCTGGACAAAGCCAACGCCGGCAAGGCCTGGAGCGCCAGGCTGACGCAGGCCCAACTTGACAAAGGCCGCATGACTGAGGCAGCACAAAAAGCACTGCTAGCGCACATACTACCTACGGATAGTGCTATGGATTTAGAGGGTTGCGAGTTGATCATTGAAGCGGTTTTTGAGCGGCGCGAGTTGAAAGCTGAAGTCACGCGTGAGGCGCAAAGCCATTTGGCACCTGGCGGCTTTTTTGCCAGCAACACATCGACGCTGCCAATTGCAGGATTGGCAGCAGCCAGCAACAACCCGCAAAAATTTATCGGGATTCATTTTTTTAGCCCGGTTGACAAGATGCAGCTGGTTGAAATCATTCGCGGCGCACAAACTGATAACGAAACCGTGGCGCGAGCGTTCGACTACGTGCAGGCGCTGGGCAAAATCCCCATCGTGGTCACTGACGCGCGCGGCTTTTACACCAGCCGCACCTTTGGCACATTTGTAATGGAAGGGGCCGCCATGCTGGGTGAAGGCATTCCAGCGCCGGTCATTGAGCAGGCCGCCATGCAGGCAGGCATGCCGGTTGGTCCGCTGGCGGTGCTCGATGAGGTGTCGCTGGCATTGAGTGTGCACGTGCTGGACCAGACCCGCGCCGACTTTGATGCGCTGGGTAAAACTTACACCGCCACGCCCGGTGAGTTGCTGGTGGAACGCATGGTCAAGGAGCTGGGGCGCAGCGGGCGTGCGGCTGCCACTGCTGGTGATAGTGGTAGTGGTGGTGGTGGTGGGTTTTACAACTACCCTGCCGCCGGCAACAGCCTTGACAAAAAAACACTGTGGCCGCAACTGAAGCCGCTGTTTGAAAAACCTGCGCCTTATGACCTGAACGACCTCAAAGACCGCTTCTTGTATCGCCAGGCCATTGAAACAACCCGCTGCCTGAGCGAAGGCGTGCTGACCAGTGTGCATGACGCCAACATTGGCTCGATTTTCGGTATTGGCTTTCCCGCCTGGACGGGCGGTGCGCTGCAGTTCATTTATGCGATGGGCATGGATGCGTTTTGTGCCCGATCAAAGGTGCTGGCCCAGCGCTTTGGTGCTGGCTTCTTGCTGGACGATGCCGCCATTGCCGCTTTGACAAAACACCAACCAGTCTGGTAATTGCATTTTGTGCAGGGTTAGCACGGTGTCTGAATAGACATGGCGTCACTAGACTCAAACCTGGTAAATCATTCAATCCACCACAAGGCAATTCAGGCGTGCAATTTTTGCAATTGGTCATCAGCGGCATCGCACAGGGCTGCATTTACGGTTTGATTGCGCTAGGCTTTGTGTTGATTTACAAAGCCACTGAAACCGTCAGCTTTGCCCAGGGCGAGTTGATGATGCTCGGTGCGTTTTGCGGGTTGGGCGTGATGAGCTTTTTGGGCCAGCCCTTCTGGATTGCAGTGGCGGCCAGCATTTGCGCGATGGCCCTGTTTGGCGTGCTGGTTGAGCGCGCTGTGATTCGTCCGATTTTGGGGCAACCTGCATTTTCAATCGTGATGCTGACCATCGGAATTGGTTATGTGCTGCGAGGGCTGGTCACCATGATCCCGAACATCGGCACAGAGACGCACACGCTTCCCGTGCCTTATAAAGACCAGATTTTGCGACTGGGCAGCCTGATTTTGAGTGCCGAGCAACTGGTGGTCATTGTCACAACCGTTCTGCTCTGCGCGCTGCTGTTTGCGTTGTTCAAGTACAGCAAGCTGGGTGTGGCCATGCAGGCCGCGTCACAAAACCAGCTGGCTGCGTATTACATGGGCATTCCGGTCAAGCGCATCAACGGTCTGGTGTGGGGCCTGGCTGCTGCAGTGGCTGCTGTTGCCGGTTTGCTGCTGGCACCGATCACGTTTGTGCATGCCAACATGGGTTTTATCGGATTAAAAGCTTTTCCGGCTGCGGTAGTGGGCGGCTTTGGCAGTTTGCCAGGCGCCATTGTTGGGGGGCTGATCATTGGCATCGTTGAATCGCTGTCAGGCTTTTATCTGCCTGATGGCTTCAAAGACATTGCTGCCTACATCGTGGTGTTGATCATGCTGATGGTCAAACCCAATGGCCTGTTTGGCGGGCAACTGCGTAAAAAAGTTTAAGCCCAACATTCAAGCTGCCCGATATTTCTCATGCGCTTTATTTTTAAAACCAGCTACGCCCAGGACATTGAACTGGCCAAGCACAGCGGCCATGTGTTTTGGTACAGCGCGCTCCTGGCGTCCCTGCTGGCCGCGCCTTGGCTGGTGCCGGAGTATTGGCTGGCGCAGCTGACGTTCGTTTTGATTTATGCGGTGGTTGGCCTGGGCCTGATGTTGCTGGCAGGATTCACCGGGCTGTTCTCGCTTGGTCATGCCGCCTTCTTGGGGGTGGGCGCCTACACGCAGGCAGTGTTAACCGGCGCAGGCGTGCCGTTTCCGATTGCGCTGGTGTTTTCTGCGGCTTTGTCAGCGGCCGTTGGTGTGGTTGTAGGCCTGCCAGCGCTGCGGGTGAAGGGCATCTATCTTGGCATGGCCACGCTGTCGTTCGGCTTTATTGTTGAAGAGGTTTTTGCCCGCTGGGAGAGCGTCACGGGCGGCAACGCTGGCAAAAACCTGAAGGCGCCCGACTTTTACTTATTCAAAGCCGACACAGGCGACAGTTTTTACTTCGTCTGCCTCGTCATTGCGATTACCTGCACCCTGGCGGTTCTTAACTTGCTGCGTTCACCAACGGGCCGTGCTTTTGTGGCCATTCGTGATTCAGAAATTTCAGCGCAAAGCATGGGCATCAATCTGGCGCGGTATAAAACACTGTCGTTTGCATTGTCTGCGGCGCTAGCCGGTATAGGTGGTGCGTTGTATGCTCACAAATTAAGGTTTATCTCACCGGACCAATTCAATATTTTGCAGTCGATTGATTTGCTGCTGATGATTGTGATTGGTGGGTTGGGCTCGGTGCATGGGGCATTTTTAGGTGCGATGTTTTTGATTCTTATGCCGCAACTGATCTCGTTGTCCAAAGGCTTTTTACCTGCAGCCATTGGCCAGGCACCCGGCTTGCAAGCCGTGGTGTATGGCGCTGTGCTGGTGGCTTTTGTGCTGTTTGAGCCATACGGTTTGTATGGCCGGTGGCTGAAGATCAGGGCTTTCATACAACTCTTTCCGTTTTACCGCAAAGGCATGTTCAAGCGGCAAAAGACCTTTCAAAAATCGGATCGGCTCAAATGACGACGATCGATACGCACACGGCATTGTTGTCAGCCAAAGACCTGAGCGTTCGCTTTGGCGGTGTGCTGGCTGTCAACAAGGTCAGCTTTGATGTCAGGCAGGGCGAAGTATTCACGCTGATTGGCCCCAACGGTGCAGGCAAAACCACCGTGTTCAACCTGATCAGCCGCATATACACGCCAACCCACGGCGCGCTGAAGTTTGACGGCACAGACCTGCTGGCGCAACCGGCTCATGCCATTGCCAGCCTGGGCATCGCCAGAACTTTCCAGAATATTGAACTGTTCGAGCATGCCAGCGTGCTGCACAACATGCTGGTCGGGCAGCACACCCAGCGCGCGCTGAAAAGCGTTGCCGGGCTGTGGCGGGAAATGTTTTTTACCCGGTCAGCGCGAGCGTCAGAAATAGCAGCGCGTGAAAAGGTTGAGCACACCATTGAACTGCTGGACTTGCAGCATTACCGCGACACGATGGTTGCTGGCCTGCCGTATGGCGTTCGCAAGGTGGTTGAACTGGCAAGAGCTTTGTGCGCCGAGCCCAAACTGCTGCTGCTTGACGAGCCATCGTCTGGCCTGAATGTTGAAGAAACCGAGGACATGGCGTTCTGGATTCAGGACATTCAGCGTGAGCTGGGCATCACGGTGCTGATGGTGGAACACGACATGACACTGGTGTCCAAGGTGTCAGACCGGGTGCTGGCCATGAGCCAGGGCGAGGTATTGGCCATGGGCACACCACGCGAAGTGCAAACACACCCGGGGGTGATTGAAGCGTATTTGGGTTTGGTCGATGATGTCAGCAGCCTGCGCAGAAAGGCAGCATGATCGACATTGCGCCCACAGTCGAACCGATCCTGAAGCTGCTCAATGTAGAAAGCGCCTACGGCCCCATCAAGGCCATTCGCGGCGTGAGCCTGCAAGTGCGCAAGGGCGAAATCGCCACCGTGCTGGGCAGCAACGGCGCCGGCAAAAGCACAATTTTAAAAACCATCAGCGGCATCATTGACCCGCGCAAGGGCAGCATTGCATTCAAGGGCCAGGACATCACGGCTTGCGATCCGGGCCACATCGTGCGCAGCGGCTTGTCGCATGTGCCAGAAGGACGTGAGGTGTTCCCACTGCTGTCGGTGCGTGACAACCTGATGATGGGAGCCTACACACGGGCAGACCGCGACGGCGTTGCCCAAGACATGGAAACCGTGTTCAGCTACTTTCCAATTTTGAGGGAGCGCTCGGCTCAGGATGCAGGGCTGCTGTCTG
This sequence comes from Polaromonas sp., assembly GCA_025362315.1. Taxonomy (GTDB): domain Bacteria; phylum Pseudomonadota; class Gammaproteobacteria; order Burkholderiales; family Burkholderiaceae_C; genus Polaromonas. The sequence goes on from JANYGP010000071.1 coordinate 125,229, forward strand.
GCGGGCAGCAACAGATGCTGTCTATCAGCCGGGCGCTGATGGCCAAGCCTGATCTGATGTTGCTGGACGAACCCAGCCTGGGTTTGTCGCCCAAACTGACCAAGGAAATTTTTGAAATAGTGGTGCGCATCAACCGCGAGCGGGGCACCACTATTTTGCTGGTTGAACAAAATGCCAACATGGCGCTGAATGCGTCTGACTATGGGTATGTGCTGGAAAACGGCCGCATTGTGATGGAAGACACCACAAGCAAGCTGCGTGAAAAAGACGACATCAAGGAGTTTTATTTGGGGCTGAAGGAAGACAGTGTGCGCGGGGAGCGGCGCTGGAAAAAGAAAAAGAATTGGCGGTAAGCAATGACCACACCGATGCAAAACTTGTGGACGTTGACAAAGCCGGTGGCACCCGACACCCGGGTACAGATGGCAGGCGACACGATACCCAAAATGTTCTGGAACGCAGCTGCCGCGCGCCAGGACACGACGTGGCTGCGGCAAAAAGAACTCGGTATCTGGCGCGGCTGGACCTGGGCGCAATGTGCCCAGGCTGTACGCGAGCTGGCGCTTGGCCTGACGGCCCTTAACTTTCAGGCAGGCAGCGTCGCCGCCATTCTGGCCAATACACGCGCTGAGTGGGTACTGGCTGACCTGGCCATCCTGTCAGCCGGTGGCGTTGTCAACGGCGTGTACCCCACCGACGCTGCGTCCCAGCTGGCCTATCTCTGCGAAGACTCAAGCACCCGCGTTTTATTTGTGGAAGACGAAGAACAACTTGACAAAGCGCTGGAGGTTCGCTCTGGCCTGCCGCTGCTCACGCACATCATCGTGATGGACATGGACGGACTGCGGCGCTTTGATGACCCGATGGTGATGGGCTATGACGCATTGCGCGCGCTGGGACGAGGTGTGTTGCAGGACTCAGGCGGTAAAGCACAAGCGTTGCTGGAAGAACGCATCGACAGCCGCAGTGAAAAAGACCTGGCCATTTTGGTGTACACGTCGGGCACCACAGGCAAGCCAAAAGGCGCCATGCACAGCCACCATGGCCTGGTCTCGTCGCTGCGCAATATTGGCGTTTTGTTTCCGCTGGACCAGCGCGATGAGCGCATGTGTTTTTTACCGCTGTGCCACATTGCTGAACGCATGCTGGGCGCCTACTCATCGCTGTACAGCGGTGCAGTGCTGAATTTTGTCGAAAACCCCGACACGATTCCTGAAAATGTTCGCGAGATTCAGCCCACTGTGTTTTTTGCCGTGCCACGCGTTTGGGAAAAGTTTTATTCGGGTGTGGTGATTGCACTGAAAGATTCCGGCAAATTGCAACAACTGGCTTATGCCTGGAGCATTGGCGTAGGACATGACATCGCAGAACGCGTGCTGGCGCAGAAAAATCAAACACCCTGGTTGACATTTAAGTTTGCTGTTGCGCGACTGCTGGTGCTGAACAATGTGCGCAAAATGATCGGCATCCACCGTGTCCGGTATTTGCTGACTGGCGCCGCGCCTATTGCCCCGGATTTGATCCGCTGGTACCTGGCACTTGGCCTGCCCATGCTGGAAGGTTTTGGCATGACAGAAACAACGGCCATGGGTTCGGCCCAGCCCATTCATCACATCAAGCCCGGCACAATTGGCAAGGCGTCTTACGGCTGCGAAATGCAGATTGACCCGGCCAACTGTGAAATACTGGTTCGCGGCCCGAATGTCTTCATGGGTTACCTGAATATGCCAGAAAAAACTCGTGAGGCGATCGACGCCGACGGCTGGCTGCACACCGGTGATGTGGGCACGATAGACGCTGACGGGTACTTGAAAATCACCGATCGGATGAAAGACATCATCATCACGGCAGGCGGCAAAAACATCACGCCAAGCGAGCTTGAAAACGAGTTGAAATTTTCACCCTACATCACCGATGCAGTGGTCACTGGGGACAAAAAGCCGTACCTCGTCTGCATCATCATGATCGACCAGGAAAATGTTGAAAAATTTGCCCAGGACAACGACGTGCCGTTCAGCAACTACAGCAGTCTGACCCGGTGCGCGCAAGTACAACAGCTGGTGCAAGAGGAAATCAACCGCGTCAACAAGAAATTTGCCCGGGTGGAGCAGATCAAGAAATTCTGGTTGCTCGATGTGCAACTGTCGGCGGAAGACGATGAGCTTACACCGACCATGAAACTCAAACGTCAGTTTGTGCAAGCCAAATATGCGGCGCAAATTGACACCCTGTATCGCTAGTTGGATTATTTTTTACAAGGAGACAAAATCATGAAGTTACCCATCATTCTCAAGGCGCTGCTCGCAGGTGCTATCGCTGCAGGAACAGTCCAGGCACTGGCGCAGGGCCAGGGTGTCAGCAAAACAGAAATTCTGGTCGGCACCATTCTTGACCAGTCTGGCCCGCTGGCTGGTTTTGGAAAGCAGGCACGCCTGGGCATGCAGCTGCGGGTGGACGAGATCAACGAGCAGGGCGGCATCAATGGGCGCAAGGTCAAGCTGCTGGTTGAAGACGACGGTTACGATCCTAAAAAAGCAGTGCTGGCGGCGCAAAAGCTGGTGAACCAGGACAAGATTTTCATCATGGCGGGGCATTTGGGCACTGCGCAAAATCTGGCATCGATGCCGGTACAGGCCGAAAAAAACATCATCAACTTTTTTCCCATCACAGCTGCACGGGAGATGTATGAGCCGCTGGACCGCCTGAAATATTCATTCGCTGCCACTTACTTCGACCAGATTCGCGAAGCGCTGCCGCCGCTGGCCAAAGAAAAAAACGCCAAAAAGATTTGTGCAATTTACCAGGACGACGACTTTGGCCTGGAAGTGCTGCGGGGTGCTGAAGCGGGCCTGAAAGCGGCCAATATGACACTGGTTGAGAAAACCAGCTTCAAACGCGGCGCCACGGACTTTTCAAGCCAGGTCGCCAAGATGAAAGCCTCGGGTTGTGAAATGGTGGTGCTGGGCACCATCATTCGCGAAACCATAGGCACAATTGGCGAAAGCCGCAAAACAGGCTTTAATCCAGTGTTTCTGGGTTCCAGCGCGGCCTATACGGACCTGATTCACAAACTGGGCGGCGCGGCAATGAATGGCTTGTATGCCACGCACACCGTGCAGCACCCCTACCTGGACGAAGCATCCCAGCCCATGCGGTTTTGGGCCAACAAGTACAAAACCAAATTTACCGATGATCCAACCGTATTTTCGGTCTATGGCTACTTCATCATTGATGCGTTTATCAAGGCTGCCCAAAAAGCCGGTCCCAACCTGACAACCGACACCTTCATCAAGGCCATGGACGCCACGACCATCCCGCCTGATATTTTTGGCAGCCCCACCATGTCATTCACGTCCACAAAGCGTTTGGGAAATGACCTGTCAAGGATGTCACAGATCACTGACGGCAAGTGGAAAGTGGTTTCTGATTACGCAAAGCGCTAGTCGGTTTGAATGAATTGTGCAGACCATGAGAAAATCCAGAATCAAGCCGCTTGGCGCAACTTATTCAGGACTTATCTCATGGAAGCAGAACACATCAACGCCATTGGCAACCAGCTGGCAGACCTGAGCACGCGTGTCAACGAACTCAGGGGGTATCTTTGACTACCCTGCCAAAGAACGCAAGTTAAACGAGGTCAACGCCGCGCTGGAAGACCCGAAGGTTTGGGACAACCCCAAGCGCGCGCAGGAACTGGGTAAAGAGAAAAAATCCCTTGAGGATGTGGTGCAGGTGATCACCCGCCTGACCACTGAGCTGGCCGATAACGCCGAACTTTTTGACATGGCCAAGGACGAAGGCGACGAACAGGGCATGCAGTCCATTGAGGGCGAAGCTGCCAAAGTCGCGGTTGAAGTTGAAAAGATGGAATTTCGCCGGATGTTCAATAACCCGGCTGACCCACTCAATTGCTTTCTGGATGTGCAGTCAGGCGCTGGCGGCACTGAAGCCTGTGACTGGGCATCCATGCTGCTGCGCCAGTACCTGAAGTACGCCGAGCGCAAGGGATTCAAAACCACGATTGAAGATGAAACCGCTGGCGATACCGCAGGCATCAAGGGCGCGACCATCAAGATTGAAGGCGAATATGCGTTTGGCTTGCTGCGCACCGAAACAGGCGTGCACCGCCTGGTGCGCAAGTCCCCGTTTGACTCGTCAGGCGGCAGACACACCTCATTTGCGTCGATTTTTGTGTACCCCGAAATTGACGATTCGATTGAAATTGACATCAACCCGTCAGACGTGCGGGTCGACACGTTCAGGGCCAGCGGCGCGGGCGGCCAGCACATCAACAAAACCGATTCAGCCGTGCGCCTGACGCACTTGCCCACCGGCATCGTGGTGCAGTGCCAGGACGGCCGCAGCCAGCACGGCAACCGAGACGTGGCATGGAAGCGCCTGCGCTCCCGCCTGTATGACTTTGAGCTGCGAAAACAACAGGAAGCCCAACAAAAGCTGGAAGACACCAAAACCGACGTGGGCTGGGGCCACCAGATTCGCAGTTACGTGCTGGACAACAGCCGTATCAAAGACCTGCGCACCAACTACGAAACATCCGCCACGCAAAAGGTGCTGGACGGAGATCTGGACCAATTTATTGAAGCCAGTTTGAAGCAGGGCGTGTGATGGTGGCTTTGATTTTTGACATGGATGGAACCATGATTGATTCCATGCCGTTTCATCAAAAAAGCTGGCGTGTGTTCGCGCAAAAACACGGCCTTGAAATCGATATTGCTGACCTGATGCGGCGTACAACTGGCCGCACTGGTGCAGAGTGCATGAGCGAGCTGTTCCAGCGCCAGATCGAGCCCGCAGCAGCGTGGGAACTGATTGCTGAAAAAGAGGCGATATACCGCGAACTTTTTGCGCCAGTATTTGCAGAGGTAGCCGGTTACAAGCAGTTTGCCGCCCAAGCACACAGCTTGGGCTTCAAGTTGGGCGTTGGCACTGCCGGCGACAAACACAACATTTCGTTTGCCATGTCGCATCTGAAAATGTTGACTCCACCCTCCATCATCGTGGGTGGCGATGAGGGCTTGCCGGGCAAGCCAGATCCAGCCATATTTCTGGAAGTTGCAAAGCGTTTGAACGTCCACCCAACCGATTGCGTCGTTTTTGAAGACGCACCTTTTGGCATAGAGGCCGCGCGGCGCGCGAGCATGCGCGCCGTTGCGATTTGCAGCACCCATAGTGCAGCTGAATTGGCTGGCCCGCATGTGCTGGCCAGCGTGCGTGACTTCACGGCGCTTGCCCCTGACTTTTTGTCAGCACTGGCTTATTCAAGCCATTGAAATTGCACTTGTGCTGTAGCCAATTCAACATCAATTTATGAATTCAATATTCTCTCGATTGGAGACCCCCCATGCTTCGTGAAGGCCAAGCCCCGGCGATATCAATCAACCGCGCTGACTACAGCGCCCCCGCCTACTGGATAGACACAGTCGACCTGTGCTTTGACCTCGACCCGGTCAAAACGCGTGTGCTGAACAAGATGACGCTGCGCCGCAATGCGGATGTAGCGGCCCAGCCGCTGCGCCTGGATGGTGAAGACCTTAACTTGTCCCGGGTGCTGGTCAATGGACAGGGCACGTCATTCAAGATGGACGGCAACCAGCTGGTGCTGGAAAACCTGCCTGAGGGCGATCAGCCTTTTGCGCTTGAAATTTTCACCACCACCAACCCGTTAAAAAATACGAAGCTGATGGGCTTGTATGTCAGCAACGATTCGTTCTTTACCCAGTGCGAGGCCGAAGGCTTCAGGCGCATCACTTACTTTTTAGACCGCCCCGATGTGATGGCGATGTATACAGTGACGCTGCGGGCTGATAAGGCAAAGTTCCCAGTGTTGCTGTCAAACGGAAATCTGATCGAGCAAGGCACGCTGGAGGATGGCCGGCACTTTGCCAAGTGGGTTGACCCGCACAAAAAGCCTGCTTATCTGTTCGCATTGGTTGCAGGCCAGCTGGTGTGCCGAGAGCAACGCATCACCTCACGCGCAGGCAAAAATCACACACTGCAGGTCTATGTGCGCCCCGGTGACCTGGACAAGACCGAGCACGCAATGAATTCACTGATTCACTCCGTTGCTTGGGACGAAGCGCGCTTTGGTTTGCCTTTGGACCTGGACCGCTTCATGATTGTGGCCACCAGCGACTTCAACATGGGCGCGATGGAAAACAAGGGCTTGAATATCTTCAACACCAAATACGTGCTGGCTAACCAGGCCACGGCGACAGACGCTGACTTTGGCAACATTGAAAGCGTGGTCGGCCACGAGTATTTTCACAACTGGACGGGCAATCGCGTCACTTGCCGCGACTGGTTTCAGTTGTCGCTGAAAGAGGGTTTAACGGTTTTCCGTGATCAGGAATTCAGCCAAGATTTATGCGGTGAAGCTTCAGCCCGAGCAGTGAAGCGAATTGAAGATGTTCGCGTGTTACGCACTGCCCAGTTCCCGGAAGATGCCGGCCCGATGTCCCACCCGGTGCGGCCAGACAGCTACGTAGAAATCAGCAACTTTTACACCGTGACGATTTATGAAAAAGGTGCTGAAGTGGTGCGCATGATGCAGACACTGGTTGCTGATGCACTTGACCCAGTTGGCCGGGCAGGTTTTGCCAAAGGCATGACGCTGTATTTTGAGCGGCATGACGGCCACGCGGTGACGTGTGACGACTTTGCAAAAGCCATTGCAGATGCCAACCCTGCATCAAACTTAGCCCGCCTGCTGCCGAAGTTCAAGCGATGGTACAGCCAGGCCGGCACGCCGCGCGTGACGGCGAACGGCGTGTATGACGCTGCAGCCGGTACCTACACGCTAACGCTTGCCCAAAGCGGCGCGCCTTCATCAGGTCAAGCAACCAAGGAGCCGTTTGTCATTCCAGTTGCAATGGGTTTGCTGGGTGCCGATGGTCAAGACATGGCGTTGCAACTTGCTGGTGGGGCGACTCAAAAAGCTGCGACCCTGAGCACAAGCATGACCTTGGTGTTGACCCAAGCCACAGAAACTTTCACCTTCACGGGCATGAATGAAGAGCCAGTGCCGTCCATTCTGCGCGGCTTCACTGCGCCAGTCGTACTGGACTTTGACTACACCGATGCGCAGCTGCTCCACTTAATGAGCCACGACAGTGACGCATTTAATCAGTGGGAAGCTGGGCAAAGGCTGGCTGTACGTTCTGCGTTGCTTGCTATCACTTCAATAGCTGCTAGCGCATATAATACGTCGGCTACAGTACTAAATGATGCGGAAAATAAGGTACTGGACGATACTTATCTGACTGCAATGCGAGAAGTGCTGCACAACCCGAAATTGGACGCGGCGTTCAAAGAGCTCGTGTTGACGTTGCCATCAGAAATCTATCTTGCCGAACAACTGGACGTGGTGGACCCGCAGCAGATTCATGCTGTGCGTGAAGCCATGCGCCAGCAGCTTGCCGTCAGTCTGCAGGATGACTGGGCTACGGTATATGCAGGCAACCAGGACACCGGCAGCTACACACCAGATGCAGCATCATCGGGCCGTCGTGCGCTGGCGGGTATGGCATTGACGTACCTTTGTATTGCAGCTACGGTATCAGGCAGTGATGAATGGCCCGGCAAAACTCTTCAGCGCTTCAACAGCGCCGGCAACATGACTGACCGCTTCAATGCGCTTGCTGCGCTGGTGACCAGTGGTCACAGCCTCGCAGCACAAGCGCTGACCCAGTTCCACGCCATGTTCAAGGACGATGCGCTGGTCATCGACAAATGGTTCAGCCTGCAGGCCGCCAGCCCTGACCGCAGCGGCAACGTTTTGCCAGCCATCAAGCAACTGATGAAGCACAAAGATTTCAGCCTGAAAAACCCGAACCGCGCACGCAGCGTGATCAGCACTTACTGCGCCAACCCGGCGGCTTTTCACCGGGCTGATGCGGCGGGCTATGTTTTCTGGAGTGAGCGTGTCATTGAACTTGACGCAATGAACCCACAAGTCGCCGCTCGCCTGGCACGCGCGCTTGACCGCTGGAGCAAATTGGCCGAGCCATACCGCGGCGCAGCGCGTGAAGCGATTGCCCGCGTTGCTGCAAGAAATGATTTGAGCAAAGACACGCATGAAGTCATCACCCGGGCACTGGCCGCCTGAACCTTCCAACGGAGTCATCATGTCAAAAACCATTTCCCTAACCCGCTATCTGGTAGAGCAGCAACGAAAAACTGCAACGCCCTCCGGTAGCGGAGGCCGCATTCCTCCTGAACTTCGGCTGTTGCTGGAAGTGGTGGCCAGAGCCTGCAAAAACATCAGCCATGCCGTCAACAAGGGCGCTCTGGGGAGCACTCTGGGCAGTGTGATGGGCAGTGCGGAAAGTGAAAACGTGCAGGGCGAAATTCAAAAAAAGCTCGACATCATTGCCAACGAAGTTCTGATTGAAGCCAACGAATGGGGCGGGCACCTGGCGGGCATGGCCAGTGAGGAAATGGAAGGCATTTACGCGGTGCCCAACCGCTATCCACAAGGCGAATACCTGCTGCTGTTTGACCCGCTGGATGGCTCCAGCAACATCGACATCAACGTCAGCATTGGCACCATCTTCAGCGTGTTGAAAATGCCTGAAGGCGGGCGCGCTGTTCATGAAGCAGACTTTTTGCAGGCAGGCAACAAACAGGTGGCGGCGGGTTATTGCCTTTACGGCCCGCAAACCACGCTGGTACTTACTGTAGGCGACGGTGTGGCCATGTTCACTCTGGACCGTGAGCAGGGCTCGTTCGTGCTGACAGAAGAAAACGTTCAGATCCCCCCAGACACACAGGAATTTGCGATCAACATGAGCAACATGCGTCACTGGGACACACCGGTCAGACGCTATGTGGATGAATTGCTGGCAGGCAAAGACGGTGTGCGCGGCAAGGACTTCAACATGCGATGGATAGCCGCGATGGTGGCCGATGTGCACCGCATTTTGTGCCGCGGCGGTGTCTTTATGTACCCATGGGACAAGCGTGAACCTGACAAAGCTGGCAAGCTCCGCCTGATGTATGAAGCCAACCCGATGAGCTGGCTGGTGGAGCAAGCCGGCGGCGCATCGACCAACTGCAAAGAGCGCATCATGGACTTGCAGCCGGGCAGACTGCATGAGCGGGTCAGTGTGGTGTTAGGGTCCAAAAATGAGGTTGAGCGTTTGACGGCTTACCACCATGCCCATGTCAACGCGCTGTAGCACACACGGCACATAGAACCCGTTTATTGCCTGCAAAATAATATTGATGGCGGTGCGTTGCTGAGCGTTGTAGTCTGCTGTGCAGTGCAGGGTATTTTTTCCTACATGATGGACAAGCTTGGCCGCACTAGCATGAAAGCCTCCACCGACATGCGTACAGATCTCTTTGAAACACGGTTACCCCCGCCCCCAGTTGCAACGACCAAACTGGACATGTCTGAATGGCTCCTGGCGCTTTTGCTTTGACAACGATGGGCAACATGCCACCCCAAAGGACATCGCTTCCTGGCCCCTGACCATTGAAGTCCCCTACCCGCCTGAATCGAACGCCAGCGGTATCGGTGATCAGGGATTTCACAAGGCGTGCTGGTACCAGCGCGATGTTCAAATTGCACCCGGTCGTGACCGGGTGATCTTGCGATTTGGCGCGGTTGACTATGCGGCCCGGGTCTGGATCAATGACACGCTGGTTGCCACCCATGAAGGCGGCCACAGTCCGTTTTCTGCCGACATCACGATGGCACTTTCACCCGGTGGCAACCAGACCATCACAGTCCACGCCGAAGACAACCCGCAAGAATTAAACAAGCCGCGCGGCAAGCAGGACTGGAAGCTGGAGCCGCACCTGATCTGGTACCCGCGCACCAGCGGGATTTGGCAGACGGTGTGGCTGGAGCGGGTTGGCCAGACCTACGTTGACAAGCTCCGCTGGACGCCGCGTATGGAAGACTTTTCAATCAGCCTTGAAGCGCGGATACGTGGCGATTTGTCGGGTGGTGCAGTCAGTGCTGCGCCGCATAAAGAGCGACAGGGACTGCGTTACGGTCTGTACTGACAACTTCATCCATGTAACGCTGCAGGCCGCACTGCAGTGTAGGCATCAGCTGACCACGTGCGCTGCCAAGCACAGAAAACCGGGGCCGTTCAGCCCGCTGCCCAAGGGCCGCGCTGGGTACTGCACATACCAGGCTGACATCAAGCCGCGCTGATTCTGCAGCCATACAGGCCAGTTGTGACCAGCTGGCTGAACCCCTGTTGGCCAAGTGCCAGATTCCGCATTCTCCATCGATCATCAGGTCCAGTGCGCTGTTTGCCAGATCAGGCATATAGGTAGGAGACACATTTTGGTCGTTGGCTGCTACCCATGGCTTATCGCGCCGTAATGCCTGCAAACCTGCTGTGATGAAATTGTGTGAATCCCAGGGGCCAAAAAAGGCAGCACTGCGGATCATCATAGCCTGTGGTGCAGCGGCCAATACGCGGCGCTCTGCTTCATGCTTGGCGCGGCCATAGGCATTCAGGGGATGAGGCTGGTCTACTTCCAAATAGGGTTGACGTTTGCTACCGTCAAAAACAAGGTCACTGGAAAAGCACAGTAATTTCACCCCAGATTGATCACAAGCTTCAGCCAGAACGGTAGGGCCCAGAGCATTTTCGCGCCACTGGCGCGCAGCGTACGTTTCCGCATCGTCAATACGCACGAAGCCTGCCGTGTTGACAACAGCCCAAGGATTCCATTTCTGCAATGCGGCGCTAACAGAAACCGGGTCGGCAATGTCCATATCAACACGGCTCAGCAAACGGTAAGGCAAACCGCGAATTTCACAAATGCGTGCAAATGCCTGGCCCAAAGTTCCGCTGGCTCCTGCAATCAAAATCAACTGACCGCTGATGGGCAGGGCCTGCACCACACCATTTGGCGGGTAGATGAGGCGGGAGTCGCGTTGCCACCAGCCGGGGCCGGCCAACACAGGGTGATCAGCTTGCCCGCCGCCTGCAAGCTGACGTGCCAAACCAGCCAAGGCCGTCTCACGTGGGGGAACAGAGCGCAGATCCCACAAGCCTGGCTCATAGTGCCCTTCCACGCGGGTTACGAGGCTGTTCCAGTCAAAAGTCCCGAATGCAGCCCAACAGGTTATTGCACGCACATCATGTCCGTCGGCCTGTACCCGGGTTGCCGCCTGCCAGGCCTGGTTCAGCCACCGAAGCTGCTCATCCCGCTGGCAGCCAAGGTGTACTTCAGTGATGGCCACAGGCCGGTCATAACGCTCACAGGTCTCGCGCAGGCGCGCTTCAAATCCGCCAGTAAAAGCGCCGTTGACCCGCACGGCTTCGACATCCGCATAGCGGTCATGTTCATTGCCGCCAACATGTTGCGGCAAATAATGATTGACGCATTTGTCCAGATGGCGCTCGCTGGTGATGTAACTGTTTATGCCAAAAATATCTGGCGGACATGGATCATCCTGCAAGTTCTCCAGCTCCTGCTCGGACGCTCCAGCCTTGATGAGATAACGCCACATGGCGTGATTGCTGTTGACCCTCCCCATGAGCAAATCAAAGCTGAGCCAGCGACGCTCATTTTCAAACCTTGCCTGGTAAGCCAGCGCAGGTGAACTTGTGACGAAACCCAGGTCTTCGGTCTGCACGAGGCGCGCATTTGTATTAACACAGCGGATAGCCTGCATGGCCAGTCTGGTGGCGTAAACCTGGTTCAGCAACGCACGAACAAAGCTCTTTTCATCATTGCGATGGGGATACCACAACCCGTACAAAGCGCTGAACCGCGCTGTTGTCAGCGGCTCGTTGACAGGTGTCCAGTCATTGATATGAGGGTATCGCATGGCAACCTTGCCAGCATAATCTGCCAGCAGATCAGCAAAAGACGGGTCCAGCAGGCTGGTCCAGAGTGGCCCGCTGCCGTGGTGAAGCAGGCCAGCAATTGGCTCAACCTTCAAGGCAGACAAGCGGGCTACAGACGCATCTGTCCATTGCCAGTCGTGCACCCCGCGCTGCCTTTCATTGCGTTCCCACAAAAGCGGCAGACGCATGCGCTTGATTCCCAAGCCTGCCATTTTGTCAACGTAAGAGGTGTCCAGCTCAAGGCCGCTTGCTTTGAGCTGATCATGGTACCGGTCACCCACGCGGTTGACAGTGCATTCTGGGCCAGCCCATAACTCAAGCGTCATCAGTCGCCCAGCTTTGAAATAGGGCTGCTTGACGATTCAGTCCAGTCAGCCATTGCTCCGAAAAAATTTGGCAATCTTTTTAGCGCAGTTATAAGCTGAAAACCGGTTTGTCCTCCAAGCCTCTCACCGCATGCTCGTGCGTTTACAGCAATTGCAGCGTATGGGCATGACTGGCTACAGCAAGTCAAAACACCGATCTCCCGACAACATGCCGCGGGAAGCAGCTGTTAGCGAAGAAGTTGGTGCATGAAGCAAGTCAGGCGCAGTGCTGGTAATTGGCACATGCAATACCGGACGCGGTTCACGGGCAGCTTGCAGTTCGGCAATCAGTTCAATCATCTCTGCTGCCGTGGCATCCCACGACGTATTTCCAACTATTTCGTCAACCCTGTCACGATAAGCAAAAGTTTGACCAGCTGTGCGCGCCATGATGTCATGGCATGCCTGAACAAAACCAGCCGCATCAGCGCAAATAGGCACCACATGACCATAAGGTTCCACCACATCACGAATTGCTGTGCTCACACACGGTTTGCCGCAAGCCATGTATTCGAGTGTTTTGGTGGGGCTGATAAATCGCGTGGCATCGTTCAGCGCGAACGGCAGCAGACAAACGTCCCAGCCATTGATAAATGCTGGCAAATCGGCATAACTTTGCTGGCCCAGCCAATGAATGTTTTCACGCCGGGGCAAATCGGCATCGTCAATTTTGGCAGTAGGACCCACCATGATGATTTGCCAGTCTGGACGCATAGAGGCAATACCGTCAATCAGGCCAATGTCAATTCTCTCGTCAATCACACCGCAGTAACCCAATCGCGGACGCAGCAGATCTGCCTGCAGTGGATGATCTGCCACACCCGGCCGAAAATGGAGCGCATCAACACTGCTGGGAAAGCAATGAACATTTGAATGCCGACCTCGTTTGGCGTTGTACAGACTTCGGCCGCCCGTAAACACAATGTCAGCCATTTTAAAAAGCACATTTTCCTGCTCAAGCAACTCGGGTGGTGCACCCTTGAACATTGACAACTCATCCATGCAGTCATAAATGATGCCTTCTGGTTCCAGCGCCTCAGCAAACGGCAAGGCCATTGAGGTGTAAAACCAGGTCCAATAATTTTCAATTTTGCGCTGGTGCAATCCCTGAGCAACCATGCGCTGCATCGCAGCTTTACAGGTCATGTCCGCTGCGGGTCCGCTTCCTCGCACATGTGGACGCCAGACCTCGACATTGGGAGCGGCAGCAATGATTTCGAGTCGGTCTGCCGTTGCGCTGCGGATTGGCTCTTCAATAAAAATAACAGGGCATTGTGCTGCGATGCGTGAAAGTACATGTTGGGGTCGCTGATAGACAAAATTCCAGCGAAGGTGGGAGAAAACAACGAGTGAATCCATATGAAATTACCTGAATGCTTGACACAAATAGCCAACCAGGAGTTTGTTATTACTTGCTGCATATGGTCTCTTGTCTGGCTGCATCGAGCTGTAGGATTGCCAATGCCAAACACGTCGGACTCATACCCCTGTATGCAAACATCACGGGAACCAGAAACAATTTGTCCTCAACAGGTAGAGACCAGCAGCTATGTTGTCAGCGCGTAATTGCAGCCTGCAGCCATGGACCGCATTGAAACGGCTAACTTCCGATGTTTGGTCATGTTTTTGATTGAGTCACACCTCGGCTTTACTTGCCAATCCACAGCCTCCAGTTAACCAAATTCAACAGCATTTAATTGGCGTATTTGACTCTGGGATGTTGTGGCCAAGGCGAACTGTTGCAGCGCGCTCTACGTGATAAAATTTAGAGTGTTCAGTGCCGCTTTAGCTCAGTTGGTAGAGCAGCTCCTTCGTAAGGAGAAGGTCAACAGTTCGATTCCGTTAAGCGGCACCACTCACGGTAAATTGGTGTTAGTCACGCCTTGAATAATTTCGTCTGGCGCTTGTGCAAGCGCCCGCGCAGATCTTTTGCTTTCAGGCGTTGAGAATTTCGGTTGCCAACACTTTGTCAATCCGTTTGCCATCCAGATCAACCACCTCAAAAACCCAGCCTGCGCATTCGACCTTGTCTGTGGTTTTAAGCAGGCGCCCGGACACACTTTGAAGTAAACCGGCCACAGTGTTGTAGCGGCCCTTGTCTTCTTCAGGAAGCTCTTTGATGTCCAGCCGAGTCTTGAGCTCTGACACGGGCATCACTCCGTCTATCAGCCAGCTGCCATCCGCGCGCTGGGTTGCCCATGCATCAATTTGTGCACCTGGTTGCAACTCGCCGGTGATGGCTTCCAGCATGTCCAGCGGGGTAACCAGGCCTTGTACCACGCCATATTCATCCACGACAAACACCATGCGTGTTGCTTTGGCCCGAAACTGTTCCAGCAGCTCCATGCCCGTCAGGGTTTCAGGCACAAAAACAGCAGCTACAGCAAGCGTGCCAATCCTCATACCGTCTACCCGGTCAACGGTGCCACGCAAAACCAGCAACGTCGCCACACTGACAACACCTACAACGTCGTCCAGACTGCCCCGGCATACCGGGTACCAGGAATGAACAACAGGTCCGGCTTTGGCAATGGCCTCGTCGATGGTGTCGGAAGCGTCCAGCCACTGAATATCAGACCTTGGCAGCATCAATGATGTGAGCAAACGATCGTCCAGCAAAAACACGTTTTGCACCATTTGGTGTTCATGCTCTTCAATCAACCCGGCGTCAACGCCCTCCTCCAGGCTGGCAGTGATTTCTTCTTCAGTCACTGATCTGCCGGCAGAATTGTTCACCCGCAAAAGTTTCAGTACAGTCTGGGTGCTGAACGACAGCAGTTTGACAAACGGCTTGGCAGCACTGGCAACCCACAACATGGGTCTGGCCACCATTCGGGCGGTGGCTTCAGGGTACAGCTGTCCAATACGCTTGGGCACCAGCTCACCAAACACAATGGTGATGTAAGTGATGACAGCCACCACCAGTGCCGTTGCTGATATTTCCGCGGCCTTGAATGGCATGCCTGCGCTTTGCAGCCAGGCAGACAGTGCGCCGCTGAAGGCGGCCTCGCCAATGATGCCGTTGAGCATGCCGATGGAGGTAATGCCGACCTGCACAGACGACAAAAATCGGGTGGGGTTGTCAAGCAGGCTCAAAGCTGCTTCAGCACCTTTGTCTCCTGACTCGGCCATGGCCACAAGTCTGGCCTTGCGGCTCGATGCCAGCGACATTTCAGACATCGCGAACACACCATTGAGCAATGTCAAGAAAGCGATCAGTAAAAAATCCATGGCGCGGCGTCTTGATATTGACGCAAAATAAACATATGTCACTTTACTTGATTGGCGACCTGCAGGGTTGCGACGCTGCATTGGCAAGATTGCTGGAGAAAATAGACTTCTCGCCTAGCAAGGACACGCTGTACTTGCTCGGCGATCTGGTCAACCGCGGACCTGATTCGCTGGCTGTCTTGCGCCGATTGGCCGGGTTGAATCATGCAGCCCAGTGCATTTTGGGCAACCATGATCTGCATGCCCTGGCTGTGTGGCAAGGTGTGCGGGCTGCCAGGCGGAACGACACTTTACAGGCACTGATCAATGCCCATGACAGGGAGGATTTGTTGGACTGGTTGCGGCATCGCCCCTTGGCAATTCGAGCGCACGGCTGGCTGATGGTGCATGCGGGGGTTTTGCCGCAATGGACGCCAAAACAAACTCTGGCGCTGGCATCTGAAGTTGAGTCAGTTTTGCGTGAACCTGACTTTCGCATGTTTCTGGAGTCCATGTATGGGAACGCCCCCGATGCCTGGCGCAATGATCTGACCGGGCCAGACCGTTTGCGCGTGATTGTCAATGCCTTGACACGTTTGCGTTTTTGCACAAACGACGGGGTGATGGACTTTGAAGCCAATGGCAGTGCTGACAACGCCCCTGCTGGTTTGACGCCCTGGTTTGATGTTTCTCATCGGGCTACGTCCAGCCAGCCAATTGCATTTGGTCACTGGTCAACCTTGGTGCCAAAAAATCAGGCTAGTGGCCATCAACTATCCATGATGCACAACAACACATTGCCACTGGATACCGGGTGCGTATGGGGCGGCTGCCTGACAGCGGCCAAACTTGGCAATTCTGCCGGCGAGTTTGAGCTGATTCAGGTCAAGTGTGAGCAGGCATCAAAGCCGGGTTGCTAGGCTGTTTATTCAAGGCAGTTTCGTCGGACCAGGCACGGGCCATGCTGGCTGACAACAGCAGCACTGCAGACGAGAAGTAAATCCACATCAAAATAACCACCAGCGAGCCCGCTGCGCCATACGCAGACACCACCGCCGCTGTTGACAAGTAAAGTGCCATCAGGTGTTTGCCAACCGCAAACAGGATGGCGCCCACTGACGCACCCATGACCAGATACCTCAGTGCCGGCTTTGGGCCTGCACTCATGCGCATCAGAGCCACAAACAAGGCCACACAAAAAACAAACGCAATCAATTCATTGACACCCAACGCAATTTTCTCAATCGGCAAATAACCGCCGACCCAGGTTGACATCAACCCCAGTGCCGTTGACACCACCAAAGATACCAACAACAAAAAACCAAATGCCAGAATGTAGGCGATGCCCCGCAGACGAAGCGTAGCGCTGTACCACCATTTTTGTACCGGCACAGAGCCAGTGCCCTCCCGCCAGAGCCGCTCGAATGCATCCTGAAGCTCGGCAAACACACCAGTCGCTCCGAACAGCAACAGCACAAATGCAATCAGGGAGGCAGTGATGCCTTCTGACGGCTCCTTGGCACTGGTAATGGCCTGCTTGACGACCTCAGCACCCTGAGCACCCACAACACTGGTGATCTGGCTGATCAGACTGGTTTCAATGTAGCTGCGGTCCAGCCACCAGCCCAATACGGCCACCATCAAAACGAGCAAGGGTGCCAGACTGAGAATGCCGTAAAAGGACATTGCTGCGCTCATGCGCAATCCATCGGCTGCAAGCCACTGCTGCACGGCGCGCCACACAGGCCTGTAAATACGCTGGACAATTTTTAGGGGCATGCTGTCAGCTTAGGCAAAAAACGGCAAATGACCACCAGACAGTAACCTGGCCAAAAGTCAGCCAAGGACTGACGCAAAACTTTTCAAGTTACGGCTCCAACTTTGAACAACGCCGCAACTTTCTTCTTCGGCTTGATGTTGGCAGACACACCGCTGCGATTGGGGCGTGCCTTGTCAGCAGCCTCCCAGGCAGGTTGCACGCCTTCAACTGTGACACTCTCATACGGCTGGTCGAAAAACGGATCACGGGGTGCCGTATTTTGACGGTGCGGCGGCGCTTCACGGCGCTCTCGGTATTCGCGCGGTTCCCGCTTTTCGCCCGGTGCAGACATGTCTGAATCGCGGTACATACGCCTGCCGTCGTTGATACGGCCTGTAGGTGCCTGGTCTTCGTCAAACACCATAGGCTCCAGCTCGATTTTGGTTTTGATGAGCTTTTCAATGTCTGTGACCAGCCGCTGGTCACTGCTGGCAACAAAACTGACTGCCAGACCCGCCGCGCCGGCCCGGCCAGTTCGGCCAATCCGGTGCACGTAATCTTCCGCATTGAACGGCACGTCAAAATTGAACACGGCAGGCACGTCCTTGATGTCTAGCCCGCGAGCAGCGACGTCGGTACAAACCAGCAAATCAACTTCGCCGCTTTTGAAAGCCTCAAGTGCCTTCAGTCGTTCATCCTGGCTCTTGTCGCCATGCAGGGCGGTGGTCTTCAAGCCCTCTTTTTCAAGCGACCGGGCCAGCCGCGCACAGCCCAGCTTGCTGTTGACAAACACAAAGGCCTGTTTCATGCCGCGTATTTTCAATATCTGGTGCAGTGCCCGGCGTTTGTCGTCAGCGCCGACACTGTAAAAGTGCTGCTCAACAGTAGACGCGGTGGCGTTGGAGCGGGCCACTTCAATCGTCACCGGGTCCTGCAGATAGCTCGATGCCAGCCGTTTGATTTCAGGCGAAAATGTGGCTGAAAATAAAAGCGTGATGCGCTGCTTGGGCAAAAAACTCAAGATTCGCTGCAGGTCGGGCAAAAAACCAATGTCCAGCATGCGGTCAGCCTCGTCCAGCACCACGTACTCGACCTGGTTCAGCACGGCATTTTTAGCCTCGATATGGTCCAGCAAGCGGCCAGGGGTCGCAACCAGTACCTCCACGCCGGCCTTCAGAGCCAGCGTCTGGGGCTTCATGTCCATGCCGCCAAACACAACTGCGCTGCGCAGGTTGGTGTATTTGGCATACAACTCGACCTGTTCGGCTACCTGGACTGCCAGCTCACGGGTAGGTAACAGGACAAGCGCACGCACCGGGTGCCGCGCCGGGGAGGTTGAGGCGTTTTCATGCTTCATCATGCGCTGCAGCAAAGGCAGCGCAAAAGCTGCTGTTTTGCCGGTACCTGTTTGCGCTGCGCCCATCACATCGCGGCCCTGAAGAACGACTGGAATCGCCTGTTCCTGAATGGGTGTCATGGTTTCGTAGCCCATCTCGGTGACGGCTTTGGCCAGCTGTGGAGCAAGCGAAAGGTTAGAAAAGTTTGAGGTCATTTAGCGAAGCATTGTCGCATCACACGATATTTGCGGTGTTGCTGGCCGAAGATATGACGGCAGGTATTGGGCTCATATCTGCCCATTCGGCAAGCCAGACCATGTGTACTATGCTTTTAGTAGCTGCAAGCGCCCGTTATATGGGCGCTACAGCCTCATTTGTTTATTAAAATCACAGATTTCGGGCACTGAAAGTGTCACAGGCCTTGACGCTGCCTGTTTTTAGCCCGGTTTCAAACCATTTTTGCCTTTGGGCGCTGCTGCCATGTGTGAAGCTTTCGGGCACAACCGCGCCGCCCGCTGAGCGCTGCAGCGCATCGTCGCCAATTTTGGCGGCCGCATTCATGGCCGCAGCAATATCACCACCTTCCAGAATCTGCCGGGAGTTGTTGGCATTGAAAGCCCATACACCGGCAAAGCAATCAGCCTGCAGTTCAAGCTTGACGCTCAAGGCGTTGTATTCCGCCTTGCTGACCCGGCCGCGCATCTCGTCCACCTTGGCGCTGATGCCGAGCAGATTTTGCACATGGTGACCCACCTCATGGGCAATGACATAGGCCTGTGCAAACTCACCGGGGGCGCCCAGGCGCTTGGTCAAGGTTTCATAAAACGCCAGGTCGATGTAAACCTTTTGATCTGACGGGCAGTAAAACGGTCCCATCGCTGACTGGCCTGCACCACAACCGCCGGTGCCTGTCTGGCCCCGGTACATCACCAGCCGGGGCTCCTTGTAAGTTGCACCGCCCTTGGCAAACACGTCTTTCCAGACGTCTTCAGTATCAGCCAGCACCGTGCGCACAAATTTGGCCATTCGATCATCCGCTGGAGAATGCGGGACAGGTGCACGTTGCCCGGTTGGTTGCTGCTGAATCTGCGCAGGCGGCGCGCCACCGCTGAGCAAACTTAAAATCGTCATGGGGTTGATGTTAAAAATCCACCCACCCAGCAGCGCGACAACAATGGTGCCAATGCCAATGCTGCGGCCACCCAGCAGCCCGCCTGAACTTCCTGTGCCCCCACCGCCCGGGTCGTCGCGGCGGTCTTCAACATTGTTGGATTCTCGGTTGCCTTCCCACTTCATACTTACCCCTTCGGAAATTGCCAAAAAATTTTTGCTCGTCTGCCACTCGACGAGTCCATGTTGTCATCTGTACAACGGACTTTACTTGACTGGAACAGCCATGCGGAACAAATGCTGTTTAAGATGACTCAATCCATGATGAAATTCAAGAACAAGCCATTTATTCATGCGGGTTTGTACGCTGCAGCAATGACAGCTGCTCTGCTTTTGACTGCCTGTGCCAGCCCCATAACTGCCAAAGTCACGAGTTTTAACCAGTGGCCCGCAGACACTGCCGGCGCCACTTTCAGTTTCATCAGGCCAGTAGATGCCTTGAATGATCTGGAGCAGCAAGCGTATGAATCCAGAGTCCAGGCCGAATTGGAAAAGCTGGGTTTCAAGCGTGCTGTATCTGGCCAGACAGGCCGCATACAGGTGGACGTTGTGACTGGCAATGGCACACGCAACAAACAATTTCGCGAAGCCGTTTATCGGGATAATTACATTTATCGCCCACCGTATCGGGATGCAGCAGGCAACGTGTTTGGCGGCTTTTGGGTGCCAGACCCGTTTGGCCAGCGGTATGCGGGTGACCGTACTGTGACACGCACAGTGCAGGTGAGCAATTTGCGCTTGCGGCTGCTGGATTCCCAGGGCAATGCACCTGGCAGGGCCCGCGCTGTGTTTGAGTCACGTGCCTTGTATGAAGGTGACAACGAAGATCTGGCCACGCTGGTGCCATTTTTGGTCCGCGCCGTTTTTGATGGGTTTCCCGGGCAAAACGGCCAGGTGAGAACACTGAAATTTGACAGCAAAACAGGGGCGGTGGTAAAAAACTAAAGTGCTTCAAATTCGCTTAATGCGTTAAACGCGTTGAATGCGTTGAATACGTTTGGGGCAATCACTTTCTTTAACTTTTGGGTTTGATGTTGCCTGACTCTCAAAACACCTTGCCTCTTGTACTTTTGACAGGTTTTGACGCCTTTGGTGGGGACGCCCTTAACCCAAGCTGGTTGGCTGCTCAGGCACTGGATGGGCAAATCATTGAGGGGCACTGTGTGTTGGCAGCCCAGCTACCCACAGTATTCAAAACATCTTCCAAGCAATTGACAGCCCTGTTGCAGCAGCATCGTCCGGTACTGGTACTTTGCCTGGGTTTGGCAGGGGGCAGAGGAGGACTTTCACTGGAGCGTGTTGCCATCAACATACAAGACGCGCGCATTGCCGACAATGCGGGCACCCAGCCCATTGATTTGCCCATCATCCAAACCGGCCCGGCCGCTTATTTCAGCACCTTGCCCATCAAGGCCATGTTGCAAGCCATAACCCTTGCCGGTTTGGCAGCGGAAATTTCTCAAACTGCCGGCACATTTGTTTGCAACCATGTTTTTTACAGCCTGATGCACATGCTGAAAACGAATCGCAAATTTCGTCATGCACGCGGGGGATTCATGCATGTCCCCTACCTGCCTGATCAAGGATTCCCAAATATGCCTATTGAAAAAATTGTTCAGGGGCTGCGCGCGGCTATCGCGTGTGCTTTATTCACCAAGACAGATGTGTTGCTGGGCGCCGGAAGCTTGAATTGAGCTAGCTTCCTTGCACTGAACTTTTATCTGAATGCATCAATCGCCACATCAGCCATGTGCCCAAAATCGCATTGACCAATGCAAAACCGCCAGCAAGCACCATCCCTGCTGCATTGAGTGCCCGGTTTTGCACGATCCATGACAAGGCATAAGACAAAGTGTTAAGCACCAGCATCAACCAGAATAATGGATTGCTAGGCTGGTAAATTTTTTTGAGTTTTAAAAGCCACGTCATGGCCTTGATACTAACGCTTGAATGCCAACCCTGACATTGATTTAATTTGTATTCAGCACGTTGGCAAAAACAGCTTCTGGCAAACCTGTTTCACCAAAAACTGATATTTTTGAAGTGCCTGGTTGCACAGGTTCACCGTTTACCAGACTGGCACATTTTTTTAACGCCGCGCCGTAACTGTTTTCAATGCATGCCGCTACTGCAGTTTGGAAATTGGCCCTGCTGGTTTGTCGATGCTGGGCTTTTTGGACCTGGTCACGCGCTACCAGCACCATTGCAATCAGCTGGCAAACAATTACCAACCCTGCGGCAATTAAAAACATTTTTTTGGCAGGAAGTTTTTCTACCGGTCGCAGAGGGTCGGAAGACACGATTCATTTCTCCAGGTGTTGAATGCATTTTTTCAATGCTAATCATCAGCTGGTAAAAATATATTCGGAATGCAGCCAATACAGTTGTAATCAAAATTCACTGAACTGGCGTTTTCAGCATTACCAGCCGCCGCTAGACTCCTGGCATCTCCAGCACAACCGGTTTTACCCAATACTTAGACTGATCGCTCGCCATCCGGCAGCGGCGATTGTGTTGTTGAACCAGCCTCAGTAATGTTTGCAGGATTCTCAAGGTCTACAAAGCACAATTCAACGCCATTCCAGCGTTGACCGCACCAGCAGACGCCTTCTGCATTGATCAAGCAGGTGCCTGTACCGCAGCAGCGCGAATCTTCTTGCATAGGTTGCCTTCCATGATGTTTCCCTGAACTATGCTTTAGGCAAGGTAACACCCACCTGCCCCTGATATTTGCCGCCCCGGTCCTTGTATGACACTTCGCAAACATCGTCCTTGTCGCTTTCGAAAAAGAGGACTTGCGCGCATCCCTCACCTGCATAAATTTTAGCTGGAAGAGGTGTGGTGTTTGAAAACTCCAGAGTGACATAGCCCTCCCACTCTGGCTCAAAAGGTGTGACATTGACAATGATGCCGCACCGGGCATATGTGCTTTTACCCAAACAGATGGTCAAGACGTTTCGGGGGATGCGAAAGTACTCCATCGTTCGGGCCAGGGCAAAGCTGTTGGGGGGAATGATGCAGCTGTCACCCTGGAAATCGACAAAGCTTTTTTCGTCAAAATTTTTAGGGTCGACAACTGTGCTGTGAATGTTGGTAAATACTTTGAATTCTGGCGCACAACGAATGTCATACCCGTAGCTGGACGTACCGTAACTGATGATTTTCCTGCCGTCCGCCTGCCGGATCTGCCCCGGCTCAAACGGCTCAATCATGCCAGTTGTTTTCGCCATATGGCGTATCCATTTGTCGCTTTTAATACTCATTGCGTGCTCCTGCAGGTATTGTATGCAGTGCCCCCATAAACACCGCAGACAGCCTGCAAGTCACAAAGCTGATACCGTCAGGACTGTTGCTGCTTGTTGTCTGTTTGCTGCCTTGTTTAGCCTTGTCAAATATTTAGAATTTAGTTCGCCACAAGCTGATGTTTTCGAATTGAAATGTCGGACTTGCTCCTGATAACGTAGCTCCTGGCGCCCGTTTTAATTGGCTTTTGACTTATATTTACCATTATTTATGTCCGATGCACTTAAATTGATCAGTCTTCCGTTGTTTCCACTGGGCAGCGTGCTTTATCCCGGCGGTTTGTTATCGCTCCGGATTTTTGAGGTGCGTTATCTGGACATGATTGGCAAATGCCATAAAAACGGCGCGCCATTTGGCGTAGTGGCGCTGACCGTTGGCTCAGAAGTGCGTAGGGCAGAACCGGCAAAAGTCATGGACAAACTGTCGGGAGATACTTTTGCACGCGAAGATTTTTGTGCCACAGGCACGCTGGCCACCATCACCGAGTTTTCAGTCCCGCAAGCCGGATTGATGGTGATTCGCTGTGTTGGCGCCCAGCGTTTCAAAGTCAGCTCCCGTGATCAGCTCAAGCATGGCTTGTGGATTGCTGATGTCGAGCGAATCGACGGGGACATGAAAGTTGCAGTGCCTGACGACTTGAAACCCTGTGCCGATGCACTTGGAAAATTGATCAAAAGTCTTCAGCAGCGCAATATTGCTGATGAACAAATGCCATTGCTGTCACCCTACCAGCTTGACGATTGCGGTTGGGTGGCAAATCGCTGGTGTGAGTTGCTGCCCCTTCCGCTTGAATTAAAGCAGCGACTGATGGAGCTGGACAACCCTCTGGTTCGGCTGGAGTTGGTCAGCGATATTCTGGAACGTACCGGAATCGCAATTTAGTTACCTCGTCAGTTTTGCGCTGTGTACTCAGGCACATGACCACTTAGCCATGCCCGTACATCACGGCTGCCTGGCGCTGGCCCTGCATCGTCAATCCACTGGGTTACATCGCTGATTTTCACAGCTTGTTGGCCCGACGTTTTAGCTACGCGCAATTTCGGGTGCTGGGTTGGCTCGGTTGTTTCATCGTCAGCCAACAGTTCTTCATACAACTTTTCACCCGGGCGAAGTCCGGTAAACGACAAGGGAATCTCCTGCTCGGTTTTGCCAGACAGCCGCAGCATCATGCGCGCCAGATCGGCAATTTTCATTGGTTCGCCCATGTCCAGCACATAAATTTGCCCTGTGCTGCCCATCAGTCCAGCTTGAAGTACGAGGCGGGCGGCTTCGGGAATCGTCATGAAGTAGCGAACGATGTCAGGGTGCGTCACTGTGATAGGCCCGCCCTTGGCAATTTGCTCGCTAAAAAGTGGCACCACTGAGCCACTGGAGCCCAGCACATTGCCAAAACGCACCGACACGTACGCCGTAGCCGGATGCTCTATCGCCACGCTTTGCACGACCAGCTCCGCCATCCGCTTGGTTGCGCCCATGATGTTGGTGGGGTTGACGGCCTTGTCAGTAGATATCAACACGAACTTTTGCGCGCCGCACTCTCCAGCGATGCGCGCGGCGTGCAGGGTACCCAGAATATTGGTGCGAACAGCTTCAATTTCATTGTGTGACTCCATCAGCGGCACGTGCTTGTAGGCCGCCGCGTGAAAGAAAACCGATGGTTTGTGCTGCAGGGCAATTGCGCGGAGCCTTTCCATTTCACGCACATTGGCCGTGTAGTAAAGCCCCTGCATTTGCGGATGGGCTTCTTGCAGTTCCTGCTCAAGCTTGTAGACCGCAATTTCGGACGAATCAACGCACACCAGCCGCGCTACGCCCAGTCGGGCAATCTGACGGCACAGCTCTGAACCAATCGAGCCACCCGCGCCTGACACAAAAACCGTTTTTCCAGAAAAGAGCGAGGCCAAACCATGCTCGTTCAATTCCACAGCTTGCCTGCCCAGCAAGTCTTCCAGTTCAATCTTGCGCGGACTGCTCCCGTCATTGCGCAGCCACTCATCAGGGCGGGGCATGGTGAGCAGTGTCAGCCCAGCCTGAGTGGACTGAAGCAACACATCCCGGCGGTCGTCTGAGCCTGGCGGACTGGCTACGAGTGCGGTTTTAGCACCGGTTGATCGTGAAATTTCTACAACAGCACTGGGCAGGCCAAGGACAGGAATCTGGTTCAAGTAAGTGCCCTGCTCTGCAAAAATTGGCGATGCAATGCCTACGCAGTGCCATTGTGATGAACCCTTCAGAGCGCGCATGGCATCAGCCGCATCTTTGAGCGAACCAACAATCAACAATGGCCTGGAAGTGTCACCGGGAGCAGAGTGCTCGTTGAATGTACGCCAGCCGGCGCGTGCAGCACCCAGCAACACCAGCACCAGTAAGGGATGAATCATCAGCACCGATCGTGGGAAAAACGGCACGCGCAGCATCAGGATTACAGTCGCCGACAGCACCCCGGCAACCAGCACACCCCAGCCAAGCTGGCGCAGCTCAGGCAAGCCAATGTAACGCCATACCTGCCGGTAAACCCTGGCAACTGCCAGCCCCACGACAAAACTGGGCAACATCCAGCGAGCGCTGGCCAGCGCCAGTGCTTCAAATTCTGAAGGGATTTCAAAGTTGAACCGAAGCCAGAATGATGCCCACCAGGCCAGGCAGACCAGTGCAAGGTCAACTAACCAAAAGGGCATGATTTCTTTGCGCAAATTCATGAGAAATATTGTTTTAGAAATCAAATAGTGGGAGTGGGTCTTATTGTCACATGCGCCTTTGGAAAACACGTTCCAAAAAATGTGTTTCAAGCGATTAGCTGGCCGTGAAAACCTGATGTAAGCCCTTTCTATAATGCTTGCAAGCAGTTCCACAGCAAGCGAAAATTAGTTGAATTTAATCTTTAGCCTGTCACACCCATTGTTATTTATCTTTATATGCTGAATAAAAAATCTATTTTGATCACTGGCGGTACAGGCTCCTTTGGTCATAAATTTGTTGAAATGCTGCTTGCCCGCTATCAGCCGTCCCGGATTGTGGTTTTTTCCCGGGATGAGCTAAAGCAATATGAAATGGCCAAAAAATTTTCTGCACCTTGCATGCGCTATTTTTTGGGCGATGTGCGTGATTTGCCCAGGCTGCGCCGGGCTTTTGAAGGCATTGACGTTGTAGTGCATGCAGCGGCACTCAAGCAGGTTCCTGCTGCTGAATACAACCCGTTTGAGTACATTAAGACCAATGTTTTAGGCGCACAAAACGTAGTA
Source organism: Polaromonas sp. (assembly GCA_025362315.1). Lineage (GTDB taxonomy): Bacteria > Pseudomonadota > Gammaproteobacteria > Burkholderiales > Burkholderiaceae_C > Polaromonas. Next base: position 151,455 of record JANYGP010000071.1, read on the forward strand.
GAAGCTTGTCTCGATTCCAATGTCAGTCGGGTCGTGGCATTGTCAACAGACAAAGCAGCTGCCCCCATCAACTTGTATGGTGCAACCAAGCTTTGCTCAGACAAGTTGTTTATTGCAGCCAACAACATTCGGGGCGATCGCGACATCCGTTTTTCAGTGGTACGTTATGGCAATGTGATGGGCAGCCGGGGTTCAGTGATTCCGTTTTTTCTGGAAAACCAAAAACACGGATTTTTTCCGATCACTGATCCGGCTATGACCCGTTTTAATATTGCCATTGAAGACGGCGTCGAGATGGCCTTGTGGAGCCTTGAAAACGCACTTGGAGGCGAGATCATGGTGCCCAAAATTCCTTCGTATCGCATCACAGATGTGGCTTCTGCCATCGATGCTACCTGCGAACAACGAATTGTGGGAATTCGACCAGGGGAAAAAATACATGAGGAAATGATCACAGAAAGTGACAGTGCCAATACCGTGGATTTGGGTAAATACTATGCGATATTGCCGGTAACTTCCGCCTTCTCTACACAACAATATTGCTCAGTCATGAACGCAAAACCTGCAAAGCAAGGCTTTGCGTACAACAGTGGCAGCAATCCAGACTTCTTAAGTGTTGAACAACTGCGCGCACTCATCGCCAAGCAGATTATTTAGCACATTGATACGTATGAAAATAGCAATCATTCCAGCACGCGGTGGAAGCAAACGAATTCCGCGCAAAAACGCAAAGTCGTTTTTTGGTGTGCCAATGATTGCACGCACAATTCATTTAACGCTTGACAGTGGCTTGTTTGACCATGTGGTAGTTTCAACAGATGACATTGAAATCGCAAATATTGCCAGACAAGCTGGAGCAGACATACCGTTTATACGACCCCTTGATTTAGCCGATGATTTGACGCCAACCGTACCAGTTGTTGCCCATGCCGTTCAGTCGTGCAATGAGTTGGGCTGGGACGTAACTTACGCCTGCTGCATTTACCCCTGCGTCCCACTCCTTGATATTAAAGATATTGCGGCAGCTCTAAATATGGCACTTGTCAAGGATGCCGATTTTGTGTACCCGGTCACTGAGTACGCTCACCCAGTACAGCGCGCCATGCGCCGGTCAGAAATTGGACAGATGTCACTTTACAGCCCACAGTATGAGATGGCACGGACCCAAGATCTTGAAAAAAGCTTTCACGATGCAGGCCTTTTCTATTGGGGCAAGGCATCCGCTTGGCTGGCTCATAAAAAGATGCATACGGCTGGTTTGGGGATGCCGATTCCGCATTGGCGGGTGGTGGACATCGACAACGAAGATGATTGGCGTCGGGCGGAATTGCTTTTCAAAGCCATGCAACCACAAGAATGAAAGTCCTCGTATTTGGCGCCAGCGGCATGTTGGGCTCTCGGTTGATGCCCTACCTGGCCGGACAGGGTCATGTGGCAGTGGCAGCAAGCCGCAGCAGCGCCAACGGAATCGAGATCGATTCAAGCAGGAAGGCATCCACGCTTGAGGCGATGCGTACAGTAAGCCCCGATGTGGTGATCAACCTCGTCGGTTTGACAGACGTAGAACGTTGCGAGTCGCATCCTAAACAAGCGTGGCAGGCTAATGTTCAAAGCGTTGAAAATATCGCACATGCCAGTCGTGTCATAGACGCACATTTGGTACACCTGTCGACCGATCAAGTCTATGACAACCCCACCCCTAGCGTTGAAGACGCAGCCTCCCCGGGCAATTGCTACGCCATCACAAAATACGCAGGGGAACTGGCGGCACTTCAAGGCGGTGCCTGTGTTCTTCGTACCAATTTTTTTGGGGTCAGCCAACATGCCCATCGCAGAAGTTTGACCGACTGGCTGTTGTCCGCGTTGACAGAGCAAAGGCCGGTACAGGTTTTCGATGACATGTATTTCAGCCCGCTAAACATGACCACGTTATGCGGCTTTATTCATCAAGCAGCCAACTTTAAACACACTGGCATCTTCAATGTAGGCTCTCACGGTGCCATGAGTAAAGCAGATTTCGCGTTCGCCTTCGCCCAAGCGCTAGCGATGCCCAGCGGGCACTTCAACCGGGTAAGCGCGCAAGACTCTGGCTTGCTAAAGGCATGGAGGCCGAAAAACATGGGTATGGATTCTGGTCTTTTTGAAACCACATTTCAAATACAACTACCCAGCTTGATAGCTGAAATTGAATGCGCAGCAAAGGAGTATCGTGCCCAACTTTGAGCCACATTTAAAAATAGGTGACAAGCTGATAGGCCGTGGTTGCCCAACCTATTTCATTGCCGATATCGCAGCCAACCATGATGGTGACTTGGGTCGGGCAAAAGAGTTAATTTACCGGTGCGCTGAAGCGGGCGCAGATGCTGCAAAGTTCCAGCATTTCACGGCTGACACAATCGTCAGTGACCGTGGCTTTCGTGCGTTGAGCGGAGAAAAGTCACACCAATCAACCTGGAAAAAACCAGTATTTGAGGTTTACCAAGACGCCAGCGTGAGCCTCGATTGGACTCAAACATTGAAAGAAACCTGTGACAAGGCAGGCGTTGCTTTTTTTACAAGCCCCTACTCTATGTCGCTGGTTGATCACATTGACCCGTTTGTCCCAGCCTACAAGATTGGTTCAGGTGACATCACCTGGACTGCTATGGTTGAGTACATCGCTGGCAAAGGCAAACCGTATATTTTGGCCAGCGGTGCATCGACCCTGGATGAAGTACACCGTGCTGTGACCGCTGCGGGTCGCATCAACAGGCAACTGTGCCTGATGCAATGCAACACGAACTACACCGCTAGCCTGGAGAACTTTCAATACATTCAATTAAACGTACTGAACACGTACCGATCAATGTACCCCGATTTGGTGTTGGGCCTTTCCGACCACACACCAGGACACACGACGGTGCTGGGTGCGGTAGCCTTAGGTGCATGCATGGTTGAAAAACACTTCACCGAAGACACCACGCGCGAAGGGCCAGACCATAAATTTTCAATGGACAGCGGCAGCTGGAAAGCAATGGTGCAAGCAACCCGCGAGCTGGAAAATGCATTGGGTACTGGCGTGAAAGTGGTGGAGTTCAATGAATCGCAAACTGTCATCGTCCAGCGGCGCGCGATAAGGGCCAAAACGGCGCTTGCCGCTGGGTGCATCGTATTGGAAAGCCAACTGGAAGTTTTGCGGCCCTGCCCACCCGGTGCCATCGCCCCTTACCAGCTGGCTGAGGTAGCGGGTAAGACACTCAGGCGCGACGTACCTGCAGGAGAGCATTTGCAATGGACCGACTTCGAATAGCGCTGGTCATCCCAGCATTTAATGAGGCTGCCACCATTGGAGATGTCGTGGTCAGAACTATCCAATACGGTACCTGCGTTGTTGTGGATGATGGCTCGACCGACGCTACTGCCTTGACGGCTCGGGCAGCGGGAGCGGTAGTGATCAGCCACGCTGTCAACCAGGGATACGACGCCGCGATCAACACAGGTTTTCAAACAGCGACGAGCAGCGGCTGTAACGCGATTATCACGCTCGATGCCGACGGGCAACATAACCCAGAGTTGTTGCAAAAATTCATCGACAGCCTGCACAGTGGTGCCGATATGGTGCTGGGGGTTCGGGACCAGCGCCCGCGCCTGGCAGAACATGTGTTTGCGTTTTACACCCAATGGCGCTTTGGTATTGCTGACCCCCTTTGCGGAATGAAGGCTTACCGAACGGAACTGTACAAAGCCTTGGGACACTTCGACCTGCAAGGCTCAATCGGCACGGAACTAATGCTTTTTGGTGCGCGCCGCGGCTGCAACATGGCGAGCATCCCTTTTCTGGTTGGCGAACGTGTAGGGCAACCACGGTTTGGTCGAAAGTTAACAGCCAACCTCAAGATTTTTCGGGCGTTGTGGTTGGCAATTTGAGCAAGCCTCACATCTATTGATTGTCATCGTCCATGCTCAAAGTACTTGTGATTGGTTGCGGCAACATCGCCGGAGGTTTTGATGCCGACATCAAAGCAGGCGCAATGCCTCGAACCCATGCAGGCGCTTACGCCGCGCAAGGTCAGTTTTCAATACAAACTTGCGTTGAACCTGACGCCGATAAACGTGTGGTGTTTATGGCACGCTGGGGCATTCCCAAAGGCTACGAGTCGGTAGAGCAGCTTTCTGCGGCAACTGTCGATGCCGGCAGTTCATCACAGTTTGATGTCATCAGCGTTTGCTCACCCACGCAATTGCACTACGAACATGTAGTGCAAGCATTGCGGCTTTCACCAAAGTTAATTTTTTGTGAGAAACCGATTTGCAATGACTTAACGCGAGCTCAAGACCTGGTGCAACGTTGCAATGATCAGGGTGTGAAATTGGCGGTGAATCACAATCGCCGCTGGGATCCGAATGTCAGGCAATTGCGGGACCAACTAAAAACCGGCCAGTGGGGTCAGATTCGCACGGTCATGGGGCAGTACAACAAAGGCGTGTTGAACAATGGTAGCCACATGATCGACCTGTTGCAAGATCTCATGGGGCCACTGGCGGTGATTGACTGTGGAGAACCTTGTTTCGACTACTCAACTTCAGACCCCAGCGTGCCCGCAGTTTTGGTTAACGAACACGGCGTACACATCACCCTCAGCTGTGGTCACGCCGGCGATTATTCACTTTTTGAGATGCAATTTGTGACCCAGCGCGGCGTCATCGCGATGGAAGATGGCGGGTTAACTTGGCGAACACGGTTAGCCGCCCCAAGCCAGCAGTTTTCAGGCTATCACGAACTGTCTCAGAGCCAATTCACTGCAGGGAGCTACTTTCAGACGATGGCCAACGCGGTTGAAAATATTTATCGTGCGGTAACCGATGGCGATGCCCTGGCCAGCGACGGTGAAAGCGCATTACGAGCGCAACTGGTCTGCCAGCAAATGCTTCATCAATCGACTCAACCTTCCGCACGATAAAATTCAGCTCAGTTTACGGCTCTAAAACAACTACGTTTCAAAGCGTTTGATTCCAACTAAAAGGCAAGCCGACCCATGACCAACACAACCCTCGCCTTACTGGGCGGTACACCCGCTATTCAAGTGGGATTCAAGCCTTTCAACACCATTGGTGACGAAGAAATTGTCGCCGTAACCGACGTGATGCGTAGCGGCGTACTGTCAGGTTACATCGGCGCGCGTGGCGAAGGGTTTATGGGCGGGCCCAGAGTAAGAGCTTTCGAAGCTGCTGCGGCGAAATACTTTGGCGTGAAACATGCTGTCGCTGTCAACTCATGGACTTCCGGATTGACCGCATCGGTCGGCGCTATTGGCCTGGAGCCTGGTGATGAGGTGATTACCACCCCTTGGACGATGGTGGCCACGGCGACCGCGATTTTGCAGTGGAACGGCATACCGGTGTTTGCCGACATTGATCCCGTCAGTTTCAATATCGATCCATCTAGCGTTGAAAAGTGCATCAGTCCCAGAACCAAAGCCATTATTGCGGTCGATATTTTTGGTCAGTCAAGCAACATGCGCGCGCTACGCGACATCGCGACCCGACACAACTTAAAACTGTTGGGCGACACGGCTCAAGCACCAGGCGCCAAGTACTTCGGGGACTCCACTGGTACGCTGGCGGATATCGGCGGCTTTAGCCTGAATTATCACAAGCACATCCACTGCGGAGAAGGCGGAATTCTGGTGACCGACAACGATGACTATGCGGCGCGGCTGCAAATGATTCGCAACCATGCTGAAGCCGTCGTCGATAGCAACGACCCGCAAGTTCTCTGCAATATGGTCGGCTCCAACTTTCGGATGGGCGAAATCGAGGCAGCCATTGCCACAGAGCAGCTCAAAAAGCTAGCACCGAACATCCTAAGCCGTCAGCGCGTCGCGGCTGAGTTCAACGCTGGACTCGGTGCACTTTTAGGTTTAGCCACGCCAAAAGTCAGCGACGGCTGTACCCATGTTTACTATATTTATGGTCTGACACTAGACACGACAGCATTGGGCTTATCGAGGGAGAAAATCGTTGCTGCACTGCGAGCAGAAGGCGTTCCAGGAGTTGGCAGCGGCTACCAGAACGTACACCTTTACCCTGTGTTTCAACAGCGTATTGCCTACGGTACGAAAGGCTTTCCGTGGACTTCACCTTACTGCGGGCGCAATGTGACTTACGAAAAGGGCATCTGTCCTGTCGCCGAACACCTGCATGCAGAAACCTTCATGAGCCTGAACATTTGTCTGAACGACTACTCCACTACCGATGTTGCACTAGTGGTCAGTGCGTTCAAGAAAGTTTGGGCTAACTTGGATCCCCTGCGAGCTGCGGTCTGAAACTTAACCTACTGAGTTTTTGCCACAAATTCTCTATATAACTCATGACCACGATTTCTGGCCACAAAGTGACCCTGCAGAAATTCACGGCTGCTGACATCAACGACACCTACATCGGCTGGTTGAACGATCCCGTGACCATGCGTTTTAGCAACCAACGCTTTTTACGCCATGACCAGCAAAGCAGCCAGCGTTATCTTGACAGCTTCGAGCACAACTCTAACGCCTTTTACGCAGTGCGTAGTGGTGCATCAGGCCGCATGATTGGCACCATGACAGCTTACACGTCACTCGCGCATGGCACTGCCGACATAGGGATTTTGATTGGCGATCGATCTGCCTGGGGACAAGGTTTTGGATTAGATGCGTGGTCTACGCTGGCGAATCATTTATTGAATCAACCCCACATACGCAAAATCACTGCCGGCACCCTGGAATGCAACGGGCCCATGTTGCGCCTGTTAGCCAAATCCGGCATGGCACCTGATGGCCAGCGCAAACAGCAAGAACTGGTTGAAGGCGTGCCTTACGACATGCTGTATTTTGCAAAGTTTTCCGGTGCCTGACTACAAATTGCTGCCGCAGCCAGTTGCCGTGGTGTGCCATGACGCTGGAGCTGCAAATATCATCTTGGCGGAAATTCAGTCTGCACCAGAGGTCCCATTTTTACCCGTGATGCAAGGGCCAGCGGCCAAACTTTGGGTAGCAAGCGGGTGTACCCTATCTGCTCTGGTCGCGCTGGATACCGCTCTGCTGACCGCCAGATCAGTCCTCACAGGTACAGGCTGGGCTAGCGACATTGAACATGAAGCCCGCCAACGCGCCAAGGCCGCAGGCTTGTTCAGTGTCGCCATGATTGACCACTGGGTAAATTACGCTGCACGCTTTGAGCGGCACGGTATGCGGTTGCTGCCTGATGAGGTGTGGGTGACAGACGAGTATGCGTTTGAAATTGCATCAACAACCTTTGGCGGCCAAGCTATCCGGCTTCTACCCAATCGATATCTCAACAAGCAAGTACAAAATATCCCGCCGTTGTCTGGGTTAACAACCGATCAGCTTTTGTATGTGCTCGAGCCGTTACGCTTTATCTGGCCAGGTTGCACCCAGCCTGGAGAGTTTGAGGCGTTGAATTACTTCATAAAGAACTTACGCAAAATCGAGACAAAGCAGACTTTGCAAATTCGGCTGCGTCCGCACCCTTCAGATGGAGCAAATAAATACACGGCTTGGCTAACAAAAAATGCTGAACTCAATATCACTATGGACAACTCTTCAAGCCTAAGTGAGGCGATTGGTCGCGCAGAATGGGTGGCCGGTTGCGAAACCGCCGCCATGGTGGTTGCACTAGCCGCAGGAAGAAAGGTGTTGTCTACATTGCCACCTCAAGCGCCTAAGTGCCGCTTGCCGCATCCTGGCATTTTGCATCTACGCGATCTTTAACCTGCTAATTTGTGGTCGTGAGCAGTTCCATTTGCTCTAACTCGGCAATAAAGCAGAACAGCAACGGGTCGCTGTAGCGGCGAGCCACCAACTGCAAGCCATAAGGCAAGCCCTCTGGCGACGAGAAAACTGGCGCGCTGACTGCAGGCAAGTGCGTCAAGGTCCACATTAACGCTGAGTCAGGCGCTTCTTCAATCGCTCGTAGCGGCGCCTCGGCTGCGGTGCTTAATGTCAGCATCACATCAAAGCCAGCATCGCCTGTAGAGGCGTTGTTATCACCCGTAAAAAATTTATCCATCAACCGAGATAGCCCAACCTGCTCATCAAGCGCCGTTTCATACTCGGAGACGGTCACCATTTGTCCCGCACTGATCAACCTGTTCATGACGGGAGATATCAACTCAGCGCGTTTGAACTCTTCTTTAAAGTAGTAGGCCAGAGCCTTGTTGTAGATCGTTTCATGGACGGCGTGCGCGTCGGTCATCCGCGCTGGCAAGCTTGCGTCAACCAGCTCAAAGCGAGGGTTAGCGGCCAGCTTGGCGCACCATGTGTCAAAAGTCATGTTGGCATATACCGGAACATGCGCCCAAACATGGGGTTTGACCACGGCTACACGCCATGGCCGCCTTCCAGGTGCCGCCTGACGAGCGCTGTCCGTCAGGGCAGCATCGCTCAACGGGAAATTTTTACCGTGTACCCGTATCGCATCAAACACAGGCAGAAGGTCAGCAGCATGGTTAACAAAAAAACCCACACTGTCTAGGCTATCGGTAGTTTTGAGGATGCCGGTACGTGGCACCAAGCCAAAAGAAGGTTTACAACCCCAGACGCCACAAAAGCTGGCTGGACGGATGATAGAGCCTGCGGTTTGGGTGCCAAGCGCCACTGGCACCATCCCGGTTGCTACCGCAACTGCGGACCCGCTTGACGATGTGCCAGGAGTACGGTCAGCCGCATGAGGGTTCAAAGTCTTGCCCAAGGAATGAACAGCGAACTCGGCAGTAACAGTTTTGCCCGGGACAATAGCGCCAAGACGCTTCATGTCGTAAAGCACCCGCGCATCGTTACCCGGCGTGAAGCCTTGCCACAGGGAGCTGCCCATCTGCGTGGGAAAGTCTGCAGTGTTAAAAATATCCTTAACACCTACCGGCAAGCCTTCAAGTGGGCGGGGCTCGTCTGCAGCGCGCAGGCGATCGGTTGCTTGTTGGGCTTGAGCCATTAATTTTTGACCGTCAAAGCATTCCCAAGCATGCACTGATGACTCATACGTGTCCACGGCTGCTATGCAGCGTACGGCAACATCGGTTGGCGTAAGAGTACCTTCACGGTAACCGGCAAGCATGGTTGGAATGCTTGGCAACTTGGCAAAAGCAGTCATTACGCCGACTCGCTTTTTTGGGCAACTGGCGCAGCTTCAGACTCGGGCTGCGCCTTAGCCAGCATCACCTTTTCAATCAATTGCTGAGGATGCGGCACGAGGCGCTCCTCATTGGGTTCACGCTTAGGGTATATCGGAATCACTGTTTTTTTAAGCTCTGCACGGCGGTGTTTTTCCATGGTCTGGAAAAACTCCGCCTCAGTCATGCCAGTGATCTTCAGGTAGTAGTCAAGTCCCTCAGGCCGCACGCCGTCGTTTTGACGAATCAACTCCCACGCCTCATCACGGCTTAGCAAGCCAGCCCGCACATCCACGCTGGAATGAAACGTCGCCCGGCCATAGCCACGCTTGAGGTAATTGGCAAAGTCATGCACGCCAGGCATGATGCACTCCGCGCTCTTATAGCGCTTGTACGAGCCTTCAATTTGAGTTTCACGCCAGCCGTAGGTGTCGCGTACGAACTCGGTTTGCCGTTCGTCATCCCAAAAAATATAGTCGCCCAGGTGAATGCCGTAAACGCCGACGCGCTCACACTCTTCAGCCGTGGGAACATTAAACGGGTACAGGTCGCGCTCAGACAAATCGTCCCGCACCATTTGGTCAGGCCGCAGCTTGGCCGACACCTTGGTGAAATACTCGCGGTCGAATTTGCGGACCGGTGTTTTGTATGACGCACGGCCCGAGCTTTCAGCGATGGACTCGCCCCACACCAACAATGGGATGTTAAAGCGCACAGCTGCCTGAAGAGGAAACGCGCCCACACCAGCATGGCAATGCCAACACGAATCGCCAATCCCCTCAAGCGAATGCTTGGCAATACGGTTGATCAGACTACGATTCGGCGTGAACATGATGTGGTCCACGTTGAACTGCTCTAAAGAGTTTTGCAGGTTATACCAACCCGTTTCGCTGTACCAATTATGGCTGAAGGTCACGGCTAGCGGCTTCATGCCGTAAACCTTGGTGAGCACGTGCAGCTGAAACGTACTGTCTTTGCCGCCGCTGATGGGAATGATGCAGTCGTAGTTGTTGCCCGCACTGGCTTTGGCGGCTTCCAGGGTGCGGCGCAAATCGCGTTCACGTTCGGCCCAGTCGATATGAATTTTTTGTTCTGCCGATTGGCACGCCTGGCACACGCCCAACTCGTCAAAAATCACGCCCTCCTGGGTTTGCGGCACGCAGCAACGAACGCAATACTGAAGGTTGGGAAAAGGTCTGCCAGCTCGGTTAGTTTCAGTCATAGGTTGATCTCGGTCATGGCGTCCGGGTAGACACGCTGTTGACGAATAAGGTGTTTAATTTCTTGCGCTACACGTGCTGTAGCCGATCCAGCAGGGGGGAAAGCATTGCGGTTGGTCACGCCACACGGTGCACCATCCAAGACACGTAGCAGATTTTCAGGACTACTGACGGACTCACCCAAACCAAGCTTGGCGTAATCAAAATTCATGTTGATCACCATCGGTGAATAAGACAGGCAGAGCACTCTTTTACCAATCAGCGCTGCTTCAAAACCCACTGTGCTGCTTTGAACAACCACTGTGTCCGACAAATGCAATTGAGCTACCAGAGCGTCCTGGACAGGATTACTTCGATACACCCTGTCCTGAGCGCCAAGGTCAGGGAACAAATGATATTGGCTTGGATGATAGCGAATCAACAGTGCAACGTCAGGCCTGCTGGCGACCCACGTTCGCAAACGCCGCTCCACGTCCAGAGCCAAGCCGGCACCCAAAAAATGCTCAGTCACGCCCTCACCAGGCTCCTCCAGGTTACCCGCCCACATCAGCACCTGAAGCCCTTCCCAGCCGAGACTTGTCCGTAATACCGTTGCAGCAGTTTGGTTGGCGATGTCAAACAGTGGCTCATACGCCGGACAACCTGTTACCGCAATGCGCGCGGCGTCAATACCAGCATCGACAAGATTGTTTTTGACAAAATCAGACAGCACTGTGATGCGGTCTGCAAAAACCTTGTAACGCACATAGCTTTCATGCGGTAGCGCGAACAAATCCACCATGGTCAAGCAAGGTACACCAGACCGCACAGCTGCTTCAACAGCCGCTTGCTCCGACCGGGGCGACCCTGTACTAACCACTACCGAAGGAGATACATCAGCGATCACCCGACCTAAAAAATTCACAGGAGAAAAACTGCGCCTGCCGCCGTCCTGATATTTTTGTGCTGCTGTTTGCGCGCCGAATTCTTCTACCCATTCCAAGTAATTAACACCTAAATAACACAAGCTTTCATAGGCATCGACATCTGGATGCGAGTTACCCTCAGCGATAGCCCGTCCGCAGTCGAGCGCTAGCTTTGAATCAACGAGGTGCATGAAATCGCGATACCCCTTTGGTACCAAACCAAGCCGCTCGGCCTGCTTGTAGCCTAAAGTGAGCGCCAGCAGCTCGCAGCGCATCCCTTGAGCCTGAAGATACTTGATGACTGGCGCCACCTTAGCGATGTGGCCACTGCCGTAGACCACAAACAAGATGCAAGGACTCGTGTCAACAGTTGCGGATGAAGTCATGCCAAATGGTCAATATGCAGCAAGTCGTCAGAAAAAATCAACATACCTGCGAAACTCTGCTGGCGACACGTTTAGCATCAATTCATCACATTCAGCATGCTTGATTGCACAAAACTCTTTGACAAAACCCGCTCCCAGCCCTGCGGTCAGCACCTCATCAGATTGCAAAGCGTCAAGTGCATCAGGCAAAGACACTGGCAAACGGGCAATGCCCCTGCTGGTCAGCTCAGTCTGGCTTAACTGGTACAGGTTTTCATTGCACGGCTGACCTGGGTCGAGCTTGCGTGCCATGCCGTCCAGACCTGCGTGAACAATCGCAGCGGTCAGCAAATAGGGGTTGCTGGAGGCATCAGGCACCCGAAGCTCTAGTCGTCCACCAGGAATTCGTACGAAGGCAGTACGATTATTGTTGCCGTAAGCAATGTTCACAGGGGCCCAGGTAGCACCTGACCGTGAACCACGTGAGACCAATCGCTTATAGGAATTCACACAAGGGGCTGCGATGGCCGTCAGGCCTGCGGCATGTGCCATCAGCCCACCCAAAAAGTGGTAAGCCATGAGGCTCAGGTTCATGCCGCGCTTGTCTGACGCATCCTCAAAGGCGTTGTCACCAAACTTCTTACCTGCCGACATGTGCATGTGCAGGCCACTGCCAGAGCGCTCAGCAAACGGTTTGGGCATGAAGGAGCACAGCATGCCGTGCTTTTTGGCAATCGCTTGCGCTGCCATCTTGAAATAGGTCAGGTTGTCCGCCGTGCGCAGGCCATCAGTGTAGGTGAAGTTCATCTCGAACTGGCCGTTCGCGTCTTCGTGGTCAATCTGGTAAACATCGATACCTGCCGAGTCGAGTGCGGCTCGTAACTCCATCAAGAAAGCGGAGACTGACGACAGGTGTCGAAAATCGTAGCAAGGCTTGTCGAGCGATTCGGAGTCGGTTGCAACGACGTAGCTACCGGACTCGTCCTTGCGCAGCAGGAAAAATTCAGGTTCCAGTCCCGAAAAAAATTCCAATCCCGTGACCTCACGGAAATCTGCCAGTGCTTTTTTGGCGATCACACGCGAGTCCAGCGCATGCGGCTGACCGTTCACATGGCCGTCGCACGTCACAACCGCCGTACCTGGCATCCAGGGCACGGGGCGAATCACACCGCTGTCGCCAATCGCCATAAACTCAGCGCCATGCGGCCCCATGCCCATGCCCGCAATGGCAAAACCAGCAAAACCAGCACCCGAGGTGAAGATCATCTCTTTGTGCTTCGCAGGCACCAGCTTGGCTTTGGGTCTGCCGTGAATATCAACAAACTGAGCGAGGTAATAGTCAAAATCAGCCATGCGGTTTACCTCGGTTTTTGTTATTGTGGAAAAAATTCTTGCAGCCACAGTTTGGTCATCAAGAGCGTACGCAATTGCTTGGTGTGGTTGTGCAAGCCGCTGCGGTGCTCTTCCAGCATGACTTGCAACTCATTGCGATCAAACCGGCCACCGTCAGGCAGCGCCAGCACATCACGCGCCCACTGAAACAACGGGCCCTTGATCCACTCGCCAATCGGCAAAGTCGGCATGGTTTTGGGTCGGAATACGAAGTCGTGGTCAAAGTAACGCGTGGCCGCTTCCTTCAAAAAGTGCTTGCCAATGCCGTTTTTAAACTTGGACGTGATCGGCAACCTGGCGAACATTTCGCTAACCCGGTGATCAAGAAACGGCGCTCGGCCTTCAATCGAAAAGCAGGCACCCATACGGTCACCTTTGACCGAGTTGTTGCCGGGCATCAATGAATTCAATTCATAAGCGGCAATCTGCTCCATCGGCTCCAGGTCTGCAAACGGCTGCACGATGTCCAGAAACTTGTCCATGGCGCGCTGGGTGTGCGGTAAAAACGCCGGGCTCATGATGCGCTGGCGGTCTTTTTCAGTGGTGTAACTGATCAGGTCAAAGTAGCTGCGCATAGAAAAGTTTGCGCGTGTCATACCCGCAAAAAACTGCTCGTTGTGCCTGAAACCCAACATCACTTCATCAGGCCCGTCCCCCGTGAACATGACAATCTTGCCCTGCTTGTGCGCCTGGCGTGACAACAGGTAAAACAAGAAGAAAGAAAAGTCGCCGTGCGGCTGCTCGGCATGGCGCACCACCGATTGCGCAATTTCAGGAATGTTCGCGGGCGTGATGTCCAGCGCACTCAGGTTGATGTTGAATTGCGACGCCACACGCTGGGCGTAGGTAAATTCAGAAAAGCCTTTGTCTTCAATCCTGAGGCCAATCGCATCTAGATGCGGGCGGTTCCACTGCGGTACCAAGCGGGAAGCGATGACAGACGAATCAACACCACCGCTTAAAAACAAACCGCCATCCACATCAAAGCGCATTTGCAGCTTGATGGACTCGTCAATGGCTTGCTCCAGCTCTTCTTGGCTAGCGTCTACCCGCTCACCGCTGAGCGGCCACTCCCAATAACGTTGTGGCTCTGAAAAGCGCCCGTTGCCGTAACGCATGAAGGTGCCGGGCGGCAAATGGCTAACGCCTTCAAAACAGGTTTCTGGCGGTGGGCAGTAATTGAACGAGAACACATGACCGAGGGCAGCATCATTGACCTTGCGCTCAAACTTGGGCAGGGCAAGAATGGCCTTCATTTCGCTTGCAAAAGCCAAGCCGCCGTCATATTCAGCATAAAAGCAGGGCTTGATGCCCTGACGGTCGCGCGCCAGCATGCCAGTCTCGGTACGTTGATCCCAGATGAAAAACGCAAACATGCCGACCAGATCGTCCAGCATTTTCTCGCCTTTTTCGATCCACAGGTGTACCAGCACCTCGGTGTCGCAGCGCGACTTGAATTTGTAGCCCTTGGCCCTGAGCTGCTCACGCAGTTCAATGAAGTTAAAAATCTCGCCGTTAAAAACCACCCACACCTTGCCGTCGGTGCTGCACATGGGCTGCATGCCGTTTTCAGGGTCCACCACGGCCAGGCGCGCGTGGCCGAGCACGGCACGGCCCAATTGCTCCACACCCTGCTCGTCAACACCCCGGTATTTGATGGTGTTGATCATGCTCCAAACATCGTCTTTGGTGACGCTTTTGGCGTTGACCACGCCGACTATTCCACACATGGCGGGTCCTTCAGTTCTTTAAATCAATGCGAGCAATTTTTCTGCTGATGGGCGCGCTTTCAACCAGCGCTTCATTGTGGGTGTCTTCATCAAACACCTTTTGATAAATCCCCACCTGGTAGTCCAAGCTAGCTTTGGTTTCGGTCTCAGTCGGCTCAATCAACATGGCAGACTTCAAGTCACCCGGGAAGTAAACGCAACCTGCACCCACCAGCGTGGGCGGGTGAATGCCGTAATCAATCAAACGCTTGGCAAATTGCCGGGCCGATGTGTTGAGCTTTTCACCTGACAGCAAAGTTTCGTGTTTGCAAAACTGGTTGTATACAGGCGGCAACATGTGGCTCAAACGGTGCTGCAAGTAATTGGCATTCAGCACCGCATGGGTAGATGCTTGCCGCAAACCCGCCCCGCCCATGGTGCGCAGGTAGCCATAGGCACGCAGCAACACACCCACATGGCCATGAAAGCTTTTCATTTTGCCGATGGACAAAGGCCGGTTTGCATCTGGCTGCGCAATACCGTCCAAGCGAGACACTACAGGGCTGGGCAAATATGCCGCCAGCGCAGCTTTGACAGCCACCGGGCCCGCGCCTGGCCCACCACCGCCATGCGGTGTGGAAAACGTTTTATGTACGTTGACGTGCACCACATCAAAACCCATGTCGCCCGGCCGGACGATGCCCATCAATGCGTTCAGGTTGGCACCGTCGTAGTACAGCAGCGAGCCATTGGCATGCACCGCATCGGCAATCTCGACAATCTGGTTTTCAAACAAACCGAGCGTTGACGGATTGGTCAGCATGAAAGCTGCAACATCGGGTGTCAGCATGCTTTTGAGCGCCACCAGATCAACCCGACCCTTCATGTCTGATGGAACAATTCTGCAGTCAAACCCAGCCATGGCGGCTGACGCCGGGTTGGTGCCGTGCGCAGAATCAGGCACGATGACGATGGGTCTGCGATTGTTCAAGCGTGCAAAGTGCGCACGTATCACCAACAACCCAGCCAGCTCGCCGTGCGCACCCGCTGCGGGGGCCAGGCAGCAAGCGTCCATGCCGGTGATTTCGCACACCATGGTTTGCAGGCGCTCGTACATTTCCCATACACCACCCAGCGTGTTGGTGTCTTGCAAAGGGTGCGCGTTTTCAAAGCCTGGCAAGCGCGCCAGTACGTCGTTGCGCTTGGGGTTGTACTTCATGGTGCAAGAGCCCAACGGGTACGGCCCATTATCAACACCGTGCGATTCGTGGCTCAGACGTGTGAAGTGGCGAGTCACATCGACTTCGCTGACTTCAGGCAAACCAATGGTTTGCCTAATGCGCACGAACGAAGGCTTGGTAGCGCGCGAATGGATTTCGGAGGATGCAAAAACATCGCTCGCTGCACCGGGGCGATGCAGATCGGTGATCATTTGGGAAGGCGAGGTAGCAGCCATGTCAAACGCACTCCACACACGCTTTGGTGTGCTTTGCATAGGCTTTGATGTCAGCCATAGTTTTGGTCTCGTTCACGGCAATCAGCAATCCGCGTTGGTGCCCTGCCAGCAATTCAGCCACCGGCACGCCCGCAAAAACACCAAGACGCTTCATGCGCGCGCAAAACTCAGTGGCAGGGATTGGCAACTCAATGGCAAATTCATTGAAGTGCACGCCAGTGCGCAGCAGCTTGATGCCCGGCAACGCCATCAACAAATCGCGCAACATCACCGCATTGGCAGCATTCACCTCAGCAATTTGCATGAAGTTGCGTTCACCCAAACACGCCAGATACACCGCTACACGAATGGCGTTCAAAGCCTGGTTAGAGCAAATATGGCTGGTGGCTTTGTCACGTGCCACATGCTGTTCGCGGTCTTCTTTGACCAACGCATAACCGAGTTGACCATTGAGGTCATGCACACGCCCCACCAGCCTGCCGGGCAGGTAGCGCTCCAGCGGTTTGGCGCAGGCAATGATGCCGATGTACGGGCCGCCAGCAGACAACGGCAAACCCAAAGGCTGGCCTTCGCACACCACAATGTCGGCGCCCAATTGACCCGGCGCTTCAATCCAGCCGCAGAGCAAAGGATTAACGCAAACGCTCAAGAGCACGCCGCTTTGTTTGCAGACGCCAGACAAAGCACCCACATCTTCGATCACACCGAATGCATTCGGGCTTTGCAGCACAACGCCAGCAACATCATTGCCCGCCAGCTTGGCAGCCATGGCAGCTACATCTGCCAGCCCAGTCACCGGGTCTTGCAAAACATAGTCCACCGTCACACCACGCGGCAACAAATAAGTCGCCAGTACTTCCTGGTATTCAGGCCAAACAGCTTGCGCCACCACCACGCGGCGTTTGCCTGTGGCTGAGCACATCATCCAGCACGCCTCAGCCAGCGCGGTAGCCCCGTCATACACCGAGCAGTTCACACACTCGCGCCCCAGCAGTTTGCCCACCAAAGTTTGAAATTCAAACAAAGCCTGTAGCAGACCTTGGCTCATCTCGGGCTGGTAGGGTGTGTAGGCGGTTAAAAATTCGCCACGCGATGCGATGGCATCGACCACTGCCGGGATGTAGTGCTCATACGCTCCGCCGCCTAAAAAGCTGGCATGCGTCAAGGTGCTGGCATTCATATCGGCCATCACGCGAACGTCGCGCATCAGTTGCCATTCATTCAGCGTTGGGGGCAGGTCAAGCTCACGTAGCAGGCGCACCTGTGCAGGCACGTCTTCAAACAGCTGCTCAACTGACTGCAGCCCCATGACTTGCAGCATGGCTTGCACATCAGCTGCGGTATGAACGTTGTAGCCCACCGGCGAGTCAGAAATCGCATTGGCCAAAATGCTGGCGTCTAGTCGTTGGTTCACGTTGTTTTAAGCTTTTTTCGCGTCGTTTGTTGTTGCGGTGCACCCTTTTAATTATAAAGCGCGGGTGTGCCAAACCGATTTGGCAAGCGTGACAAAGTCCTCAATTTGCCTGCTTGCCGCCCAGCTGGCGCAGCGTCCACCACATGATTCGAATGTCAAACCACCAAGACGCCTGGCTGGCATAGGCCAAGTCTTGCTGCAGGCGCAACTCCCAGCTCATCTCAGAACGCCCGCTGACCTGAGCCAGCCCAGTAATGCCCGGCCGTACCGCGCAGCGAAGCTCCCAATCGGCTTTCGAGTAAAGCCGGCGTTGTTCTGGCACATCGGGCCGGGGGCCGACCAGGCTCATGTGGCCGATCAAGACATTGATGATTTGCGGCAATTCGTCAATACTCGTGCGCCTGATGAACCTGCCCACCCGCGTGATGCGCACGTCGTTTGCCTCGGTGAAGTACGGGCCTGTTGTTGCGGCGTTCCGCACCATGCTTCTGAACTTGAACATGCCAAACTCTTGCCCACCCCGCCCCACGCGCGTTTGGCGAAAAAAAACGGGCAACCCACTGTCCATCCAGATCGCTAGCAGGGTAACCAACAATACTGGGCTGAGCAACACCAGCGCAAGCAAGCTCACAACAATGTCGGTCAGGCGCTTCACGCCGGTGCCTTGGCAGCACCCGCCAAGGCTGCCAAATTGCCAATCAGATCTGCGGTGCGAATCCTGCCCAGTTCGATACTGGCAAGGCTGCGTTGCGCCAGTTCTTGCTCAGTAACCCGCAATTGCGCAACCGCTTGCTCCAGAGACTGTTCAGTGGCGTGGCCGTCAGCACGGATAAAAGTGCGCGACAAAATCACTGCCGAAGACTGAAGCCGCAGATGCTCGGCCAGCACATCGCGCCCGGGCAGCGCGCCTTCGTCCATACGCGCGATGCCGCCAAAACCAAAGCGCAAGCCGCGCGCTGTGGCCGCCCGAGCCACGCGGTCTACATGCCCCAGCAGCAGCGGCTCAAACATAAAGCGGCAGCCCAGCGACAGATGCAAATCATTGAGCCCGACGAACACCTCTTCAAGCCCCGGCGTATCAATCCAATCATTTAACGATTGCAATGCCCCTGCAGTTTCAAGCAGCGGCACGATAGGCACTCGCTTCGCCACAATTTTGGCAAATTCCTGCAACTCTAAAGCAACAGTAAACATGGGCAACATGATCATGTCAGCACCTTGCGCCAACACCGCATCTACCTCAGCTTTGCTGGCGGTCGGGTTGCCGGTCTGGAATGGGTTGACGCGCACCATCAGCTTTGAATGCTTTAACACCGCTTTCACCCGGCCCACGTCCTCAATATGATGGGTGGTGATAAATGTGTCGTGACCCTTTTGCCGTTCAGCCTTGCCGTTGCGTTCCAGATCAACAAACAAGCGCACCCCTGGCAGCACATCGCAGCGTTGCGCCAAACTCAGACAGTTGGTAATGATGAGCAGGTCTAGCATGTTTAAAGAAGACAGCAACTTGCGCTGGAAAGGGTTGACGACGTCATAGCAAGATTTTAGGGTCAGGCAACGTGCAATAGCGGATTGAGCCTTGCCTTTAGCAAGCTGCGCAGCATGGGACTGGCCATCACCGCGCTAATGATCACAAGCAGCGCAAAGACAGCGCCGCTCATCATGCTTAACAACAGGCTCAAATCACGCAGAAACGGCTTGAGCGCCACCAGCGCCCCACAAACCAAAAGTGGAGGCAAGCAGGCAAACGTCGAAAAACTGCCCGCGATGCTTTGGCGTTCAAGCAGCATCAGCATACCGGCCATACCCGCAAAAACGGCATTGAGCAACCACATGACGTTGGTTCCGGTGTTTGTGCTGCTCAAATTGCCTAACAAACCAACACCTAGTAACGCAACGAGCCCGGACACCATCACCCACACGGCAACCTGCATGCGCCCATTTGCCGCCATCACTGTCAGCAGCACCGCCATCAGCGCCTGCGGTAGCAGCGACCAAATGCCAACGGCGCTCCACTGCGCAATTATTTCCAGGCTGGCAGCGCTCATGCGGCCCCAGCCAAACAGCAAACCAGCGAGGGGTAACGCAAACGTTGCCACCACACAGGCAGCGGCGCAGGCCAAGGCCCACGCCGTTAAAAACGCCAGGCCAACAGCCTGATGCCGTGCGGTTGAGCCCACCTCAGTACGGGTAATCGCCGGAAACGCCAGGCTGGCTACCAGTTGCACAGCCAGCACCAGCGGTAGTTCAATCAGCTTCCAGGCGTAATTAAAACTGGCCAGAGCGCCCTCCCCTGCGCTGGACGACAAACTGCGCGCCACCAGGGGGAACACCAACAGCAAGCCTGACGACAGCGCCGCCCACAACCACACTCGGGCAGCTGGCAGACGAGTTGCGTGCCCAACGGCGGTAGGCTGAGGGCGAGTCGGCAAACGCCAGGCTAGCCAAGTTAGCCTACCCACCATGGCAATGGTCAAACATATTCCTAACACCGTCAACGCCGGCATCTGAGACGCAGCGCTTTTAGCTGCTATAACCAAGCCACCAACCAGCGCCAGATTAACAATCAGATTCCCGGCATACATGCCGACAAAGTCACGCTCATGTTGCAGCCGGGTTACCCACAACGCTGCCAGCATGGCCAGCGGAAGCGCTAACGCGCTCCAGCCAAGCGACGCAGCACTGAGTGCTTTGAGTTCCGCGCTCAAACCGGGGGCCAGCGCCTGCACCAGGGCATGCCTGAACAGCCAAACCAGCCCGCCCAACGCAAGCCCGCCACCTGTCAGGACGTAAGCAACTTTTTTTTGCCCTGCAGCTAACGTGCTCAGGCTTTGATTTGCCCAAACCGGCAGCAACACATAAGACAGCGCCCCACTGACCAACATACCCACCAACAAGTCTGGAAGCGTGAACATAACGATGACCACATCGCCCATGCCAGTGCTGCCAAAGGCAGCGGCTTGAGCAGATTCGCGCAGCAAGCCAAGCACGCGACTCAGTAGCAATAAACCGAATGAAAATATACCAGCGCGCAGATACATGGTGTGAATTATCAAGGCTTCAACTCACGCAGTTAACCGGGCCTGCAAATGCAACGTAGTAAAAACTTAAAATCACAGGTTTATTGCACAACTGACCGCCTCATGACCCCCCAAACAACGCCATCTCCAGCCCCCCAAGACGAGAACCAGCTAATGGTTGAACGGCAGGGCAAACTGGCCGCCCTGCGCGCTGCGGGCATTGCTTTTCCGAACGATATCAAGCCTCAGCACCGGGCCGAGGCCTTGTTTGCCCAGTACGACAGCTACACCAAAGAAGAGCTGGAGCCACTGGCCGTTACCGTCAGCGTGGCGGGCCGCATGATGCTCAAGCGCGTGATGGGAAAAGCCAGCTTTGCCACGCTGCAAGACGCGTCGTTTGGCCCATCGGGTGGTCGCATTCAGGTTTACATCAATAACGACGGCGTGGGCGAGGAAGTTCACAACGGCTTCAAGCATTGGGATTTGGGCGATATTGTGTGGGCCAGCGGCACGCTGTTCAAAACCAAAACCGGCGAGCTGTCGATTCACGCGACCGCCATTCGTCTGGTCACCAAAAGCCTGCGGCCTCTGCCCGACAAATTCCACGGCATGGCCGACCAGGAAGTCAAGTACCGCCAGCGTTATGTGGACTTGATCACTGACGAATCAGCTAGAGCCCGCTTTGTGGCCCGCAGCCGAGCAGTCAGCGGCATCCGTGAATTCATGGTGGCGCATGAGTTTCTGGAAGTTGAAACGCCGATGCTGCACCCGATTCCGGGCGGCGCCAATGCCAAACCTTTCAAGACGCACCACAACGCACTCGACCAGGAAATGTTCTTGCGCATTGCGCCAGAGCTGTATTTGAAGCGGCTGATCGTCGGCGGTTTTGAGCGCGTGTTCGAGATCAACCGAAGCTACCGCAACGAGGGCATCAGCGTTCGGCACAACCCCGAATTCACGATGATGGAGTTCTATGCTGCATGGTGGAATTATCAGGACCTGATGACGTTTACCGAGGCGCTGATTCGCGATGTGGCGCAAAGGATTTGCGGCTCACTGCAATTGAGGTATGCCGACAAGCCCGTCGATTTAAATCACCCGTTTGAGCGCCTGACGATTCGTGAAGCGATTTTGAAACACACCGATGCAACACTTGGAGTGGATGCTGGTGTTGACGACGCTGTGTGGCTGACTGAAAAGCTGAAAAAACTCGGGTTCAACGAACAAAAAGACCGCTTGAGCACCCGCACGCTGGCCAGCCTGCAGGTCATGTACTTTGAAGAAACAGTCGAAGAAAAGTTGTGGCAACCGACCTTCATCATGGAGCACCCGACTGAAATATCACCGCTGGCACGCGCCAACGACGCACGGCCAGAAGTCACTGAGCGGTTTGAGCTGTACATCACCGGCCGCGAGTTTGGCAATGGCTTTAGCGAGTTGAATGACGCACAAGAGCAAGCTGCCCGCTTCAATGCCCAGGTCGCAGCCAAAGACAGCGGCGACGACGAAGCCATGTTTTATGACCACGACTTTGTACGCGCGCTGGAATACGGCATGCCCCCCACAGGTGGCTGTGGCGTGGGCATTGACCGGCTGATGATGCTACTGACCGACAGTCCAAGCATCAGGGACGTCATCTTGTTCCCGGCGCTTCGTCGTGAGGTTTGATTTACTGCCTTCCCTTCGGAAAGAGTGAGGGCGGGGGCAAGTGCAGAACTGAAGCTTGGCATTGCGCGTGCCCCTAACCCATCCTTTCCCTTGGGAGGGAGGTAAAAACACAAGATTTAGGGCTGTAGCCCAAACAATATGGGCGTGAGCAGCTCCTAATTTTATAGTACTGTAAACAGTGAAATATTTAAGCGCCTATCCTGAAAGCCTGCAAGCACAAGTTCAGCAGTTGCAAAGCCAGAACAAGCTGGGCGACATGCTGCTTAAAAAATACCCGCGCATGCACGGTGTGCGCACCGACAAGGCGCTGTGTGACTATGTGATGGCGCTTAAAAACGAGTTTTTGCGCAGCTCTGAGCCACTGTCAAAAGTTGCTTTTGACAACCGCCTGCAGGTGATTGCCCACGCACTGGGCACGCACACGCAAATCAGCCGGGTACAGGGCAACAAACTCAAAGCCAAGCGTGAAATCCGCGTGTCGTCGTTGTTCAAAGAAGTGCCCGAAGAGTTTTTGCGCATGATCACCGTGCACGAACTGGCCCACATCAAAGAAAAAGACCACGACAAAGACTTTTACAAACTCTGCACCTACATGGAGCCGCAATACCACCAGTACGAGTTTGATTTGCGTGTGTACCTGACGCACATGGACGCGAGTGGCAAGCTGGCCTGGGCAATTGCTTCCTGAAGTTGCCTCCTGAGGTCGCCTCCTCAAGTTACCCCCCGAAGCTTCCTCCTGAAACTACCGTTGAAAAGCGTTAGTAACGGTGGAATATTTCACCCTGTTGTTGCCATTTAGGGCTTACCGGCTCGAACTTCCCTGCACTTCATAGGATCCGAACACTTCCCGCGCCGAGCGGGTTTCGGGCAAGATATACACGATGCCGTTTGTCCTGGTAAAAGACGGGCTCACCACCTGCTCATAAAACTTGACTGGCACATTGATGCAGCCGAAAGAAATTCGGTTGTCCAATGGACTGGGCGTGGCCAGGCGCTCTGCCCTGCGTTCCTTGGGCGACCCCTTCACCACCCGATGCAAAGACAGCGCAGAGTCGTAATCCACCCAAAGCACTTCTTCGCCATGCACATCACGGTCCAGTGATGCGACAAACCGGCCCGCCGGAGTGGTGCGTTCCGCAGGACGAATGCTCGACAGCTTGCGCAAGCCGATACCAGGAACTGTGTCATCCCCAATAGCCATCCCCAGCAGTGCAGCAGCAGCACCGCGGATCTGCCCCTGGGCATTGAACACAAACACCCGTGCTTGCAATTTGTCGATGATCATGAAAGGCAATTTTCCGTTGTCGGCTGAATCGACAATCCAGTCTGCCAGTTTCTGCGACTCGGAAGAAGACACTTCAGCTCCAAAATCAGCAAGCGTGGCAACGTAGGCAGTTGCACCTTTCTGCTCTTCAGATGCTGATGCTTCAACGCCTTTGCGCGAACTTGAGGTTGCAACGGGTTTGCCCTGGACAGGTGTGTTTGACGCGGCCACTGCAGGCAAACTTAAAACACTGGCCCCAGAAGCTAATATGACTAAGCATTTGGCGAGAAACATTGAAACCGAATGCGTGTGTTTGAAATTGACCAACCCGACTTTGAACTGGCCTTCAGGCTGGCCATCGAACAGCTTCACATCAATTGGCATATTGTTAGTGTTAGTGTCAGTGTTGGTGTTGCTGTGTACGGATATGAACTTACAAATGCAACTTGAACATTGAAACGCATGCGTTTTGAATTTGATCAGACTCCATCGTGTCAAAACTGCTTGGCTAGATTTTAAACATCTAACAATACCTGATACACGCCCCAACACAGCACTGGTAACAGGTTATTTTGTAAGGATCTGCTTTGCTCAGGAACAACTGGGGCAACGCAGCTGGCAGCAGCTGCGTTGCCCCCATGTGTTGGCAGCCCAATATCAGTTGCGACCTTGCCTTGGCTTGCGAACGGGTGGCTCGTAAGCGGGCATTGGCGCTGGGGCGGGCGCAGGCGCAACAACTGGTGGGGGCGCAGGCGGAGCAGGCGCAACAACAACAGGAGCTGGTGGCGGTGGTGGAGGCGGTGGGCTAGCCATTGGCACAACAGCCTGCGCTACTGGCGTTTGCACAGGTCCGCCGAAACGGTAGACCAAAGCAAGCGAAGCCATGTCAATGTAGCCACGGTTTCTGATGGGGTCATTGATGCGGTAACGCTCCAGTTCACCGCGCAATGACAGTGCCGGTGTGATCGCGTATTGCAGGCCAAGACCAACCTTCGGGTTGGTTTGGTTGCGGCTTGTATTGGCGGTGTTCAAGGGCAAAACACCCGTGTTTGTAAAACTGGACCGGCTCTGGGTGTAGGCAGCACCAACCCGGCCAAAGACCGAAAACTGTTCGCTCAAAGGCAACATGCCCACCAAATCAAGATTCAGGCCCTTGACGCGTGTGTCGCTGTTAAAAGCACCTACTGGAGCGGTGCTCAACGCATAATTAAAACGACCCAAATCAAAATAGCCACCCTCTACTGCAAAGTTGCGGTTGAGCTGGTAGCCGCCAAAAATCTTGTAGCCGTTGCTTTTGTTGTCCTCAACGGTTGATCGGACACCGAAACCCTGACCCGCCAGGGTTCCGTTGACAGTGTCGTTGTTGAAATGGCTCCGCGTCTGCCCCGCATTGACGCCAACATACCCACCGGTAGTTGAGTCTTGGGCAACAACCCACGAACTTGAGAAAGTCCCCAACACAGCAAGAACGGTAAGGCCTAAACCGCGGCCAACTGTTGGAAATTTTGATAGCGCCATGATGTTGTTTCCTTAATGATCAAGTTAAAAAGTTCGAGAAAAAAAATAGCTGAAGTTTCACTATTGGTCTTTTGCAAATCGCCGATGCGCACATCGTCAAAGTCTGAAACGTTTTGATTATTGGTTGGTCGCCACTGAATACTTGTAGGACGACAGCATCATTCGATGTGGTGTGACAGATAAAAAAAGCATTAACGATGACCTAACAATTTCCTGATAATTGTTTGGTTATTGTTTGGTTATTGTTTGGTTATTGCTTGGTAATTGCTTGGTAATTGTTTGGTTATTGCTTGATAACTCACATGGAACCGCCAAATTGCCATGCTTATTTGATTTGCAGTTGCCTTGGACAACACGAAATGCAAATTTCGCTGGGCATGTCTGTACCTCACCAAGCCTTCATGTCGGCCGTCGGCAGTCATACCTTGTTTGTGTCGCCGGAAACACTTGATGAGCTGGAGAAAGTCTTGCTCAGACCCAAGTTTGATGCCTACGCCAGCACGGCAGAGCGCGCCACATTTTTTGCCAGGTACAAGCAGAAAACAAGGCTTTTGAAACCCAATGCGCAAAGCGAACAGATGGCCGAGGGTGCGTGTCGCGATGCGAAAGACTGCGAATTTCTGGCGCTTGCAGTGGCGTGCGAAGTGGGAGTTCTGGTGTCAAGCGATGATGACCTGTTGAGCATCAAAACCTGGAACGGTACGCAGATTGTCAATGCTGCTGCTTTTTTGAGCCGCTCAATTCAATGACATGCCAGCTTGGCCGCTCACCCAAGTTCAAAACGCTATTTATTTCGTAGCTGCTTGCGCACGTATCCATTGGACTAGAGGGTGATTTGATAGGTAAAAGTGCCTTTTTGACGCCTAAAAATGACTGGGATTGGTTTTAAAAGAGCCTCTGTTGCCTAAAAATTACTTTTAGACCGTTTCAAAAAGCCAAAAGAGACTCCAGGCAAATGGCTATCCTCATAAACAGCGCCCATCTTTATCGTCACCGGCTGGCTAGCTGGCTAGCTGGCGCCCGGCGCTGCAGCCAGCTTTGCAGATTTTTCAGGTTTTTTGGAGTTTTCAACTTTTGCCATCACATCTGCTGTAAAGCCTATTGGCCGGCCCACAGGCTTTGGCTGAGCCATCAGCGCCCGGATGGCCTGCAATACTTCATTCAATGCATTGTCGTGATGTAAGACCCGTTGTTCAATGCTCGCCAGCTTGTCTGCCAGCGCTTTGTGGTCTTGCAGCACTGCCGTTAACTGTACAAAGGCGCGCACGACATAAACACTCATCTGCACTGCACGGTCTGAATTGAGCACGCTGGCTCCCATGATGGCGCCGTGCTCGGTGAAGGCAAACGGTAATTTGCGGCGCCCACCCCAAGTTGATGTCGCAATTTGCGACATCAAGATTTCAGACTCCTGGCTGGTCAGTTGAAACATGAAATCCGCCGGAAAGCGTCCCGGATTGCGCTTGACCTGCTCATTTAGGCGCCGGGTTTGCACTTCATACAACTCAGAGAGGTCTGAGTTCACCAGCACACGCTGCCCCAGAATCACAACAATCTGCGCAGCCAAAGCCTGCGCGGAGATGGCCACACTCAACTGATTCATGCTGCGCTCCAAAAGCAGCACTGAATTTTATCCAGAACACTGTATTTATGTACAGTATTTTAAACAGCTAAATTGTTAAAAATTGACCATGACAAATTTCAATCCGGGCAGGCAACCCATGTCAAACCGAACTGCGCAGCAATTCTGATGGTGGGGCATCCGTTTTCGTCAACAGTTGAAGTAAAAGTAGTTCCACATGAAAGCCACAACAAACATCGCCGCGCCAAAGCGGTGCTTGTCCATTGCAACAATCAATTGGGTGGGACTTGCCAACTCAGTCAGGTGAATGTTCACAGTGTGCTTTGCTGACTGCAGAGATTTTCCAGGTTGCGGCACCAAAATGGCACGGTGTGAAACCATACACCATGCGATATTCGACGGCAGATGCCTCGCTCAAATTTCGTAAAAAGCAGGGCAATTCAACGCCTTGTTAAACTGACAAGACACTGGCTCAAAAGGCTTGCGTCCTGCACCAATCCTTGTCAATTTCCCGGCCTGCCGATATGCCCCCTACCGTCAAACCCAACAACCCCAACTTCTCCTCAGGCCCGTGCGCCAAGCGCCCCGGTTATGACGTGAGTCAATTGCAGCTGGACACGCTGGGGCGCTCTCACCGTTCTGCTATCGGCAAAGCAGCACTGGGCCTGGTGTGCAGCGAAACCGCGCGCATCTTGGGTCTGCCTGCTGGCTACCGCGTGGCCGTCGTGCCCGGTTCAGACACGGGCGCAATTGAAATGGCGATGTGGGCACTGCTCGGGGCACGCGGGGTAGATGTGCTGGAGTGGGAAACTTTCAGTGCGACGTGGACAAATGACATCATGGAGCAGCTCAAGTTGCCCAAAACACGGGTGATCAAGGCAGACTATGGCGACTTGCCTGATTTGGCCAGCGTCAACTTTGACAATGACGTGGTGTTTGTGTGGAACGGCACAACGTCTGGCGTGAAAGTGCCCGATGGCAATTGGATTCCCGAGGATCGCGCCGGACTGACACTGTGCGACGCTACGTCTGCCATATTTGCAATGGAGATGCCCTGGCACAAGCTGGATGTGATCACCTATTCATGGCAAAAGGTACTGGGCGGTGAAGGCGCACACGGCATGCTGATCTTGAGCCCGCGTGCAATTACGCGGCTGGAAAGCTACACGCCGCCGTGGCCGATGCCCAAGGTGTTTCGCATGACGGCCAATGGCAAACTGAATGAAAGTTTGTTCAAAGGCGACACGATCAACACACCGTCGATGCTGTGCGTGGCAGATTATCTGGACGCACTGCAGTGGGCTGAAAGCATTGGCAGCCTGAAAGGTTTGATTGCCAAAAGCCAGGCTAACCTGAAAGTCATTGAAGATTTTGTTGCCGTCAATGACTGGATTTCGTTTCTGGCCAGTGACCCGGCAACAGTGTCTAACACCAGCGTGTGCCTGACGCTGAAAGCCAGCGCTGAACAGGTTAAAAAAATGGTGGCGTTGCTGGATACCGAAAGCGTAGCGTACGACATCGGCGCGTACAAAGATGCGCCTGCCGGCCTGCGCATCTGGTGCGGTGCAACAGTTGAGGCAGCTGACCTGATGGCGTTGATGCCATGGCTGACTTGGGCCTATGCGCAGGTAAAAACTTGAACGCTTCGCAGTGATTTTTGAATACAAAGCAATATATTCAGGCACAAAAAGTACGCACAACCCATATAAACAGGGCGCTAGGAGCTACTGATTAAATAGCATTATCAATACTGGAACGTAACCCGCCGCGACAGTTGTTCAAATGCCATGTCAACCGTGATGGCCAGCAAGGCGACCAGCAAGGCGCCTTGCAAAACATATGCAGTGTTGAAGCCGCTCAGGCCCACAATGATGGGCGAGCCGAGCGTTTTGGCTCCCACAGTCGATGCGATGGTGGCAGTGCCGATGTTGATGATGACCGAGGTGCGCACCCCCGACAGCCAGACAGGCAGCGCCAGCGGAAGGTCAATTTCACGCAGGCACTGAAGGCGTGTCAAGCCCAGACTGAACGCGGATTGCTGCTGGATTTGCGGCACGTTTTGCAAACCGCTGATGGCGCCCTGCACCACTGGCAGCAGACCGTACAGCGCCAGTGCCAGCAGTGCAGGCAGTTCACCAAAGCCAACGATGGGTACAGCGAGCGCCAGCACCGCCACTGGCGGAAAAGCCTGGCTGATGGCCAGCATGCTGTCGACCAGCGGTTTGAACGGTCGGCCCCATGGCTGCATCACGCCAACGCCGACAGCAGTGCCGACAATGACCGCAAAAACACTGGACACAGCCACCAGTGCGCCGTGCTGCAGCAACAGCCCCACAAAAGGTTCTTGCGCATACACAGGCCGGTCAAGCGCCGGGAAAAGATAGCTGAACACAGGCGCTGAATAGGGCAGCACCGCTGCCGATGCTGCCAGCACACTGGCAAGCAGCAGCACTGTCCACCAATTGCGGTTGCGGGTCTTCACCGAGACACTTTCACTTTTGCTTTTACGCGGGCCCAGACAGTGAGCAACCTGAAAAGAAGGTCAGTTGCAATGCCCAGCGCGATGATGGGCAGCACGCCCAGCAGCACCAGGTCTTGGGCATTGGAAAACAGGCCTTCAAACAAGACACTGCCCAGGCCACCCGCGCCAATCAGCGCTGAAACCGCAGCCATTCCCACCGTGGCGACCGCTGCAGTGCGCACACCGGCCAGCATGACAGGCAAAGCCAGCGGCAGCTCAATGGTGCGCAGCACTTGCCAGCGCGTCAAACCCAGCGCAAAAGCGGCTTGGGCCATCGAGTTGGACACCTGCTGCAAACCAGTCAGCGTGCTGCGCACCACGGGCAACAGACCGTAGAGAGTCAGGGTGATTACTGCTGGCGCCAGACCCACACCACTGATGCCTGCACGACCAATAGCCGGCAGGCTGGCGGCCAGCAATGCCAGAGGCAGCATCAACATACCGAAAAGCGCAATTGACGGAATGGTCTGGACAATGTTGAGCACGGCAAACACCGCCCGGCCCAGGCCCGGGCGCAAATAGGCTGCCCAGGCCAGCGGCAGCCCGATGGCAAGCGTGAATGCCATGACCAGCAGCACTATTTGCAGGTGCCTGCCAATGACAGCAGCAAGTCCACCGGATTGGTTGGCATATTCTTTTGTGAGTGAAAGATCGGCGCACACGCCGCTTGCCAGAAGTGCAATTACCGCCAAAAGCACCATTGACCACATGGCCAAAGACTGGAGCAGGGAAGCACGCAGTTGTTGCAAGGTGCTGCTCAAGCCAAAACCCAGCAGGGACGCTGTCACCCAAAAGGCGCTGCCCAATGCCACACGGGCAAGGGTTGTCTGGCCTTGCAAACTAGCAGTCGCCTGATTGCCAGCCAGCCAGAGCAATGCCGCAAGGGCCGTAGCAATCGCAAATGTCGCCAGCAGCAACCATGACCGCGCCGGCCTGAAGAAATGACCTGCAACAGCCGCCACAAGAACAGCCAGCAACGCCAGGCCATAGACGGGCGCGACAGCGAAAAAATAGACCGGTTGGCCCGACACAAGCCGGTTGGCAGCCACTTTGAGAAAAGGCAAGGCCCAAAGTGCAGCCAGACCCAAAACCAGCAAACACGGAAGGACCGGGTTGCGGCGCTTGTCTTCAGTCATGTTGCAAATTGGTGCAGAGCACCATGAACAACTGCGTTGGGTGCCACCCCTTGCTGTGGTCCATCACGGCCAATTACTTGAGCAGTCCTTTGGACTTTAAAAAATCACCGGCTACTTTTTTGGCGTCTTGGCCTTCCAGCTGGATTTTTGCATTCAAAGTTTGCAGCGTTGCGCGGTCCAGCAACTTGAACACGGGGGCAAGCACATCGGCAATTTTCGGGTTGTTCTTCAACACCTCTTCGCGCACGATGGGTGCTGGTGCATACACCGGCTGGACACCCAGCGTGTCTTCCAGAATCACCAGGCCCAGGGCAGACACAGCGCCGTCGGTCCCGTAAGCCATGGCAGCATTGACACCAGATGTTTTGTCATAAGCCGCACGAACCGTGACGGCAGTGTCGCCACCTGCCAGGCTCAGCAACTGCTCGGGCTTGAGCTTGAAGTTGTACGCTGCCTGAAATGCAGGCAGTGCGTCAGAGCGTTCCACAAATTCAGCGGATGCTGCCAGCTTGAATTGCCCCGGCCGGGCACCTGCAGTCGCCAGCCAGGTCGACAGGTCGCTCAAGGAAACCAGCTTGTTGGCAGTTGCCACGTCCTGGCGAATCGCGATGGCCCATGTGTTGTTGGCCGGCGCTGGTGCCAGCCAGACGATTTTGTTTTTGGCATAGTCCAGCGTTTTGACGCGTTCGTAGCCAGCCTGCAGATTTTTCCAGACCGGGCTTTTCTCTTCTGCAAAAATGAATGCACCGTTGCCCGTGTATTCCGGGTAAAGGTCAACCTCCCCGGCCGTGATCGCGCCGCGCATCACCTGGGTGTTGCCCAGCGACACTTTGCTGGTGGTTTTGATGCCGTTGGCCTCCAGGGCCAGCACGATCATGTTGCCCAGCAACTTGCCTTCCGTGTCGATTTTGGAACCCACGCGTACCGGCGCACTGGCTTGGGCAAACGCCGCAGTGCCCAGCACGGCCGCTGCGCATCCGATGGCCAGCCTGGCCAGGGTGCGTTTGCTGAATTTGCTGACGAATTGAATATCAATCATGTGTTTCATGGAATTAACCCCATAGCGTGCATATAGGCAGGATGAAGCATCAAATCATCCCACGAATGGGCTTTTGTGGTGGGCAGCAGGTCAAGCCTGCGCAATTCGCTCGATTCAAGTGCCTCCCAGCGACCCCTGAGCAAAGCCTGTGTCATGCCGTCAAGCAGTTCATCGACTGCCCTTCCCTTGTTGTTTTCTGCGTCAAGCGACTGGTTGCA
The DNA here is from genome assembly GCA_025362315.1 of Polaromonas sp. Taxonomy (GTDB): domain Bacteria; phylum Pseudomonadota; class Gammaproteobacteria; order Burkholderiales; family Burkholderiaceae_C; genus Polaromonas. Next base: position 183,027 of record JANYGP010000071.1, read on the forward strand.
GAGCAGCACCATGTCGCAGCCCGCGTTGAGCGCAGTCACCGCCGCTTGGGTGTAACTGACCTGCTTGCCGTCAATGATGCGGGCACCTGCCATGCTCAGGTCGTCGCTGAAAATCGCGCCGCCAAAGCCAAGCTGGCCGCGCAAAATGTAAGTTAGCCACTGCTCTGAAAAGCCAGCCGGGCGGCTGTCAACCTTGGGGTAAATCACGTGGGCGGGCATGACGCTGGTCAAGGTGGTGTTCAGCCAGTCGTAAGGCGCAGCGTCGTCTGCAAGGATGGCTTTGAGACTGCGCTTGTCAACCGGGATTTCATGGTGCGAATCCGCCTTGACGAAACCGTGACCCGGAAAGTGTTTGCCGCAGTTCATCATGCCGGCCTGCAACAAGCCGTGCATCAGGCTTTTGGCCAGCAGGGTGACAACGCGTGGGTCGCGGCCAAATGCGCGGTCGCCGATGATGGCGCTTTCACCGTGGTTCAAATCCAGAACTGGGGCAAAGCTGAAGTCAACACCGCAGCTGCGCAGCTCGGCAGCCAGCACATAGCCGCAAGCCGTCGCAGCATTGGTGGCTGCCAATTGGTCTTTGACCCACAACTCGCCGAGTGCCCGCATGGGCGGCAAGTGGGTAAAGCCGTCGGTTTTAAAGCGCTGCACGCGCCCGCCCTCGTGGTCAACACAAATCAAGAGGTCTTTGCGAATGCTTTTGATGGCCGCGCACAGGCTGGTGAGCTGCGCGCGGCCACCACTGTCACCTTGCCAGTTGCGGGCAAACAGAATCACGCCGCCCGTCAGCGGGTTTTTGAGCCGGCGGCGGTCGTCTTTGCTCAGGCTGGTGCCGGCAATGTCAATGATGAGAGGGGCGTGTTGGGTCATGTCTATTGCGTTTACTATTAATTCAGGAGCTGCTAGCGCCCGTATATATTGGGCTAAAGACACATTTTATCGTTGAAAAGGCTTAAAAACCGTCATTTTTCTGCTCAACCACCACAAAACTCGCTGCGTAGTCGGTTTCATCGGTCACGCTGACATGGGCGCTGAGTTGACGGGCTTCAAACCATTGTTTTAGTGCGCCGTGCAGCACGATGCAGGGTTTGCCGCTGGGCAGCTTGCCCACTTCGCAATGGCGCCAAGTCATCGGCATGCGCATCCCGGTGCCAATGGCTTTGCTGAAAGCTTCCTTGGCCGAAAAGCGTGTGGCCAGGTAGCTCACGCCCCGGTCGGGCCAGCGCATGCTTCGCTCCTGCCAGGTTTGCATTTCACCATCGCTCAGGATTTTCCGGGCAAAACGTTCGCCATGGCGTTCAATACTGGCACGGATGCGGCGCACGTCGCAAATATCTGTGCCTATGCCATAAATCATGGGCTGGCAAACGCCCTGTCAATACAGCCCAAATATTCTTTGACTATTGCGTCGTAACCCAGCTCAAGCGCATCGGCAATCAGCGCATGGCCAATGGACACTTCCAGCACGCCAGGCACGGCCTGGATAAATTCAGTGAGGTTGTCGCGATTCAGATCGTGGCCCGCATTGACTCCTAAATCGATAGCTGCTGCCGCCCGTGCTGATTCGGTAAAACGGCTTAAAGCCTCTGATTTTTGCGCTGTACCCCAAGCTCTGGCGTAGCTTTCGGTGTAAAACTCGACCCGGTCAGCGCCAACAGCCTTGGCTTGCACCATGGCCTCGGGAATCGGGTCCATGAACAAACTGACGCGCACACCGAGCGCACGGACCTGCGCAATCAGTGGCTGAAGACGCTCGGCATCTTGCGGAAAACGCCAGCCGTGGTCGCTGGTGAACTGGTCTTCACTGTCAGGCACAAAGGTGCACTGGTGCACGGGCAGGCCGCGCGCTGCCAGGTCGTGGACAAAACCGAGCAGATTTTGAAACGGGTTGCCCTCGATGTTGAATTCCCGGTCTGGCCAGTCTTTCATCATGGCGGCAATCTCGAACACATCGGCGCTGCGAATATGCCGCCCATCAGGCCGGGGATGAACCGTGATGCCGTTGGCACCGGCCTGAAGGCACAGGCGCGCAGCACGCACCACATTCGGAATGCCGAGGTGGCGGGTGTTGCGCAGCAAGGCAACTTTGTTGACGTTGACGGATAAAGCAGTTTTATGCAGCATGGCTCAGAGTGATTGGAGGTCTATCATCATCTGCCGGGTTTTTAAAACCTTGACATCACAATGGTAGTGCAGCAGCGCGCGCAGCTGGGTTTTCAGTTCAGGCAAGTGGTTGATGCAGGCCTGCATGGTCTCTACAAAAGGAGCGTCGCCGTCAAGCGCCTGCTGAAGCGCCAGCCACTGCGCGCCGCTCAGGGAACTGCGGTCGTCGTCATGTGCCTCACGCAGGCCAGCTTCAGCCAGCAGCACGTAGGGCGCATCTGCATCCAGGCTGGCAAGCGTAGCGGTCTGAACATCCAGCCTTGGTAAAAAACCAATGTCGCGCAGCAGTCGCAGCTCAAACGCCCTCAGTGCGACCTGCAGCGTGTCACTGCTCTGGCTGGCCAGCAACTGCACCGTGGCAGCATAGGCGTCAAACAGCACTGGGTGCGGGTCGTCTCTGGCCAGAAGCCGCATCAAAAGCTCATTGAGGTAGTAGCCCGACAGCAGCGCATCGCCTGTTGGCATCACGTGGCCGCCTTGCCATTCCGCACTTTTGAGATTGCGGATTTCAGCATCGCCGCCAAAGGCAACATGCAGCAGCTGAAGGGGGAGCAAAATCGGCCTGAAATTGGAGCTGGGCCTTTTGGCGCCACGCGCAATCAGCGCAATGCGGCCGTACGTGCGCGTGAACACCTCCAGAATCAGGCTGGACTCGCTCCAGTCGTAGCGATGCAGGACATAGGCTGGTTCGTCTGCAATACGCTTAGCAATCAAAGTAGGAATGCCTTAATTCAAGCGGGGGCTTTGGGCCTGGCTTCGCCAGGCCGCAGGCGCCGTCCCCTGCCGGGGAAAAGGAACGACACGAAGTGCGCGACGACAGGGGGGAACCACGTCACTCATAACCAAAGGTTTTGACGCGCGCCTCGTCGTCGGCCCAGCCGGACCTGACTTTGACCCAGATTTCCAGAAACACTTTATTGCCCGTCAGCGCCTCCAGCTCATGGCGGGCCTCGGTTCCCATGCGCTTGAGCTTTTCACCCTTGTCACCAATGACCATGCCTTTGTGGCCATCCCGCTCAACCACAATGGTGGCGGCAATCTTGCGCAGGTTGCCCTCCTGTTCGTATTTGTCAATGATGACGGTCGATGTGTAGGGCAGCTCGTCGCCGGTCAGGCGAAACAGCTTTTCACGGATCATTTCAGCGGCCATAAAACGGTCGCTGCGGTCGGTTAGGGCGTCGGCATCGTGCATCCACGGCTGCTGGGGCAAATACTTTTCACAGATGCCAAACACGCGCTCGACGTCTTTAGCACTGTTGGCAGACATCGGAACAAACTCGGCAAAGTCGCGTTTGGTCTGCATCATTTGCAACCACGGCGCGATGTCGCCGCGCCGGTGAATCAGGTCAAACTTGTTGGCCAGCAAAATGGCAGGCGTGCCAGGCGGCAGCAGGCCAAGTACCTTCTCATCGGCCTGGTTGAACTGACCGGCCTCGACCACAAACACAATCAGGTCTACATCGTTGACAGTGCCGACGACGGTTCTGTTCAGTGAGCGATTCAGTGCATTGCCGTGACGGGTCTGAAACCCGGGTGTGTCCACAAACACAAACTGGGACGCACCCACTGTTTTCATGCCAGTGATGCGGTGGCGTGTGGTTTGGGCCTTGCGGGAGGTGATGCTGACCTTTTGCCCCACCAGTGCATTCAAAAGGGTTGATTTGCCCACGTTGGGTTTGCCAACAATGGCTATCAGGCCGCAGCGCTGAGCGTCAATTGGCGGCGTGCCAGGCGTGCCAGCAGTTAAAGCATCACCAGCAGGCGCTGTGCTGGCACGTTTTGAAAACGCCCTGACCATCATGGCCTCCACAGCTGCAGCCTGCGTGTTGGCAGCCACTTCTTCGAGGGTCAGTTTTTTCTCGCTCATAAGGTCTTGATGTATGCCAGCATGACAGCTGCAGCAGCCTGCTCGCCAGCCCGGCGTGAATTTCCAATGCCGCGTTCAGCGTGCCTGAATTCGATGATTTCACACTCCACATCGAATGTCTGTTTGTGCGCTGCACCTTCGGTGCCGACAATGCGGTAGATCGGCAAATTCATTTTTCGGCCTTGCAGCCATTCCTGTAATTCAGTCTTTGGGTCCTTGCCAATGGCATCCATGCGGGCATTGATTTCAACATTTTTAAACAGGCGCTGCACCAGGGCCGAGGCTGTTTCAAAACCTGCATCCAGGTACACCGCACCAATGACCGCTTCTAGCGCATCAGCCAGAATGGAAGGCCGCTTTTGCCCACCTGACTTGGCTTCGCCCTCACCCAGACGCAGGAGATTGGGCAAACCAAGCGCGACAGCAGCCTGATGCAGTGTCTCCTGCTTGACCAGATTTGCACGGGCTCGCGACAAATCCCCTTCTGCCAGCTGATCCAGGCGTTCGTACAGCAATCCGGCAACCGCCAGATTCAATACAGAATCACCCAAAAACTCCAGGCGCTCATTGTGGTCGGATGAAAAGCTGCGATGTGTAACGGCCTGCAGCAGCAAACCGGGCGCAGAAAACTCATGCTCAAGGCGCTTTTGCAGCCCTGGCAGACCTGCGCTGGACGCTGTGCTGTCCCGCACTTATTTTGAGCGGCCGGAGTACTTCAGCAGCAAGTAGGCAGGGCCGCCCAAATGAATTTCCTTGCTGTAAGCAAACGCCACAACCGTTTTTTCACCTTCTTTGGTCACTTCAAGATCTTTGCCAGCGATCGATTTGATATCGTCAATGTCCCGGGCTTTGTCAAAGATCTTGCGAACCTCAGCCACTGTTCCGCCATCTTTGGATTTGTTGGCTGCCTTGTCAATTGCCTGGTATTCAACGAGTGTGGGAAAGACCTGTGCTGCAACAATACCGGCAAACACAAGTATGCCGCCTACAAACAAAAGACCGATAAAAGATACGCCGCGCTGGCTGGTTTTAAAACGGGTCATTTTTTTCCATTCAAGGGTTATCGGTCACAGTCACTCAATCGCTCAATCAGTCAATCAGTCAGCTGGTCCGCTTGTCAATTAGCAGGCCATGCATTTAGTTTGTCATCAGTCAAACGATCCAATGCGTTTGAGGTTTCCAAAATTCATCCAGACAAAAAACGCTTTGCCAACAATATTTTTGTCCGGCACAAAACCCCAGTAACGGGAATCGAGCGAATTGTCTCGGTTGTCACCCATCATGAAGTAATGGCCTTCGGGCACCTTGCAGACAACGCCTTCGCTGCTGTACCGACAGTTTTGCTTGTTCGGAAAATCCATGACTTCCCGCTCATCAATGCCGCTGCGGCGGTCATCGTCATTGAGCAGTCGGTATTTTTTGCCAGCACCAGTTGTTTCTTCAAACTGTTTTGAATACCGCAAGGTATCTTCATCAAAAAAGTCGGCCAAAGCCGTTTTTTCAAGTGGTTTGCCATTGACGGTCAACTTCTTGTTCAGATAAGCCACTTCGTCGCCAGGCAAGCCAACCACCCGCTTGATGTAGTCAAGACTGGGCTTGGGCGGGTAACGAAACACCATCACGTCGCCCCGCTGCGGGTTGTTGTTGTCCAGAATCTTTTGGTTGATAACCGGCAACCGCACGCCGTAATGAAATTTGTTGACCAGTATCAAGTCGTTGATCAACAAGGTCGGAATCATCGAGCCGGACGGGATTTTGAAGGGCTCAAACAAGAACGAGCGCAACAAGAAAACCACCAAAATGACGGGAAAGAGCCCTGCCGTCCAGTCGAGCCACCAAGGCTGCATGATGATGCGGGTTTTCGCTTCCGCTGTGTCAGTGTCAACCCTGGCAATGCCCATTTTGCTCAGTTCAGCATGACGCTGTGCAGTTGCTGCATCCAGCGCCTGCGCCTGGGCGTGCCGTTGTGGCAAAAAGTAAAAGCGCTCGGCCAGCCAGTAAATACCAGTCACCACAGCCGCCAAAAACAGCAGCAATGAAAAATTGCCATTTACCAGACCAAAATACCAGGCCGCACCGTAGCCAACAAATGCCGCCAGCACCACTGCCGTGATGCCGCTCATTGATTTCGTGATCGCAGTGCCCATCAATCTTCTACCTGCAAAATAGCCAGGAATGCCTCTTGAGGCACTTCAACCGATCCAATTTGTTTCATGCGTTTTTTACCCGCTTTTTGTTTTTCAAGGAGCTTGCGTTTGCGTGAAATATCGCCGCCGTAACACTTGGCGATCACGTTCTTACGCAGCGCTTTGATTGTCTCACGCGCAATCACGTTGGCGCCAATTGCCGCCTGAATGGCAACGTCAAACTGCTGGCGCGAAATGATCTCGCGCATTTTGGCCACAACAGCGCGGCCACGATAAGCCGATTGGCTGCGGTGCACGATGATCGACAGCGCATCGACCTTTTCGCCATTGAGCAAGATGTCGACCTTCACCACATCGGATGCGCGAAATTCCTTGAAGGTGTAATCCATCGACGCATAGCCGCGCGACACCGATTTGAGCTTGTCAAAAAAGTCAAGGACGATTTCGCCCAGCGGCATTTCATACGTCAGCATGACCTGCTTGCCGTGGTAAGCCATATTCAGCTGCACGCCACGCTTTTGGTTGGCCAGCGTCATGACGGCGCCCACATAGTCTTGCGGCATATAAAGATGCACAGTGACGATGGGTTCGCGGATTTCGTTGACACGCCCGGCGTCCGGAATTTTTGAAGGATTTTCAACTTTGATCACTGTGCCGTCGGCCTGCATAACTTCATACACCACGCTTGGCGCGGTGGTGATCAGGTCCTGGTCAAATTCGCGCTCCAGCCGCTCCTGCACAATTTCCATGTGCAGCAGCCCCAGAAACCCGCACCTGAAACCAAAGCCCAGCGCCTCACTGACCTCGGGCTCGTAATGCAACGATGCATCATTGAGCTTGAGTTTTTCAAGCGCGTCGCGCAAGGATTCGTATTCGCTGGCTTCCGAAGGGTACAAACCCGCAAAAACCGCCGGTTGAATTTCCTTGAAGCCGGGCAGTGCTTCAGTCGCTGTAAAAGCCAAACCGCCGCTGCCTGCCTTGACACGTGTGATGGTGTCACCGACCCGGGCGGCCTGCAGCTCCTTGATACCGGCAATCACAAAACCGACCTCACCCGCTTCCAGCGATGGACGCGATTCATTGTGCGGCGTGAACACGCCCAGCTGCTCGGCGTTGTACATGGCCTCGCTCGCCATCAGTTTGATGCGATCGCCTTTGACCAGCCGGCCGTCGACGACACGCACCAACATCACCACACCGGTATACGAGTCGTACCAGCTGTCGATGATCATTGCGCGAAGCGGCGCATCCGGGTTACCTTTGGGGGCAGGAATGCGCGCAACAACGGCCTCCAGAATTTCATCAATGCCCATGCCGGTTTTGGCGCTGCAGGCAATCGCGTCGGTGGCATCAATGCCAATGACTTCTTCAATTTCTTTTTTGGCATTGTCAGGATCTGCCTGCGGTAAATCCATTTTGTTGAGCACGGGCACGACTTCAACTTTCAGGTCAAGCGCGGTGTAGCAATTGGCCACGGTTTGTGCTTCAACACCTTGCGACGCATCCACCACCAGCAACGCGCCTTCACATGCAGACAACGAACGGCTCACTTCATATGAAAAATCAACGTGTCCTGGTGTATCGATCAAATTAAGGTTGTAGATCTGTCCGTCAAGTGCCTTGTATTTGAGCGCAGCGGTCTGCGCCTTGATGGTTATCCCACGCTCTTTTTCAATGTCCATTGAATCGAGAACCTGCGCGCTCATCTCCCGGTCCTGCAAACCGCCACACCGTTGAATGAGTCTGTCTGCAAGTGTGGATTTGCCGTGATCAATGTGCGCAATGATCGAAAAATTTCTGATGTGATTCATCAACGAAAACGCCTAAGTGCTTGAAAGTATTGCGAACAATGACATGATCATTCGCGGCAGAACATAAAAAAGGGCGCGTCGGTTTGCGACGCGCCCTGAACCAACAATCTATGGCAACTGCTATGTTGGATCTTCATTGTAGGCAAAAAGCGAGCAGCGAACGGTCCCGAATTTTCCATTTTTGAGTCGTTGCAGGGCAGCAACAGGATTTTTATACACAAGTTATGCACAATTTAATTAGAACAACTCTGGACAACTTGTGGGTGATCTGTGGAGAGAATCAGAATAACTCTGAATAACTTGAAAACTCAGATTTTAGTGGGTTTTATATTTCAAATAATTTTCAACCGCATTGAATTTATGTATTTGAGTTATATCAATAACATTTTACAAACGCGTAAGTGAGTAAGTGCCCACAACCCGCTGGTCATTAACCGAAAATAAATTGACAGACAATGACGGCGAAAACGTCTTTTTCAGGCAAAGACCCCGCCCCTCTGGCGGGTATCGAGCTTGATTTCAGACTGCTTTGCCCATCAAATTCAAATTTCTGATTCCAGCTTGCAAGATCAGCGCACCGGCCGAATCAGCACATACTGGGCCAGTTCACCGCGTCTGAAAAGCAGATTGGCAGCCTTGGTTTTGTCCAGTTTGCCAAGTGCAGTTTCAAACTCCTTGACGTTGGCAACTTCCGTGTTGGCAATCGCAATGATCACATCGCCTTCACGCAAGCCAGCCCGGGCAGCGGCGCCATCTGCAGCATCCACCTTCACGCCGCCTTTGATTTTCAATTCCTTTTTGACGGCATCGGTGATGTCGCTCACCACCAGTCCCAGCACTTGAGCCGGGCCAGCGACTGGCGGCTTGACTTCTGGCGCCGAAGCTTTGCGTGCAGGTTTTTCTGCTTCAACTTCTGCCACCACAACCGTGAAGTCTCTGCTGGTGCCGCGCCGGAACACTGTGACCACTGATTTTGTGCCGGGCTTGACATTGCCCACCAAACGCGGCAAGTCACTGGATTTTTCAATTTGCTTGCCGTCAAATTTGGTGATGATGTCGCCCGCCTCGATACCGGCTTTTTCTGCCGGCGCGCCACTTTCAACACCACGCACCAATGCACCTTGCGGCCGACCCAGGCCAATGGACTCTGCAATTTCTTTGCTGACCTGGTCAATCTGCACACCAATGCGGCCGCGTGTCACGCGGCCTGTGCTGCGCAGCTGGTCAGCCACGCGGGTGGCTTCATCCATCGGAATCGCAAATGAAATGCCCTGAAATCCACCTGATCGTGAATAAATCTGGCTGTTGATGCCAATGACTTCACCGCGCATGTTGATCAGTGGCCCGCCTGAATTGCCTGGATTGATGGCCACGTCCGTTTGAATAAAAGGCAAGTAGTCGCCCGTGTCGCGTTGCTTGGCACTGACGATGCCTGCTGTCACGGTGTTTTCAAGGCCAAACGGCGAGCCAATGGCCATGACCCACTCGCCAACACGGATGCGGCTAGTGTCACCAATCTTGACGGCCGGTAAACCTGTGGCTTCAATCTTGACCACCGCCACATCGCTGCGTTTGTCAGCACCAATGATTTTGGCTTTGAACTCGCGGTTGTCTGTCAGGGTAACGATGACTTCATCAGCGCCTTCGACCACATGCGCGTTGGTCATCACAAAACCGTCAGATGTCAGGATAAAACCGGATCCCACACCACGCGGTTGTGCGTCTTCTTGCGGTGAGGGTGCCCGATCCGAACGTGGGCCGCGCGGCATGTTGGGCGGAACCGGTATGCCAAAACGGCGAAAGAACTCCAGCATCTGTTCATCAACACCACCGCCAGCTGCTGCAACCTTGGCTTTTTCAGACGTGCGAATGTTGACCACCGAAGGACTGACCTGCTCCACCAGATCGGTAAAGTCAGGCAAAGTGCGGTTTTGTGCCCAGACCGGTGTCACCACTGCAGCCGATGCCAGAATGAACGCACCAAGCACAAGAGCTGATGCGCCGGAAACCCATGACTTTTTCTTAAATACAAACATCGTGAACCTTGTTAAATTAAATAATTCAAGTGACTAAAAAAAACGGTCGGGGAAAATAACGAAAGCTTTGGTACGACCGGCAGTTATTTTTTTCGTTCCAGGCCGCCAGCAAATTGTTTCAAGGTCATCAAGGGCACTTCACCCATTGCTGTCAACCAGAAGTTGCCCAGCTGCCGTGTCATGGTGTTTGTCGCACCCATTGACATGCTGGACTCTTTGCCATGGCGCTGGCGGTCAAATGGCTCGACAAACAGCGAGACAGATGCCAGTCCATCAGAAAACACCCATTGCATGGGCTCGTCAGCCATTGCTGCAGTCTGCGAGGTTGCTGCAGGACGCTTGTAGCAACTCATGGGCTTGAAACCCGCGGCAGGCGTTTTTAAAACCCATCCCTCAGCGCTGGCGGATGTTTTCACCAGCACAGGCTGCTCAACTTTATAGCCGTCAACTTTGCCCATCATTTGCAGCAGTTTGTCCATCTTGACGGGCGCGTCCAGCTGCAGTTCTGAAAACGCAGCTTGCTCCAGCACCTTGCCATCTGCATCCAGCGTTTGCAGCTTGACAATCAAGCCCTTTTTTTGCTCGGTCCACACCCGGTAGCCAAAGCGCAGGTTGTCTTTGGCAACCAGCTGGGCGACGTCAGAGTCCAGGCCTGCAATCCGTTCAACGCCTTCAGGCTTGAGCTTGTAAAACTCTGCAATCCGGTGGTCTGGGGACTGCACCAGCTCGGGAAACGAGCTGGAGATGTCACGCTTTTCCTGGCGAACCACTTTTTGATCTGGCAAAAAAGTCACCAGCTTGTCGTTGTGCCTGAAGGTTGAGCGAGGCGCACCGGTGAGGGTTTCAATGCGCTCCATCTGCTGGCCGCTGTCGCAAACATGCCAGATCTTGGCGCTTTGCATTTGCCCGCCAGACGACACCACGTAGGTGCCAATGTAGGTCCGGTTTCGCGACGCCTCGTGCATGCGCAGCAACCAGTCATTCAGGCTTTTGCCGTCTGATGTAGCCGCCTGTGCAGGCGCTGACGCAGGCTGCACATTTTGGGCCGCTACTAAATTAATAGCTGTTTGCGCACATAATACAAAGGCTACAAGGCTAAGTTGCTTAAAATTCATGTGACTTTCAGCTTTTTGGGTGTGCCGGGCTCAACGCTGGCTTTAACGCTGGCCATTTGACTTCGGCTCGAAACCGGCATTGCGCAAAAAACCCGATGGTGCCTGCAGCGATGTGCCGCCCAGCTGTTTGTGGGCAGTCAGCAATTCTTCCAGTCGGGCATCCCGAACCATCAGGCCCTCCGGGGACGTCACCACCCGCTCAGTTGATGACGTTGTGTTTTGCGCCAATTGCGCCTCAAGGCTGGGTTGCATTGTTCCCGCAAAGCTCCACGCAAGAACCGCCGCGGCACCAAACGATGACAAGCCAGCCACCATCTTCCAGCGAAACGTTGCATCATTGGCAGCTGCTGCTTGAGGTTTTGCGAGCGCTTGATCGGGCAAGGGCATGCCAATATTTTTTGGCTGGACAATGTTTTCAGCCTCCAAACGCATCGCCAGACGCCGCAAAAATTCTGGATCAGCACCCTTGCCTGCGCCTGATACCTGCATATCGGGGGCTCTGAGCACAGCACCAATTGTCTGGTAAACATTCCAGTCAGACCGCAATCGGCCTTGTTGAAAATCATGCCCGGCTGTGTGCATGTCAAGCTCGCCATCGACCAGCGCAGACAGTGACTCGGCAAGGCTGTCTTGCGGTGCAGAAAAATTTACCTTTAGCTTTTCCATAATTTTCACCATCGTTTGCCAGTCTGGTTTTCCAGCAGCGGTTTGACCTTTTGCGAAATAGCTTCCCGTGCCCGGAAGATGCGGGAACGCACTGTGCCAATGGGGCAATCCATGGCAACCGATATCTCTTCGTAGCTCAAGCCTTCGATCTCACGCAACACAATGGCTTGCCGCAACTCTTCGGGCAATGCCTCCAGAGCAGTGTTGATGATTTGTGCTATTTCCTTGCTCGCCAGCACCGCGTCTGGCGTGTCCGGGCTGGTTAGTTCGTTTTCTACCAGCGAAGTTTCATCATCATCATCCGATTTGAAATTATTTTCAGAAACTGTCGGATTGCGCTTTAAATCCATCAGGAATTTCTTGGCGGTATTGACTGCAATCCGGTAAAGCCACGTGTAAAACTGGGCATCGCCGCGAAACTGCGCCAGCGCCCGATAAGCGCGAATAAAAGTTTCCTGTGCAATGTCCTCGACCAGATCCACATCCCGAACCATGCGCCCTATCAGGCGCTGGATGCGCCGCTGGTATTTGATGACCAGCAGCTCAAATGCTTTTTGGTCCCCGGCGACCGCACGCTCGACCAGCCAGGCATCGCTGTCAACCGGCTTTTCATTAGAAAGCGGATCAGCAGGCTCAGGCTGGTCAGGCCGGTTGGGGTCTTCAGTCACGCCGCGCTGCCTTGTTCTTTGGACGTGCGGTGCGGCGAATACACCGCGCGCCGCAGGTCCAGCCATCGTTCAGCCAATTCGCGGCGTTCTGCCCAGAGCCAGAGTCTGGCGTGGGCCGGATTGTCGATTCTCAGCAGCATCAATGTTTGCCAATCAAGGGCGACAGAGACCGTCTGCTCCGCGGCACCCGAGGGATATCCCCGGCTTTCCCAATGCCAGGCCTGACCATCCCAGCTCAACTGGCCAATGGGGGCGTTTTTCCAGCCTGTCCAGGCAGCTGCACCTGCCAGCACGATCAAAGCCAACCCCAAACCCTGGCGCCAGCCAAATGCCTGCGCAGCTGCTGCCCAGACACTGACCACAGCCAGACCCAGCAGCCACAATCCCAGCAACAGCAGCCCCTGCAAACGCGAACGCCCCAGTGGGTAAACAACCGATGGGGCGTTGTGTTTGCTCAAGACAAGCGCAAGGAAAAGTTGGGCCTGCAGGTAGCCGGCCTGCCATCAGGCGCGCTTGAATACCAGCGAACCATTGGTGCCGCCAAACCCAAAATTGTTTTTTAATGCCACTTCGAGGACAGCGTCGCGCGCTGTGTTGGCACAAAAATCCAGGTCGCAGTCAGCGTCCTGATTGAAGATGTTGATGGTCGGCGGAATTTTCTGGTGATGAAGCGCCAGCACGGTGTACACCGACTCGATGCCGCCTGCACCGCCGAGCAAATGGCCCGTCATGGATTTCGTGGAGCTGACCACCATGCGATTGGCATGGTCACCAAACGCCGCCTTGATGGCGTTGGTTTCATTGATGTCGCCAAGCGGGGTTGAGGTACCGTGCGCGTTGAGGTAATCCACAGCATCTGCGTTGAGCCCGGCATTGCGCAGCGCACCTTGCATCGCGCGGCGCGGGCCATCCATGTTGGGCGCTGTGATGTGGCCTGCATCTGCACTCATGCCAAAACCGGCCAGCTCGGCATATATTTTTGCCCCACGGGCTTTGGCGTGTTCATACTCTTCCAGCACCATCATGCCTGCACCTTCGCCCAGAACGAAACCATCGCGGTCCCTGTCCCAGGGGCGGCTGGCTGTTTTTGGATCGTCGTTGCGCGTTGACAGGGCCCGCATGGCCGCGAAGCCGCCAATACCCAAAGGCGAAACTGTGGCTTCAGAGCCACCGGCGATCATCACGTCGGCATCACCATATTCAATCATGCGGCCTGCATCGCCAATGCAGTGCAAGCCGGTTGTACACGCCGTAACAATGGCAATGTTCGGGCCTTTGAAGCCAAACTTCATGGACACATGCCCGGCAATCATGTTGATGATGGAGCCAGGTACAAAAAACGGCGTGATGCGGCGCGGCCCCCGATTGGCCAACTCGGCGTGGGTGTTTTCAATCAGCGGCAACCCGCCAATGCCCGAGCCAATCACGCAGCCAATGCGAGATGCGTCTTCTTCTGCCAACTCATCACCGGTTTTAAGACCACTGTCTGCCACCGCCTGGCATGCGGCTGCCAACCCGAAATGAATGAAGCTGTCCATGTGGCGGGCTTCTTTTTCAGGAATGTAGTCCCCAATGTCAAAGCCTTTGACCTCGCCAGCAATCTTGCAGGAAAAATTGGACGCATCGAATCGGGTAATCAGGTCAATGCCCGATTGACCAGCCATCAGGCTGGCCCAATTTTCAGCAACCGTGTTTCCAACCGGGCTGATACAGCCCAGCCCGGTTACCACAACGCGGCGGCGAAACATTGGCACATCCTGAATTGACCTCTGAAAAACATTGCAAAAAAAGCCCCGGCTGGGGCTTTTCAAACAGAATAAAAAGCGGCGGCTTTAAACTTTTTGATGCGTGTTGGCGTAATCGATTGCGTTTTGCACGGTGGTGATTTTTTCGGCATCCTCATCGGGGATTTCAATGCCAAATTCGTCTTCCAGAGCCATGACCAGCTCAACCGTGTCGAGCGAGTCGGCACCCAGATCCGCTACAAAAGCTTTTTCGCTGGTAACCTGACCTTCTTCGACGCCCAGTTGCTCGGCAATGATTTTTTTAACACGTGCTTCGATGTCGCTCATAAATCCCTCTGAGGGTAGTAAATTAATCCGTGATTTTAACGCGTTGGCCGCAAGGCCCGGTGCGTCCGGCTGGACGAATAAAAACCAGCCAGCGCAAGCATGATGAGTTTAAGGTGTTTTCCAGCGCCAGATTACATATACATCCCGCCATTGACGTGTAATTCCTGACCTGTGATGTAGGACGCGAGCGGGCTTGCCAAAAAAGCCACGGCATGGGCAATGTCCTGAGGTTTGCCCAGATGCCCCAGCGGAATCTGACCCAGCAAGGCTTTTTGCTGCTCTTCACTCAGACTGGCGGTCATGTCGGTTTCAATAAAACCGGGAGCAATGCAGTTGACAGTGATGTTGCGCGAGCCCAGCTCCCTGGCCAATGCCCGCGTCATGCCCGCCACGCCCGCCTTGGACGCTGCATAGTTGGCTTGCCCGGCATTGCCCAGGCTGCCCACCACCGACGTGATGTTGATGATGCGGCCGTAGCGCTGCTTCATCATGCACCGCATGACAGCGCGGCTCATGCGAAAAACGGCCTTCAGGTTGGTGTCAATCACCGCATCCCAGTCGTCGTCCTTCAGGCGCATGGCCAGCATGTCGCGCGTGATGCCGGCGTTGTTGACCAGCACCTGCAATCCGCCGTGTTGTCTGACGATATCGTCAACCAGCGTCTGGCCAGCCTGGCTGTCATTGACATTGAGATTTTTGCCAGCACAGTTTGGGTACGCAGCCAGTGTCCGGGTAATTTTGGCGGCGCCTTCATCACTGGTTGCGGTGCCAATGACCTTCAAACCCTTTTTGGCCAGTTCAAATGCAATGGCAGCACCAATACCGCGAGATGCACCCGTTACCAGGGCCACCTGTCCTTCAAATTGTGTATCGCTCATGACAGCAGCTCCTTCACGTGGGTCAATGTTGCCGGGTCAAACAGGGGTGCCCCCGTCAATTCGGCATCGATGCGCTTGACCAGCCCAGACAGCACCTTGCCGGGCCCGCATTCAATGATGTAATTCACGCCGTGGGTCCTGATGGCTTCAACGGATTGAACCCACCTCACCGCTCCAAATGCCTGACGGTACAGGGCATCCCGGATACGCGCAGCGTTGGTTTCAATGGCAACATCCACATTGTTGACCAGCGCAATTTTCAGATCCGCAAAGCTTGTATTTGCCAACTTTTCTTTCAGTTTTTCAGCCGCCGGTTTCATCAGACTGGAATGAAACGGTGCAGAAACCTGGAGCAGCAGAGCGCGCTTGGCACCTTCAGCTTTCAGCAACTCACATGCCTTGTCAACGGCTGCCTTGCTGCCAGCAATGACGGTCTGCGACGGGTCGTTGAAATTGGCAGCCTCCACCACATCACCTTTTTCCAGGCCATATTCGGTTGCAGCGCTTGTAATACGGGCGCAAGCAGCTATTACTTTGGTAGCATCCAGCCCTAAAATAGCTGCCATCGCACCCGTGCCCACCGGCACTGCGTCCTGCATGGCCTGAGCCCGAAAGCGCACCAGTGGCGCGGCCTGCATCAAGGTCAATGCGCCGCTGGCTACCAGAGCTGCATATTCACCCAGCGAATGCCCAGCCACATAAGTAGGCGCTACGCCGACTTCAGCCAACCACACCCGAAACGCCGCCACGCCTGCCACCAGCATGACGGGTTGGGTGTTGGTGGTCAGCGCCAGCTCTTCTTTGGAACCGTCTTTGATCAGCCGGCCCATGTCCTGACCCAAAGCATCCGAGGCTTCCTGAACAGTCTGCAGCACCACGGGATGATCGCCCCAGGCGTCCAGCATGCCAGGAGATTGCGAGCCCTGGCCAGGAAAAACAAAAGCAAATGGTTTCAACTAAAACTCCTATCGAACAAAGCGTTTGAACACCGCTTGGGCGCATTTTATGAAAACAAAACCCAATGCATAAATTGACAGCCACGGGTCCAGCAAGTAGTCCCACAAATTGGTGGACTCCATCAAGCCAAAGCTCCAGGCGATCAGGGCCAGCGCCACAAGGGCTGGCACTACACGCAGACCTTTGACCCAGCAAACACTGCAGACCAGCAGCAAAGCCAGCAACATGCCCCAAGAGCCCCAACCCGGGCGATACGCGTCCCAATCACCCCAACCCAAGGCCATGGGATAAAGAAACGCTGCTGCCAGCGCAACTCCGGCCATCACAGCTACTTTTTCACGCCTTGGCATGGCAGGCCAGCCCCATGTCAAATGCGCCATGCGCCAGATGGCCAATGCAATCAAAGTGGTGCTCAGGTCTGCAGTCATGCCCCTGACATAGGCAACAACGGGTATGTTGGCCGCGCCCACCGGAATCCACAAAAGAGCAAAAAACAAAACGGCGACTGACTTGACCCAGGTCGCCCGCGCACCTGTACCAGACCATGGCTTCAAGATGCTGAGAAGCGCCTGACACAGAACAAGGCAAATCCCGAGCATGGCAAAAGCGTCAGTCAACTGCTGCTCCGAGTCGAACGTATTTGATCCGGCTGCGGTGCCATGTATAAATCAGATGGATGCTGCCGTCCCGCGTCTGCAACAAAAACGGGTATGAAAACTCCTGCACGCAGGCGGTTGGTCCACACAGCTGTCGTGCTGCACTGGCGACATATGCCGCAATCGCGGCGTCGCCTGCGCCCTGGGCTTTGAGCTCCTGCCCAAGCAGATCAGCATGCGCGGCAATGGACAAGCTTGTGAGTGGCGCAAATTGCAATGCCGCAGTACCTTCAACATAAAAGGGTTTGGCTGAATCAAAACTGCCAGTACTTCTGGCCATGACCAGCGCCAATGATTCACGGCCAGTCACGGTGGGGTTCAGCGCAAGCCACTTGTCGCCCTGGGTAGAAGTCAGTCCAGCAAGTGCGGAATCCGGATTGGGCAAACTGGCTGCAAGCGCCGGGCTCCAGGTTTTTCCTGCGTTCGTCGTGCCAGACGTGACAACCCTGCCGCCCTGACCAGAACGCATGTAGGCTGTTGCCTCGTCTGGACCGGCCACCAGCACCACGGGCTGCAAGCTGGTGCGGCTTGCTGGAATTCGCGTTTTATCAACCACCTGACCGAGCGCATTGAGATGCAAGACCTCTGCAAATTTAGTCACAAACTCGTGATAAACCGGCAAGCTGATCGAGCCATCTGCCATCGCCACCGGCGCGCCCTTGACAAGTGTGCTGATGTTCAAAAAAGGCGATGTGACCAGGCGCCTGGGCGTGCTCCAGGTCTTGCCCTCATCGACTGAACGCGACCATGTGATGGCACTGCCCGCCCAGCCGCCCAATGACACATTGACAATCCACAAATGCAGTGAGCCATCGGGTGCCCGTGCGATCACCGGATTGCCAAGTTTCTTGATGTATCGCCACAGGCCACGTTCAAGCTGGATACGATTAAACAGGGTTGTCTCAGGCTCCCAGCGCTGACTGGCCAGGTTCATGACAGCGGTTTGAATTGTCACGTCGCCCGCACCCTCACGCGTGCCCGAAAACCACACAGCCCTCAAGCTGCCATCTTTCAATTCGACCAGTGAAGGCGCATGCACCGCCTGGCCAGGATTGCTGGAGACAAATTGCGCTTTGAATGACGGGGGTTTGTCGCCCGTGGCTTGTCTGCTTATGGTTGCCGGAATTTTGGTAGCTGGTGCGGCGAAAACTGGATCAGGTTCACGGCTAAAAACCTTGTAGCCTGCCACTGCAAATGCAAATGCAAATGCAACAAACATCAAACCCGCAAAAAGCAAGTTGCGGTGGCGCGAATTCATGCGAAAGTGCTTTTTTATCAGTAGGTAAGAAGCACTGCGCCCCATGTGAAGCCGCCACCAACGCCTTCCAGCATCAGCGTGTCCCCTTTTTTTATCTTGCCGCTGCGCACCGACGCATCAAGAGCCAGCGGTATCGACGCCGCCGATGTGTTGCCATGCTGGTCGACCGTGACGATCAGTTTTTCAAGGGGCAACTTGAGCTTTTTGGCAGTGCTTTGCATGATACGGATATTGGCCTGGTGTGGGATCAGCCAGTCAATGTCGGCGTCTGTCATGTTGGCTTTTGCCAGCGTGGCACGGGCCGAACTTTCCAGCACACCCACCGCCAGTTTGAACACTGCCTGACCGTCCATTTTTAGCAATGCATCGCCAATGACCTTGCCACCCGAGACATGTCCTGGCACACACAAAATACCCACGTGTTTGCCATCGGCATGCAGATCGGTGGCCAAAATACCCGGTGTGCTGGATGCCTCCAGAACAACCGCACCCGCACCATCGCCAAACAGCACGCAGGTGGTGCGGTCTGAAAAGTCCAGGATGCGCGAAAAAACTTCAGCGCCAATGACCAGCGCTTTCGTGGCTGTGCCCGCCTTGATCATGGCATCGGCCACTGTTAGCGCATACACAAAACCGCTGCAAACCGCCTGGATATCAAATGCCGGGCAACCAGCAATCCCCAGCTTGTTTTGCAAAATGCAGGCACTGGAGGGAAACACCATGTCAGGTGTTGATGTCGCCAAAATGATGAGGTCAATGCTGCTGGCCTGAAGTCCGGCAGACTGCAAGGCGTTTTTTGCAGCTTCTAGCGCCAAATCGCTGCACGACACGTCTGGCGCTGCAAAGTGGCGGGCATGTATGCCAGTGCGCTCCACAATCCATTCATCAGATGTTTCCACACCAGCAGCGGCCAAGCGGGCCGCCAGGTCAGCGTTGGTCAGCCGTTCTGGCGGCAGGTAACTGCCTGTGCCTGTGATGCGTGAATATACCGGGGAGCCTGAATGTGATGCCATGAAACGAAACCGGATAAAAGTATCGCTTAATGTACCGCGACTGCATCTCTGGAAGTTGGCACATTCATGTCAGTTTGCAGGGTCAGCAGCAGAGGCGCAGCATGCAAAATCCCGTCTTGCACACGTTTGAGCAAATCGTTTCGGGCGGCATCGTATGCACGGTTCAATGCCTGCTCCAAAGCAAAAGCGTCTGCCGAGCCGTGGCTTTTAAAAACCAGCCCTTGGAGGCCCAACAAAGCTGCGCCGTTGTAACGCCTGTGGTCCATTCTTTTTTTAAACGCAATCAGGACAGGATAGGCAACAAAGCCTGCAATTTTGGTCAGGATATTGCGGGAGAACTCCACCTTCATGAAGTTGCCAATCATGCTGGCCAGCCCTTCACTGGTTTTCAGCGCCACGTTGCCGACAAAACCGTCGCACACCACAATGTCTGTTGTGCCCTTGAATATGTCATTGCCCTCGACATTGCCATAAAAATTCAAGTCGCCAGAATTGCCGGCTGCCCGTAACAACTCACCTGCTTTTTTGATGACTTCGCTGCCTTTGATGACTTCCTCGCCAATGTTCAGCAAGCCAACACTGGGCGATGGATTGCTTGAAATGGCAGTCACCAATGCAGATCCCATCACAGCAAACTGCAGCAAATGCGCTTCGGTGCAGTCCACGTTTGCGCCCAGATCCAGCACCGTCGTCGCACCGCCTTTGGCATTGGGCAGCTGGGTTGCAATGGCTGGCCTGTCAATGCCGTCCATGGTTTTGAGAACATAGCGGGCTATTGCCATCAATGCACCGGTATTGCCGGCTGAGACAGCCGCCTGCGCGTTGCCTTCCTTGACCTGGTTAACAGCAATTCGCATGGACGAATTTTTCTTGCGCCGCAGCGCAGTTTCTATCGTGTCGTCCATATTGACGGTTTCTGTGGCGGCAATCACCTGGCATCGGGTGTGCGCCTGGAGTTGTGCAAACTGTGGGTGTTTGTGCAGCAGTTCAGGCAGACCCACCAGCAACAACGACGCTTCTTCATGCGCTTTCAAAAAAGCCAGACTGGCAGGAACAGTCACTTCGGGACCAAAATCCCCGCCCATAGCGTCCACAGCAATTCGGATCATAAAAGTGCTGATGCAATAGATAGATGGGATTTCGGCAAAAGAAAAGCCCGCGTGACAAGCGGGCTTTGAAATGTAGAAAGCAGGTTCTTGAACCGCGGTTTTACGCTTCTTCTTTTGTCTTTAAAACTTTTTTGCCGCGGTAAAAACCGGTGGGGCTGATGTGGTGGCGCAAGTGGGTTTCGCCTGTGGTGGACTCCACAGCAATGCCCGGCACGCTCAAAGCGTAATGCGAGCGGTGCATGCCGCGCTTGGACGGTGATTTTTTGTTCTGTTGAACAGCCATGATGAACTCCTGATCAAGCAGTGAGGCAGTCACTGCTCGGGTAAAAATGAAATATAAGCGGTTATTCGGCATGCCTGGGTTGCACACGTAGCTTTTGATTATAGCGCGGCTGGGTTTGCAGGGCGCATCAGGCCTGACGAACCACCAACTGCCCAAACAGCTAAATTTTCTTGAGCCCCACCAAAGCCGCAAATGGATTGGGTTTTTCATCTGCCTCGTCTGGTGAGTCAAGGATCCCTGCGCTGAAAGCAGGCGTCACCGGACATTCGTCATGCATGGGCACCAGCGGCAGCGCCATCAACAACTCGTCTTCCAGCAAAGCCAGCAAGTCAAATTGCGGTGCCATGACGAGCAAATCCTCCTCGGAGGCATCGTCGTCGGCCATGGCGATTTCCTCTGATGCCACAAAACGGTACCACTGGTCAATGTGCAATGGCACCTGCACTTCCCCCATGCAGCGTTGGCAAGTCATGGGCATGCTGGTTGAAGCCTGTACGTGCAGCCACGTGTCCTGTTGCCCGGATTTACCAGTGCGCAACTCTGCATCAGCCTGCCAGTTGACTGTCAAATCCGGCTTTGGCTCAATCGTTTCGTGCGCCAGGCGCTCCAGATTTTGTAGCAATACAGTGCCACTGAGCGGCTGGCTGCTGTTTGCCAATGCTTGCAGGTTCAGGCTGTGTGAAGGGTCTGGGCGGCTCATGGCTTCAGTGTAAGAGAATCAGGCAATGAACACTTTTCCCCTGCAGTCCGCCTCACGTCGAAGCCTGATATTGGGTTCTACTTCCATTTATCGGCAAGAACTGTTGGCCAGATTGCGCATCCCGTTTGAAGCAATGGCACCCGAAGTGGATGAAACCCCACTCCCACATGAGACACCAAGCGCACTGGCTGCAAGGCTGGCTTTGGCCAAAGCCAGGGCGGTTGCGCTGAAGTATCCACAAGCTGTGGTGATTGGCTCGGACCAGGTGGCTGACCTGGATGGCCGCAGTCTGGGCAAGCCGGGCACACACAGCCGGGCCGTCGTGCAACTGCGCCAGATGCGCGGACAAATCGTTATTTTTCAAACCGCTGTTGCCGTGGTGTGCCTCGAAAGCGGTTTTGAGCAATGCAGCCTGGCGGCGGTCAAAGTCAGGTTCCGCAATTTAACGGACCATGAAATTGAAAATTACCTGCAACTTGAAAAGCCATATGACTGCGCTGGCAGCGCCAAAAGTGAAGGTTTGGGCATTGCGCTGCTGGAGTCCATTGACAGCGACGATCCAACTGCACTGATTGGCCTGCCGTTGATCAGAACATGCCAGATGATTCGCGCAGCCGGCATTGAACTGCTTGCAACACCAGCATCAACATGAACAAAGGCAAACTCTATCTGGTCCCCGCTCCACTGGATTTTGGATGCGACGAACTTGCGCCAATTCAGGATGTGATGCCACTGCAAACCTTGCAAATCGCTGCGCGCCTGGGTTGCTTTATTTGTGAAAATGCCAAAAGCACGCGTGCTTACCTCAAGCGCATTGGCGAAGTTATTCCGCTGAGCCAGCCCGTGCAAGCGCTGCAGATTGAAGAGCTGCCGCGCGAGGTGCATAAAAAAGGCGATCACACGGGCAACTTTGATGCGCGCCCTTTGTTGAAGGCGGCTTTGGGGGGCCACGACATCGGCCTCGTCAGCGAAGCAGGCATGCCGGCAATTGCAGATCCTGGCTCATCTGTGGTGCGCGCGGCGCATGATCTGGGGGTCGAGGTTGTGGCATTGACAGGCCCCATGTCACTGATGCTGGCACTGGCCAGCAGCGGGCTGAATGGTCAGCACTTTGCTTTCGTTGGCTACCTGCCGCAAGACGCGGGTGAGCGCAGCCTGCGCATCAAGACACTGGAAAGTTTGGCGCTAAAAACAGGCCAAACCCAAATTTTTATTGAAACGCCTTATCGCAATGCAGCGCTGCTCGCGGCGCTGCTGCAAACACTGCAGGGCAACACGAGGCTGGCCATCAGCTGCGGGTTGACACTGAAAACAGCCTGGAATAAAAGTGCCACAACAACCCGATGGAAACAGGACAAACCCACGCCCCCGCTGGGCTTGCCAACAGTTTTTTGCATGGGGCGCTGAGCCTGGTGATTTGAGCCTGAAGCTACTGAAAGTAGCGCTACCAATTACCGAATCGCCGGCAAGGCCCTGACTGCCTTGATTGCCCCTTCACCCACAGCCGCACCAAACTTTTTGGCCAGGCGCTCGGCCACATTGTCGCGGCGGGTGTAGTCAATGATTTCTTCCTGTTTGACAACTTCACGGGCAACAAACTCGAGCGTGCCCAGCTTGTCGGCCAGGCCCAATTCAATGGCTTGCTGACCAGTCCAGAACAAACCACTGAACATTTCCGGAGTTTCTTTCAATCGCGTGCCGCGGCCGGCTTTGACCACGGATATAAATTGCTGGTGAATCTGGTTGAGCATGGTTTGGGCAAATGCGCGCTGCGTGTCTGTCTGTTTGCTGAACGGGTCAAGAAAACCTTTGTTTTCGCCCGCAGTCAGCAAGCGCCGCTCCACACCCAGCTTGTCCATCAGCCCGGTAAAGCCAAAACCGTCCATCAGCACGCCAATGCTGCCCACAATGCTCGCCTTGTTGACAAAAATCTGGTCTGCAGCCACAGCGATGTAGTACGCAGCAGACGCGCAGGTTTCTTCGACAACCGCGTAGACCGGTTTGTTGTGTTTGGCTTTGAGGCGGCGAATTTCATCGTTCATCATGCCGGCCTGTACCGGGCTGCCGCCCGGTGAATTGATCAGCAGCACCACAGCTTTGGCACCTTCGTCTTCAAATGCAGCCTTCATCGCTGCGATGATGAACTCGGCACTGGCATCTGACCCGGCAGCAATTTCGCCCTTGATCTCCACCACTGCTGTGTGGGCCGTGCTGGCACTTGTTGTCGGTGCGCCCCGGTGCATCACCATCCACACCAGTGCCACGAAAAACGCCAGCCAGGCCAGGCGGGTGAAAGTTTTCCAGCGGCGTGTGGCTTTTTGTTCATTCAAAGATGCAAAGGCGAGCTTTTCAAGCGTGTGTCGCTCCCAGCCAGGGGTATTTGACAGGTCGGCCCGGGATTTGTATGCTACTTTATCAGGAGCTGCCTGCGCCCGTTTTGATTGGGCTATAGCCTCATTTATCTCATTTTCCTGGTTTAATCGGTTGTTGAAGGCATCGGCTTCGATTTTGTCGGGGTTGCTGGAAGGATCAGGAAGCTTGTTTTCAGTCATGCCGGTAGTTTATGGTTTTTATCAAAAGGCCAGCGGTTTGAGGTTGTAAGCGGTTTGCCAGCAAACGACACCGTCTTTATCGACAACATTTATTTTGACCAGGCCGCCCTGACACGGACCACCAGCACACTGCCCGGTGTCTGGCTGATAAGCCGCGCCATGGCTGGCACACAGCAGCCATTGGCCGCTTGCATCAAACACCCGATCAGGCTGCCAGTCCAGCTCCATCGCCACATGGGTGCAGCGGTTCAGGTACGCATGTACTGTGCCGTTAAACCGGACTGCAAATGCTCTGGAGGTTTGGCCTGCGTACAGCACATCAAACGGCACTGCCTGGCCGCCGTCAAGCAGGTCACCAGACTTGCATAAAGGTTGTAAATCGTTCAAAAGCGGGTCAACCGTTCTGGACCAGCCAGCCGTGCATGTCTTGTACCGAATGTGCAATGTGAAGCGGCTTGAGGGCTGCAAATGCACCCGCCTCGTGCGCGCCGTAGCTCACGCCCAGGCTGGGGCATTTGGCGTTGACGGCCATTTGCAAATCATGTGTGGTGTCGCCCACCATCAATGTGCGCTCGGGCGTTGTGCCCAGCTCGGTCATCAGCTCGTGCAGCATTTTCGGGGCGGGCTTGCCAGCGGTTTTGTCTGCCGTGCGGGATGCATCAAACATGCCTTTGAGCTGAACGGACTGCAGTGCCTCGTCAAGCCCGTGGCGCGACTTGCCGGTTGCCACCGCCAGCAGATAGCCGCGTGCCTTGAGCATTGCCAGCAATGGCAACACGCCGTCAAACAGACTCAAGTCATGGGCATGCAGCTGGTAGTGGTAGCGGTAGCGGTCGCCCAGCAGCGGGTATGTTTCTGGCGGCACATCCGGCGCGGCATGGGCCAGTGCCTGTGCCAAGCCCAGGCCAATGACGTACGCAGCAGCCTCATCAGTTGGCACGGTGCCGCCCACATCTTTGACTGCTGCCTGAATGCAGCGCACGATGATCTGGGTCGAGTCAAACAGCGTGCCGTCCCAGTCGAAGGCGATGAGGTCAAAGTTTCGTTGTGTGATGCGGGTGTTCATGGGGCGAATGCCAGTACGGTATTGAAATCTGCAGGCAAAAACTGCTGTAGCTCAGGGGGTAATTCGGCCTGCAAATGCACAACTTTGCGCAGCTTGGGGTGATTGAACTTCAGGCTGGCTGCGTGCAAAAACATGCGTTTCAGGCAGGGCATGTCAGGGTTCGTTTTTTGCAGCGCTTTGTTCAAATCGAAGTCGCCGTATTTGTCGTCCCCCGCAATCGGGTGGCCGGCATCTGCCAGATGCACCCTGATCTGATGGGTGCGGCCGGTTTTGATGGTGACTTCAAGTAACGTGAACCGTCCATCGGCAAAGGTATCTTTGACCTTGACCAGCGTGATGGAACGCAAGCCGTCCGGGTGATCATTGGCCACGACCTTGACGCGGCGCTCGCCCGCGCCGTAGGTGCCCGGTTTGCCCGGTGCCTCATATTTGTGCAGCGCCTTGTCTATCACCCGCTGGTTAGCAGGCCATGCGCCTTTGACGAGTGCGAGGTAGACCTTGTCGGTTTCGCGTTCCCTGAACTGCTCTTGCAACAGTTTTAAGGCCATGCGCCGCTTGGCAATCAGCAGCACGCCGCTGGTTTCGCGGTCCAGCCGGTGCACCAGCTCTAAAAAGTCAGCCTCGGGCCGGGCCATGCGCAATTGCTCAATCACGCCAAAACTCACCCCGCTGCCGCCATGCACAGCAACGCCGGCGGGTTTGTCAATGGCCAGCACAAAATCGTCTTCAAACAGGACTGGGAATTCAGCCGCTGGTGCAAATCCGCCAACGGTGGACATTGCGCCGTGGCGTACAACTTCACGTGCATGGTCTTGAGCATTTGAAATTGCCTTCGCTTTTTGCTCAGCCCGCCCAGACGTGCGCACTGGCGGCAGGCGCACCAGATCGCCAGCGGTTACCCGGGTATCGGCCTGCGCCCTGCCCTTGTTCACGCGCACTTCGCCACTGCGGATGATGCGGTACACATGGGTTTTTGGCACACCTTTGAGCTGACGGATCAAAAAATTGTCCAGCCGCTGGCCTGCGTAATCCTCATCGACGGTCACGTAAGTTGCTACCGGACTTGTGCCCGGTAAAGTGCCAGATGCTGCCCCTATAATGTGATTCACTAGCGTTGTGGTGTAAGTTGTTGATTTGCATGGAGTTTAGTCCACGCACAATATAAAACCCTGAAAAAGCCTTTGATATGGCCGACTACAGCAGCGCTAGATGGTCGATGCCATTTTTAGCAATACCGCTTGGGCCACATTGTTGAAAATCGGTCGATGTTTTGCGAATTTAACGACGGAATACCCAAACCGGCAGCTCCCTTTTTTAGTGGTGGGCTGCTGGCGGATCCTGGTGAGAAAAAGTTTTTTTGACCGATAGCCCTTCAATGACAACGCTGCTCAACCTGATCAACTTCTGCCTGCGGGGCTTTTTGGCCCCGATTTCAGGTATTTATGAAGCTTTTCAGCCTGCAGCCCTTGTATTATGTGCGCAAGCAGCTATAAATAAAATAGCAGTGCTCGTCTGGTCGATTTTGGCTCCTGCTCGCCCCATCCACGCGCCTACGCTTTTGACCAACGCCTGACCGATTTATTTCGGTCAGCAGTCGGCTCAAAAGCTCTCCGGCAATTCCCCACGTTCGCACAGCGTCGGCTACGGCATCGTTGGCTCACTTTTGAGCTGTTGAGACGATGTAAAGGAAGTACGCACATGAAACGCATGCTGATCAATGCCACCCAGGCAGAAGAGCGCCGTTTGGCGATTGTTGACGGGCAAAAACTGCTCGACTATGAAATTGAAATTGAAGGGCGCGAACAGCGCAAGGGCAATATTTACAAAGCGGTTGTCACCCGCGTAGAACCGTCACTGGAAGCCTGTTTTGTCGATTACGGCGAGGACCGGCACGGCTTTTTGCCGTTCAAGGAAATCTCACGCAATTATTTTGCTGCGGGCGTGTCAGTGGGCCAGGCCCGCATTCAGGATGTGATTCGCGAAGGCCAGGAACTGATGGTCCAGGTCGAAAAAGAAGAGCGCGGCAACAAAGGTGCAGCGCTGACAACCTTTGTGTCGCTGGCCGGCCGCTACGTGGTGCTGATGCCCAACAACCCGCGCGGTGGTGGTGTGAGCCGCCGGATTGAAGGCGAAGACCGGGCCGAACTCAAAGAAAACATGGACCAGCTGGAATACCCGGCCGGTGCCAGCATCATTGCCCGCACCGCCGGCATTGGCCGCAGCGCGCCTGAATTGCAATGGGACTTGAACTACCTGATCAAGCTGTGGACAGCGATTGAAGGCGCTGGCAAGGGCGGCAAGGGCGCATTCCTGATTTATCAGGAATCAAGCTTGGTGATTCGCGCGATTCGTGATTATTTCAACAGCGACATCGGCGATATTTTGTTTGACACCGACGACGTGTACGAGCAGGCCAAGCAGTTCATGGACCACGTGATGCCCGAGCATGCGCACCGCGTCAAGCGCTACCGCGACGACGCGCCGCTGTTCAGCCGTTTCCAGATTGAGCACCAGATCGAATCAGCGTATGCCCGCACGGTGCAGCTGCCTTCAGGCGGCGCGATTGTGATCGACCACACCGAGGCGCTGGTGTCGGTCGACGTCAACTCGGCGCGCGCCATCAAAGGCGGCGACATTGAAGAAACCGCCACCCGCACCAACCTGGAAGCCGCTGACGAAGTGGCCCGCCAGATGCGCCTGCGTGACTTGGGCGGCATCATCGTCATTGACTTTATTG
This sequence comes from Polaromonas sp., assembly GCA_025362315.1. GTDB lineage: Bacteria > Pseudomonadota > Gammaproteobacteria > Burkholderiales > Burkholderiaceae_C > Polaromonas. The sequence goes on from JANYGP010000071.1 coordinate 210,781, forward strand.
ACATGGAAGAGTCGCGCAACCGCCGCGATGTAGAAAACCGGCTGCGCGATGCGTTGCGGCAAGACCGCGCGCGGGTGCAGTTTGGCACCATCAGCAAATTTGGCCTGATGGAAATGAGCCGCCAGCGTTTGCGGCCTGCTCTCAGCGAAGGCGCATCGATTCCCTGCCCGCGTTGCGGCGGCTCGGGTCATATTCGCGATACCGAAAGTTCGGCATTGCAAATTTTGCGGATCATTCAGGAAGAGTCGCTGAAAGACAGCACGGCGTCGGTGCTGTGCCAGGTGCCAGTCGATGTGGCCGCTTTCTTGCTAAACGAAAAGCGCTCGGAAATCAGCAAAATTGAAATGAAGCAGCGCATCAATGTGCTGATCGTGCCGAACAAAACGCTGGAAACGCCCAACTACCGACTGGAGCGCTTGAAGCACGACGATCCGCGTCTGGACAACATTGAGGCCAGCTACAAGATGGCTGAGGAAATGGAAGACCCGACCACGGTGACGCGCCGCAACCAGGAAAAGCACAACATGCAGGAACCCATCATCAAGGGGGTGCTGCCAGATGCGCCGGCGCCAATGGCCACACCTAGACCTGAAGCCAGACCTGAAGCCAGACCTGAAACCAAGCCTGAGGCAAAACCTGAAGCGGTTCCAGCTGCAAAATCGCCACCTGCACCAGTGCAGGCAGTTGCTCCGTCAGAAAAAGGTTTTTTTGGCTGGATCAAAGACTTTTTTGGTGGCGCAGAAACGCCTGCCAAGCCCGCGGTAAGTGCGGGTGAAGTTGTCAAAGACGACCGCGAAGGCGATGCGCGCCGGGAAGCTGCCCGCGGTGATGCAAATCGTGACGGCAGGGGCGAGCGTGGTGGCCGCGATGGTCGCCGTGGTGGTCGCGTCAGGGGTGAACGCGGTGACCGTCCTGAGGGCCGCAGTGAAGCCCGCGGCGAAGGTCGTGGTGAAGGCCGTAGTGAGGGCCGCAGTGAGGGTCGCAATGAGGGCCGGCCGGACAGCCGGAACAACGAACGCCGTGAACGTAGCCCCGAGCAGCGCACCGAATCGCGCAATGAGCCGAGAAATGAACCGAGAAATGAGCCACGCAACGAATCTCGCGGAGACCAGCGTGGCGAACAGCGTGCTGAAAGCCAGGAGCAACGCGAACCACGCCCACCGCGTGAGCCGCGCGAACCCCGCGAAGGCGGGCGCGCTGAGCGCCCACGCCGTGAACGCAGCGCAGAGCAGCGCCCACCCATGGACGCCACAGAGCAGGACATTGCTCTGGCCAACAAGGCAGCCATGGCTGCTGCCATGGGCGGCGCAGGTGCCGATGCTGGCCAGGATGCACCGCGCCGTGAACGTGGAGAGCGGGGTGGTGAGCGCGGCCGCCGTCATGAACGCAGTGATGAGCCACAAGCTCAGTCGGCAGAACAACGGCAGGACTTTGGCAACACCGCGCCTGCTGACATGCCGGAAATCTCGGGTCTTCAGTCCGGTCAGGGTTTGCAAGAAGCTATGGGCAATGTGGGCAATGCAGGCAACGCCGGTGATGAACAGCGCCCGCCAAGGGAGCGGCGCAGTCGCGACCGCTATGGCCGCGAGCGCCGCGAACGTGGTGAAGGTTCTGAGCAACGTGACCATCAAAATGGCAATGAAAACGCCAATGGCAATGGCAATGGCAATGGTGCACAAGCAACTGACGGGACTCTAAACCAAAGTCAAAATGAGGTTCCAGCGCACGTAAGTACTGCGCAAACAGCTCCTGAAACTGTAGCAAATAGTGCAGTGGCAAATGCTTCAACTGTGGCTGTTCCTGTTCCTGTTGCACAAAGTGCTCCGGCAGTTGCGACAAGAGCGCAAGCAGTGCCTGCAATGACGACGCCTGCGGTGCCAGCGGCCAGCACCATGCCCAAAGTCACGTCTTACGATTTGCCTTTGCAAGACCTGGTACAGGTTGCTCAGGGTTCGGGCTTGCAATGGGTCAGCTCTGACGCAATTAAAATTGCACAGGTGCAAGCTGCCATTGCAGCTGAAGCAAAACCTGTCCATGTCCCGCGCGTTCGGCAGGCGGTTGCTGCATCCAGTGAAGGGCCACTGGTTCTTGTGGAGACCAAACGCGACTTGCGCGAAATGATCCTGCCGTCAGAAAAAACTGGGAAATAAGACGGAGCGGTCTTGACACCGACAATCAAAAGCCCGGTTTCTTTTTCAAGTTTCCGGGCTTTTTTTTCAAGTTATCGGGCTTTTTTTATCCGAGGAACGCAAGCAGCGCAGTTCTCAACTTGGTCATCAGCTATATCAAAGCTGCCTGTTTGTACGCCTCTTGTGCAGCAGCTTCATCGCCGCGCTGCTCTGCCAGCACTGCCAGAGCCCGCCAGGCATTGCGGTGCAAGCCAGCGTCCTGCAAACCCAGGACGGACAGCGACAGCCATTGGCGGGATTTGCCCCACAACTGGCGGCTCAGGGCTGCCATACCGGCCAGATACTGCACGTTGGCATCTCGCGGTCTGGCGGCTTGCGCGGCTTCAATGCGGGCAAGCCACGGCGCATCCAGAGAATCCAGACCAGGCTGCAGTGCACTGACGAGCTTGATGCGCAGGCTGTCGCTCAAGACAGATCCTGCCTGCATGGCTTGCTCCCACACCAATAGCAGCCAGCTGCGGGCCAAAACCGCATCACCGTGCAGCGCCATCAAGCGGGTGGCGGCATGCACCACCAGCTCGGGCATGGCGCGTTCGTTGTCGTCCAGCGCGTTCCACGCCTGCTGCAGCTGCACCGGGTCATGGGCATCGCTGAGCAACTCAAGCCCCAGGCCGCGCACGATGCTTTGCGCTGCAGAACTTGAAAAAGCCCGGTGCTTGGCCAAAAGCCGTGCCGTGTCGAGGGCTTGGGCAGTTTGCTTCAACTGGCGGTTGGCACGCAACTTCAAGCGCAGGGCCAGCGTCCGTCTGCCCGCGCCCTGGGGCAATTGCGCCAGAGCATCAAGCGCACGGGCGGCATCGGTATCGTCCAGGGCCCAGCGCGCTGCGCGCAGTTGCACGCCCTCCCGTACCTCCTGTGCATGGCGCGGTGCCGAACTTTGCAGGGCCAGCTGCAAATGTTCATTGCGCAAGGCCATGTTTTGCAGGGACTGCGCACTTTCAGCTACCAGCAGATGTGCCAGCGACTGCAACTGGCTGGCCCTGACAGTGCTGTAACCGGGCACCTGGCCAGTCTCAAGCGCCAGGCGCGACAGACTTTGCTCCTGTGTGATCGCGTTTTGCGCTGACCGGGTGGCCCGGATGTAACGCCCGGCCAGCTGGTGTGCCAGCGCGTCCATCAGGGCACCATACATGGCGCGCTCTTTTTGCTGGGCGCGCCAGGCTCTTGCCTGGCTTGGCAAAGTGGTCACAGCAGTCAAAGCCCGCAGCGCCAGATAAATCAGCGTAAAAAAACCGACCAGCAAAAAAATCGCCAGATTAAACGACACATCGACCCGGTGCGGTGGCCAAAACACAGTAACTACCGCCTGGTTGTTGCCGGCAAACAATGCACTTGCAGCGGCAATTGCGAACAGGGCCAAAAGCCAAAAAGCGGCGCGCATGGTGTTGCCTGCTTCCTTTTTTCCTGATGCCAGTTGCCTAGCGGCCCGCTGCCGCTGTCGCCAGCGCAGCCATTGTGTCGTCCAGGCGCGGCAGCTCGCTGGTTTTCAGCTGGCTCTGTATCTGCGCCAACAGCTGGATGGCAGCCTGCGTCTTGCGCGAGCCGGGATCAAAATATTTGCCGAGCCAGTTGCCGGCACTCAGCAGATCGGCGCGTGCCGTATCGGTTTGCCTCGCCAGCAAACCCAGACGGGCGTTGAGCAACCTCAGCTTGAGGTTTTCACGCAGGAAAAATGATTGCTCGGGCGAGAGCAATGCAGCCTCAGGCTGCTCGATGCGGCTGACACGCAGCAGCTTGCGGGCTTCTTCGTTGATCTTGTCGAGCGCACGGCTGGCAGCGGCTTGCAGTTGTTGCCTGTCAAACCAGGACCCCACCGTGCCTGCCTTGAAGCCTGCAGCAGGTGGCTGAACCACAGCCGGTGCAGCTGCGCGTACCTGGCTTTGCATGAATGCATTGGCAACAGGCAGTTCGTCGGCCATGCGGGTCAGCTCGTCGATCTTGATCATCAGCACTGGCACATCGGTCAGGCTGGCCGCCTTGATGCGGTCCGTGTCTTTGGCAATCGCGCGCTGCAACGGGTTCAGCCGCGGCTGAGCAGCCCGCAGCAGTCGCTGCTCGGCTGCACTCAGGGCGGCTGTCAGCGGCACGGCACTGCCAGTCAGTTGCGCCTGCTGCTGGGCCAGCCGCAAGGCAGATTCAATGTCCACCACCAGATTTTCATCGCGCGAGCGGGACAGGCTTTGCATCAACTCTTCAAGCTGGCCGCGCTGCAAGCTCACCTCACTGATGCGGTTTTCCTGCAATGCCAGCCGCGCAGTCAGCTCTCGTGCGCCGTCCTGGGCAGCTTTGGCCAGGGTGCGGGCCTCGATGGCCTGCGCACCGGAGTCCAGGCTGCGCCGGGCCAGTTCTTCCTGGATGTTTCCCAGCTTTTGCCACAACAGGGCACTGACCAGCAAAGCCATCGCGCTCAAAACCAAAACCAGATAGGCCAACTTTTTGGGGACAGAAAATTTGTCCGCAGCCGCGTTTGTTACTTCGTTTTCAATGACGGGCAGAACTTGGGAGACATCACTCATGGTGCCGTCGATTCTATCGAGGCCAATGCCTCAATGATGTCTGGCAAATCCGGTCGTGACGGTTGAACTACACCCCAACCCGCGGCACGGACTGCGGCTTCAATCCGTGGGTGGGTGGCGATGGCACGGGCACCTTGCCAGGTCATGCCTGTCAGGTTAGCCTGGCAGGTCAGGTTAACCACCGCTTCAGAGCTGCTGAACAACCACACCGTCCCGTCGTGGCTGGCAGACCGGGCAACATCAATTTGCGTTGGCGACAGGCATGGCACACGCCTTTCATAGCTGCTGACCACTTCGACCGTGGCGCCGCTGGCACGCCACTGGCGGGTCAGCCAGTCGCGGCCTGCCCCGGTGCTGGTGTCAGCTGCGTCGCCTTTGCCGCGCACGATCAACACTCTGGCGCCCTGCCAGTTGCTCGGGCCCACCACTTGCCACAAGGCCTCCGAATCAAACTGCGCAGCCTCTGGTGGCGGCGCATCAATCTGGCTGGCAGCTATGCCTGCGGCCCGCAAAGCTGCCACTGTGCCGGGGCCCGGTGCCAGAAACCGGAGATGACCAGGCAAGTGTTTTGCTATATTTACGGGAGCTGCTAGCGCCCTATTTATATGCGCTAGAGCCATATTTGATTCAACAAATGCACTGACAAAGTGCACCACTGCGTTCGGACTGACAAACATGCATGCGGCGCAAGTGTGCAACTGTGCAATGGCCTGTTTTAAAGCGCTGATGTCAGCCGGACTGGCAATAGCAACAATTTCAATCAGCGGCAAAGCTTGCGCATTAACGCCGCTTTGCTGCAAGCGGGCTACCCAAACAGCTGCATCAAGCGCGGGGCGGGTGACGATGACTCTGTTTGAGCGGCCCGAACTGGTCATCAGGTCATGGGCTGGACGTCTGGATTGGCAGCCCACACTGCGCCGCCAGCGCGCAGTTGTGCAGCCACAGCAATGCCCAGCGCCTCAGCTTGCGCAAACGTGTTGACCACCGCGGTTTTCTGCGCATGAACCAGCGGGGTGATCCGCCCCGATTCAACGCTGGCCGGATCGCCCCAGGCGGCTTGCAGCAGCATGGTCTTTTCAGTACCACCATCGCTGCCAGATGCTGGCCCGCGGGTAAAAGCTGCCAGCGGCATGGAGCAGCTGCCGCCCATCGCGCGAGACACACATCGCTCGGCCGTCACGGCCAGCCAGGTCGGCATGTCTGCTAAGGTTTTCAGTCCTTCGAGCAGATCAGCCCTGTCTGCACGCACTTCAATGCCCAATGCGCCCTGCCCGGCCGCAGGCAACATGTCCGTGATGGGAAATGTGCAGCGGATACGTTCTGGCATTTCAAGCCGCTTCAAGCCAGCAGCGGCCAGCACAATCGCGTCGTATTGCCCTTCATCCAGTTTGCGCAGGCGGGTGTCAAGGTTGCCGCGCAGCGGATCAATTTTCAAATCCGGCCGCAGGGCTTTGAGCAGCACGAGGCGGCGCAGGCTGGACGTGCCCACCACAGCGCCCTGCGGCAGCTCGGCCAGGCTGGCGTATTTGTTTGACACAAAAGCATCGTGCGGGTCCTCCCGCGTCATCACGCAGGCCAGTGCAAAGCCATCGGGCAAGTCCATGGGCACATCTTTGAGCGAATGCACGGCAATGTCGGCGCGGCCTTCTGTCAGGGCAACCTCCAGCTCTTTGACAAACAGGCCTTTGCCGCCCACCTTGCTCAGTGACCTGTCCAGAATCTGGTCACCCAAAGTGGTCATGCCCAGCAACTCAACCTGCCAGCCCAGTTGCGTTTGAAGCAGCGCCTTGACGTGTTCAGCCTGCCACATCGCCAGGCGGCTTTCACGGGTGGCAATGACCACTTTTTTGCCGCCGCCACTGCGTTTTTTTTCGCTGCTCACATCCATGTCCATGCCTCGTAACCTGTTCGTAATCTTTCAAGGGAAGGCAATGCTAGCATGTACATGACACCGAACACAGTGAAAAGCATGCCCACAAAATCATCTAAAAACAACGAGCGACCATTGGTAGAAGACATCCGTCTGCTGGGCAGAATTCTGGGCGATGTGATCCGTGAACAGGAGGGTGTGGCCGAGTTTGAACTGATTGAGCAGGTGCGCACGTTGTCGGTGGCTTTCAGGCGCGATGCCGATGTCCAGGCTGACAAGGCACTGAAAAAATTGCTCAAAGGTTTGTCGGGCGACCAGACCGTCAGCGTGATTCGGGCGTTTACCTACTTCAGCCATCTGGCCAATCTGGCTGAAGATCGCCACCACATTCGCCGCCGCGCCATTCACGAACGTGCTGGTGACACGCAGGAAGGGAGTATTGATGTGGCCCTGGCCCGCTTGAGGTGGGCGGGAATAGCTCCAAAAACCATAGCGGACACACTGGCGCGCAGCTTTGTATCGCCAGTGCTTACAGCGCACCCCACTGAAGTGCAACGCAAAAGCATATTGGATGCAGAGCGCAGCATTGCCCAGCTTTTGACGGCGCGTGACGACATCAAGGCGCTGGCTTCAGCCACCAGTACCACCAGCCCGGCGCTGGCAGCCAAAGACCTGCTCACGCCCCGCGACCTGGCTGCCAACGAAGCCCAGTTGCGCGCCCGGGTGATGCAACTGTGGCAAACCCGGCTGCTGCGTTTGACCAAACTGACCGTTCTGGACGAAATTGAAAACGCCCTGAGTTATTACGAAGCAACTTTTTTGCGCGAAATCCCCAAGCTGTACGCCAACCTGGAGCGCGAGCTGGCGGGCGGGCTGAACGGGCAGCCGATTCACAGCTTCTTGCGCATGGGCCAATGGATTGGTGGTGACCGCGACGGCAACCCGAATGTGTCAGCTGACACCCTGAACTATGCGCTGAGCCGCCAGTCGGAGGTGGCGCTTCGCCACTATCTGACTGAAGTTCATTTGCTGGGCAGCGAGCTGTCCATGTCCGTCATGCTGGCTGGCGTGAGCCCTGAAATGCAGACGCTGGCCAACAGCTCACCTGATACCAACGAGCACCGCCAGGATGAGCCCTACCGCCGGGCCCTGACAGGTGTCTACGCCCGCCTGGCTGCGACCCTTAAAAACCTGTCGGGTGGCGATGCTGCACGCCATGCTGTTGCACCGCAGAACGCGTACAAAAAATCCGAAGAATTTTTGGCAGACCTTGCCACCATTGCTGCATCGCTGAAGGCAAACCATGGCCAGGCCCTTGTAGCGCAGCGCCTGCATCCGCTGATGCGCGCGGTGGATGTGTTTGGCTTTCATCTGGCCACAGTGGACTTGCGGCAAAGCTCTGACAGGCATGAGGAGGTGGTGGCCGAATTGCTGGATACTGCGCGCATTGAGCCAGCTTATGCAAGCCTGAACGAGCCGGACAAGCGTGAGCTGCTGATGCGCCTGCTCAATGAGGCACGTCCACTGCGGGTGGTGGGAGCGGTGTACACCGCCAACGCGCAGGCAGAACTGGCCATCTTTGAAGCAGCACGCAGTGTGCTGGCCCGATTTGGCAAACAGGCCATACGCCACTACATCATCAGCCACACTGAAACTGTCAGCGACCTGCTGGAAGTGCTGCTGCTGCAAAAAGAAGTTGGCCTGATGTCTGGGAGACTACAAGCCCCCACGCTTGCCACTGCGTGTGCTGCGCTGCCCCCCGAGGGGGCGCGGCCTGGCTCGGGGCAGCCCAGCGCGGTGGCCCCTGCAGTCTGTGAATTGATCGTCGTGCCTCTGTTCGAGACCATTGAAGACTTGCGAAACGCCGAGCCCATCATGCGCGAGTTTTACGCCCTGCCCGGCATTGCGCAACTGCTCCAGCGCAGCGGGGCCGAGCAGGACATCATGCTGGGCTATTCGGACAGCAACAAGGACGGCGGCATTTTTACCAGCAACTGGGAGCTGTACTGCGCCGAAATCGCTCTGGTCGAATTGTTCGACACTCTGGCCGCATCGCATGGCCTTGTCTTGCGGCTTTTTCATGGCCGGGGCGGCACAGTCGGCCGGGGCGGCGGCCCGAGTTACCAGGCCATTCTGGCCCAGCCTCCTGGCACCGTTCGTGGGCAAATTCGCCTGACCGAGCAGGGTGAGGTGATTGGCTCCAAATATGCCAACCCAGAGATTGGCAGGCGAAACCTGGAAACACTGGTGGCTGCCACCCTGGAGGCAACCCTGCTGCAGCCAACCAAGCCTGCCACTGCTGCATTTCTAAAAGCGGCAGCAGCGCTGTCATCCAGCAGCATGGCCGCTTATCGCGCGCTGGTGTACGAGACGCCAGGTTTTACCGAGTATTTTTTCACCGCCACGCCGATACGTGAAATCGCAGAACTGAACCTGGGCTCCAGACCAGCATCGCGCAAGCCCAGCCAGAAAATTGAAGATTTGCGCGCCATTCCCTGGGGCTTCAGCTGGGGGCAGTGCCGCCTGACGCTGCCTGGCTGGTATGGATTTGGCGCTGCCGTGCATGCCATGCTGGCCGAAGGCGGAGCCCCCGCCAAACGCAAGGAAGCGATCCAGCTGCTGCAAAAAATGGTCAGGGAGTGGCCGTTTTTCAGGACACTTTTGAGCAACATGGACATGGTGCTTGCCAAGAGCGACCTGGCACTGGCATCGCGCTATTCAGAACTTGTGCCCGATACCAGGCTGCGCAAAAAGATTTTCGGTGCCATTGAAGCCGAATGGCACCGGACAGTCAGCGCGCTGGCACTGATCACCGGCGAGAAGCATTTGCTTGCAGACAACGCATCGCTGCAGCGGTCCATCCGCCACCGTTTTCCCTATGTTGACCCCTTGCACCATTTGCAGATAGAACTGGTCCGCCGGTCAAGAGCCGGCCAGGCCGATGAGCGCATACAGCGCGGCATTCATATTTCAATCAATGGCATAGCAGCAGGCCTGCGCAACACTGGGTAGATCAACAGGTTGGCTGGTTGGCTGGTTGGCTGGTTGGCTAGTTGGCTAGTTGGCTAGTTGGCACTCAGCAGCATTGATGACACGCGTTGTTTTCTGACAAGTCTATGTGCCTTTTCGAACCTGTGTTTTTCTGATCTGTCGTTATTCTCTTGGCTTGATGAAGAGAAAAGTCCTAGAAAAATGACCAAGCAACTTGTTCAATCAATTGAATCATTGGGCCGGTGGCTGATTGACCAAAACTACAGTTTCATCACGCCAACACCCGCCACCCACCATCGGGTCTGGTCGCGCTTCGAATCCAGTTTGGGGGCCACACTCCGGGACATTTTCGGATGGAGTCGGCCTTTTGAGCTTCAATCGCTGGATAAAAAAGCAGTTGGCTTTTTACGCGACGCTGATTTGCTGGAAATAAGTCAAAACCATGCCCGCAGTCGCATCCGGTTTTCGTCTGTGGGCGAACGCTTGTATGCACATTCTGCTTTTCCCACAACAACGGCTGATTCCATTTTTTTTGGACCTGATACTTACAGATTCACCCATCTGATTGCCAACGAACTCTCGTTTGAACCTTTGAGTGAACACAGCCAGATTCTTGACATGTGCTGCGGCGCTGGCCCGGGTGGGATTGAGGCCGCGTTGGCGTCCCCCGGCAAAAACCTGGCAGTCACTTTTGCAGATATCAATCCGGTGGCGGTCAGCTTTGCCAGGGCGAATGCCGGGATAAACAACCTGCCTAACACTGTCTTCAATGAAAGTAATCTGTTTGATGCAGTGACAGGCAATTTTGATCTGATTGTGGCCAACCCGCCCTACCTGGTGGATGGCCTGAACCGTGTTTACCGAAGTGGTGGAGGACAGTTTGGCGCTGAATTGTCAGAAAAAATTGTTTTGCAGGCAGTTGCCCGGCTGGCGCCGGGCGGGCGACTGATTGTGTACACGGGGGTTGCAATCGTGGATGGTGCTGACCTGTTTTTACAACGCATCCGCACAATTTTGGGGGACGTTGCCATGTCGTTTCGCTATTTTGAACTGGACCCTGATGTGTTTTCAGAAGAGCTTGACACGCCTGCTTACAGTCCTGTAGACCGCATAGCGGCAGTGGCGCTGGTTGTCAAAAACTTTCGTTAGCGCGAATGAGGCTGCTATGTATCTGGAGAACATCTGAATTTTCAGGCTTTGCCACGGCATTCCAAAATAAAAATCAAAAAATAAAAGGAAAAAGTCGTAGGTTGCTTCCCACGGTCGAAATCGCCAGACACCGATACCCGTGGGAGCGTTGAAATGCCATTCTCGACAATTGCTGAGAATAGGTTTAAAAATGCGCATCTCGCCTGACTTCTGGGTAGCTTCTGGCAATAAATTGGGGATTGAAGAAAATCCCTCTTTAGCCCAACTCTACAGCAGTCTGCTGGGGACAGCTGTAGAGCTTGAAACACAGCGCGAAGCTTTGGCTTGGCTGGAAAAGCACATTCATCGGCTGGACATGTCTTGCAGCGACCTGCCTGTTGATCCTCAAAATTTAAACGAATGGATGCGCAGCAGTGCTCAATTTGTTGCCAGCCAATACGCTGAATATCTGCAGCAGCGAAAAGACGGCGGCTCACGCAGGTACTTCAGCAATCGGGCACATGCCTTGTATTTTTTAAAGGCAGCTGCGCCTACCAAACTGGTTGATGGTGCATGGCTTCACGGGCTGCTAAAACATTGGCGAAATACAAAATTTGCAGGGCTGGTCCGGATTTATATAGAAGAATTGGGTGATGGCAACTCTGGTAAAAACCATGTGGTTATTTACAAATCCCTGCTGGCCCGATACGGTCTGGATTTACCTGCCGAATTTGACGAGGATTTCTACACGCAAGGCCTCATCCAACTGACATTGGCCAGCAATGCTGATCATTTTTTACCGGAGGTTATTGGCTTTAACCTCGGGTATGAACAGCTTCCGCTGCATTTGCTGATCACTGCGTATGAACTCAATGAGCTGGGCATTGATCCTTACTATTTCACTTTGCATGTCACTGTTGACAATCCTGATACGGGTCACGCACAGCGGGCTGTGCAAGCTGTTTTGGACAATCTGCCCCGGTTGGGCTGTGCAAAAGATTTTTGGCAGCGTGTTCAAGTGGGCTACCAGCTGAGCAATGCTGGCCTGGGAACTCAAGACATCATTGACAACTTTGACATCAATGTTGAAGTAACGCGTATCTTTCAGCAAAAAAGCAGTGCGGGTCACAATGCCCATTCAGACTACTGCCGTGTGGCAGGGCGCCATGTCAATGACTGGCTGTCGTCCAAAGAAAACATTCCGGAATTTCTGATCGCGTTGCAGAAATCAAATTGGATTGTCCGCGGAGCACCCGTTTGTAAAAGCCGTTTCTGGAATCTGTTGCGGGGCAAACGCGCTGAAATGTTTGGCGTGTTCACGTCCTATGAGTTGCAGGTTATTCATGACTGGATACGGGGAAGTGACAGCAGTGATGGACAGTCTTACGATGAAAGTGAAAGTCAACGCCCCCCTGCAGCTGCAATAAATTTTAGAACCACTCAACGACAAATTGCCACACGTGGCAATCCACCACATGACTTTGACTCGGACACATCAGAAAAGTTATTGCTGGATGCAGATTTGCAAATACTGGTGGAAAAGTTGCTTGCTGCAACCAAGGACGGGCAGGAAACCATGTTAGTGGAAGTCATGAGCCCGGCGCATCACTGGACGCCGGCTGGACTCTTTGCAACTCGAATGTTCAACGACATGATTATGTAGAAAGAGCGATATCGGATTCGGCGAGACACTTTCTAAGTATTCTTTGTTGATAAACAGCAAACAATAAATAACGAACCCAGGTCCTCATGCAGAACCTTGGCGTTTTGATAGTTTCCCCTGTACCTGATCAGCATCAAAAACGTTGCGGCAAGTGGAAAACTTTCAGACCAACACCTCATTGCTGCAATAGTGCTTGACCAGTCTCATGAGTTCATCTTCCGGGTATGGCTTGCCCAGGTAATGATCAACACCGAGCTCTTTCGCATAAATCCGGTGTTTTTCAGCAATTCGTGAAGTAATCATGATGATCGGCAAATCTTTGAGCTTTGCGTCTGCCCGAATGTTGCGCGCCAGATCAAATCCATCCATGCGCGGCATTTCGATATCTGACAACACGATGGATGGTCGCTCCTCCTGTAATCGCTCAAGTGCCTGCAAACCATCTGCTGCCAAAACCACACGGTAACCTTCACGCTGCAAAAGACGCTGGGTAACCCGACGTACTGTCACTGAATCATCAACCACCATGACAAGTGGAATTTGCGGAACAGTTGATTTCACCCCAGCCAGATCGGTTTTGCCCGGTGCTGAAGATTCCAGCATGTGTGGCTCTGCACTGTCCGCACTCAAAGCTCTAGCCTGGATGCCGTAAACAGATGCCAATGCCACTGGGTTATAAATCAATACAACTGCGCCTGATGCCAACACCGACATGCCCGCCAGACCCGGCAATCGTGATAATTGGGGTCCAAGATTTTTAACAACAACTTCCTGATTGCCCAAAACCTCATCAACGTGCAGCGCCACGCGTTGTGCAGCACTTTTGAAGATCACAACGGATGTGGTTTTTCCCTGGATTTCGGTGCTGTGACTGGTCGTCTGGAGCAAAGCACCTGACCAGAAAAACGGCACTGCCTCACCGGCAACGTCCAGCGAGCCTGTGTTGTAAGCCTGTTGCAAATCCTTGGCACTGGTCCGCCTGACAACCTCCACAACAGTTGACGGAACACCGATGGACAGCGCACCACTGCGCATCATCACAACCTGCGTAACAGCAGTTGTCAATGGCAAAACCAGCTTGAACTGTGTGCCTTTGCCAGCAACAGAAGTAGTTTCGATCCGGCCACCCACGCTGTTGATTTCGTTTTTCACCACGTCCATGCCGATGCCGCGTCCCGAGAGCTCAGTGACTTGGGTAGCGGTCGTAAAGCCTGGCATAAAAATCAGATTGGCAGCCTCCTGGTCGTCAATCATCTGACCGTCAGAAACCAGTCCGGATGCAACAGCTTTTTCACGAATGCGCTTGAGGTCCAGGCCAGCACCGTCATCACTGAACTCGACGGACACATCGTTGCCTTCCTGGCGAAGATGAACCGTGATCAAACCTGCAGCATCTTTTCCAGCAGCAATGCGTTCAGCGGGCGACTCAATTCCATGGGCAACGCAATTGCGCAACAAGTGTTCAAACGCCGGCGTCATCCGGTCCAGCATGCCGCGATCCATCTCGATGGTTGCACCCAGCAAATCCAGTTTGACCTGCTTACCCGAATCTTTGGATGCCTGGCGTACAACGCGGTACAGGCGGTCTGAAATACCCTCAAACTCCACCATCCGGGTTTTCAGAAGATCGCGTTGCAGTTCGCGGGTTTGCCGCGCCTGGGCAATCAGGTCGTCCTCGGTTGCCTCAACAGTCCGCTGCAAGGTACGCTGCACTGTTGCCACGTCATTGACTGACTCGGCCATCATGCGGGTCAACTCTTGCACGCGGGTGAACCGGTCAAACTCGAGTGGGTCAAACCCGGCTTGAAGTTCTTTGGCCTGCGCCAGACGGGATTGCATTTGCGTTTCAGCCTGCAATTCAATGTCGCGCAATTGCTGACGCAAGCGGTTCAAGTTGTCGGTCATATCGCCAAGCGAGCCCCGCAACTGGCCCAACTCGACTTCAAGTCGCGAACGGGTGATCATGACTTCACCGGCTTGATTGACCATGCGGTCCAGCAATTGAGAGCGAACACGAATCGATGCTGTAGCTGCCTGACGGATTGTCTGCATGACCAGGGCTTGCGGTGCGGGAATCAACGCTTTGCCCGGTGCGGCGGGTGTTGACATGTGCGGCAACGTATCAACACCTTGCATGTCAGCAGTGGGTGTGCGCTGCTCTTGTGCCGCTTGCTCATCCACAGGATGTTCAGGCACGCTGGGCACAACGTCATTTTCAACTTCGGCTTCAACTCTTCTCGTCAAGTCCAATGTCGCTGCTGGCATGGGGTTGGTCAGCTCAGGCAAACCGCTGGCTTGCCCAGTTACAACCGAGTCACCGGCACGGAGAACATCCAGTGTGTGCTGCATGGCATCGTAACGGGTGAGCAATGGCTCAAACTCCTGCGTTGCTGCAGCGTCTGTGCCTAAAAACTCAATTTCAGTCTCAATGCGATGTGCCATCTCACCAAGGCGAAGTGCCCCGGCCAACCGGGCACTGCCCTTGAGTGTGTGCAGCGTACGCAGCACTTCCATGCGCGCTCCCAAATTATCGGGTCGAGCTGACCACTGACGCAGTGCGCCACCAAGCTGCGGCATCAACTCACTGGCTTCTTCATCAAAAATCGGGAACAGTTCTGCGTCAATGGCATCGATCGCATCAATATCGTCGTTTTCGCCTGTTGTCTTTGCTTGAGACGCATTGATGGCAGCCTGAAATACCGCAGCGGGTGCAAAAGACGGCACTGGGGCCGCATGAGGACGGAAAACGGGTAAAGCCACCGTTGGTGAAATTGGCGAAATTGGCAGAGATTGTTCAACTTCAGGCAATTCTTGCAGTAACACCATGCCTGCTAAAACGGGGGTCACGACCGCGGTACTGACTGCCGTCAAATTCAAATTTTCTGCCGTGGTATTTTCTGCTTTTGGGCTTTGTGCACTGGTGTTTTTTGAACTCTGGTCTTCTGTACCAGGGTCCTTTAAAACCAAAACATTCGAAACTGTTTTGGTTTCAGATTTTTCAACATCCTGGCCATGAGCTGCAAAATCAATCACATCACCGTCGACTTGTAGATCAGCTGAGCTGCTTACAGCCTCAGGTTCCGCTTCAAAAACAGTGAAATCAAGCGCATTGAGCTTTGAAACCAGAGCCGAATCCGCCTGTTTCAAGAATCCTGCTGCAAACTGGTGGAGAAGCCGGCGAATGTCTTCGGCAGCAGCAACGAAAACGTTGGCATATTCAACGGCTGTTTTCGCGCGGTAATGGGCCTGGGAATGCAACAACGCATTTTCCAGCGCACGGGAAATCTCAGACAACGACAAAAATCCTACCGTGGCTGAACTGCCAGCCAGTGAATGTGCAAACGATACCGTTGAATCATCAATTGGCAGTTGACGGTCCATCGACCATTCGGACAATTCAGCTACCAAACGACGCGACCATTCATCGGCTTCGTTCAGGAAAACGTTGTACAAAGGTATGCCAATCCGCAGATCACCAATGATTTTGACTTGGTCATCCACACCTGCCGAACTGACCATGCTGTCAAGCTGCACAGCCAAAGTTTGCACAGCAGGATCAGTTGCCCCAACATTGGCTGTCTTTAAAAAATGCTCATCAAAATCAACAGCCGATAAATCCATGACATCTGGCTCATGGAAATCATTGGCGACAGCAAGTGCTGAGCTTGCAGCTTGAATTTCAAATGCATTCAGTTGCTGTTGCAAGGCTTCAATTTCCAGCATTTCGGCATTTGCAGCTTCAACTTCAGACGGCATTGTCGATAGAGGATCTTGTTCCACTGCAACTGGCCTGGATATCGCCATGTCAGGCACATCAGTCAGCGCTGCCAGGCTGTCAAAATCAATGTCTGAAATCACGGGCACGACATTGACAGGCTGTGCAAATACGCCCGGCTCTTCAAGTGCCAATGGCACTTCAGGTGGCAAATCAAATTCAAAATGTTCAACTTCTGGATGCTGACCCGACAGGCTGTCACCTACAAACAGTTTTGCCGTCTGTTCGAAAGTTTGAAACGAGTGCTCTTGCGTATTGACAGCTTCTGCCAATTCAAACACTGCAGCTGGTGCGTCTGCTGCGTCAAATGCAGGCAAATTCAGAGCGAGCAAACGCCCCTCAGTGCGCATCGCTTCCGCACTGGCGCGAAATGTTTCTGCACTCCATGCCTTGTCGCGGTTGTCTGCAATGTCCTGAACCCATGCGGCAAATGCAGTCAGGCTTTGATTAGATAAGTCGAGCAGGTTTTCACTGGCTTGTTTTTGATCGGCCAGCCAGCCGTTCAGCAACTGCTCCATTGCCCAGCCTGCCTCACCAAATTCGTTCAAGCCCACCATGCGCGCACTGCCCTTGAGGGTGTGAAAAGCCCGGCGCAATACGGTGAGTTGGCTGCCATCAGCTGGATTTATTCTCAGTAGATTTACGGCCTCCAGTCCATTGGCAGATACCTCCCGCGCTTCTTCCAGAAAAATGTCTCGCAGGTCATCTTCTTCAAAATCAGCAGCCTCCACTTGACTGATTGGCAGCATTGGCGGTGCGACAGAACGTGCAAGTTCATCGAGCGCCAAAGCAGTGGCGGCGGCATCATCAGCTGATGCTACAAGCATTGCCTGATGCGCTGTTTTTGCCAATCCCGCTTGTCCATTAAGAGCGGCCTGCGTTGCGAAAGCGTCAAGCTTGAGGGCCAGGTTTTCGTCCGTCGCCGATGGCACGTCATGGACAACAGGAGGATTGCCAGAGAGAAGTACATCCTGCGTCCCAACAGGCGTTTTATCTGAAATTGGTAATTTCTCGGTACGGCCCATCAGCGGCCTTAACTCACCTTTGATGTCGTCGTATACAAACAGCTTTTTAGCCAGCACTGGCTGGTAATTGAGCATGTCAATCAAAAAGCTCAAAGCGCCCAGGTTGTTGCCCAGGTTGTCAAAGGTTCCAGCTGCTCGAGCGCGCTCTTCATCAATTTCTGTCTCGAGCATTTGCTCAACACTGCCCCGCATGCGCAAAACGGCTTGGGACGCCTGATCGAGCCCCAATACAGATAGCACGCCACGCATTTGTGCCAACTGACCCGGAACGCGTGTCAAAACCGATTTGTCTTTGGGATTGCGAAAGAAAACATCAAGTGACTTTTCCAGGTCACCCAGAGACACCCGCAGCTCACCCACCACACTGCCCATGGTCTGCTTGTCGCTGACGCGGCGATAAAGTTCCTCCATCCACGGCTCCAGCGGCTGGGCAACACCGCCATTTTTAACGTTTTCAAGCCGCTCAGACAAGTGTTGGGTGCGAGCGCTTAGCTGCGCGTCATGAGGATCCAGGTCGTCAAATGCTGCTTCTAGGTACAACACAGAGGTGGCAACTTCCATTGCCAACTCGATAGCAGGAGGCTTTGCCGACCTGACTGTGAAGTCAACCGCCCGGGTCAACGCCAAAGCAAGGGGTTCGCTGCTGGGGTGCAGCTTGATCAATGAATCACTGATCAGGCTGAACTGGTCTGCCACAGCTTTGAGCTTGCCCACATCACCAGCTGACAAGGACGACCATGTTTCTTTGGCAGCTGTTATCCGTTTGCGAGCCTGGGCTAAAAGGGCAGGATCAAATCGTCCGAATTGCACCGCCGTGTAATCCACAGCTTGATGACTTGCCAGCCCATACACATGGCGTACTGCTAAAAGCGTAGGCGCATTTACGACATTGGTGGGATCAGCCTGCGCGCAAAAGAAAAGCAGGTCCTGAGTCAGTCGATCTGAAATGCCAACGTCACCCTTGCTCAGGCTTGCATATTGCAGCAACACGCGAGATGCAGCACGGCGTACGTAAATATCAGATGGCAGCAGTCGGTGGGCAAGAGCCTCGAAAAAAGCTGCTGTAATTTTCCAGAAAACTCTGGGTTGAAGATCATTTTGACGCGCGGCAAAACCCAGACTTAAAGCATTTAACTGGCCAGCAGCTTGCGTTGCCTGACCTTTCATGATTTGTAGCACTGACTGGTCAAAACTTGCTCGCGCATCAGCGTCGTAATTGCGTGGCTCTGTTTTGGCTGACAGGACAGGCTCAAGCCACCGCCATCCATGAAGCCACAAATCAGCCGGATGAATTCTGTCGGCCTTTAGCAGCTCTTGCACATCACGGTATTGCGGAAACAACGCCACCGCTGTCAGGGGTTTACCTGCCAAAACGCCTTCCAGATACTCTGTCAGTGCAAAACTGGCGTTTTCAATTTTAGTTGTCGCATCCGGACTGCACAATTCAGGCTGCTGCACAAATTTCTGGACAGCCGTTTCCATGGCTCTCAGCACCAACGCAGGACCTGACAATCCCACCATCTCCAATGCACCGACTGCCTGATGCAGTTGCTGTCGCGCAATTCGCAGCTGGCTGGCATCCAGTGTTGCCAAATCAGAACCTCTGGCGGCTTCAGCATCCCGCACAAAACGCTTGAGTGCTTTTACAGCACCATCAAGTGACTTGCGCAACTCATCAAGGACCCAGGCCAGAGGACCCAGGTCATTGACGGCCGCTTCAAAATCAGAAGTGCTTGATTGGGTATCTTTGGCTAGCATAAATAACGGGCCAGTTCAGGAAACAGATAAATGCAACAAGTTCAGGCAATTTTGAATCGGGACACCGACTGGCGAAGCTCTTCGGCCATGCGTGACAGTTCGCGTACCTGCTGCGCCGTTGACCGCGTACCCTCACCAGTCTGCTCGGTCACAGCAAAAATATGCTGAATGTTGTCTGCTACGACGTTGGCTGAAGCCGCTTCCCGCGTTGCAGAGTTTGAAATTTGCTCAATCAGCTCGGCCAGTCTGCGTGATACGCGGTCGATTTCAGACAATGCCGTGCCTGCGCTGTCAGACAATTTGGCTCCTTCAACCACACCCTGAGTAGACCGTTCCATGGCGGCGACTGCATCCTGCGTGTCGGTCTGAATCGCCTTGACCAGTGCAGAGATTTGCCGGGTTGCATCACCTGAGCGTTCAGCCAGCCGCTGCACTTCCTCGGCCACCACTGAAAATCCCCGTCCTGCTTCTCCGGCTGATGCCGCCTGAATGGCTGCGTTCAGCGCCAGTACGTTGGTCTGTTCGGTAATGTCGGAAATCAGCTCGGTAATTTCGCCAATCTCTTGAGATGACTCACCCAATCGTTTGATTCGTTTTGAAGTTTCCTGAATCTGGTCCCGAATCGAGTTCATGCCGCCGATGGCGTTTTGCACCGCTTGCAGGCCAGACTCTGCAGCCGTCAGGGACTGCCGCGCCACCAGCGACGATTCCTGCGCCTGCATTGACACCTGATTGATTCGGGATGCCATGTCCAGCACCGATTGACCTGTTTCACGAATCTCACGCAGCTGCTCTGTAGATGCAGCCAACAGCTCAGTCGAAGTGCTCTCAACCTGTGCGGTTGTCTGGGCAACCCGCGTGGCCGTGTTTTGTACGTTGCCTACCAGCTGGCGCAACTCCTCAACTGTGTAATTTACCGAGTCGGCAATAGCGCCGGTGATGTCTTCTGTCACTGTGGCTTCTTGCGTCAAGTCACCTTCAGCAACTGTCTGCAACTCATTCATCAACCGCAAAATCGCCGCCTGGTTGGCATCGTTGACGCGTTTGGCATCCTGCTCCTGACCGCGTGCTTCAAGCTGCTGCTTTTCAGCAATATCCTGTCGCTTGCGGCTGTCCTGTAACTGGATCCGCGCAATGCCAACAGCGCACAACAGGCCAAAAAGTGCAGCAAGGGACAATGCAGCAATGGAGCCCAGGCTCAAACCCGCCTGATCAGACAGTTTGCCCTGCAGCTCTTCAAGATTACGGCGCAATGGTTCACTGTCAGCAATGATTGAAGCTTGCGCCTCACGTGCCGAAACCAGGCCTTGCAAGTTGCCCAAAATTGCACCAGCCTGAACCCGGGTCTGTTCATACAAAGCCATCAGTGCTGTTAGTCGCTCTCGGGTTTGTGGGTCTTTGGAACCCGCCAACCGCAGCTCTGGGCTGCCTTCTTGCAAGCCTTGCGCAATCTCTTTGAATGAATTCAAGTCTTTGCCCAGCAAAAACACAGCTTCTGGGCTCACACCTTCCAGAGTCAGAAATTCATTGGCAGATTTTCCAATTCGCTGGGTCAACATCACCAGCTGGCCTGATGCCGAAATTTCGGCTGGAGGTGCGTTTTGCTGCAGCTTCAACGACGACACCGTCTCAGCAATTTCCAGCAGGTCTGAAGACTGGCGATTGATAGTGCGAAGCGCTGTACCCACCTGGGTCAAAATGGCTTGTTGACCCATCACAGAGGCGGCATTTTTTTCAGCCCGCTCCATCAGTGGCATGACTTTGTCAATGTTTGGCTGAAGCTCATCAGAAACAGCAGACAACCGCAATGCATCGTCACCGGACTTCAAACCCCGAACACTTTTTGCCAGCACGCTGGCACTTTCTTTCACGTCAGCGAACGCGGGAGCGCTTCCTACCAGCGCCTGCGACACCGACTTAGCCAGGCGCTGTGACTGCATCAAGGATTCACCAGTTACAGAAATCTCTTGAGTAACAGTTCCAGCTTTGTTCAATGCCCGATACGCCACTACCGCCAAAACCAGCACTGACAGCCCAAGCAGAATCAGCAGCGTGCGCTGGTGTTGTGCAATTGTTTTTTTGCCCAAAACAGGAAGCGAGATCAAATCAGGGCTTTCGACTTCAAGCTCGCTGCTGTCAGCAAACAAGGCGCTTTGCGCAAAACCATCCTTGTCGGTTTCAACCTGCCGCACCACCATGTTTGAAGAGGACTCCTGCACAAACGATGTGGAATCAGATGGCTGCATGACACCGGTTGCAAATGGGTCTACCGGCAGGCCTACAGAGCTCATGTCCATGCTGTCGGGCGGCAGCTTGTTTTTGGGTTTAAACAGGTTCTGGATTTGTTCAATGACAGTCATGGTGAGCCTTCTCGAAAAACTGGAAATCTGCGCGTAAAAATAATGGCCTGGTCGCCTGAGAGCTTTTGAACGCCTCTATGCGCCTACGGTTAAAAAATGGGCTTGTTGTGCCAACACCTGGAGATTGATCTCCTGCCACGACTGACCAGAAAAATCGATGTATCGGTTTCCAAAAAACGCAGGTGCGTCCTTTGCCTTTTCAGCATAGTCATTGAAAGCTTCCTGATTTCGCAAACCCGATAACCGGTCAATCAGCAACGCACAATTGATATCCAGCCCGGCATTCAAAGCGATCAGCCGGGAGTCTTTGAGTGCAAATTCTGTTTTTGTAACTGCCTGAGTTCCAGTGACATAACTGGCCAAATCCACCACACCATACAGGCCACCACGCAAGTTTGCGACACCCAAAAACCAGTTTTGCGTGTACGGCACTTGCTGAATGGCAACCCACGGAAAAATTTCGCCAGCCTGGGTCATGGGAAAAAGATATTTCTGCCCGGATGCTTCCACCGCAAGCCACGACGGCGCTACACCTTGCGTTCGTGCCAGCTGCAGTCTTTCAGCCAGACGGCCTTGTAGTTCTCGGATAGCTTGTCTGTTCGCCATGGTTTTGTTGAAGATTTACATCTTTTTTAATCAGGCAAATCAGGCTAGAGCATTGATTTTTGACATCAATTCTTCTGAGTTGACCGGTTTGGTAATGTAGTCGCGCGCGCCCTGGCGCATACCCCACACACGGTCAGTTTCCTGATTTTTGCTGGTACACATGATGATGGGGATGTCTGAGTAAAGCGGGTCGCGCGAAATGGCCCGGGTCAGCTGAAAGCCATTTTGGCCAGGCATCACCACATCCATCAAAATAAGCTCCGGCTTTTCTTCAGCAAGTCGGCGAAAGGCGTCTTCGGCGTTCTCGGCAGTTTTGACGGAAAAACCGTTTTTGCTCAATAAATCGGTCAGGTACATCAACTCTGTTTTGGAGTCGTCGACTACCAGAACTTTTTTAATCGCCATTTCACAGCTCCTGGGGAATTGAACCGAGCTGCGTGACTGTTTGCAGCAGCTGGTCTTTGGTAAATGGTTTGGTCAGGTACTCTTGCGAGCCAACCATGCGGCCTCGGGCCTTGTCAAAGACGCCATCTTTCGAAGACAGCATCACGACAGGTACGTTGGCAAAGCGTGCATTGCGTTTGATGATTGCGCAAGTCTGATAACCATCCAGACGCGGCATCAGGATATCGCAAAAAATCAGGTTTGGCAGGTAGTCATTGACTTTCGCGAGCGCGTCAAATCCATCTTCTGCCAAAAGCACTTCATGCCCGCCCTGCTTGAGAAAAATCTCGGCGCTGCGCCGAATGGTGTTGCTATCGTCAATGACCAACACTTTGAGTCCGGAACTTGTAATACTCACTGTCGTAACTCCTGTTGCTGGATTGGTCAAACGAACTGCTGCGTGGTCTTGGTGAAACAATTGTGATGTCAGCTTGCAGATTCCAGACCAATTTTCAAATTTAAATCTCAATCATTTCAAAGTCCTCCTTGCGCGCTCCGCACTCGGGGCATACCCAGTTCATGGGCACCTGCGCCCAGGCAGTCCCCGCAGTAATGCCCTCATCAGGCACACCAGAGGCTTCGTCATAAATCCAGCCACAAATCAAACACATCCAGGTCATTGAGAGCGTCCCAGCTTAAATTGCCTTCACATAGAATGCAAGAGATTGTATCTAGGCAGCGTTGCCAATTTGCACGCGGGCAAAATCACTGCACATGGCTGACATCAATTTCACTCCCCGTACCCGCATCGGCGCAGAAGAATCCGCGTCTGATGCCGGTGAATCGATTCCAGTTTGTGTGATGGCATTCAATGCCAGTGACCCAAGCGGGATGGGCGGGCTGACTGCTGACACGACCGCGATTGCATCGGCTGGTGGGCATGTCCTGGCTGTCGTAACTGGCGCCTATGTTCGCGACACTGCAGAAATTTTTGACCACATCTGCTTTGACGAAGAAGTGGTCAGCGAGCAAGCCAGAGCTGTGCTGGAAGACATGCCGGTCCATGCCATCAAGGTTGGGTTTGTTGGAAATCCCGAGAACATCAGTGTCATTGCAGAAATCGCTTCAGATTACGCAGATATTCCGCTGATTGCCTACATGCCCAATTTGTCCTGGTGGGATGTTAAAAATATTGAAGACTATCTGGATGCGTTTTGCGAACTGATGTTGCCGCAGACGACTGTTCTTGTGGGCAACCACAGCAGCTTGTGCCGCTGGCTGCTGCCTGACTGGTCCGGCGAGCGCAACCCGTCTGCCAAGGACATTGCCAAAGCTGCGGCGCAGCAGGGCGTACCGTACACCCTGGTGACGGGCATACCCCAAACAGAACATTTCATTGACAATGCTTTGGCCACACCACACTCGGTCGTGTACAGCGAGAAGTTTGAACGATTTGAAGCTGTTTTTGCAGGTGCTGGTGATACCTTGTCTGCAGCGCTGGCAGCTCTGCTGGCGAATGGCCATGACCTGGAAGCTGCAACCGCCGAGGCACTGACCTTTCTTGATCAGGCATTGAGCGCCGGATTTAACCCGGGCATGGGAAACACCGTACCCGACCGCATGTTCTGGGCTCAGAGTGATGAAAATGAACCAGAGCTTCTGGCTGACGTTGCACCAACAGTAAGCGACGAAAATTTGAAAATGCCGCCTGAGCAAGCTTTTGTGGACATGCCGCCTCATGGCACCACCAAGCATTGACTGCCAATAAAACTTTTACCCAACCACCCGACGTAAAAAGCATGACAACTTCCCCGATAACGTCTTCCAACATTTCGCGCAACGACGTGCTGTTTGAGCGCGCCAAAAAGCTGATTCCCGGCGGCGTCAATTCACCTGTTCGCGCCTTCAAAGCTGTAGGCGGCACGCCGCGCTTTGTGCAGCGCGCGCAGGGCGCGTATTTTTGGGACGCTGACGGCAAGCGCTATATTGACTACATCGGCTCGTGGGGGCCTATGATTTTGGGTCATGGCCATCCTGCGGTCATTGACGCTGTGCAAAAAGCCATGATGGACGGCTTCTCATTTGGTGCACCCACAGAGCGTGAGGTCGAGCTGGCCGAAGAAATCGTCAAATTGGTGCCGTCAATAGAAATGGTGCGCCTTGTCAGCTCAGGCACCGAAGCCGCCATGAGCGCGCTGCGTCTGGCACGCGGCGCCACTAGCCGAAGCAAGATCATCAAGTTTGAAGGCTGCTACCACGGCCACACCGATGCGCTGCTGGTCAAGGCTGGCTCTGGCCTGGCCACCTTTGGCAACCCCACCAGCGCCGGTGTGCCGCCTGAAGCCGTGCAGCACACGCTGGTGCTGGAGTACAACAACCTGGCGCAGCTGGAAGAATGTTTTGCGCTACACGGCAAAGAGCTCGCCTGCCTGATGATGGAGCCGATTTGCGGCAACATGAATTTTGTGCGCGCCACCGTGCCCTTCATGACACGCTGCCGCGAGCTGTGCACCCAATACGGCGCATTGCTGATTTTTGATGAGGTCATGACAGGCTTCAGAGTCGCACTGGGCGGCGCACAGAGCTTGTACGCCGAGTTAATTCCAGGCTTCAAGCCTGATATGACGGCTTTGGGCAAAGTCATTGGCGGGGGCATGCCACTGGCAGCTTTTGGCGGCAGCAAAGCGGTCATGGAAATGCTGGCACCCATCGGCGCGGTGTATCAGGCGGGCACTTTGTCGGGCAACCCCATCGCCACCGCCTGCGGCCTGGCCACACTGCGCGAAGTACAGAAACCGGGCTTTTACGAGGCACTTGGCGAACGTACCCGCAGGCTTGTCACAGGCCTGACCGCGTCAGCGCACAAATCAGGCGTCAAATTCTGCGGCGACAGCCAGGGCGGCATGTTCGGCTTTTTCCTGTTTGACGAACTGCCGCAGAACTACGCCAAAGTAATGACCACCGACAGCCCAGCGTTCAACCGATTTTTTCATGCCATGCTGGACAAGGGTGTTTACTACGCGCCTGCGCTATACGAGGCTGGGTTTGTCAGTTCAGCGCACACTGCAGCGGATGTCGAAGCGACGGTGGATGCAGCGACCCATTTTTTTGCTGGGATGTAACATAGCGCTATTTATTTTATAGCTGCTTGTGCGGGTAAATTCAGGGCTAGACAGCAATTTCAATGATCTAAATTGTCTGAACGTGTGTCTTCTTGCCTGACACCGCAGGACGTGTTGTGTCGCTGACGAGTTGCTGGTAAATTGCGGCTTCGTCCTTGACGGCCTCTTTTGCCACCACGCGCCAAGCGGCCCAACCCCTGCCATACTTGCGCCCGTATGAAAACTTTCCTGAGGCGCGCTTTAGGTGCGCTGATCCACGATTGGCTGGCCTGGGCGCTCCTGGTGACAACGGTGCTCGTATCCGCTGGCGTCGCGGTTTATCTGCAGCCAACGGTGCTGGTCATAGCCGCCGGGCAATCCGACCAGGACGAGAAAAAAGTGGTGCAACTTCTGGTGGACACACTGGCCAAGGAACGCAGCGGCGTGCGCTTGACCCCACTTTGGACTGACGGATTTGCCGAAAGTGCCGCCGCCTTGACGTCTGGCAAGGCAGATCTGGCCGTCATTCGCAGTGATGTGAACGTGGGCCGTGGGGCTAGCAGCCTGGTGAGTCTGCGCACGTTCTATCCCGTTGTTTTCACCAACGAAGGCACAAAGATCACTCGACTAAGCGATTTGCGCGGCAAACGGATTGGCATCGGTGGGCAAGGCGATCTGAACCGGATTTTGGCGCGGCAAATACTTTCGAACCGTGGTTTGCTGGAACAGGATTACACCCTGGTGCCACTCAAGACCGGCGAGCAGATTGAGTACGCCAGCCAGGGAAAGATTGACGCATTTTTCTCGGTATCTGCCGGCCGCACGCAGGCCAACGCAGGTTTTAACGACAACATCCGCAAAGCCTGGGGTGAAAAATTTGTGGTCATTACGCCGGATGACGAAGCCGCGCTGGCCTTGCGCATCCGGGGCGTTGAAACCGGGGAAATTGTGAAAGGGTTTTTCGGTGGCGATCCGCCAAAGCCAGACGAAGCTGTTGAAACAATCACCCTGTCCAACCGCATCGTTGCCAGCGACAAGGTCACCAACAACGCAGCTGTGGCGCTGACCCGCACTCTGTATTCCCTGCGAGACCAGCGGCAACTTGAAGTGCCCGAAGTGCTTGCCATTGCAGCGCCGTCGCGTGATGTGCCGACCCTGCCGGTTCACCCAGGCACGGCTCAATTGATCGATGGTGTGTACCAGGATTTCATGGACCGCTACATCAACCACCTTTTCATCGCCGCGATGTCACTCGGCGCGCTGGGCTCAGCGGCGACAGCGATCAATGCGCGCAGGCGGCGCGGCCAGCGCGCACAGGCAGTGCAAGATTTGCATAGCCTGCTCGGCCTGAGAGAAAGCATCTGCCTGCAGGACGACACGGTGCACGTTGCCCAGCGTCTGCAGGAGGTTGACACCATTTTCCAGCGCAGCATGATTGCCTGTGCCGAAGGACACATCAGCTCAGGCGCAATGGTCGCGATTCAGGCGGCTGTCACCAGGTGCCACCGGGCGGCAGACATCAAAACCCGCGCCGCAGGCAGCGCTGACAGTCTGAATGGTTGACGCCATTGTCTTGTTGTTTGTCACAGGGCGACATGACATGATGCCGCCCGTCGGCAAGTTCCAGTCTTGGGGAATTTTCCATAAGCTGTATCGATTGACGTATGCGGCTTTACAAGGCCTGAACCTTTTTGAATTCTCATTTTGCATTCTCAGTGAAAATATGGGCCGTCTACTGCGTTACGGGGCGACGACGGCTGTCTATCCTCCCGCTTAAACAAAGCTGCCACGTTCAATGCCTGAAATGCCGCACACCTGTCAGCACCATAACAACGCCGCGCTCATCGGCAGCGTCAGTCACTTCCTGATCGCGCATGGAGCCACCGGGCTGAATCATGCTGGTGGCACCTGCATCGACAACTACGTCTAGCCCGTCGCGAAATGGGAAGAATGCGTCGCTGGCTACTGCGGTGCCAGACAGCGAAAGGCTGGCGTGTCCAGCTTTGATGCAGGCGATGCGGGCTGAATCCAGGCGGCTCATTTGGCCTGCGCCTACGCCCATCGTCATGCCGTCTTTGCAGAACACGATAGCGTTTGACTTGACGTATTTGGCGACCTTCCACGCGAACAGCAGATCTTGAAGTTGCGCGGGTGTGGGCTGCAATTTGCTGACGACTTTTAAATCTGCCATGTCCAGTTCATGGTTGTCTGCGGTTTGCATCAACAGGCCCGAACCGACGCGTTTGATGTCCATCAAGTTGCGCCCTTGCTGCCAGTCCGTGTTGCCGCCGGGGGGCATGTCAATCTGCAAAATCCGCACATTGGCTTTGGTTTTGAAAACTTCCAGCGCCTCGGGTGTGAAACTGGGTGCCATCAGCACTTCTACGAACTGCTTTGAAATTTGTAGCGCCGCACGCCCATCCAATGGGCAGTTCAGCGCAATAATTCCGCCAAATGCAGATGTCGGATCAGTTTTGAAGGCTTTGCTGTAGGCGTCCAGCGCGTCGCTGCCCACAGCCACGCCGCAGGGGTTGGCGTGCTTGACGATGACGCAGGCGGAGGACTGTTGTAGTCCGCTTTCAGCGTCCTGGATAAAACTTTTAACGCATTCCCACGCGGCATCGGCGTCGGCGATGTTGTTGTAACTCAGCTCTTTGCCTTGCAGTTGTTTGGCGGTGACCAGTGAGCCGGGCGCGGGGTGCAGGTCGCGGTACAGCGCGGCTTGCTGGTGGGCGTTTTCGCCGTAGCGCAGGTCTTGCAGCTTGATGAAGCGGATGTTGGTTTGCGCTGGGAACTGGGCGTGGCTACCGTCTGGCTGGATCGCCGACAAATAGTCGCTGATGGCCCCGTCATATTGGCTGATGCGATTGAACGCGGCGACCGACAATGCAAA
The DNA here is from genome assembly GCA_025362315.1 of Polaromonas sp. Classification (GTDB taxonomy): domain Bacteria; phylum Pseudomonadota; class Gammaproteobacteria; order Burkholderiales; family Burkholderiaceae_C; genus Polaromonas. Next base: position 239,040 of record JANYGP010000071.1, read on the forward strand.
CTTGGTCTGGTCTGTCAGTTTGCCATCGGCTTTCAGTTCAGCAAGCACACCGGCGTATTGCGATGCGTCGGTCAGCACGCCCACGTCACGCCAGTTTTTGGCAGCGCTGCGCACCATGGCCGGGCCGCCAATGTCGATGTTTTCAATCGCGTCTTCCAGCGTGCAGCCAGGCTTGGCCACTGTCGCTTCAAACGGATAAAGATTGACCACCAGTAAATCAATGGTGGCGATGCCATGGTCTTTCAAAGCCGCCATGTGCTCAGGCACATCGCGCCGTGCCAGCAGGCCCCCGTGAATTTTGGGGTGCAGCGTTTTGACCCGGCCGTCGAGCATTTCTGGAAAGCCGGTGTGGTCAGCTACTTCCACGACGGGCAGGCCTGCTTTTGCCAGCAGGCTGGCTGTACCGCCGGTTGACAGCAGCTTGATGCCAAGCGTGTGCAGGGCCTGGGCAAATTCAAGGATGCCGGTTTTGTCAGAGACAGAAATCAGTGCGTTCATTTTTATTATTCTTTAGATCATTAATCAGTCAGTCAGTCAATCAGCTTATGCTCGACCAACTTCTTGCGCAGTGTGTTGCGGTTCAGGCCCAGCCACTCGGCAGCGCGCGACTGGTTTTGTGCGGCTTGCGCCATCACCACCTCCAGCAGCGGCTTTTCTACCACCCGTACCATCATGTCGTACAACCGGTCCGGCTCAGTGCCGCGCAGGTCTTTGAAGTAGCTGTCCAGGCTTACACGTATGCACTCTTCGATTTGCTTTTTGCTCATACATTGCACTCTTCTTCATTTTTAAATTTGACTGCTTCTGGCATGCGATCAGTTGCCTGGCCGAGGCTGTCGAAAAAAACATTCACTGCATCAAGCTGGCTCTGTGCATCTACGAGCGCGTTCATCTGAGCGCGAAACGCTTCGCCGCCCGGCAGTGACTTCACGTACCAGCCGATGTGTTTGCGCGCACTTCGCACACCTGTGTATTCGCCGTACAGCTCGTAATGGTCTTGAAGGTGATCTGTCAACAGACGTTTGACATCCAGAACCAAAGGCGGGGCCAGCTGTGTACCAGTGACCAGAAAATGAGAAACCTCGCGAAAAATCCACGGCCTGCCTTGCGCCACGCGGCCCAGCATGACAGCATCAGCACCTGTGTAGGCCAGCACATCACGCGCTTTTTGACCGCTGCTGATGTCGCCATTGGCCACCACGGGAATGGTCAGGGCAGATTTGACTTCAGCAATCGTGTCGTATTCAGCCAAGCCTTTGTAGCCCTGCTCGCGGGTGCGGCCATGCACAGTGACCATCGCCACGCCTGCGCTTTGGGCGGCACGCGCAATCGATACTGCGTTTTTGTGATGTTCTGCCCAACCAGTGCGCATTTTTAAAGTGACTGGCACATTACGGGGAGCGCAGGCATTGACCACAGCCGCCACAATTTCAAGTGCCAGTTTTTCGTCCTGCATCAGTGCTGAGCCCGCCCATTTGTTGCACACTTTTTTGGCAGGGCAACCCATGTTGATGTCGATGATCTGCGCGCCCCGGTCAATGTTGTAGGCCGCGGCGTCCGCCATCATCTGCGCGTCGGTGCCAGCAATTTGCACGGCGATCGGCTCGGGTTCACCGTCGTGGTTGGCGCGGCGCGATGTTTTCAGGGTGTCCCACAAGTCGCGCCTGGATGTCACCATTTCACTGACGGCATAACCTGCACCCAGCTTTTTGCACAGCATGCGAAACGGCCGGTCTGTGACGCCTGCCATGGGCGCGGCAAACACGTTGTTTGCCAATGCATAGGAGCCGATAAACATGGGACGCGATGGTTGAGGATGCTGAAAAAGAAGGCATAGTGTAGCTGCTTAAAATTTAAGCAAATGCCGGCCTAAGTAACAACACGCAAGACTGCGATACTCTTGCTGCATGGAAGCGTGGGTACAACAACTTTTAGACCTTTTGGCCTTGCCTCAGTATGGCCTGAGCACGGTTTTTATCATCTCGTTTATCTCGGCCACGCTGCTCCCGCTGGGCTCGGAGCCGGCGGTGTTTGGTCTGGTCAAACTCAACCCCCATTTATTTTGGCAAGCTATTTTGGTCGCCACAGCTGGCAATACGCTGGGCGGCGCGCTGGACTGGTGGCTGGGTTACGGCGCGCACAAGGTGGTCGATAGATATACACCTGACTCGTTTCATGGCCGTGCCTTGGTGTGGCTTGAAAAGTTAGGGCCGAAGGCTTGCCTGCTGGCCTGGTTGCCGCTGGTGGGCGACCCACTGTGCGCTGTGGCCGGTTGGCTCAAGTTGCCATTCTTGCCCTGCGTTTTTTACATGGCAGTTGGCAAATTTTTGCGTTACTTTGTCATGACCGCCGGCCTGGTTTGGGCTTTTCCGGGCGGCTTTTAAAACTGCTCTGCAGGCAACAGATAACGCCACTGCCCAACTGGCAAACCACTCATGGCTACCCGGCTAATTCTCAACCGTTTCATGCCGGTCACAGTCAAACCGACGCTTTCGCAAAAGTAGGCGATTTGCCCCGGTCGCTCACCTTTGATTGCAAAGCGCAAGCGCGCCTCGCTTTGCCAACTGACTTTGGCAGGCCCCATTAATTTGCCGTTAAAGGTAAAACCATGATCCACGCGGTTCAAGCGCTCCAGACCGCCGGGTTTAATTGTGCCGCTGACCTCGACCACCACTTCATGCTCCAGTACATTGGCGTCTTCCACCAGCTTTCGGCGGGTACGCCAGTCATCGGTAAACACGACCAGGCCACTGGCGGGCAGCGCGAGGGGCGTGACCAGCTCGGCTGCCAGGTGTTTTTTAAGCAGCGTGATACCGCTACGGTCGCCGGGGTAACGGGTTGCCATCTTCAGGTCTGCTTCATAACCGCCTGGCTTGTGCAGTAGCAGCGTGACAGTTGTGGGCCCCAAGAGACTGGCATTTTTTGACAGTTCAATTTTTTGGTTCAACACGCGAAATTGCGGCTCTTCCACCACCACGCCATCGACCGTGACCCAGCCGCCTTCGATGTACTGCTCAGCTTCGCGGCGTGAACAAGGCAGCATTTCAGCCAGGCGCTTGGCCAGGCGTACAGGTTCAGTCATGCGGTCTTTTCAAGCGGCCGCCGTGGAACTGGCTTTGCCGGGCCACCAGCGGCGTCCCCTGCAAGGGGAGGACAGGCTACACGAAGTGAGACTGGGCAGGGGTGCACACACAGGGGTGCACACATCTAGCTAGAAAACAAAAAATTCATCACATCACCATCCTTGACAACATATTCCTTGCCTTCACTGCGCATCTTGCCCGCGTCTTTTGCGCCCTGCTCACCTTTAAAAGCGATGTAGTCGTCAAACGCTATGGTCTGCGCCCGGATATAGCCTTTTTCAAAGTCGGTGTGAATCACGCCTGCGGCTTGCGGGCCAGTGTCGCCAATATGAATGGTCCAGGCGCGGACTTCCTTGACGCCTGCTGTAAAGTAAGTTTGCAGCCCCAGCAGCTTGAAGGCCGCCACGATCAGGCGGTTCAGGCCAGGCTCGCTCTGGCCAATTTCAGCTAAAAACATTTTTTTGTCAACGTCCTCCATGTCAGCCATCTCGGCTTCCATCTTGGCGCAAATGGCCACCACAGGCGCGTTTTGCGCTTTGGCGTAAGCCATCAAACGGTCCAGAAAAGGGTTGTTTTCAAAGCCGTCTTCAGCCACGTTGGCCACAAACATGGCCGGCTTGGCGGTGATCAAAAAGAATTGCGCCAGCAGCGGCAGCTCTTCCTTGCTGAAGTCAATGGTGCGCACCGGCCTGGCTTCATTGAGTGCCACCTGGCATTTGTCCAAAATTGCCACCAGCTTGGCAGACTCCTTGTCACCCGAACGGGCCAGCTTGGTCACGCGGTGCAGCGCCTTTTCAACCGCGGCCAGGTCAGCCAGGCAGAGCTCGGTTTGAATGACTTCAATGTCTGATATCGGGTCTACCTTGCCAGCCACGTGAATCACGTTGTCGTCTTCAAAGCAGCGCACCACATTGACAGTGGCGTCGGTCTCGCGGATATGTGCCAAAAACTTGTTGCCCAGGCCTTCACCGGTGCTGGCACCGGCCACCAGCCCGGCAATGTCTACAAACTCGACAATTGCTTTTTGTATTTTTTGCGGGTTGACGATGGCCGCCAGCTGGTCGAGCCGCGAATCTGGCAGTTCGACGATACCGACGTTCGGCTCAATGGTGCAAAACGGGTAGTTTTCCGCCGCAATACCTGCTTTGGTCAACGCATTGAACAGGGTGGATTTTCCGACGTTAGGCAAGCCGACGATGCCGCATTTCAAACTCATGACGAACCTTCAAAAACTGGTGGCAAAGTGTATTCGATGACGGGTAATTGCCCGTCCGTCAGTCAAACTGAAAGCTGGCACCCACAGTCTGGCCCACCCTCAACTGCTGGTCAACGCCTGCCAGCACAATGGCATTCATACCGAATGACACCGCACCGTTCAGTCGTGCGTCGGCCCGGTAGCTTTGCAGCATGTCGCCCACCTCAAAGCTGATGCTGGCCGTCAAGGGATCCACATTGGGGATGGGGCAGCGCGGACAGGGTTTGACCAGCTTGAGCTGCGCCTGGCCCTGCGCGGTTGAGATGTAAAGCATGTCCAGCCGGTCTTCGTCGTGCGGCAACATGGCATCGCCTTCAGGGCCTGAAGCCAAAACAATATTCGGCCGAAAGCGCGACATGCTGATTTCGGCGTGGCCAGCTGCCAGCAGTTTGGCATTGAATTGCGCCAGCGACGCCTGGCTGATCACCAGCACAGGAAACCCGTCATTGAACTGGTTCAGCGCTTCAATATCACCGGTCCATTTGCTGCTGGACAGGCGTTTGTGGTCGGGGTCAAATCGGACCAGTCGGGCAGCAGCGCCCAAAAAGTCAGTAAACCACTGGGCTGCAACCTTGCCCATGTCAAACGCCGAGACGTCCTCGTCCCAAATCCTGACGCGCACCGGCGCCTCCACTTCCCCCAGCTTGACGTGCAGGGCCAGCATGCCGTGGGCGCGCAACACCATTTCATCCAGTTTGAACTGGGGCTGCACCAGCGCCAGGCGCGCAAACTCGCGCTGCGTCAAAAATTCACCTTTGGCATCCACCACCATCCAGGCCCGGTCAAATTCAAGCCCTGTCTCTGTCAGAACCACGTCTTGCAAACTCACGCCTGCACACGATTTGACGGGATAGACATACAGACCGGAAACCACGGCTGACAGGTCAAAAGGGGCTGCGTTCATATCGCTCATGCTGCGGGTCCAGGTGGTGTGCGTAAGGCTGAAAGATGGGCAGGAGTCCTGATTTTGCACTGCCTCTTAAAATAAGGAATGTCCAAGTTTTACGATGTGTGCATTCAAGGTGATGGCGCGGTAGGCCGTGTCCTGGCCCTGCTGCTGGCCAAAGAACGGCTGAAGGTGGCGCTGGTTGCGCCAGCCGCTGCACCTGGCACAGCAGACATCCGGGCCTATGCGCTCAACAGCGCCTCCAGGCATCTGCTGGACTCGCTGCGGGTCTGGCCTGACCCATTGTTTGCCACGCCCCTGTCGGCCATGCAGGTGTGGGGCGACGATGGCGGCCAGCTTGAGTTCAATGCACAGGCCGCAGGCCAGGACGCCCTGGCCTGGATAGTGGATGTGGCGCAATTTCAAGTGCAGCTGCTGCAGGCTTGCAGTTACCAAAGCCTGATTGAAACCGTGCACCAGCCCTGCCCGGCACCATTGACAATCGTGTGTGAAGGCCAAAAAAGCAGTGCCAGACAAAAGCTGGGCGTGCAGTGGTCAACCAAACCCTATGCGCAAAAAGCGATTGCAGCGCGTTTGACATCCAGCTTGCCCCACGGCGGCCATGCCCGTCAGTGGTTTGCAGGCGGTGAGGTGCTCGCCTTGCTGCCGATGGGCGGCAGCTCCTCAAACTCGCTGGCACTGGTGTGGTCGGTGCATGATGAGCATGCAACCATGCTGGCCAGTATGGCACCCGATGAGTTTTGCAAGGCCGTGCTTGACGCAACGCAGGCCCGTGCTGGCGCGCTGCAGCTGACAAGCGGTCAGGCCTGCTGGCCTCTGGTCCTGGGCAGCGCCGAGCGGTGGACTGGCCCCGGCTGGGCACTGGCCGGCGACGCCGCACACAGCGTCCATCCACTGGCAGGCCAAGGCCTGAATCTGGGCCTGGCTGATGCTGCTTGCCTGGCCAGCGTGCTGGCAGGCCGTGAGTACTGGCGCGGCTTGGGCGACGAAAAATTGTTGCGCCGTTACGAGCGTGCCCGCAAAGCTGACGTTGCAGCGGTTAGCGCCATCACCGATGGTTTGCAAAACCTGTTTGCACAATCCGCAGCCCCTGTGCAGGCTGCGCGCAATTGGGGTATGAATGGCCTGGACGGCCTTGCAGTCAGCCAACCGCTTAAAAACTGGCTGGTCAGTCGCGCAGCGGGCGTGGCGCTATAAAATTTTATGTGCTTGTTTGTTAATCTTGTTTGAAAAGACACCTTTATGAAATTTTCCAAATTGATTTTTGCTGTGAGTTTGGTGGCTGCCAGCTTGGGCACAGCTGTTGCCCAGGAAGCGGCCATCCGCAAAAACCTTGCCGAAAGATTGCCGAATTTGCCGAAAATTGACGAGGTTAGCAAAACGCCGATGAACGGTCTGTTTGAAGTTCGCGTCAATGACAGCGATATTTTTTACACCGATGCGGAAGGCAACTTTCTGTTCCAGGGCAATTTGATTGACACCCGGTCCAAGCGCAACCTGACGGAAGAGCGCACTGAAAAACTCAATGCCCTGGCATTTGACGCATTACCGCTGAAAGATGCCTTCACCATCGTGCGTGGCAATGGCAAACGCAAAATGGCGGTTTTTGAAGACCCGAACTGCGGTTACTGCAAACGCTTTGAGCGTGATTTGCAGCAGGTCAACAATGTGACGGTACACATGTTTTTGTACCCGGTGCTGGGCGCTGATTCGGTTGACAAGGCCAAGAGCATCTGGTGCGCCAAAGACAAGGCCAAAGTCTGGCAAGACGTGATGGTGCGGGACATACCAGCGCCAAAAGCCGTGTGTGACACCGCCGCCATTGACCGCAACATCGACTTCGGCCGCAAACACAAAATCACCGGCACGCCCACCATCTTTTTTGCCGATGGCTCGCGCGTTCCGGGCGCCATCAACACCGCGCAGATTGAAAAGTTTCTGACTGAAGTCAAGTAAGCCATCTTTTGAACAATTTACTTCCGGCCCTTGGCGTTCCGCAGCAACTCCAGACATTTGAGCCCGCACACCAGGCCGCGCTCGATCGGCTGACAAGCATCAATCCGGCCAGCTATGCACGCAGCCGCAATGCGCTGGACGGTGCGGTCACCGGGCTGTCGCCCTACCTCACGCACGGGTTGCTGACCATGCAGGACGCAGCGCGCAATGTCGCCGGGCGCCACGCGCTGGGGTTTGCTGACAAGCTGGTGTTTGAGTTCGGCTGGCGCGAGTTTTTTCAGCATGTCTGGGGGCACCAGAAAAACCCGGACGCCATTTTGCAGGACATGCATGGGCAATTGCCGTGGCGCGGCCGCTATGCAGACACGATGCCGTCAGACATTCGGGAAGGCCGCACTGGCGTGCCAGTGATTGACAACGCCGTGCGCATTTTGTACAGCACAGGTTATTTGCACAACCACATGCGCATGTGGCTGGCCAGCTATGTGGTGCACCTGCGCAAGGTGCATTGGCGCGCGGGTGCTGACTGGCTCTATGGCCACCTGATCGATGGCGACCTGGCCAGCAACCACCTGAGCTGGCAATGGGTAGCAGGCACGTTTTCAAGCAAGCCGTACCTGTTCAATGCAGAAAACGTGATGCGCTATGCACCAGCCGGGGCCCGGCGGGCCTGGGATTGCAGCGGCACCATTGTTGACCAGAGCTACGAGGCACTGGACGACTTTGCAAGAAACCGCCCAGCGGTTGGCACTGAACCAGGAACGCATGAAAAAGTGATTGAACCACCTCTTTTGAGCCATTTTTATGAGTCAAATGAGGCTCTAGCGCACACAAATCGGGCGCAAACAGCTATTGAAAATGTAGCAAACAGAAATCTGGAGCTGGTCCACCCGTGGAGCCTGTCGCAGCGCTCTGAAGGCAACACACTGCGCATCGGTGTGATTCACCAGCCCGCTCACACGGCCTGGCTGTGGTCTGAAAAACGCTGGCGTTTTGTACTTAGCGCCATGGCGCAAGTCACTGACGAGATCTGGACAGGCGATCTGGCGCAGCTTGACGTCAAGGGTGCGCCAAACGTCACTGCGCAGGCCACCTTGTTTCCGCAGTACCGAACTGCTTTGGCGCGCATGGCCAGGCTGACGCCTTCACCGCGTTTGCTGCCCAACCCGTCTATGGCATGCCGCTCGTTCAGCAAGTTTTACGAACGTGCCCAGCGCGATGCCGGGCAGTTTTCAGATTTGCTTTGAGTTGCCAGCAACCCATAAAATGTCATCCCACGCTCTGACAACCCGCCTTGGCTTCGCCGGCCTGCTGCCCTTTGTGCTGCTTGCCGCGCTGATGTGGCTGGTTGACGCGGAGCTGTTGCCTTTTGTGGCGATTGCCCTGATCAGCTATTCAGCAACCATCGTGTCTTTTTTGGGGGGCGTGCATTGGGGCATTGGTTTTATAAAAGGCGATGCAGCACCACGCTTTCATTTTGTCTGGGGTGTGATGCCTTCTCTTTTTGCGTGGCTGGCATTGATGATGCCTGCCTACGCCGCGTTGCCTCTGTTGGGCTTGGTCGTGGTCGCCTGCTACGTGGTGGACAAAAAAACTTACCCGGGCGCGGGGCTGGCAGCTTGGCTGCCGCTGCGGTTTCGCCTGACCGCGGTGGCAACTGCCAGTTGCCTGCTGGGCGCAGCTGCGGTCTGATTGATCAATCTCTAATGGCCTGACATGTCTGTTGCTCCAATCAGCTACAAAATAGAAGCACGCAATCTGCACAGCCACCTGTTTGATGTCACGCTGACCATCGTCAACCCCCAGGCACTGCAACGTGTCTCCCTGCCGGTGTGGATACCCGGCAGCTACTTGGTCAGGGAGTTTTCCAAAAATTTGCAAAATTTGTCGGCGACGCAAGGCAGGCTGAAACGCCCTGTCAGCCAGCTTGACAAATGCACGTGGGAAATCGCCTGTAGCGCCGGTAAACCATTGCAGCTTTGCTATCAAATTTACGCACATGACAATTCGGTACGGGCAGCATGGCTGGACGCGAATCGCGGGTTTTTCAACGGATGCAGCGTTTGCCTGAAGGTCCAGGGGCTAGAAGCAGGCAAGCATGCGCTTGAGCTGGCGGTGCCTGTGCAAGGCAGTGGCTGGTCTGTGGCAACCGGCTTGACGCCAGTCAAAACCGGCAAGTCAGGCTGGGGCACTTACAGCGCTGCCAATTACGATGAACTGGTCGACTGCCCGGTAGAAATGGGTGCTTTCTGGCAGGGCAGCTTCAGCGCATGCGGCGTACCGCACCGGTTTGTGGTGGCCGGTGCACCTGCAAGTTTTGACGGTGCCAGGCTACTGGCAGACACCCAGAAGATTTGCGAGCAGGAAATACGGTTTTGGCATGGCAGCGCTGGTGTTAAAACCAAGCCGCTTATCACGCCGCCCACACAGCCACCGTTCACCAGTTACCTGTTCATGCTCAACGCCGTTGACGACGGCTACGGCGGTCTGGAGCATCGGAGCAGTACAGCACTGATCTGCAACCGCAAGGACTTGCCGCGCCTGAATGACGCAAAGTTGCCGGACGGCTACACCACCCTGCGCGGACTGATCAGCCACGAATACTTTCACACCTGGAATGTCAAACGACTGCGCCCAGCAGAATTTGCCAGCTATGACTACGGCCAGGAAAATTACACCAGTCTGCTCTGGTTTTTTGAGGGCTTTACCAGCTACTACGACGACCTGCTGCTGGCCAGAGCAGGCCTGCTGGACAGCGCTGCTTATTTGAAGCTGCTCAACAAAACCATCAACCAGGTGATGCAGACGCCGGGCGCCCGTGTGCAATCGGTGGCTGAAGCAAGCCTTGATGCGTGGGTGAAATATTACCGGCCTGACGCCAACACACCGAATGCCACCGTCAGTTATTACACCAAAGGCGCGCTGGTGGCACTGTGCTTTGACCTGACGCTGCGCCGCGAAGGCCACACCACACTGGACGATGTGATGCGCGCGCTGTGGCTGCGTTGCCAGGCAGGGCCGATGCAAGAAACTGATTTCGCCGCTGTTTTGCAGGCCTTGGGCAAACGCTCCTTTGATGCGGAATTGAAACGCTGGGTGCATGGCAAGGCTGAATTGCCACTGCGTGCATTGCTGGAAGACCACGGCATTACAGTCCACGACGATCCGGCCCAGCTAGCGCATCGCCTGGGCCTGCGTATCGGAGAAGTCAATGGCGTACAGATTAAAAATGTGCTTTCAGGCAGTGCAGCAGAAAAAGCAGGCTTTGCGCCAGGCGATGAATGGCTGGCTGTTGAATCAGCCAGGCCGCAAGACGGCTGGCGAATGCAGCGTCTTGACGACCTGCTGCTGTATGCAGGCACAGCCAGGAAAGTGACGGCTTTGGTCGCACGTGACAAACGCTTGTTGCGCCTGTCATTGACAATTCCCCCGCCCGCAACAACCTGGCGTCTGGCCATCAGCAACGCCGCTAAAGTAGATGCCTGGCTGGCAAACTAAACAAGGACATCACATGACTTTTGAGACCCTCATCACATCCACCCAGGGCCCCGAGGGCCGTCAGGTGGGCATCGTCACCCTGAACCGCCCCAAGCAGCTCAACGCGCTCAATGACCAGCTGATGGACGAGCTGGCTTCAGCCCTGAAAGCTTTTGAGGCAGACGACCGCATTGGCTGCATGATCATCACCGGCAGCGAAAAAGCCTTTGCCGCCGGCGCTGACATTGGTGCAATGGCGCAGTACAGCTTTGCCGATGCGTATGGCAAAGACTTCATCACCCGGAATTGGGAACAAGTGCGCGCGATTCGCAAGCCTGTGATTGCAGCGGTGAGTGGTTTTGCATTGGGCGGCGGCTGTGAGCTGGCCATGATGTGCGACTTCATCATTGCGGCTGACAATGCCAAATTTGGCCAGCCCGAAATCAAGCTGGGCATCATCCCCGGCGCGGGTGGCACGCAGCGCCTGCCGCGCGCTGTTGGCAAGGCCAAAGCGATGGACCTGGCACTGACCGGCCGCATGATGGACGCTGCAGAGGCCGAACGTTCCGGCCTGGTGAGCCGCGTGGTGCCGCTTGATAAATTGATGGACGAGGCTGTTGCAGCAGCGCTCATGATTTGCGGACACGGCAACATGGCGCTGATGGCGGCCAAGGAATCGGTCAACCGCGCGTTTGAAAGCAGTTTGACGGACGGCGTGATGTTTGAGCGACGTCTGTTTCACGCGATGTTTGCAACGGCCGATCAAAAAGAAGGCATGGTTGCTTTTGTGAACAAACGCAAAGCGGTGTTTCAGCACAAATGAATTCGACGCACCCACGCTCCCCACTTCGTGTGGTTCCCTGCATCTTGCAGGCCGCTGCTCGCCAGAGGCTTCGCTTTTGTTGCCTGTTCCAATCTGAACCATCAGATTGTGAGCCGCTGGCGCCAGCCCCGAGGGGGCTGGCCCTGCTTGGGGCGGCCCGGCGTGGCGGCCAAGTCCTGGCTATAATTTGACTCTCGGTGATATAGCTCAGTTGGTTAGAGCGCAGCATTCATAATGCTGATGTCGGTGGTTCAAATCCACCTATCACCACCAGATTTTCAGGGATTTGCCTCACTGGCAAAGCTCTTTTTTGTTTCTACTTCAGCCTCTGGACAAACACCATGAACCGCTGGCCCGCTTTGCTTATTTTGCCCCTGGTTGCAATGCTTTTCAGCACGGCCCATGCGCAAACAGAAGAGCAAAAACCCAACCTGCGCACCTTCCCCAAAGACGCCAGACGCGGCGAACTGGTGGTGCTGTCTGCGCCTGACATTGCAATCGATAGCAAGCCCGACAGGCTGTCGCCTGGCGTGCGCATCCGGGATGCCAAAAACACCTTGGTTTTGTCGGGCACGCTGTCCAATCAGCGTTTGGTGGTGAACTACCTGCGCGACAACACCGGATTGGTAAACAACGTCTGGGTGTTGACCAGCGACGAAGCCAAACAAAAAATGCCCGGTCAGCCAGAAGGCCTGTTCAGCAACATCCGCTCGATGTTTGACACACCCGTGGCAACCGACGATGGCAAAACGCCTTTCAACCAACTGCCCAGGTACAAGCAGTAAAAAAGATGGATTTCAGGCCTGCTTAAGGTCTAAATATGCCTCTAGCCCACGTACTATGGGCGTAAGCAGCTCCTATTTTAATAGCTTTTAATTTCCTCGATCATGTCTAAAAAAGTCTTCATCAAAACATTCGGCTGCCAGATGAACGAGTACGACTCGGACAAAATGCAGGATGTTTTGCGTGCAGCGGATGGCTATGAGCCAACGCAGGACATGGAGCAAGCCGACCTGATTTTGTTCAACACCTGCTCGGTGCGCGAAAAGGCACAAGAAAAAGTTTTCAGCGATCTGGGCCGCGTCAAACACCTGAAGGAAAAGGGCGTGCTGATTGGCGTTGGCGGTTGTGTGGCCAGCCAGGAAGGCGCCGCCATCATTGCGCGTGCGCCGTATGTTGACGTGGTGTTTGGCCCGCAAACGCTGCACCGCCTGCCCGATTTGCTGGCCAAGCGCGCCTCCTCAAACAAACCGCAAGTTGACATCAGCTTCCCGGAAATTGAAAAGTTTGACCACCTGCCGCCCGCGAGGGTCGAAGGCGCAAGTGCTTTTGTGTCCATCATGGAAGGCTGCTCCAAGTATTGCAGCTACTGCGTGGTGCCGTATACACGCGGGGAAGAAGTCTCCAGGCCCTTTGAAGACGTGCTGGTAGAAGTCGCAGGCCTGGCTGACCAGGGCGTTAAAGAAATCACGCTGCTGGGCCAGAACGTGAACGCGTATAGGGGAAGTATGGGCGGCAAAATGGGGCAATCAAGTCAGATCGCTGACTTTGCCACCTTGCTCGACTACGTGCATGACATCCCTGGGATTGAACGCATCCGCTACGTGACCAGCCACCCGAATGAGTTCACTCAAAGCCTGATTGACGCTTACGCCAGGCTGCCCAAGCTGGTCAACCACCTGCACCTGCCGGTACAGCACGGCTCAGACAAAATTTTGATGGCCATGAAGCGCGGCTACACCGCGATTCAATACAAAAGCACGATCCGCAAACTGCGCGCCATCCGCCCGGACCTGGCCATGAGCAGCGACTTTATCGTTGGCTTTCCAGGTGAGACCGATGAAGATTTCGACAAGATGATGCGCCTGATTGACGACGTGGGCTACGACACATCCTTCAGCTTCATCTACAGCCCCCGCCCCGGCACGCCAGCAGCCAACATCAAAGACGACACGCCACACAGCGTGAAACTAAAACGCCTGCAACACCTTCAGGCAACGATCGACAAAAGCGTTGAAGCCATCAGCGCCAGCCGCCTGGGAACGATTCAACGCGTGCTGGTAGAAGGCCCCGCCCGCAAAACTCCGAATGCTTTATTTGGCCGGTCCGAATGCAATCGGCCGGTTGTGTTTACTGGGCCTGACCGGTTGATCGGGCAACTGGTGGACATCAGGATTACCGAGGCGCCTATGCGGTCGTTGAGGGGTGAGGTGGTGACTGTTGATGAGGCTCTGATTAATTGATGCTATTTTTTTATTTTTGCTCGAACCGGTATGTTGACTAACTGCCTGCATTTTTGGTGAAATTGCATCGATAGCAAAGTGGTTGGATATTTAAAATGTCATCAGTCCTGCCTCTCGATAGGGGGGCGATGTGATCTTTTGTCCAGACAAATTTATAACGTCTGTCTGGTCGCGCTGGGATGTCTAACCAATTGCGATTGCATCTCGGACATAAATCAAACTCTCTGAGCTTTGCTAACCATTGCAAACGCGTGTAACTTCACCCATTCGCATTTTTTCGCGCATCGTATGTGGAACGACGTCACTCCCTGCATGGCTTGCAATATTTAGTGACTTTTCCTGAAGTGCTTGAAGTCCACAAACCAAAGCTAACTGAACCATATTTCGTGCAAGGTAGTTCTTGATCAAAATTCATGTAACGAGCATGTCAAATAACTCTTCAAGCAAAAGGTGAGCCCCAAATAACATTCAGATTTGACTTCAAACTGCATTCAATTCCGAAAAATTATTGATCTTCACCACGCCATCTGGAAAGCGTGCAATGACTTCAAGCTCTCCGCCCATCGCCTCAATATGGCTGCGTAGCGTCGACAGATACATGTCGGTGCGTTTCTCAATTTTTGCAATCGAAGGCTGCTGCACGTGAAGCACATCGGCCAACATTTTTTGCGACAAGCCGCGTGCTTGGCGCAGTTCATTGAGCGGCATTTCTGCCAGCATGACTTTCGCCTTGGCATCAGATCGCTCACGCGCCGCTTGGCTCATGCCAGCCCGCAAGTCTGAAAATTTCTTGGCCATCACTTTTCTCCTTTTCTTCCTTCAAGTCTGAGTTGCTCAACAAGCTGGTCGTACAGCTTGTCTGCAACCAGTACATGCACTTAGTACCAGCGATCGTTACCCGTCTTGTCGCCGCCTATCAATAAAATCGCCATGCGCCTTGGGTCAAATGCGTAGAGCTTGCGGTACAGCCGACCACCATGCTGAATACGAAGCTCACGCATATGACTATGCTTCGAGCTGTTGATTCCGCTGCTATGAGGGTGACCCAAAGACGGGCCTCTTTGCTCCAAGAGTTGGACAGAAGCAGAAATTGACTCTTGCTCAGCCTTTGTTAAGCCAGTCCACCAGTGACCGAACTCATCTGTTTATTCAACGTCCCAAGCCATACTCAAATATACCCCTCAAGGAATATTCCGTCATGTGCATATGAATATTGCGAAAGGGACAGCCGTCACACCTGCCCTTTCCCAGCGGGCAAGGGGTGTAGTCCGAATCTGAATCTGCATCCACTCCCCACCCCGTCCTGGCTGGGCTTGAAATTCTTAACTGAGACGGATTAAAAATTTTAGATGTCAGACGGCGGCAAAGCCGACTAGTTTCTAAAATTTCAGTCTCGGTTAAAAATTTCAAGGAACCGCGCAGCGGCCCAGACTGCGGGTCGCCTTTCCTTTGCTTACTTGCTGTTGGCGAAGCAAAAGAAAGTAAGTTGCTGCCGGGCAACCCCGGCAAACCTCATGAACGTTAATCACTATAAATTAGTGAGCAGTTTGCACTCGTATTCATTGCGCTAGAGCCTCATTCAGCATCAAACCAAAAAATACTGCTTATAAAGATCGTTAATCAACATGCACTACAAACCTTCTTGCCGCCAAACTCGAAGCAAGGTACGCTACGGAGACACACACGCCAAAACGCCATGACGCTCTGCCAATTTGTTCGCTCTATATCTTTCTGTATTTTCTTGGCCAGCAGTTTTTTGCCCCTTGCTCATGCGCAAAAAACGCCAGCCGCAAACGCCAACAAATCATCCCTCCCAGCAGGCATCGTCGGCACCGTTGAATTGCTCAGCGGCACCGTGACGGTGACCACGATCAAGGGCGTGCCGCGTGACATCACGGTGGGCATGGCACTTGAAGCGGGTGACATCATCAAAACAGCGGATGAGAGCGAGGCACACGCCAACATGGCCGATGGCGCTTATTTGGCAGTGCGCGCCAACTCCACCATCAAAATCACGGCTTATGCAGCCAACGGTAACAGCCGGGACCGCTCCTGGATCGATGTGGTCACAGGCAGCCTGCGCACTGTGACTGGCTGGATTGCCAAAACCCGGCCCAAAAGTTACCGCATCAACACACCAACAGCAACCATTGGCGTGCGCGGCACGGACCATGAAGTCATTTACTTGCGGGCCGAAGACGCTGAAACCGAAGCGGAGGCTGGCACACACAATGTTGTGTATGAAGGTGCCACCACGCTTCAGACATCGCAGGGCAGCGTCAACATTACTCAGGGGCAAGCGGCATATGTGCCAGTTGATGCATTTTTGCCAAAGATTTACACGGGACAGTTGCCGGTTTTTCTGGTGCGCGCGCGGGGCATGTTCGACAGTGATGTGGTCGAACATCGGCGAAGCCTGGACGCCATCATGCAGCGCAGCCTGATCGAGCGCGGGCTGATGCGGGACGGGCAAAACCTGCAGGATATTTTCAGACGCCTGGGCGGAGAGGGGTTTGCACCGGGCGGTGGCGCAGGCGTAACACCCGAGTTGCCCGGGCAGAACCGTGCGATGCAGGGTGTGCGGTCAGGCATCCTGAATCAGACTTTTGGTGGGCCAGGAGATACCAGCAAGCCTGTTCCTGTGCCGTTTGGGCTGCCGGGCGGCGGTAATCCCAATGCGCCACCACCGATGGGAATGCCTTCACCAAGTGGCAGCGGCATGCCATTTATGCCGCGTTAAACGCCGGTGTATGCAAGCCGGTACAGCTCCGTACGGGTTATTGAACGACGCTTAAAACAGGCCTGTAAAATGCTGACGCTATGAATTAAATAGCTGCTAGCGCCCGTATTACTTGGTTTAAACTTAATTACTCACCCAAATAAGCCGCTCTCACCCGCGGATCATCCAGCAAAGCCTTGGCATCACCATTCATCGTGACAGCACCAGACTCCATGACATAACCCCGGTCAGCAATACCCAGCGCGCGGCTGGCGTTTTGCTCGACCAGCAAAATTGTGACACCCTGACCTGAGACGTCTTTCACCACTTCAAAAATCTTGTCGACCATGATGGGAGACAAGCCCATGGACGGCTCGTCAAGCAGCAACACCCTGGGCCGGCTCATCAGCGCCCGGCCCATCGCCAGCATTTGCTGCTCACCGCCGCTCATGGTGCCGGCCAGTTGGTCCTTGCGTTCGCGCAGACGCGGAAAGATGGTGAACATCTTTTCCATGTCTGCTGCAATCTCAGGTTTGTCACTGCGGATGTAGGCACCCATCTGCAGGTTTTCAATGATCGTCATGCGGGCAAACACGCCGCGCCCTTCAGGCACCATGGCCAGGCCGTCTTTGACCAGGTCCCACGCGCCCTTGCCTTTGATGCTTTTACCCAGATATTCAATGTCGCCGCTGGCCATCGGCAGTGAGCCGGTAATGGCCTTCATTGTGGTGGTTTTGCCTGCGCCATTGGAGCCAATCAGCGTGACCAGCTCGCCTTCGTTGACATGCAAGTCCACGCCTTTAACGGCCTTGATACCGCCATACGCCACTTGCAGGCCGGTGATTTTCAGTAATGTAGTTGTCATAGTTTCAAAAGGAGGTTTTTTCGCCGGGCCGGCCCAAGAAAAAACGCGCCCCCTCGGGGGGCAGCGCATTACGTGAAGCGAAAAGTGTGGGGGTCACGTAGCACCGCCAAGGTAAGCCGTAATGACTTTTTCGTTCTTCTGCACGTCTGCTGGCAGCCCTTCAGCAATCTGCTTGCCATAGTCCAGCACAGTGACGCGGTCGCACAGGCCCATGACCAGTTTGACGTCATGCTCAATCAGCAAAATAGTGCGGTTGTCTTTGCGAATGCGGTCAATCAGCTCACGCAGCTGGACTTTTTCTGTTGCGTTCATGCCGGCAGCAGGCTCGTCAAGTGCAATCAATTGCGGGTCGGTCGCCAGGGCGCGTGCAATTTCCAGGCGGCGCTGGTCACCGTAGCTGAGGGTGCGGGCTTTGAAGTCGGCGTACTTGCCAATGCCCACATAGTCAAGCAACTCTTGGGCGCGTTTGGCAATGGCCAACTCTTCATTTTTAAAACCTGTTGTGCGAAACACCGCGCCCAGCAAACCTGAACTGGTGCGCACATGCCGGCCCACCATGACGTTTTCAAGCGCGGTCATTTCCGCAAACAGCCGGATATTTTGAAACGTGCGGGCAATGCCTGCCTTGGCAACTTCATGCACAGCGGTTGGCTGGTACGCCTTGCCTGCCAATTCAAACGTGCCGCTGTCGGGCGTGTACAAGCCCGTGAGCACATTGAAAAATGTGGTCTTGCCAGCACCGTTGGGGCCGATCAAGCCGTACACCTGGCCACGCTCTATGTGTATGCCCACATCGCTCAAGGCCTGCAAGCCACCAAAGCGCTTGGACACACCCGAGACTTTTAAAATCGTATCGCTCATGAGTACAAGTCCTTACGGGTTGATCGTGTTGCTGGGCACTTTGCCCGCCGGCTTGTTCAGCGACTTGCCATGCTCAGGCGATGGCCATAGCCCGCGAGGCCGGATCAGCATGATGGTGATCATGGCCAGTGCAATCAACAACTGCCGCAAGATGGACGCATCAAGCCTGCCATCGGTCATGACCTGCAGCGGCCCTGCCACGTAGCGCAGCACTTCGGGCAAAGCCGCCAGCAAAAGTGCGCCCAAAATAACGCCGGGCAAATAGCCAATACCTCCTAGCACCACCATCGCCACAATCATCACGGATTCCATCAGACTGAAGGACTCTGGTGACACAAAACCCTGAAACGCCGCAAACATGGCACCTGACACGCCGCCAAATGTCGCGCCCATACCGAAGGCCAGCAGCTTCAAATTGCGGGTGTTGATGCCCATCGCCTTGGCAGCAATTTCGTCTTCACGAATCGCCATCCAGGCGCGGCCAATGCGGGAGTTTTCCAGCCGGTGGCATATCAATACCGACACCAGCACCAGCGCCAGAAACAGGTAGTAGTACATCGACACCGAGTTGAACGTGAAGCCAAAAAACTGGTGGTCGGCGCCCAGATCGAACCCAAAAAACTTGATGGAATCAATCTGGTTGATGCCTTTGGGTCCGTTGGTGATGTTGAAAGGCCGGTCCAGGTTGGCCAAAAACACGCGAATGATTTCTCCAAAACCCAGCGTGACAATTGCCAGATAGTCGCCACGCAACTTCAGGGTAGGAGCGCCCAGCATCAGCCCGAACAAACCAGCCAACGCAGCAGCCAGCGGAATGACGATGTAAATCGGCAAATGCAAACCGTCCGGGAACATGGCGGCCAGCTCTGGAAATGCCTGCAGCAGATGCGGCGAGCCAAGCAGTGCCGCCAGGTAGGCACCCACTGCAAAAAACGCCACATAACCCAGGTCCAGCAGACCTGCGTAACCCACCACAATGTTCAAGCCAAGAGCCAGCAGCACATACAGCAGCGCCATGTCAACAATGCGAACCCAGGCGTTGCCGCCCATTTGCAAAAACAGGGGCAGCACCAGCAGGGCAAGCCCCATCAGCAAATAAGTAAAAGTTTTGTTTGATTTCATGATGAGTTCAATCGTATTTTCTGCGTCAAGCCCGGTCGGCAACACGTTCACCCAGCAAGCCTGAAGGCCGCAGGGTTAGCACGAAAATCAGTACGATGAATGCAAAAATATCGGTGTACTGGCTGCCCAGCACATCGCCTGTGAGCGGCCCGATATAGCCCGCACCAATCGATTCAATCAATCCAAGCAAAATGCCGCCCAGCACCGCACCGCCCAAGTTGCCAATGCCACCAAATACTGCTGCAGTGAAGGCTTTTAGCCCTGGCAAAAAACCCATTGCATGCTGGGCCGTGCCGTAATTAGATGCATACATCACGCCGGCCAGCGCTGCCAAAATCGCACCGATGATGAAGGTGGCAGAAATGACTGTATCTGGCCGCACGCCCATCAACGCTGCGACGCGCGGGTTCTCGGCCGTGGCGCGCATGGCGCGGCCCAGGCGGGTGTAATGCACCAGCCACATCAGCACGGCCAGAGAAATCGCGGTTGCGCCCAGAATGAAGATTTGCGTCACAGTAATCACCGCGCCGCCAAACTCATAAGGCTCTGACGGCAACAGCGTCGGATACGACTTGTAGGTTGGCTTCCAGATGATCATGGCCAATGTCTGCAGCAGCAGCGACATGCCGATGGCGGTGATCAGCGGGGCCAATTTGGGCGCATTGCGCAGCGGCCGATAAGCAACTTTTTCAATGACAAAGTTGAGCGCAGCGCAAACCACAAATGCAATCAGCATCGAGATCAGCAAAATGATCCAGCCGGGCGTGCCGGGCATGGATGTTTGCATGATGCCGATGATGGTCCAGCTGGTCAGGGCTCCGACCATCAGCACCTCGCCATGCGCAAAATTGATCAGGTTGATGATGCCGTACACCATCGTGTAACCCAGGGCAATGAGCGCATACATGCTGCCCAGTACCAGGCCGTTGATGATCTGCTGCAGTAATACGTCCATTGCCTGGCCCCTAAAACAAAAAATAAATAGCTGCCCAGTGTCGGTCAGGCGTGGCGTGGATTGTATTAAAGACCTTAAGTGAATACCCGCATGCCAATTGAGATGCGTCGGCTTGCCCAGTCCATCTGTCTTGGCAAGAGATTGTTAGACAGCCAGATTTGCAGAGACGACCTGACTGTGCGGCTTTCCTCAAAAACGGTAGCTGGCAGACACACCCAGCACATGGTTGCGAGCCGCAGCAGGTTCAAAATACCGCCCGTTTCCCTCATTGACGATGATTGATCCGGCATAGCGTCGCCCTGTCAGGTTGTCAATCCGCGCCGTTGCGACCAATTTCCAGCGGTCAATGTCTGCTGCGTAGCCCACATGGACACCCAGCGTTGTAAAAGACCCTGCTGCATCGCTGTTGATGTCGTTGACCAAAACCTTGCCAAGGTAACGCGCGTCCAGGCCGGCGCGCCAGCCCGCAGGCGGGCGCCAGCCGACACTGGCAGCCAGCGCATGACGCGCAATACCCGGCAAGCGATTACCCGCTGCAACCTGGCCAGCAGGACACAAGCTGGCATTGACCGGGCAGACAAAAGAGTCAACATACTGCGCATCCAGCAGGGTGTAAGAGGCTTGCGCCAGCCAGTGAGTCTGGGGCGTAACGCTTCCTGCCAGCTCCAGGCCCCGGCGACGTGTGGCACCTGCATTTTGAAACGTGCTGCGGCCACCCACATTGCTTTGCGTGACTATTTCATTTTTTGTGGTGGTTTGAAAAAGTGCAGCGGTGGCCTCCATTCGCGGCATTGCGGCGGTTTTACTGCGCCACTTGACGCCTGCTTCAACATTGTTGCTGCGTGACGGTTGCAGCGCAAAATTAAGCCCGGTGCCTGCCAGGCGGTAGGCCAGTTCGTTGAAGGTTGGTGTTTCAAAGCCACGTCCTGCTGACCCATAAAACCGCCATTGGTCAGACGGTGAATAGGCCACGCCCCCTGCCGGCAAGATGGCGCTGTAACGCACGCTGCCGCTGTCGTTGCCATTGACGCCAACAATGTAGTTGTCGTCCGAGTTGAAACGCACCAAGCTGCGGCGCACCCCAGCGTTGACGGTCCAGCGTGCGTCAAGTTTCAAGTTTGCCTGCAGGTAGGGGTCCAGGTTATTCGCGCTGTTGTTTTCATCGCGGCGCAAAGCGCCCTGCACGCCCAACACAGAACCCTGAAAATTTTGCCACCCACGGCGTTGCTCGCGCAGCGTGTCGTAGGCCAGCCCGCCAACCACTTCAAGCGGAAGACCTGCCAGCGTTGTGCGGCTGGTCCAGCGCACATCCAGGCCACCATAGCTTCGCGCCAGACCAATCACGCCGCCTGGATGCAAGCTGTTGCCTTGCGCAGCAACCGGAATTGCCTGAAATTGCGTCGTCTCCCGCTGGCCGCCATACAGCATCAAACGCAACTGATGGTCTGCACTGATTGGGTATTCATACACCGCGCCGAGTTGTTGTTGGGTCACAGTTTTGCGCGTGTTGAACGTGATGGCTGATGGGTCTACGGAGCGCGGCGAGGTGTTGAACTGGGTGCGGCTCAAACCAAGCGGGTCTTGCGCATCAAGCGTCAAGGTATTGGCGACCAATGTCAGGCGGCTGTCATCGCTGAGCGTCCAGTCAAGCCGCACGTTGCCTGCTTCGCGCTTTGCAGCACTGTGTTCGCGAAAGCCCTCTAGATTCAATTGCCCTGCACTGAGTACGTAACCCAGTGATCCAGCACTGCCGCTGGCTTTTAAGTCCAGTCGCCTCAAACCATAACTGCCCGTTGCCAGGCTGGAGCCCAATACCAAAGGGCCATCGCCCTCTTGCGTGAAAACCTGGAGCACTCCCCCCGACGAGTTGCCGTAAAGCACTGAGAACGGGCCTCGCAGTAGCTCCAGCCGCCCGATTGAGGCCAGGTCTATATGTGAAAGCTGGCCCTGCCCATCGGGCATGGTGGCCGGTATGCCATCCACATACAGTCGCACCCCTCGCACACCAAAAGTAGAGCGGGCCCCAAAGCCGCGCACTGACAACTGCATATCCTGTGCCTGATTGAGCCGGTCGCGCGCTAACAGTCCCGGCAACAGGCTCAGGCTGTCAGCCAGGTTGACTTGGGCCCGCCCGTCACCGCGAATACTTTCGCCATCAATGACATCCACCGACGCCGGCACATCGAACGGCGCCAGCTCGGTGCGCGTGGCTGTAATTGCCACAGGTGCCAGGGTCTGCGCACTGGCAGGCGCAGACACCGCCCACGCAGTTGACACCAGCACGAAAAAAGCAGAGCGTGGAAAAAAGCCGGCAACTGTGATTTCTGAACGGTTCTGTTTATGAAGGGCAGTCATGGAAACTTTCCGGGCAATAGCCTGCCATGAAGTCAAATGCGCAGGATTTGGGTTGCTGGGCAAACAGGTACTACTTGAGCGTCGCTGAAATTTCAATCGATGCAAACCATGCCGCAATATCGTCTATTTCCTGGTTGGTCAAAGGCTTGGCGATGACGTTCATGACTTCGTTTTCGCGTTTGCCGCTGCGATAATTTTTGAGCTGCTCTGCAAGGTAGATTGCCGGCTGCCCTGCCAGATGTGGCGCGTTGGGCAACTGGCTCAACCCCATCGGGCCGTGGCAAACTGCACATGCTTGGGCCAGAGCCTTACCAGCCACAGGGTCGCGCGCATGTGCATTCGAAGCCACGAGCATCAGACTGAAAATGCCAATGATGTGACTGTTTTGAAAGTAACGCATGGCAAATATTTTTTCAAAAAAGGGGAAACAAAAGTGAAAAATAAGCTTTGTAAAGCTACTTGAATGATTCAAATCTCTACCGCCTAACGCCCAACGCAGACTCCGCCAGGCATCAGGCGATGGTTTTACTGACCTGTGTAACTGATGCGGTAAATCGCGCCAGCAAAGTCATCAGACACCAAGATCGAGCCATCTGGCAAATTGGCCACATCCACTGGTCGGCCGCGGTACTGGCGGGTGTCAGCGTCCAGCCAGCCGTCAGCAAACACCTCTGTCTTGTCGGCTGAGCCATCGGCTTTCAGGCTGGTGAACATGACGCGCGCACCAACCGGGCTGGTGCGGTTCCACGAACCATGCTGTGCTGAGAAAAACCCACCCTGGTACTTTGCCGGAAACTTTTTACCGGTGTAAAAAACCATGCCCAAATCCGCCGCATGGGCCTCCGTGTACACCTCGGGGTCGGTGATGTTTGCTGGCAGCGGGTCTTTGTCGTACCCATGTTCTGTGATGCGGGTCTTGCCGTTGGTCCATGGAAAACCAAAAAACTGTCCTGCCTTGGTGATGCGGTTGATCTCGCCAAGGGGTATCTGGTCGCCCATGCCGTCCACCTGGTTGTCGGTGAACCACAGCTCGCTGTTTTTCGGATTGAAGTCCATGCCAACCGAGTTGCGAATACCCCGTGCGTAGACCTCCCGCTTGGTGCCGTCAAATGCATTCATGCGAACAATGCCGCCAATACCCGCTTCGTCATACACCTTGACCTTGTCGCGCGGCTGCACATTGTGTGGCTGGCCTAAAGTGACATACAACATGCCGTCTTTGTCAACCTTGCAGGTACGTGCGCCATGGTTAAAGCTTTCTTCCTCGGGCGGAATCAGCTTGCCTTGACCCACTACCTCAATAACTGCGACGTCGGGGCCTTCATAAAAAAATTCAGCCGCGGGGAAATTAAGCACCCGGTTGTGCTCGGTCACCACCAAAAAGCCGTCTTTCGTCCAGCACACACCGTTGGGGTTGTTGAATTTGAGTGAAGGCGCAAACGACTTCACCTCTGTGGCTGCTTCGCCGCTGTTGCGGTTGGTAACGGCCCAGACAGTGGTCTTGCGAGTACCCACAAACAGCATGTTGGTGTTGGGTGCCACTGCCATGTGCCGCGCATCAGGGACAACAGCGTACAAAGCGATCTTGAAACCAGGCGGCATTTTGACCCGCTTCAAGTTTTCCTTGATGGCATCTGCATTGGCACCCGTCTGGGCGACCACGGGGATGTTCAAGTCAGTGGTGGCCACCTTCATCTGTTTGAGTTTGTCCAGATTGGCAGGTGCAGCTGCTGGCACCGGTGCAGGCGCCTGGGCTGTCGCCAGACCAGCAACAGCTGCAAGACCTATTCCAGCACTGACAAGCACCAGATGACGCATCGTTTTATTCATGGCAGTCTCCTTTGTTAAAAGGTGCCGAGAAGTCGCAGTAAATGATTAGGCTGCGCAGCACCTCGTAACATTTTTGACTGGAATGACCTTCGCAGGTTAACGAGTAAATGTATAAGGTGTAGCGTTTTGTATTTGTTGACCCGTTCGCACTCACTGGTCTTTGGTGTCTGACCTCATCCTTTTTTCCTGATCTTTTTCTGCCGATTCGTTGCTCTTTTTCAAGAGGCCAAGTTTTTCAATGATCTTGATCTCCAGCCCGCGCGGCACGGGACGATAGAACTTGGGGTTCACCATGCCTTCGGGAAAATAATTTTCTCCCGCAGCAAAGCCATCAGCCTCATCATGTGCATAGCGGTAATTTTTACCGTAGTCCATGTCTTTCATCAGCCGGGTTGGTGCATTGCGAAGGTGCAGCGGAACCGGGCGAGTGCCGTCTTTTTTGATCAGCGCTTTTGCTTCGTTGTACGCTTTGTAGACAGCGTTGGACTTGGGCGCGATGGCCAGATAAATCACGCATTCGGCCAGCGCCAGCTCACCTTCCGGCGAGCCCAATCGCTCATAAACATCTGCTGCTGACAGCGCAATACTCAGCGCCCGTGGGTCAGCCAGGCCAATGTCCTCGCTGGCCATGCGGATCAGGCGGCGCGCCATATATTTGGGCTCGGCACCGCCGTCCAGCATGCGCATGAACCAATACAGCGCCGCATCCGGGTCTGAGCCGCGCACCGATTTGTGCAGCGCTGAGATGGTGTCATAAAACACTTCACCGCCCTTGTCATAGCGGCGCATCTTCTCGCCCAACACCTTCATCAACCATGCATCGGTAACGTGCGTGATGGGCCCCGATTTATCGTTGCCTGCAGCAACCGCGAGCGACTCCAGCGTGTTGAGCAAGCGCCGCGCGTCACCGTCGGCGTAAGCGACCAGCCTGTCTATCGCCTCAGTTGCTATGGTATCAATAGCTGTTAGCGCCCGATTTGTAATGGCTCTGGCTACGATTTGCTTAAGATCCGCTTCAGATAGCGGTTGCAGCACGTACACCGCTGCACGCGACAGCAATGCGGAGTTGACCTCAAACGATGGGTTTTCAGTGGTTGCGCCAATGAAGGTAAACAGCCCGCTTTCCACATGCGGCAAAAAAGCGTCTTGCTGGCTCTTGTTAAAGCGGTGTACCTCGTCGACAAAGACAATTGTTCGCCGACCAGAAGCACCGGCCAGATCGCCGCTCTGACCCAGCCACACCTGTGCCTGCTCGACGGCTTCACGAATGTCCTTGACGCCGCCCAGCACCGCCGACATGGTGATGAAATGCGCGTCAAAACTGCTGGCCATCAGCCGCGCGATGGTGGTCTTGCCCACACCGGGCGGCCCCCACAAAATGCAGCTGTGAGGCTGGCCTGATTCAAATGCAATGCGCAGTGGCATGCCCTCGCCCAGCAAGTGCTGCTGGCCAATCACCTCGCCCAGGGTTTGTGGGCGCAGGCGCTCAGCTAGCGGATTCTGGATGCTGTGTGTTTTGGCACCTGGCATGGCAAGGCAGCAGGGCTGGTGCCAACTGGCTATTGACGACTGACGTCTGCGCCTGCTGGCGGCTTGAACTGAAAACTGGTGGCAGAAAGAGATGGATTGACTTCAAACTGGCTGAAAGTCATGACAGAGCGCTGGCCAAAGCTGTCCAGAATCTCCAGCGCAGCCAGCTCGCTGCCGTTGCTGGTGGTTTTAAGCGCCACCGTGATGTTTTGCAGCTGCCCGTCTTTTGTTTTGGGAACAGCCTGCACCCACTGCAATCCTGCTTTTTCGGGCAATGCCGTCATGGTGAAATCAGCCTGCAGGCCGTTCAGGTCTGCCGCTGCAGCAATGACGGCAGCAGGTGTGCCGTTCAGCACCTGTGCCAGTTTGCGCGCAGTCACCTGGTTCAAATCCACATCATGCAGCCACAACGTTTGCCCGTCAGAAACAATGGCTTGCTCAAACGGTTTTTTGTACAAAAACTTGAAACGGTTCGGGCGCAAAAACTCGAAAGTGCCGCTGGATGTTTTGACCTTGGGGCTCTGGCCTTCTTTGGCCGGGCTGGTAACCACCTGCACAAAAGCCGCACGCCCACTTTTGGTGTTTTTAACAAAGTTTTCAAGGTCTTTTAGTGATTCAGCCCCCGTATTTTGTGCGCAAGCAGCTATTGAAAATAGAGCAAACAGGGCTCCCAAGAGGTATCTGGAAAAACCCGAGGTGGTCAATTTATGCATCTTGAAAGTATCCTGGTAATGCTTCAAACCAAGTGTCGTCATTCAGCCCGCACGGGAACAAGAATTTCACGTTGGCCGCTGCCTGACATGGCACTGATCAAACCTGCTTTTTCCATTTCTTCCAACATTCGGGCCGAGCGGTTGTAGCCAATTTTCAAATGCCGCTGAACCAGTGAAATGGAAGCTTTGCGGTTTTTTAAAACAATTTCGACAGCCTGGTCGTACATCGGGTCCTTGTCACCGCCAACTTCACTGAGGTCGCCGCCCAGATCACCCCCCTCACCGTCCAGGACACCGCCCTCCAGAATGCCTTCAATGTAGTTGGGCTCGCCCTGCTCCTTCAGATAAGCCACAACGCGGTGGACTTCTTCATCGCTGACAAAAGCGCCATGCACCCGGATCGGGAAGCCCGTGCCGCTGGGCATGTACAGCATGTCGCCCATGCCCAGCAATGCCTCGGCGCCCATCTGGTCCAGGATGGTGCGGCTGTCAATCTTGCTGGAGACCTGAAACGACAGGCGGGTGGGAATGTTGGCTTTGATCAGGCCAGTGATCACGTCCACACTGGGGCGTTGGGTGGCCAAAATCAAGTGGATGCCGGCAGCGCGAGCCTTTTGCGCCAGCCGGGCAATCAGCTCCTCAATCTTTTTGCCGACCACCATCATCAAATCGGCCAGCTCGTCAATCACCACCACAATGTAAGGCAGGCGCTCCAATGGCTCGGGCTGGTCCGGCGTCAGGCTGAAGGGGTTGCCAATCATCTCGCCACGCGCTTTGGCGTCATCGATTTTTACGTTGTAACCAGCCAGATTGCGCACCCCAAGTTTGCTCATTAATTTGTAGCGCTTTTCCATCTCGGCCACGCACCAGTTCAAGCCGTGGGCAGCCTGGCGCATGTCAGTGACAACTGGACAAAGCAGGTGCGGAATGCCCTCGTAAACGCTCATTTCCAGCATTTTTGGGTCTATCAGGAGCAGCCGTACATCACGCGCATCAGCCTTGTACAAAAGGCTCAATATCATGGCGTTGATGCCGACGGATTTGCCCGAACCCGTGGTACCCGCCACCAGGCAATGCGGCATTTTGGCCAGGTCGGCCACCACGGCGTGGCCAGCGATGTCTTTGCCCAGGCCCATGGTCAGCAGGCTTTTGGCTTCGTTGTAGATTTGCGAGCCCAAAATCTCGCTGAGCCGGATGGACTGTCGCTTGGCATTGGGCAGCTCCAGGGCCATGTAATTTTTACCAGGAATGGTTTCAATCACGCGAATTGAAATCAGGCTCAGCGCACGCGCCAGGTCTTTGGCCAGACCGACCACCTGCGAGCCCTTGACGCCGGTGGCCGGCTCAATTTCATACCGGGTGATCACGGGGCCCGGCGCTGCTGCCACCACGCGCACTTCGACACCGAAGTCCTTGAGTTTTTTCTCAATCAGACGCGAGGTCATCTCCAGCGTTTCAGGCGCAACGCCCTCCTGTTTGCCAGGTGCGCCGTCCAGCAAGTCAACTTGCGGCAGTTTTGAATCAGGCATGTCTTTGAACAGCGGTTTTTGCCGTTCCTTGACGATCCGCGTGCTCTGCGGCACATCCACAAAGGCAGGCTCAATCACCATCGGCACTGGGTGATGCACCTCCATGTCAATGCGCTCGTCTGTCAGGGTTTCTTCGCGTTCTCTGGCGGCTTTTTTACCGACTGCCAGGTCTTCAGCAATTTCACGTTTTTCACGCCGCAATTCAATCAGGTTGCTGATCCATTCGCCCAAACGCTGGGCAGCCTGTGCCCAGGAAAATCCGAAAACAGCAGATGCTGCAATCACGCCAACAATGATCAGTGTCAACCCGGATCCTGCAAAACCCAACCATTTGACACTTGAGCTGCCCACCAGATAGCCCAAAGCGCCGCCTGCGTGGTCCGGCAAACGTGACTCAAACCTGTACAGACGTGACCACTCCAGAGCGGCACTGGCTGCAACCAGCACGGCCAAACCCACCCAAAATTTTGCCCGACGCAAATCGCCTGAGTTTGCGTGGCTGTTGTCACCCCGCAGCCATTGCGCCAGGGATGCCAGCCAGACACTCACGCCAACCGCCAGCAACCACCAGACTGAAAATCCCAACAAAAAGTAACTGGCATCAGCCAGATAGGCTCCCAGCTTGCCTCCCCAGTTGTGGATGGTTGCGCCAACTTCGCCCGAAGTTGACCAGGCAGCGTCTTGAGCGGAATAACCCAGCAAAGAAAGGAGCCAGAAAACCAGCCCAAGCAAGGCCAGTAAAAGACCCACCTCCTGTGCAAAACGCCTGACGCCAACAGCAGGGGCATCAGAGCGTGAACTGCGTGTTTTCAGCGTGTCAAGTGAGTAGGTCATAGGTTGGCGGATAGCTTACCGCATCAGGGTGACCAGCCACCCAGGTCATCCGATTTTTGAGGTAAAAACTGCTGGCTGAATGACTCAGGACACTGTAAGAACCATTGCCTGATCAATCTTCATTTGCCTATTTGCCTATTCAATAGCGCCCAAGCGATCCTTGACGACCATGGAGCCGTCAGTGCGGGTTTCAATAAATCCGCGCTCTTCAAGATCCTTCATGACCCGGCTGACCATCTCGCGCGAAGCGCCCACCATTTTGGCCAGATCCTGGCGTGAGACCTTGTCCCGAATCACGGCATTGCCTTCAGCATCTTCAACAGCAAATTCCAGCAGCGCTCTGGCCACCCGGCCGTACACATCCATCAGGGCCAAAGATTCAATTTTGCGGTCTGCATGGCGCAGGCGCTGCACCAGTCCTTTCATGACGGCGTAAGCCATGGAAGAGTTTTCAGGCAGGCACCGGGCAAACTCAAGTCGCCCCAACACCAGCACATCGGTTTGTACTTCCGCCCGGACGGTGGCTGAGTGGGGTTCGTTGTCAATCAGACTCATTTCGCCGATGTAGTCACCAGGCTGCATGGTGGCCAAGATCACTTCCCGCCCACGCGTGTCGGTGGTGATGACGCGCGCTCTGCCTGTCAAAATAATGGCCAGCGAGTTCGATTTTTTACCCTGTTCAACAATGGCCTCGCCACGTTTAAAACGTGATTTGATGACGGCTTGAGCAACCGATTCTGCCTGGCTGGCTGTCAACATGGAAAACAGAGGCACCCTGCGAATCAGTTCTAGGTTGGACACCATTGTTGACATTTTTTTCCTTTGACCTTGATACAGATACGCATAACCCGCGTCTTTACAATCCACGACTCGACCGCATATCAATCAGTGAAACCGCCGTTGGTGGCGATCTCAATATTTTCCGACAGTTGACTTTAACTGACTTCCCACACCATTCCCATCAGGTTTTTACGCATGAAACATTCCAAAGTTTTGATTCTGGGCTCCGGGCCTGCTGGCTACACAGCCGCTGTCTATGCAGCGCGTGCCAATTTGAATCCAGTGTTGATAACCGGCATTGCACAGGGCGGCCAGCTGATGACCACCACCGATGTCGACAACTGGCCAGCAGATGTGCTGGGTGTGCAGGGACCCACACTGATGCAGCGGTTTCTGGAGCATGCCGAGCGTTTTAAAACAGAGATTGTTTTTGATCACATTCACACGGTTGATTTTTCCAAACGTCCTCTGACGCTTACCGGCGACAGCGGTGTTTATACCTGCGACACGCTCATTATCTGCACGGGAGCATCGGCCAAATATTTGGGATTGCCAAGCGAAACAGCATTCATGGGACGGGGTGTTTCAGGCTGCGCAACCTGCGACGGATTTTTTTACCGTGAGCAGGACGTCTGCGTTGTGGGAGGCGGAAATACGGCTGTTGAAGAGGCTTTGTATCTGTCCAACATTGCCAGCAAGGTGTACCTGGTGCACCGGCGTGACAAATTCAAAGCCGAGGCAATTTTGGTGGACAAGCTGCATGAGAAAGTCGCTGCCGGAAAGATTGTCCTGAAAACCTTCAACACCCTGGACGAAGTGCTGGGCGACGCAGGTGGCGTGACGGGCGTGCGCCTGAGAAGTACAACGGATGAGTCTACTCAAGACATTGCACTGAAAGGCTGTTTTATCGC
Source organism: Polaromonas sp. (assembly GCA_025362315.1). Taxonomy (GTDB): domain Bacteria; phylum Pseudomonadota; class Gammaproteobacteria; order Burkholderiales; family Burkholderiaceae_C; genus Polaromonas. The sequence goes on from JANYGP010000071.1 coordinate 269,788, forward strand.
CATTGGCCACCAGCCCAACACCGAAATATTCAACGGTCAATTGGAAATGAAGGGTGGCTATATCGTGACAAAAACCGGGTTGGACGGTTTTGCCACCATGACCAGTGTCGCCGGTGTGTTTGCAGCCGGGGACGTTCAGGACCATGTTTACCGCCAGGCAATTACCAGTTCGGGAACGGGCTGTATGGCAGCGCTCGATGCGCAGCGCTTTTTGGAACAGAACTCTTGAACTGAAGACCCCTGCCCGGTCTCAGGCTATAATCAAAGGCTACGCCGAAAACCGGGCCACACGGCCGTTTTACGGCATTTCATTTTTTACAAATTTTTTAACGGAGCTGCTCATGGCACGCGTCTGTCAGGTAACGGGTAAAGGCCCGATGGTTGGAAACAACGTTTCCCATGCCAACAACAAAACCAAGCGTCGGTTCATGCCCAATTTGCAGTACCGCCGCATTTGGGTTGAGACTGAAAACCGCTGGATACGTTTGCGTATCACCGGCGCTGGTCTGCGTTTGATTGACAAAAAGGGTATTGATGCTGTCCTGGTGGACTTGCGTGCCCGCGGTGAAGTTTAAGGAAGACGATCATGGCTAAAGGCGCACGCGAAAAAATCAAGCTGGAATCAACTGCCGGCACGGGTCACTTTTACACGACCACCAAAAACAAAAAAACCACGCCAGATAAAATGTTGATCATGAAATTTGATCCCAAGGCTCGCAAACATGTGGAATACAAAGAAATCAAGTTGAAGTAATTCGCACTTGAACAAAAACCGCTGGCAGCAATGCGCAGCGGTTTTTTTACGTCTGCACTTTTAAAGGAAATCTGCAAACAGGCTCGATACTGCAGGCCAGCAATTCAGGCAATAAAAAAACCGCCCTGAAATTAATCCGGGCGGCTGCTTCAAAGCAAAAATCTTCAGGCTCTGGCTGCCCGCAATTTGAGTGAAAATTCATTGAGTGCTGCAATACCGCTTTGTTCTGCACGATGACACCAGGCCTGCAAATCAGCAGTCAGCTGCTCTCGCGACGCAGAAGTTGTCAGCCACATTTGACGCAATTCTTCCCGCATCGTCACCATTTTGTCCAGGACAGGATGCTCCGCCCTGACTTGCGCCAGCTGCAGTTTTGCAGCCGCGGGCACTTTGTCATCGTCCCGATGCAGCCAGCGGTTGGCGGCACGCAGGACTGACGAGTCCGCGTTTCTGGATTTCAATGCCAGAACTTCAGCCTTGCCTGCATCACGCAAAGCCCGTGCAAAGCCTGCCATGACTTCATAGCGATGCGCAATCAAGGCTTCCAGAGTTTTTTCGTCTGCAACCGGCTGGATGCTGCCGAGTTGAAGCTTGGGCGGCACTTTCTTGACCTTGGCCAACCCGACAACTTCAAGCGCACGGATGTAACCCCAGCCAATGTCGAACTCGTATGGTTTGACTGAAAATTTAGCAGACGTCGGGTAGGTGTGGTGGTTGTTGTGCAACTCCTCGCCGCCGATCATGATGCCCCACGGCGAAATGTTGGTGCTGGCGTCAGGCGCCTCAAAGTTGCGATAACCCCAATAATGCCCAATGCCGTTGATGATGCCTGCCGCAGTGACTGGAATCCACATCATTTGCACAGCCCAGACAGCCAGGCCCGCGACCCCAAACAAAGCCAGGTTGATGATCATCATCAACCCCACACCTTGCCAGCTGAACCGGGTGTAAAGATTGCGTTCTATCCAGTCGTTGGGTGTGCCATGACCAAATTTGCTCATGGTTTGCTTGTTTTTGCTTTCGGCGCGGTACAGCTCTGCACCTTCCCAAAATACTTTTTTGATGCCATGCGCCTGTGGGCTGTGCGGATCTTCTGACGTTTCGCATTTGGCATGGTGTTTGCGATGAATGGACACCCATTCCTTGGTCACCTGACCAGTTCCCAGCCACAGCCACAGGCGGAAAAAATGGGCAGGAATCGCATGCAGGTCCATCGCCCGATGCGCCTGATGGCGGTGCAGGTAAATCGTCACACTGGCGATGGTGATGTGGGTTGTCACCAGTGTGTACAAAATAATTTGCCACCAGCTTGCTGCCAGTAAGCCGTGTGCCAGCCATTCAAGGCCAGCATTCAATAACAACATAAAAGTCCTTAAAACAAGAGCTGTCCATGCCAGCTGATGCAGGCATGAAAATTTGGTTACGTTATTCTAGTTCAACCCATGAAAAATTTCAAAGAGCCTTGAATCGGACCTCTAATTGAAATTTGTCAGGAAAATTCGACAAAACACGTCAACTGTAAATAACTTGCAATCATCTTGCATTAAAAATATTAATTCTTTTGCCATACAGCCGCAAAAAACCCGTCTGTATGATGCATGTGTGGCCACAGTCTCAAGTAAGGGCCGAAACACAGTTTTGCTGCATCTTCAACCCCGGCATGGGTTAACAAAGGAGCAGCTTCAAGAACGCTAAAGTCTTTGTTAGCGGCTGTAAATGCTTCTGCGATGTCTTCATTCTCATTGCGCAAAACACTGCAGGTTGCATAAACCAGCCGTCCACCCGGTTTCAAAAGCCGCGCAGCGTTTTGCAAAATGGCTGTCTGTTTGACAACCATCTCTTCGATAGTTTTGGGAGTTTGCCGCCATTTCAAGTCAGGATTGCGCCGCAACGTGCCCAAGCCCGAGCATGGCGAATCAACCAATACCCGGTCAATCTTGCCTGCCAGTCGCTTGATGCGGTCATCACGTTCATGCGCAATCGCCACGGGATGCACATTGGACAAGCCGCTGCGCGCCAGACGCGGTTTAAGCGCCGCCAGCCTGTGGCCTGAGGTGTCAAAGGCGTACAAGCGCCCTGTGCTGCGCATGGTTGCGCCAATAGCAAGCGTTTTGCCGCCTGCGCCAGCGCAAAAGTCCACCACCATCTCGCCGCGCTTGGCCTCCACCAGCAGTGCCAGCAGTTGCGAGCCTTCGTCCTGCACCTCGATTGCGCCGCGCGTAAAAGCATCAAGCTTGCCCAACTGCGATTTGTCAGCCAACCGCAACCCCCAAGGTGAATACGGTGTCGCTTCCGTTTTTAGCCCTGACTTGCTGAGTTCTTTTTGAATATCGGCGCGCTTGTCTTTTAGCGTGTTGACACGCAAGTCCAGCCCCGCAGGTGCATTCAGGCTTTCCACCAGCGGCCAAAAGTCATCCCCCAATTGCGTTTTGAGCGGCTCCACCAGCCAGTTGGGCAGGTTGTGGCGATGCAGCTCCATCAGATCTTCGGTTTTAACCTGGTCACAGCGCTTGAGCCAATCTATCTCCTGATCAGTCAGCGCTGCCATCAAAAATTCACGGTCAGCCGCAAACCCAAGAATCGCCAACCTGCGTTCAGGCGCGCCATAACCATGTTGGGCCAGGTAGGTGTACAAATTTTTCTTGCGAAGCACGCCGTATACCGTTTCGGCCAGCGTGGCACGCTCACGCGGCCCGAGACGAAACTCACGAAAATACTTCGACAACATCATGTCGGCGGGCTGGTCAAATTTAAGAACGTGCTTGAGCAGGTCAGAGCAACTGTCGAGAAGGGCTTTAGGATGCATAGCACTACATTGTCCCATCACACTCTTTTTAAAGTCTTGCAGCACATGTCCGAACAACTCCCACCGCTCATCCTTACTCCGCCAGGCCTTTACAAACACCACAAAGGCATGCTGTATGAGGTGATTGGCACGGTGCGCCACAGTGAAGACTTGAGTCCGATGACGCTGTACCGCGCTTTGTATGGAGAACGCGGCCTATGGGTGCGACCAGCAGCAATGTTCAATGAAGACGTGATGGTTGATGGGGTGCACCAGCCGCGATTCAGACTTCAACCTGCCGGACAGCCTGAAAAATAAACGCGTCGCCGATAATCACTGGTTATGTCTGAATTACCCGTGACTGAAATTGAAAAACAGGTCAAACGCCGCCGCACGTTTGCCATCATCTCCCACCCCGATGCGGGTAAAACAACGCTGACTGAAAAGCTGCTGCTGTTTTCGGGAGCGATTCAAATTGCTGGCAGTGTGAAAGCCCGCAAAGCTGCGCGCCACGCCACATCTGACTGGATGGAAATTGAAAAGCAGCGCGGCATTTCGGTCGCGTCATCGGTCATGCAGATGGAATACCGCGATTGCGTCATCAACCTGCTGGACACTCCAGGTCACCAGGACTTTTCAGAAGACACCTACCGCGTTTTAACTGCTGTTGATGCAGCGCTGATGGTCATTGATGCGGCCAATGGCGTGGAGCCCCAAACGCGCCGGCTGCTGCAAGTCTGCCGGGCGCGTGGCACGCCAATTTTGACCTTCGTCAACAAGATGGATCGCGAGGTGCAAGACCCGATGACGGTGATGGACGAGATTGAACGCGAGCTGGGCATGGCCGTGGTGCCGTTCACCTGGCCAGTGGGCATGGGCAAACTTTTCCATGGCGTGTACGACCGCCGTGAAGACCGGATGCGCGTGTTCAGCCCCGG
>JANYGP010000075.1 GCA_025362315.1 Polaromonas sp.
TGCCAACGTGCCTGCCAGTCGGTTGCACTGGCCTGAGCGACGCCTAGCGCGTCCTGAGCGGTTTTAAGTGCCGTGGTGGTTTCTGCCAATTTTGCCAGCAGCTCTTTGTTTTTTGCCAGCAGCGCGGCGGGGTTTTTGACCCCAAGCGCGTCGGTGTCCGGTGTCGTGTATTCGGTGACTTGATTTTCAGCTTTCATTTTTGGCTTTCATGGGTTGGTTGAAATATGTCCAAGATACTGACTTGGCTACTCGGTTGCAAACGCCGTGCGTTTTCAGGACGCTTTCAAGGTGACGCTTTTGCATCGTCAGGTGATGCTTTTCGCGTTTGGTTTGAAGGGCGCGAAGCCAAGGCAAAAAGTTAAGCAGCGCGATCATGGTTTGCTCCATAGGTTTTTAGGAAGTGGTCACGTAATTCGGCTTGCTGGTGCGCCGGCACTGCCAGGCACTCGGCACGCATCAGGTCACGATCAGCGGGGCTGTCGCCAAAGTGGTCGCAGGCCAGCATCGCGGCTTTCACCAGCGCGTCAGTGGTTGCTTTTTCATCGCGTAGCAGCGCCAAGATTTCAGCTTTGTTTGCCCGTAATAGTTCCCGCTGGCTGTCGTGCAATGTGCTGGCTGGACTGACTGCCAGGCGGTCGTTACCCGCCAAGCTGACAGTAAAGCCTTGCGCCCACAGCAGCTCTAAGATTGACGCGGCGGTCATTAAAGAACCTCCACATCAGAATTTTCTGCTTCACCGTGCGAACTGTGCGAACTGTGCGAACTGTGCGAACCGTCAACATCCATGCGGGTTTGCGGGGTTTTTCCATCTTTGCGAACTGTGCTAACTGTGCGAACTGTCAGCGCCTGCGAATTGCTGAGTTCGCAGGGTTCGCAGAGTTCGCTTTCGTCAAAACTGCTTGCAAACCCGCGTGAAGCCTCACGATTCGCAGAGTTCGCAGAGTTCGCACCCGTCAGTTGATAAGTCTTTGTCGCACTGCCCGGTGAACCCTTTGGGCGGGGCACTGATTCCACCGTGATTCGCGCTGGATTACATGACAAAAGTTCATCTAAGGCTGAATCAATCCTGCTTTTTGCTGTATGCCCTTGAAAGCAGTTAACCGTCAGTTCTTTGCGCGTAGCCTGCTTTTTATCAGCAAGGTAGTCAACGATTTTTTGCGCCGTGTCATTAGTTTCAGCCGTTGCCGCCTCATCGACTGCACTGGCAAAAATGAACTTCACACTGTCCACTGAATAACGCACCCAGGCCAGCCCTGCATTGATATGCACCAGTTGCACCTCATCCGTCAGGTCACACAATGCGAATAACATTGCTAGGCGAAGCAGCATCGGGGCGCGACGCTCGATCAATGCCGTTATGCGTTCGCCTGCACTGTTGTCGTTCAGCTCTTTGTGGTACAGCTCTTCATAACGTTTTCGAGCATCGGTTGACAAGCTCACCCGCATGGTGTCCTTGTCAACCCAGCGCGTTGCATTGCAAAACTCAAGCACGGCCAGAACACGCACGGCCAGCGCGTCCACCTCTGTTTGTGGCGTAGCCACCGGGAAAGCCAGCGACTTTGTTTTTTCAGCCCAAAACATCATGAAGCGGTTTGCAAAACCGTTAGTCAACTCACGCGAAGCCATCAACGAATGAAGTTCACCCGGCGTAATCGCAGCAGCCAAACAGATATGCGGGTCTGTAGCCCAAAGGCGGCTGGTTTTGGTTGCAGGCTTTAAGCTCACCCCGTCCCAACAATCGCGCAATGCTGAACTTAAGGTGTTGCCGTCGCGCTTGCTTTGCATCAGGATATTGGCGAACTCGCTTTCAATCACCATCAGGCGCTTATCGAAAATGGCCGCAACTTCGTTTTTACCTTCGGTGTAACCATCGTGAATCAGGTAAACCAGCCCTTCACGGCTCGATAAGCCGCCCCGGTGTACCTGTGGGGTAGCGTCTGCGTTTAACCCGCGTAACGCTCTTTCAATGCGGCTCACGAGGCTTGTCGCATCACCTTTGCGGCCACGGCCTGAACGCCCAATGTGCAAGGTAAATAGCCGGGCATGATGCCAAGTGTTGCCTACAGACATAAACGGGCCACGCCCAACTGCACAACCCATGAATGCTATGAAGTTTGCAGCAATTGCGAAAGGGTTGGCCTCGGTTGAGACACTGCCAGCACGGGCAACATCACCAATCAAGCCGTGCAAGCAATCAGGACTGGGGCGCGGTGCATTGCGGTGGTTGTCTGGCGTGTCAACTTCTCCAATCACTTGGTAATCGTCAGCACTGACATTGCGCAAAGGCGGCTGATATTTGGCCGCTGCCGCGTCTACGGCTGCAAGTTTTTTTGCATCAAGCATGGCCACCCCCAATCGATTCGTTTCGCAGAAAGTTGATTCGGCTCACACTTTCGATAAGGCGGTTTTTGTCGGCAACGGTTAGCGTTCGCCCGTTTAAAAGCGTTGCCGCTGACACAAAAACCAGCGTGGCCTCACTTGCCAACAATTCGAGCGCTTGGCCAGCCGTTAAAAGCCTTGCAGCCCGTTTAGGTGCACCGGGCGGGACATCACGCGGCGGGAATAACTCGTGCAGTTGCAAGCCCATTGCAGCCACCACAGCACCGACTTCACAGCCAGCAAAACAGTGCAGCAAAACCGCGCCGTCTGTGGTTTCACGAATTGACAGTGACGGGCCTTTATCGGCGTGCGCAGGGCAACATGCTGACCACTGGCCAGGCTGGCGCTGTTTGACCTTTTCCAGGCGGTTTAGGACGTTTTCAATCGGGGTCATTGAACACCGCCAATCTGTGCCAAAAACGCTTGCAGGTCGTGTGTGCTGGTGAAGTAGCGAGATTGACCCCAGCGGCTTACCGTGTAAGTTACGCGGCCATCATCAGCGCGTGTGCTGGTTTGCAGTGTGTGGCCATGCAGTGCGAATTGCGCTTGAAGTGTGGCTATCTGCTTTTGAATGTTGCCTAAATTTTCAGCAGTTGGTAAACTTGCGGTGTTTGTTTTAAAGTTTGCGTATTGCCCGGTTGTGCCCGGGCTTTCGCTTTTATGGGTGTGCTGGTTCATGCCGCCACCCCCAGCACGCGGCGCAGTTCAGCGACGGGCCAAGCCAAGCGGCCATGAATACGCACCGGGCGCAATGGGCCATTTTCAAAGCAAGCCCACGACCGCAGTGTTTGCTGTTTGCGCAACAACATATAAGCTGCGTGCGCAGTATCAACATGGGGTTTAGTCACCAGTTCCAGGGCGGGAAACTGTCCTTTCTCGATTTGCATATTCACCTTTCAAAACACGTTGATTCGTGTCGTGAGGTGAATTTTTCTGTCCCCGACTTTTCCCAACAAAAGCCCGATAAAAGCCCGATATTCGGGGCGCTATCGGTCAGGGGCTAATAGTGTGACGTGTGCTTGATCCTTGCCATACGTTGGACAGAGAGTGAATTGGTGCAGTTGGCTTTATCTTGCCCTTGCTTACTGCCCATGCGCGGGCTTTGCCCTTGTCCCATTCGCCATACTTCCCATTGTGGGCAGCTTTTAACCCGTTTCGCGACGCTTCGCTTATGTCCAATTCGATTGACGACCACTCATATTCAAGCTCTGCAATCAATGCGGACTTTTTAAGAGCGCTAACCTGCTTTTCTGGCAAACCATCAGTCACCACGGGCGCGGCCACTGTCCCATTTTGGACAGTGCTGGGTGGATTGGCCTGTGACTCGGTTCTGTTCGTTATCAAGTTTTGTCGCACCCAGTTCGGTAGATCACCAACAGGGATGCACTCCGATTCAAGCCATTGAAGCCCGGCTTGAGCTGCAAACTTTTCAGGCATGGCGGCTTCAATTCTTAGGTGAACAATTCGCCTGTTGGGGAAAATCTCTGGGTCAAAAAAATCAGCCAGTAGAGCTCTATCCCATTCGCTACTTTGCGCAGATTCCCACGCAAAAAGGATGCATGTCGCCGCTTCAACTGACACGCCAAAGCATTCCTCGAACTCCGACCCGGCTGTGATGCAGTCCCGTATGATCGCGGCCTCCAGCCAGTCCAGCGGCTGCGGCTTTTTGAGCACGTCGAATAGTTGTTTGTCCATATCACCCCTTCAAGGTGTCACTCCATTAAAGAACCCCAGCAGGCGGGTGAAGGTTCCCGCTTTTCAGCCGCTAAACCTAGCTGGGGCAAAAACTGATTTACGCGGCCTGCACCACGCGAAGCGCACCAGGCGAGTTTGTCGCTTCAAAAACTATCCCGGCCTGCTCCAATATCCACGCTTCAATCTTTTCATGGTGCACACGCAGCAGCTCCAGCGGGCGCACCTTGTAATGCTTTTCAGCCGTAGCACTGGGTTTGTGTCCTTGAATCTGCGCAACCACCCCGGCGGGAGTTTCCAGCCATTCGGTAAGGCTCGAAAACGAACGGCGCAACCCGTGCAAGGTCAACCCTTCAAGCCCAGCGGCTTTGCAGGCGCGGGTATGCGGGTTGTTCGGTTCAGTCAGGCACCCGCTGGCGCTTGTATTGCTTGAAAAAACCCATTCATTGCGGCGCGGCAGGGCGGCCAGTAGGTGCAGCATGTAGGGCGTTGCGGGAATCTCACGTGTGCCTTCAACCTTGTCTTTGATGCTGATACCTTTCCATTGCGTGTTGATGTCTTCCCAGCGCAGCGCCAGCACTTCGCCAGGCCTTGCACCAGTCAGCAGCATCAATTGCAAGCAAGCTGCAATCACGGGGTTTTGTAGTTGTTGCACGGCTGCAAACCACACGGCCAATTGTTCGCGCTGCAACACGTCGGACTTTGTGCCAGCCTTACCCAAAGATTCGCGTGCCTTTTTCGTCTTAGCTGGATTTTTTGCAGCCACCAGGCCAGCGTAGGCGGGTTGTTCAGCGCACCACGTTAAAAACACGGTCAGCAATCGCCATGCAAGCCGGGCAGACGATGCGCGGGTTTTGCCTTCACTGGCTGCCCATGCTTCAATCGTTGCTTGGTCGAGGTCTTTGAGTATCAGCGGCATCAATGCAGCCAGCGGCCCAGGCTTGGTCAACTGCTTGCCACCACCACGGCGGCCAGACGGTAAGCCCCCAGCCTTGGCTTTGTCGATATGGTCGCGTAAATGCAGGTCACCCCAATGTGGGCGGCGCTCTGCAATGTAGATTTGCCACACTTCGCCAACTGTCACGGCGGCCAGTTTGTCTGCCTGCACTTTGACGGTTGCGGCTTCACTGATAGCGGCTCTAGCGGCGTATTGCGCACGTTCTAACTCACGGGGGTCTAACTTGTCTGACTTCACCAGCTTGGCAATATCAATCGCCTTTTCCCGGGCTTCTTTGATGGTGAACAACCGAACTTCGCCAATAGTCCGGCGTATGGTCTGGCGGTCTAGCTTCGCCTCGTATACATACGACTTCGAGCCGGTAGCCGTTACCCGAACGCGCAACCCGTTGCCCTCGCTGTCGCGCATGAAGGCCTGCGCTTTTCCAGCGGGGCAAGTCAACGCCTCAATTAGTCCAGCGGTTAAGTCATACGACTGTCCAAGGTCTAGCGTTTGGTCTTTGCGTGGTCGTGCCATGTATTCCCCTTAATGACCCGTTGGTCAGCCCATGTAGCCACCATGTAGCCAGAATTGCACTATTTTGGTGAATATCAATCAACACTTGATACTGTAAATGAACACAGTATAGTCAGTTAAGTCGTTGATCTATATTGATTCTACTACGTCAATCAACAAAGGAGAATACAAAAAAGTCAGGATTGTGATTCCTGTTGTCGTGGGTTCGAGCCCCATCAGCCACCCCAAGTAATTTGACGAAGCCTGCTGACTGATAACAGCAGGCTTTTTTGTTTGCGCTATATCGTCTGAGTGGTTTTGCTGGCACCCATTTCGCGGCGATACCATTCATGAAAATGCTGCATGCCGTCTTCCATGGGACTTTGGTAGGGGCCAAATTCGTTGTCACCCCTGTCTAGCAATGCTTTGCGACCTGAGTCCATTCGCAAGGCAATTTCATCATCCTCCACACAAGTTTCCATATACGCTGCTTGCTGGGCTTCAATGAATTCACGCTCAAATGCGCAGATTTCTTCCGGGTAGAAAAATTCCACCACATTGAGCGTTTTGTCCGGGCCCCTGGGATGCAGGGTGCTAACCACCAGCACATGCGGATACCACTCAATCATCACATGTGGGTAATACGTTAGCCATATGGCACCGTATTTGGGCGCTACGCCGTTTCGGTACGACAGCACGACATCGTGCCACTTCTTATAGGTTGCCGTTCCTGGTTTGCCCAACTTGTCTGAAACCCCCACTGTTTGCACCGAATAATTGGCATTCAACTCCCAAAGCAGGTCATGCGTGGTGACAAAACTTCCCAAGCCTGGATGAAAAGGACCGACATGGTAATCCTCAAGATACACCTCGATGAATGTTTTCCAGTTGTACTGGCATTCATGCAGATGAACTTTGTCCAGCTTGTAACCGGTAAAGTCCAGGTCTTTGGCAACGCGGAGCTGACCCATTTCCCTGGCAATATCGCGTCCTATGTCTTCAAATATCAAACCATTCCAGCAAGTGGTTTGATAACGGTTCAAATTTAAACAAGGGTCAATCTCAAAATGCGGCGCTCCAATCAATTCGCCTGACGTGCTGTACGTCCAGCGATGCAAGGGGCACACAATGTTGCTGCCTGTGTTGCCCCGACCTTGGAGCATGATGGACTGACGGTGGCGACACACATTGGAGATCAGCTCGATACCTGAAGAATTACGCACAAGCGCACGACCTTCTCCTTCGTGAGGCAGTGCATAGTAATCACCCATGGCTGGTACCGCAAGCTCATGCCCCAGGTATTGCGGGCCTTTTGCAAATAGTTTTTGCTGCTCTCGCTGATAAAGCGCCGCATCGAAATAACTTGAAATAGGAAGCTGGCTGGTTGCCTGAAGCAGGCGAAGGCTTGAATCTGTCATCAAAACGTGGCGGGGGAAGCCGCAATGGGGGAGAGTCTTAATTTTAGTCCCCCAGTGCCAGTGCTGGCTAAAGGGCATTGTCAGGCTTTAAAATCGCCGACTATCGCGAATACCATGGCAAAAACACCACCACCTTCCTCCCTGTCGCTTCCTGCAACTTACGAAGCTGCGCTGCAAGAGCTTGAAGCTTTGATTTCTGGCCTTGAGCTTGGCCAATTACCACTGGAGCAGTTGCTGACAGGTTATCAGCGCGGGGCTCAGTTGCTTGCTTTTTGCAAAAGCAAATTGGAAGCGGTCGAAACCCAGGTCAGGGTGCTGGAAGGCGCTGAACTCAAACCATGGATTTGACCCCATCCCGCATGTGTTCCAAAATTCAGGATTCGCCGGTATTTGATTTTTCAGACTGGTGTGCTTCGCAGTTGTCAACAGTTGAAAACGCATTGGATGATTGGGTCGCCTGCCCCACAGATACAAAAACGCCATCAGACTTGGGTGCTGCAATGAGATATGCGGTGCTCGGGGGTGGCAAGCGCCTGCGGCCGCTGTTGACAATGGCCGCTTGCAACGCGGTGGCTGGCAACCAAATGGCTGCTTTGCGCGCTGCTTGTGCAGTGGAGTTGATACACGCCTATTCACTGGTTCATGATGACATGCCCTGCATGGACAATGATTCAATTCGCCGCGGCAAACCTACAGTTCACGTCAGGTATGGTGAGGCCCAGGCACTGCTTGCAGGTGATGCACTGCAGGCGCTTGCCTTTGAGCTGTTGACACCCGACGACGACACTGTTGACTGCGAAACTCAATCTGTGCTCTGCCGGACACTGGCTCAGGCAGCAGGTTGCGCGGGCATGGCTGGTGGCCAGGCAATCGACCTTGCCAGCGTTGGGTTAGCTCTGACTTCGGAGCAGTTGCACCAGATGCACAGCCTGAAAACAGGTGCATTGTTGCAGGCCAGCGTGAAAATGGGCGCGTACTGCGGACAGGCATCTTCGCCTGTTTCACAGGCTTTGCATGAATACGGGTCCGCAATAGGTCTGGCTTTTCAGGTGATTGATGATGTCCTTGACGTCACTGCTGACTCAATAATCCTGGGCAAGACCGCAGGCAAGGACGCAGCACATGACAAGCCGACCTTCGTGACACTGATGGGCTTGAACGCTGCAAACGCATATGCCCAGCAGTTGCTGGCGAATGCGCAGAGCAGTTTGAATGTTTTGCATGAGCACGGGTTGCACAATACCCATGCTTTGCATGCTTTGGCCAATATGCTGGTGAACAGGCATCACTGAATCGGACGGCATCACAATCAAAAGCTGACAAGAAGCTTCAACACACAATGACACCTTTGCTCGACACCATTGAAACGCCCGCCGATCTGCGCAAACTGCCGCGCAGCATGCTTAAAACCCTCAGTGATGAACTCCGTGCTTTTTTGCTGGACACTGTGTCAAAAACAGGCGGCCATCTCAGTTCCAATCTGGGCACAGTCGAGCTGACGGTAGCTTTGCATTATGTTTTCAACACCCCAGAAGATCGCCTGGTTTGGGATGTGGGCCATCAAACCTACCCACACAAAATTTTGACAGGCAGGCGCAAGCGCATGGCAAGTCTGCGCCAGCTCAATGGTTTGTCAGGCTTTCCAAGGCGGGAGGAAAGCCCTTATGACACTTTCGGCACGGCGCACTCTTCAACGTCCATTTCTGCAGCCTTGGGCATGGCATTGGCATCCAAATTCAAAGGCGAGGAACGTTATTCTGTGGCCATCATTGGTGATGGTGCGATGAGCGCCGGCATGGCGTTTGAAGCACTCAACAATGCCGGCATCCAGGACAATTGCAAGATGCTCGTTGTTTTGAATGACAACGACATGAGCATCAGCCCACCAGTTGGCGCTTTAAACCGCTACCTGGCACAACTGATGAGTGGGCGTTTTTATGCGTCTGCCCGAAGTGTTGGCCGGCAGGTACTGAGCGTGTCCCCACCATTGCTTGAGCTGGCAAAACGGCTTGAAACTCACGCCAAAGGCATGGTGGTACCCGCCACACTGTTTGAAAATTTTGGTTTCAATTACATCGGCCCGATTGACGGTCACGATCTTGAGTCCCTGATACCCACGCTTGAAAACATCAAGCAGTTGATGAAAAACGGTTCAGGCCCACAATTTTTGCATGTCGTGACCAAAAAGGGGCAGGGCTACAAAATGGCTGAAGCTGATCCTATTGCCTATCACGGCCCCGGGAAATTCGATCCGGCCATGGGATTGCAGAAAGTTGTTGTTCCGGCAAAACAAACTTTTACCCAGGTCTTTGGCAGCTGGTTGTGTGACATGGCTGCGCAGGACAAGCGACTGATCGCCATCACGCCAGCCATGCGCGAGGGGTCAGGAATGGTTGAATTCGCCCAGCGTTTTCCCGACCGTTTTCACGATGTTGGGATAGCAGAGCAACATGCCATCACATTTGCAGCAGGAATAGCCTGTGAAGGGCTCAAGCCCGTCGTCGCCATTTACTCCACATTTTTGCAGCGCGGTTATGACCAGCTGATTCATGATGTCGCGCTGCAAAATTTGCCAGTGGTGTTTGCGCTTGACCGCGCTGGCCTGGTGGGTGCTGATGGCGCAACCCATGCAGGCGCTTATGACATTTCGTTCTTGCGTTGCATACCCAACATGAGTGTTGCATGCCCGGCTGACGAACAAGAATGCCGCATGTTGCTGTCTACTGCTTTTGAACAAGATCACCCGGTTGCCGTGCGTTACCCGCGCGGTGCTGGTGCTGGCGTTGCCACGCAGGCTGGGTTGCAGTCACTGCCTTTGGGTCAGGCTGAAATACGGCGAGAAGGAAAAAACATCGCCATACTGGTATTTGGCACCTTGCTTTATCCAGCTCTGCTTGCCGCTGAAAAACTCAATGCAACCATTGTCAACATGCGCTGGGTCAAGCCGCTGGATGTCGGGCTTTTATTGCGCGTTGCAGCTGGCCACGATGCATTGGTGACGGTGGAAGAGGGCGCAGTCATGGGAGGTGCGGGCAGTGCTGTCAGCGAGGCACTGCATGCTGCGGGTATCGTCAAGCCGGTTTTGCATCTTGGCTTGAAAGATCAGTTTATTGAGCATGGTGACCATGCCAAACTGTTGGCCATGCAAGGCCTAGACGCAGCAGGTATCGAGATGTCTGTCAGAGAACGTTTTAACGCCTGCTTGCCCGCTGCTTACTAAAATTCATTGAAGGAATCGCAGCCAAATCCTGGGTTTTGAATGTTTTTTAAAACCTAAGGTACCCCTTCAGAATTTCGACAGGTTGCAGGCCTATTCGCATAAAAACTAGGGTAAAAACCGGGTGGGTATGCCTGTCAACACTGACAAAATACGGCGTCCGGTTGTGATTGCTACAAACGCTTTTTGGTCTTGATAGCCGCTCAACAGATCACAGCAGTGTGTAAACTTTTTAAAACCCTTCAGGAGCAATTCATGGATCGTCGTTCCCTTATTAAAAATACAGGTATTGCCGGTGTGCTGGCTGCCGGTATTGCACCAGCAGTGCACGCGCAAGCCTCAGTGCGCTGGCGTCTGGCTTCAAGCTTTCCCAAGTCACTGGACACTATTTTCGGTGCTGCGGATACCTTTGCCAAAGCCGTCAAAGCCATGTCAGGCGGAAAATTTGAAATATCCGTTCATGCCGCTGGTGAATTGATGCCAGCTTTTGGCGTGGTTGACGGCGTCCAGCAAGGGTCAGTGGAATGTGCACACACAGCTCCCTATTATTTTTTCGGCAAGGATGAAGCGTTTGCACTGGGCTGCGCCATTCCATTTGGTTTGAACAGCAGGCAAATGACTGCCTGGATGTACGAAGGCAACGGCATGAAGCTGATGCGTGAGTTCTACGCCAAGTTCAACATTGTCAATTTTGCCGGCGGCAATACAGGTGCGCAAATGGGCGGCTGGTATCGCAAGGAAATCAAAACACTTGCCGACATGAAGGGCCTGAAAATGCGCATTGGCGGGTTTGGTGGGAAAGTCCTGGAGCGCATCGGCTCTGTTCCACAAAATATTCCTGGCGGCGAGATTTATCAGGCGCTTGAAAAAGGCACCATTGATGCTGCAGAGTGGGTTGGCCCTTACGATGACCAAAAGCTTGGCTTCAACAAAGTTGCACCCTTTTACTACTATCCTGGCTGGTGGGAAGGCGGCCCGGAACTGGACTTCTACATCAACAACAAGGCTTTTGAAGCACTGTCGCCCGAATACAAGGCGATTGTTGAGGCCGCAGCTTCGCAGGCACACGTGGTCATGCAAGCCAAATACGATGCACTTAACCCGCTGGCGCTCAAACAGCTGGTGGGCGCTGGCACCAAATTGCGTCCATTCCCGAAAGATGTCATGAACGCTGCATTCAAGGCAGCCATGGGCCTTTACGAAGAGATTTCGGCCAAAAACGAAAACTGGAAAAAAATCTATGCAGATTATTCCAAGTTTCGTGCTGATCAGAATTTGTGGTTCCGCTTCACAGAAGCGTCGTTTGACAAATTCATGCAGGAACAAAAACTGTAATCAGTTTTCCTCCACAACAAAAAGCCGCATCACGATGCGGCTTTTTTTTACGCCTTCAATATCTGGAATTTTTTTAACGCATTTCCCTGAAAGCTTTGAGTTCAATCACCAGCCGCTCAAAATCAGCAATCATTTCTGGCGATGTTGCATAGAACACCGCAAACTTGCCCATCAGTGTGCGCACATACAAGCGAGGCGCTATCAACCACTCAAGACCCCGCACGCGGATCAACTTGCCGTACGCCAGCTCGCGAAGCGGCATGTGTTTGTTCCATACCCAGCTCTGGTGCAAGCCCTGATCATCGATGCGTGTGGTGCTGCGCAAGATGTTTGCCCACGTGTAAAGCAGCAACAGTACCGCACCCAAAAACCAGCCACCCCCGGCAGTGCCGCCTGCTGAGCGGCCTGTCCACCAGTTTTGCAAAAAGGCAGCAGAGCAGCCAAACACAATGATGGTGGCTAAAACTTTAAACGTCATTGAATAAGCGGGGCTCGTCAGGCCTGCTGTTTTTGGGATAAATTTAAAGGGTGGTGGACCCATGGCCGGCAAGGTGTTGTTAAACATGAGTGAGTTTGAAGTCGATGTTGAACTTGTAGTTGAAGTCGAGGCTAAGGGTGAGATTGAGATTGAATACGTAAAAATGCCCCTTCGTCAGGGGCATTTTCAGATGTCGTCATAAGGGCTGACAGGTTTATTTACCTTTGAACAAATCGTCCATTTTCTTTTGTTCATCATCAGAGCTCAGCTCTTTGCCTGCTTTGGGTGCAAGTGGATCAGAGCCTGCCGTACCACTTGAAGCAGCGCCAGGAGCGGTAACTGTTTCTGGAATTTCTACGGGCATTTCAATTTTCACTTTGTCCACGTCAATTTTCTCTTCCTTGTCCAAAAAGATGGTCACTGTCTGCGGCACAAAAATGACAATTAGCACCAAAATCATCTGCATGGCCACCCAGGGAATTGCGCCCAGGTAGATGTCATTGGACTTGATTGCCTCTGGAATGCGTTTTTCCTTGAACAGTGTGTCTGCAATTCCGCGCAAATAAAACAGTGCAAAACCAAACGGCGGGTGCATGAAACTGGTTTGCATGTTCACGCAAAGCAGCACACCAAACCAGATTGGATTGATGCCTAGCTTGATGGCCACAGGCCCCAACATCGGCAAGATGATGAAAGCTATCTCAAAAAAGTCCAGGAAAAACGCAAGGAAAAATATAAAAATGTTGACCACTATCAAAAAGCCAGTCTGACCGCCAGGTAAACCCGTCAGCAGATGCTCAACCCACTTCGCACCGTCCACACCTTGAAACACCATCGAAAACACGCGTGCACCAATCAGGATAAACACGACCATGGCTGTCAGGCGCATCGTGCCGCTCATCGCCTCCCAGATCAGGGCCAGTGTCAGGCGCTTGTGAATGGCGGCCAGCACCAACGCTCCCACCACCCCCATCGCCCCAGCTTCTGTCGGTGTTGCGATGGCTGTGTTGATGCCTGGCAGTCCACCCATTGAGCCGAGAACCGCAAAAATCAAAATGGCTGAAGGAATGATGCCGCGCAGGCACTTGCCCCACAAGGCCCAGCCGTGCAGAGTTCGCGCATCTTTGGGAACACCTGGTACGTGGTGCGGTTTGAAAACACCCAGCAAATACGTATAACCGGCAAAAATAAGCACCTGCAAAATGGACGGGCCCCAAGCGCCTTTGTACATGTCGCCAACTGACTGACCCAACTGATCAGCCATCACGATCAGCACCAGCGAGGGCGGTACCAACTGGGTGATGGTGCCTGACGCAGCCAGTACGCCCGTGGCATAGCGCATGTTGTAGCCATACCGAATCATGACTGGCAGCGAGATCATGGCCATGGCAATGACCTGGCCAGCAACTGTTCCGGTAATGGCACCCAGAATAAAGCCGACGATGATGACCGAATAACCCAGACCGCCCCGGGCTGGACCAAACAGTTGGCCCATCGAGTCGAGCATGTCTTCGGCCAATCCGCATTTTTCAAGAATGGCGCCCATGAATGTGAAAAACGGAATCGCCAGCAAAAGATCATTGGACAGGATGCCGAACATGTTCAGCGGCAAATTGGCCATGAAACTGGCCGGGAACCAGCCCATTTCGATCGCAAAAAATCCGGAACCAAGCCCCAGTGCTGCAAGGGAGAATGCAACGGGAAAGCCGATGAGCATGATCAACACGAGGCCCGCAAACATCATCGGGGCGAAATTTTCCATATGCATTTTTATTGTCCTGAAGCTTTTATAGAGGAGATGGTGTGGCTTATGACTGTGTGGCAGTCAGTTACTGAACAGGCTTTTCATAGTGCGTGTCCATCTCGAATTTGCCGGACAAATAACCCAGACGCTTGATGATTTCAGAGACCCCTTGTAAAAACATCATTCCAAACCCAATAGGCAGCAATATCATGGCGGGCCAGCGAATCAGGCCCCCTGCGTTCGGTGACATTTCACCGGATTTGTACATGCTGACGAACAATGGCCAGCTCAAATAACAAAGCAGGGCCATGACCGGCAACAGGAAAAAAAGCAGGCCAAAAATATCAACATACACAGGACCATTGCCCTTTAACTTGCCGTAAATAATGTCCACACGCACGTGTTCATTGAGTTTGAGCACAACCGGCGAACCCAGCATGACCATTGCGGCAAACAGGTACCACTGAATTTCCAGCCAACCGTTGGAGCTCATGTCAAAGCCGTAACGCACAAAAGCGTTGCCTGACGAGATAAGGGCCGCAAACAAGACAGCCCATGCGGCCAGTTTTCCAATTTGGGTAGCAAGCCAGTCATAGGCCAAAGCTAATTTGAGTAATGCAGCCAAGTCACTGTCTCCAGAAATAACAAATAAATTCAACGGTCAACAGACCAATCAACCGCTAATATTATCTTGGAAGCTGTGAACTGAACTTTAAAAATGCTGACAAAAAATTTGCGGGTTTACCCTCAATTATTTGGACATAAATCGACATGCCGACATTGCTTGCGTATCCAAGGCGAGCTCAGCCAAATGGGAAATCAGGTTGATGGCTGACAGCATTTGTAGACAAGTTCTTTTATGTGTTGCAAACTGCTGGCCCTATAAAAGAAGGGCATCTCAACGCACGTGCATTGCGTCAAATGACAACGGGCTCAATTCCCACCGGCTGCCCGGGTTGTTGACCGCAGTGCCTAACGAAAGACAAATATGACAGCAATACTGTTTGGATCGATTGGCGTAATCGCGGAAACGTCGGAGCTTCAGCGATCCGCATTAAATCAAGCTTTCCAAGAACACGGTCTTAACTGGCATTGGCCACGGGAGCAATACCGCAGCCTGCTTGCGCACAGCGGCGGTCAGCAACGAATTGCGGCCTATGGCGCTGGTTCGAACGTTGATGCCAGGGCAATTCATGCAAGCAAATCACGTATTTTTCAGAACATGCTCTTACAGGTAGGTGTTGAGCCCAGACGGGGCGTGTTGGATACCATTCACGGTGCCCAAAGCTGCGGCATGCAACTGGGTCTGGTCAGTGCCACATCACCTGAAAATGTGGCTGAGTTGCTGACAGCGCTTCACCCGCAGATTCAAGTGCAGGACTTTGCCGTGATTGTGGACAGCTCCAAAATTAAAAATCCCAAGCCTTTGCCAGATGCGTATTTTTATGCATTGATGCAGCTGGGACTACCAGCCGAAGATTGCATTGCCATTGAAGACAACGAAGCCGGGGTAGCATCAGCCCGAAACGCCGGTATCAGGTGTGTTGCTTTCCCTGGGCAAAATACGGCTGAACATGATTACTCAAGCGCGCTGGGCGTTGTGGATCATCTGGAGTTTGACGAACTGCTTGCTCTGATGGAGCTTGCACGCGTTGAGTAATTTACTGCTTGGGCTCCTAACTGAATAACGCTCGCAACTGATTAAGCCTTGATCACGGCAGCTCAATAAACGCAAACCCCTTGGCCGCTTACCACCTCACCCACCGCGGCAGCATCACCAAATCCTTGGGTGTGAAAAATATCAAGAACCTGATCGACCGTATCTGCTCTGCAGGACACCAGCAAACCACCTGAGGTCTGCGGATCGCTCAGCAAGGCTTTGTCTTCTGGTGCAAAACCATGGGGCACGCTAACTTCAGCGCCGTAGCTTTCCCAATTGCGGCCAGACGCACCCGTTACATACCCCTGTGCAGCCAGAGCGCGTACACCGCTGATCAACGGCATGCGCGCCCAGTTCAGGCGCATCTGAACTTTAGCGCCGCGAGCCAGCTCCAGCGTGTGACCTGCCAGGCCAAATCCGGTGATGTCCGTCAGTGCGTGCACACCATCCAGGCCAGCCAGTGCGATACCCGGTTTGTTCAGTTGCGTGGTGAGCTCAATCATTTTTTTGTAGCCTGCTGGCGGCAGCATTTCCTTTTTCAGGGCAGCTGACAAAATACCGACCCCCAAGGGTTTGCCCAGCACCAGCACATCACCAGCCTTGGCGCCTGAATTCTTTTTTACCCGGGATGGGTGCACCAGGCCCATCACCACCAAGCCATAAATAGGCTCGACAGAATCAATTGTGTGCCCACCTGCAATCGGGATGCCGGCACTGCGGCACACATCCTGGCCGCCGCGCAAAATGGCGCCAATCACCTCCAGCGGCAACACATTGATTGGCATGCCAACCAGACCCAGCGCCATGATGGGTGTGCCGCCCATGGCGTAAACGTCACTGATGGCATTCGTTGCAGCGATACGCCCAAAGTCATATGGGTCATCTACGATCGGCATGAAAAAATCCGTCGTGGCAATCAGCGCCTGATGTTCATTGAGCAAGTACACCGCCGCATCGTCGGCAGTTTCAATGCCAACCAGCAGCTCTGGTGGCAAATTAAAACCAGGCATATTGCTTGAATTTTTTAAAATTTCGCTCAGCACGCCCGGTGCTATTTTGCAACCACAACCACCGCCATGTGACAGGCTGGTCAGGCGTGGTACCGCGGGGAGTGCTTGTTTGTCTGGCGCGTTCATGTCGATTCCTT
Source organism: Polaromonas sp. (assembly GCA_025362315.1). GTDB lineage: Bacteria > Pseudomonadota > Gammaproteobacteria > Burkholderiales > Burkholderiaceae_C > Polaromonas. The sequence continues at coordinate 16,524 of JANYGP010000075.1, forward strand.
CATTGCAGTTGATATCAATTTTAAAACAAGGCGCTTTTCCAGCGCGGGTTCAAACAGGCATGCCCGCTCGCTGCACTGGTGTTGAAGTTGGGCCATAAAGGCGGGTTCTTCAGCGCAGCGCTGAACCATTGCAGCCAGCCCTGCTGCATCGCCCACCTCAAAATAGCCTGCATAGTCTGCGCCCAGCATGCCAACGTTGCCACTGATGCTCGAAGCAAGCACGGCAGTTCCGCTTTGTACTGCTTCAGCAAGCACATGCGCGCCACCTTCCATGACAGATGTGTTGACCAGCACATGGGCCCGCTTGATGTGCTGGCGGGTCTGGCCCCGGGGCAGCCCGCCCAGCCAGCGGTAATTGTGATGCGCCACTGCAGCCTGGCGCGCTGCGTCAGCCAACAATGAATCGGGCGCATTGCCAATGTGCGTAAAACCAATGTTGACCGGACTGCATAAGACTGCTGCCCTGATGAATGTCAGTGGGTCTTTTTCATCGCGCAAGTGTCCGGCAGTGACGACCTTGAAATTTGCGCGAGGTTTGACAGCAAATTTCAGGTGGCTGGCTGATTGATAAATCACGCGGGTTTTGGACAACAAATCGGCAGGCAAAGCGGCCAGGCCAGCTTGCTGCAACACCACCAGATGCGTTGCCAGTAGCAGGGACTGCATGGCGCTTTCATCATTTTGAATGTCCCGGTACAAATCGGTGCCGGTCAGAACAAGAACAAGCGGCCTGTCAGGCTGGCGAGCAGCCCACGCATGAATGGATGGCGCAGAGCGCCGGGCGTGAAGCGCAATCATGGCAACGCAATTGGTATCTGCCGGATTCCAGTCCTGCACGATCGAAATGTCACAATGACCGGACAAAAATCTTTTCCAGCGGTTTGCGGTGTGCCAGTTGCCGTTGTTGGCCTCTTTTAATGCTGGGCTGACCAAGACTATTTTTGACTTCAAACAAGACACCTTTTCATGGCAGTTTCACGATGGCATCTGCAGTAACAAGCCAGATCGATTCGCCCTCAATGCGCAGCGGCGGAAAAGCCCTTTTGTCATTAGCACTGATGGACGCGCGCAATCATACGCTGCACCTTTTTGCGCAATATCAAAATGGGCTGGAAAAGGTTCATTACGAGGTACCACAGAGCGAAACAATCAATCCACCCCTGTGGGAACTCGGCCATGTTGGCTGGTTTCAAGAGTGGTGGATTGCGCGCAACATGCAGCGTGCCATGGGCATGCGCTGTCACAGCGACACCCCTCGCCTGAGCAGCATCGAGCCCAACGCAGACCGCTGGTGGGACAGTACCCAAGTTACCCACAGCACGAGGTGGCAGCTTGATTTGCCTGACGCCGACAACATTCGCGCGTACCTGCTTGACACTCTGGAAACCACGCTGGACTTGCTTGAAAAAGCTGATGAGACTGACGACGCGCTGTATTTTTATCGTCTGTGCCTGTTCCATGAGGACATGCATGGTGAGGCACTTGTCACCGCAGCGCAAACGCTCGGGTTGGCGCTTGACAAAACCATGACTCAAGCGTTTACACCTGCGCCCATGCCTTTGCGGGAACCGCTGTTGATCCCTGCCTGCACCTGGCAGCTGGGCACGGGCAACACAGGCTTTTCTTTTGACAATGAAAGACCGCAGCAGAGCGTGCCAGTGCCCGAATTTGAAATAGACGCGCAGCCAGTGACATGGGCCCAGTTTGTCGAGTTCGTTGACGACGGTGGCTATGACCATCCGGAGCTGTGGTGCGCTGAGGGCTGGCAGTGGCTGCAAGGTCTGGCCAGCCGGGAGGGAAGAAGAGGCCCCCGCTACGTTGACCAGATTGGCGTTGCCAGCGGCGCGGTCATGCAAACCCGGTTTGGCACGGCCCAACGCATGCAAGGTAGCCAGCCTGCCATGCACATGAGCTGGCACGAAGCCGATGCCTGGTGCCGATGGGCTGGGCGGCGTTTGCCATTCGAGGTGGAATGGGAAATTGCGGCGGACAGTGCAGCAAGGCGGGGATTTTTGTGGGGCAATGTCTGGGAATGGACTGGCTCGACATTTCGCGGGTTTGATGGTTTCAAGCCAGATCCCTATGCGGCCTATTGCGAGCCCTTTTTTGGCACCCACAAAGTTTTGCGCGGTGCATCGTTTGCCACCCGGGCCCGCATGAAAAACTCAAAATTCAGAAATTTTTACCGGCCTGAGCGGGACGACATGTTTTGTGGATTCAGATCCTGTTCACTATGAATTCAGTAGCAGCTTGCGCCCGTTTTGATTGGGCTATAGCAAGATTTTTAGGTTTAAATAATGCTATTTTGGTGTTCTGAGGCATTGCCGTTGCCATGAACAATTTTTCAAGCAGCCTGAGCGCTGCTTTTTCACTTGTGATGCGTGCCGACACGCTGCTGCTGGACGTGGTGCTGCGCTCGCTTGCGGTCAGTTCACTGGCCTGCCTTGTTGCGTCAGGCGTTGGGCTGTTGTTGGGCGCATGGCTCGGTGTTTCAAGGTTCAGGGGGCGCGGCGTTGCACTGGCGCTGCTCAACACTGCGCTGGCTTTGCCATCGGTGGTGGTCGGGCTGGTGGTTTACCTGCTGCTGTCCCGCAGTGGGCCGCTCGGGTTTTTAGGCTGGCTGTTTTCCTTCAATGCCATGGTTTTGGCGCAGAGCGTTCTGGTGTTGCCCGTGGTTACGGCGCTGGTGCGGCAGCTGATTGAAGACGCTGACGAGGCGCATGGCGAGCAGTTTGCATCGCTGGGGGCAGGGCGCCTGGCGCGCAGCCTGATACTGCTCTGGGACGAGCGTTATGCCCTCCTGACGGTGGTGATGGCGGCTTTTGGACGCGCTATTTCTGAAGTGGGTGCGGTGATGGTGGTGGGCGGCAATATTGATGGCTTTACCCGGGTGATGACAACCGCCATTGCGCTGGAAACCAGCAAGGGGGATTTGCCACTGGCCCTTGCGTTGGGCATGGTGCTGCTGGGCGTGGTGCTGTTGCTGAATATGCTGGTTAGCTCGGTCACGCGTGTGGTGGTCAAGCGTGGGGTGGTCAAAACATGACGGCGCTTTTTGATTTGCGGGCCATCAGCGTGAAATTTGGCAACACAAGCGCCCTGAAAGACTGCAATCTGTGCATTCATGCAGGGGAACGCGTGGCATTGGTTGGCGCCAATGGCAGTGGCAAAAGCAGTTTGCTTCGCGTGTTTCACGGTTTGCTGAAACCATCTGCGGGCGAGATAGCTATTGCGCCGCCTGCAGCACAGGCCATGGTGTTCCAGCGCCCCTACATGCTGCGCGCATCTGTATTGCAAAACCTGGCGCTGGGCATGTGGTTGCGCGGTACCCATTGGGCGGCAGCAAAATTACAGGCTTTGCAGACGCTTGAAAGGCTGGGGCTTGGCGACCTGGGTACGCGCAATGCCAGGACTTTGTCACTTGGCCAGCAGCAGCGGGTGGCACTGGTGCGTGCATGGGCACTCGGGCCACAAGTCATGCTGCTTGACGAGCCAACCGCCAGCCTGGACCCCGCCGGCAAACACGAGGTCGAACGCCTGATGGCCGAGTTTGCAGACAGCGGCATGACACTGATTTTCAGCAGCCACAACCTGGGTCAGGTCAAACGTCTGGCAAGCCGGGTGATTTTCCTGGAGCAGGGGCGCATAGTTGCTGATTTGCTAACCCACGACTTTTTTAACGGCCCGCTGCCCATGGCTGCTGAAAACTTTCTCAATGGCGAGTCCAGATGATCAAAAAACGTCAATTTATGCAATGTTTTAAAGCTCTAGCCTTTATATTATGGGCGCTGACAGCTTCTCTTTCAATAGCACAGACAAAATCCTTGGTCATGGCTTCCACCACCTCGACCGAGCAAACAGGTTTGTTCAGGGTCTTGTTGCCAGAATTTAAAAAGGCGACGGGAATCGATGTCAAGGTTGTTGCTGTCGGCACGGGACAGGCTATTGACATGGGCCGCCGTGGGGATGCGGATGTGCTGTTTGTGCATGACCAGGCAGCAGAAGAACAACTGGTTGCAGCGGGCTTTGCCACCGCGCGTTTCCCAGTGATGTACAACGACTTTGTCCTGATCGGGCCAATTTCCGACCCGGCCCAAGTGAAGGGCAACGACATCGCCCAGGCGTTTCAAAAATTAACGGCCAGCAACCCCAAATTTATCTCACGTGGGGACAACAGCGGCACCCATTCAGCGGAGCGGCGCTTCTGGAAGACTGCTGGCGTTGACATGGCGGCAGGCAAACCTGCATTTGCAAACTACCAGGCTTGCGGCTGCGGCATGGGGCCTGCGCTGAACATGGCTGCAAGCGCCCAGGCTTATGTGCTGGCGGACAGGGGCAGTTGGCTGGCGTTTAAAAATCGGGCAGACCTCGCCATTGTGGTGCAAGGTGATGTGCAGTTGTCAAACCAGTATGGCGTGCTGGTCATCAACCCCGCAAGGCACCCGCAAACCAGAATTGTTGAAGCTCAAAAATTTGTTGACTGGGTGACATCACCTGCCGGGCAGGGCGTTATTGGTGCGTACAAAATCAATGGCGAACAGCTGTTTTTTCCGAACGCAAGAAGGTAAAGCCGACATCGGTTTTCAGGCATTCCGGCACCGTCCCGGTCATGGTGAAAATCTGCTTTTTCGCCACTTGATTTCAATCCGAAAATTTACCTGCCAATTGACCCAACTGGCACTACAGCCAATGCCCATGTGGGTTTGGGACGGCCTCCTACATCAGCTTAGGTTGGCATGCCTGGTTATTTGCACCCTGCTGGCTACAGTTCATTGTCGATAAATGACACACACCACAAATTTTTTTGGTGACGATCAACCCACTCTCGGTGCCTGCATCATGGTGTGTGGTGCTGCAGTCCTGGTTTTGGAGTTGACAGGTTTTGCATCCGGAAATTATTCACCCCTGTTTTCCCAAGACCCTGATTCAAATTCTGAGCAGCAAAATGCAGCAACACCACTGCCTTCGTCGGGCGGTTCAATCATTTCCAAAAATTACTTTGTCCCTGAACCCCACAGCGACTCTTGGGATGATGCCGTGTGCAAAAGTCTGATTGTTTGCAGCTAAAAATCCTGAATAGGGTGGCGCTTGAAACCCCCGCGATCTTGGAGCGTACGCTGCCAGCAGTGCCCGCAGCCTTCCACAAGTTCACAACTCCATCAAAATTCCGCTCGGCAAGGTTGGTGTTTCTGCGACCAAACGATTGCTGGCTTTCGCAGGGCCCGGATACCTGGTTGCAGTAGGCTACATGGACCCTGGCAATTTGGCTACATCCATTGCCGGGGGATCGCAATTTGGGTATGTGCTGCTGAGTGTGGTCTTCATGTCGAGCATGATGGCCATGTTGCTCCAGGCAGCATCTGTCAGGCTGGGCCTGGCAGGCGGTCTGGACTTGGCGCAGGCCTGCAAGCAGCACTTCTTGACAAAAATCAATGGGGTGCTTTGGGGCTTGTGCGAAATTGCAATCGTTGCGTGCAATCTTGCAGAAGTTTTGGGCATGGCCATTGGCCTTAATCTGGTGTTTGGCATACCTTTGTTGTGGGGCGTTTGCCTGCCAGTTCTGGACGTGATGCTGATCCTTGCATTACAAAATTTTGGCTTTCGCTATCTTGAAGCTTTTGTCATTGCGTTAATTCTCAACATTGGGGCCAGCTTCGCGGCCCAGCTGGTTTGGCTGCAACCGTCCCTGACTGCAATTTTGCAGGGCCTTGCTCCCAGCACTGCAATTGTTACCAAGCCGGAAATGCTTTACCTGGCAGTTGGCATCGTGGGTGCCACGGTCATGCCGCACAACCTGTAACTGCATTCAGCGGTAGTGCAAACGCGCCAATATGAAAAAACGCCCGAAGGTACCGGCCAGGCAATCCGTTTCGCCACCATTGATTCCACCGTTGCACTGGCCGTTGACCTGTTTGTCAATGGCGCGATTTTGGTGGTGGCCGCAGGCGCGTTCAACCGGCCGGGCATGCCGCCAGTCACTGAGCTGTCTGATGCGTACCACTTGCTGTCGCCGGTATTGGGCGTTGGAATCGCCAGCACTGTTTTTGGGGTCGCCCTGATTGCATCAGGACTGAGCTCTTCGGTGACTGGAACGCTTGCCGGGCAGGTTGTGATGGAGGGCTTTCTTCAAATCCGGCTTTCGACCACCATGCGGGCGCTGCTGACCCGGGCACTGGCCGTCGGGCCTGCAGTCATTGCAGTTGCCTGGTTTGGCAGCTCGGGCGCCACGTCTTTGCTGGTGTTCAAGAGTGATTTTAAGTTTGCAGTTGCCATTTGCAGTGGTTCCCTTGTTAAGGTTTACAACCCGCCGTAAATACGTTGGGGATTTTGCTTTCGGTCGGAAAGTCTCTGCCTTGTTATGGATATCCGCTGCACTGATTGTTTCGCTCAATCTCTGGTTGCTGCAACGCATGTTTTTAAATTGACTGGCAATAGGCACGCTTTTAATGGTCAAAGTTATACTCAGTCTGTGATCTTCCCACCAATGCCAAACAGCAATTCGCAAAGATTTGCCCGCCTCGCGTTGCTGCTGAGCTTTCTGGCAGTCTTTGCGGCGTTGATCACACCATCGTTGTTGCTGGCTGATGAATTACGCACCGGCAAACTGGGCGGAATCTGCTCGGCGGGCAAATCAACCGGTGGCAGCGATGACAACGCTTTGGACGGATACCACTGCGACACCTGTGGATCCCTGGCATTTGCATTGCCGATATTTTGCCTTCCCGCCACTCTGGTCAAGCCCGGCAAACAACTTGCTGGGTTTGACCTGTCTTTTGCGCTGGACGCACGCATCAGCGGTTTGCCCCCCAATCGCGGTCCGCCGGTACTTTGAGTTGAAGCTCCCCAGGCTTGTGGCCTGGGTCATTAGCGCCTGGGCTTTAAAGAGCCTGCGTGCATTCAATTACAGCATCGTTGGCGTGGATGTTGAGCACTTAAACAACCACCAGCTTTGCAGTTCATCTTTGTCAACAACACTTCTTTGTTGCTGAACCCGGATTTGCGTTGTAAACAACTGAAAGACCCTGATTATGAAATCCCGAATTACTACCCAATTAATAGCTGCTTGCGCCCTGTTTTATTGGTCTGCAAGCTCATTTGCCCATGTTGTATTACTGGAGCGAGCTGCCACGGCGCTTGGCAGTTACAAGGCAGTTTAAATATTCGGGCATGGCTGTGATGGCTTTAAAGCCAGTAGCAGCAGGCAAATAAACAACAACATTGATATTGAAAGTAATCTGTATGAAACCAGTTTTAAATATTTTGATGATGCTGACTGCCGCGACTTTTGGTGCAGGAGTGCAAGCGCATGGCATAGACATCAGCAACGCCTGGGTTCGCAGCACTGTTCCTGGGCAACAAGGCACGGGGGCGTTCATGAAAATCACTGCCAAAGATGATGCGACGCTGGTCGGCGTGTCTTCTGCGGTTGCGGGCGTCGGTGAGGTGCATGAGATGAAGATGGAAGGCGATGTGATGAAAATGCGCGCTGTTTCTTCCGTTGTGTTGCCAGCTGGCAAAGCTGTTGAGCTAAAACCCGGTGGCTACCACGTCATGCTGATGGATTTGAAGCAGCCGCTGCTCCAAGGCAGCAAGGTACCCATGACACTGGTGTTTAAAAATGCCAAAGGTGTTGAAAGCAAAATGGAGCTGCAAATCCCGGTTGCAACCACTGCGGCTGGTGCGCCGTCCATGGGCCACAGCAATGCCGCGCACAAGCACTGATGTGCTGTGCAGTGCTGGGATCACGCTACTTTTTAATGCCTGAGCCCAGTCGTCTGTAAACTGTTGCCCGGCTGATGCCCAAAGCCTTGGCGGCTTTCTGAACATTGCCGCGGGCTTCGTCAACAGCCTTGCGAATCAGCGCCAGTTGAATGTCTTTCAAACGGGGTGGAGGTTCGCCGGGTGCAACCGGTGCAGCTAACTGTGGGGCACCTGTCGCCGTCATTTTGCTGCTGCATATTGGCATGGCATGCAGCCGAAATCCTGTCCGGAGCGGCATTTCAATTGCTGGTGAATTAATGTGCCTCCGCGCAGCGTCAAACAACAGGTCAATGGACACGTCAAACAGTTCATTGGCATGCAGACGGAAGTGCCGCAACTGTTGGGATGCGAGCTGCGGCACCAGAAGCCTTGCCATCTGATTGGCCGCTGTTACATAGCCATCGGCATCCAGACACACCAGACCATCAGACTCATCACCCAGAATCCGGCCTGGCCAATTCAGGCGAATCAACAGGTCGTGTGCGCTGTTGAAGAAATTTAATGTCAGTGCGTTTTCAATGCCGCGGGCTGACTGCGCCACCAGGTGCTTTAACTCCGGCCGTTCGGCCGCCTCAATGCCTGTCAAATCCAGCATGCCGATGCAATCGCCGTTGGGCCCAAAAACGGGCGCACCCGCACAACTGTAGACACAATTTGCATCATAAAAATGCTCACCCCGGTGGAGCCATATGGGCTGCTGTTCAGACAATGCTGCGCTGATGGCGGTGGTGGCCACAGCGCCTTCAGACAGGTCCGTGCCGATGCGGGATATCAGGTCGGCCCGGCGGTCACTGCGGTCAATGGCCCCCTGCGCGTCAATCACAACACCCTGTGCATTGGTCAAAATGGCAAAGTACCGCGTGCTGGCCAGTGCCACCGCCAGGCTTTGAAGAACGGGCCGCGCTGTTTGCAGCAGGGCGTGGTGGGTATCGAGCAGCCGCCTTCTGGCAACAGGTTCAATCAGGTCAAAACTGACAACTTCATGTGGCCTTTTGCCACTGGCAAGGCAACGTTGCCATGAGTGCTCAATCCACTCTGGTGAGCCCGGGCGTGACATGCTTTTGCCATCCAGCAACACCGCCTGGCGCGCTAATGCAATTTGCTGCAGGCGCGCGTCAGGTGCGAAATGAACAACAGATTGCATGGCTGTCATCATTTTGCAGTACGCGGCAGGATTGACTGTTTCATTTTGAGAATATCCCCCGCTGGCGTCATTTGACAAGGGTTTAGCCTAGTCTGCTGGGTGACCATGACCCAAATAATCAGGAAGGTTGGCATTTACCTGCCAACTTGTAGCCAACAACTCAGCCAACAGGAGAAAACCCATGCAAGTCCAGTTCACCGTCAATGGCAAAGCGGCCAACTTTGACATGCCCGACAACACGCTGCTGGTGCAAGCCCTGCGCGAAAAGCTGATGCTGACCGGCACACATGTCGGCTGCGACACCGCGCAGTGCGGCGCGTGCACAGTCATTGTCAATGGCCGTGCCGTCAAGTCATGCAACATGCTGGCTGCACAGGCTCAGGGCGCAGATATCACCACCATTGAAGGGCTGGCCGCCAAAGACGGCACCATGCACCCGATGCAGGCAGCTTTCAAAGAATGCCACGGCCTGCAATGCGGCTTTTGCACCACTGGCATGGTGATGAGCGCGGTGGACTTGTGTAAGCACCACCCCAAGGCAAGCGAGATTGAAATACGCGAACACCTGGAAGGCAATATTTGCCGCTGTACCGGGTATCAAAACATCGTCAAGGCAGTGCGCACGGGCGCAGCTGCCATGGCTGCCTGAATTACCTTTTAATTACTTTTACAAACCAGGAGCAATCACATGGGCGCACCAGACTTCGTAAATTTGCCAAACATTGGCGTTCCAGTCCGTCGCAAGGAGGACTACCGTTTCCTGACCGGCGGCGGCCAGTACACCGACGACATCACCCTGGCTAACCAGAGCCACGCGGTGTTTGTGCGGTCACCGCATGCACATGCCAACATCAAAAGCATTGATCTGACGGCGGCCAAAGCGGCCCCTGGCGTGCTTGACATTTTTGTTGGCACCGACGTAGCCAATGACAAGATCAACGGCCTGCCATGCGGTTGGGGCATCACCAGCACAGACGGCAACCCAATGAAGGAACCGCCGCATCCGATCCTGGCACAAGGCAAGGTGCGCTATGTGGGAGATCACGTTGCCATGGTGATAGCCGAGACGCTGGAGCAGGCCAGAAATGCTGCTGAGTTGGTGGAAGTGGAATATGACGTGTTGACAGCAGTGGTCAATGTGACAAAAGCCAAATCGGCCGCCGCGCTGCACGACCTTGCACCAGACAACCATTGCTATAAATGGGCCATTGGCGACAAGGCAACAGTTGATGCGGCTTTTACCAACGCTGCACACGTCACCAAAATTGACCTGACCAACAACCGCCTTGTGCCCAACGCGATGGAGCCGCGCTCGGCCATCGGCGCGTACAGCCGCGCCAATGACGACTACACGCTGTATGTGTCAAACCAAAACCCGCACGTTGAGCGCTTGCTGCTGACAGCTTTTGTGATGGGTTTACCAGAGCACAAGGTGAGGGTGATTGCACCTGACGTAGGCGGAGGTTTTGGCTCCAAAATCTATTTATACGCAGAGGATGTGTGCCTGGTTTGGGCATCCAAAAAGATCAACCGCAACATCAAGTGGACAGCAGATCGCAGTGAAGCGTTTGTCAGCGACGCGCATGGCCGAGACCACTCCAGCCATGCCGAGCTGGCGCTTGACAAGGACGGCAAGTTTCTGGCCCTGCGTGTGCACACCGATGCCAACATGGGTGCGTATTTGTCAACTTTTGCACCGGCTGTTCCTACCATTTTGTACGCCACGCTGCTGGCAGGCCAGTACGCCACGCCGCTGGTGTATTGCGAGGTCGATGCCTGGTTTACCAACACCGCACCAGTTGATGCGTACCGCGGTGCAGGCAGGCCCGAAGCGACTTATTTGCTCGAGCGAATTGTCACCCGCGCAGGCTGGGAACTTGGTTTGAGCCAGGACGAAATCCGCCGCCGCAATTTCATCACCAGCTTCCCGTATCAGACACCCGTAGCGTTGCAATACGACGTAGGCAATTTCCCGGCATTGCTGGCGCGCGCCAACGAGCTTGCCGACATAGCAGGGCTGCCGGCACGCGAGGCTGCATCCAAAGCCAAAGGCCTGCTGCGCGGCATTGGGTACTCCAGCTACATCGAAGCCTGCGGCCTGGCACCCAGCAACATTGCAGGGGCACTGGGCGCACGGGCTGGCTTGTTTGAATGCGGCGAGGTCCGCGTACACCCGACGGGCAGCGTGACGGTGTTTACTGGCTCACACAGCCACGGTCAGGGCCATGAAACCACATTTGCCCAAGTTGTTGCAGCCCGCTTGGGCATATCGGTAGATGCGGTGGACATTGTTCACGGCGACACGGGCCGTGTGCCATTTGGCATGGGCACCTATGGCTCACGCTCGATGTCAGTCGGCGGCACGGCCATCATGAAGGCGCTCGACAAAATCGAGACCAAGGCCAAAAAGATTGCTGCTCACTTGATGGAAGCCAGTGATGCGGACGTAAAGTTTGCCAACGGCGAATTCACCATCAAGGGCACAGACAAGAAAGTGACCTTTGGCCAGGTGGCGTTGACGGCGTACGTGCCGCACAACTACCCGCTCGACAAGCTGGAGCCGGGCTTGAACGAAACCGCGTTTTATGACCCGACCAACTTCACTTTCCCGTCAGGCACCTACATTTGCGAGGTAGAAATTGACCCCGCAACTGGCACCGTCAAAGTAGAACGCTTTACAGCTGTTGACGACTTTGGCAACATCATCAACCCGATGATTGTTGAAGGTCAGGTGCATGGCGGGCTGGTGCAGGGCATTGGCCAGGCGCTGCTGGAGAACTGCGTGTACGACGAAGAAACTGGGCAATTGTTGACCGGCTCCATGATGGACTACACCATGCCGCGCGCTGACGACATGCCCAACTTCACGCTTGACACGCTTTGCACGCCTTGTAGCCACAACCCGCTGGGCGCCAAAGGCTGCGGCGAGGCGGGCGCGATTGGCTCACCCCCCGCTGTGATCAACGCAGTGCTGGATGCACTTAAACCATTGGGCGTGATTGACTTTGACATGCCGGCCACGCCAGGCCGCGTGTGGGAAGCCATTCAGTCTGCGAAACATTAAAACAAGGACTCACCATGTATGCATTTACTTTAGAGCGCCCTGCAACTGTACAAGACGCTGCCAAGCTGGCAGCCAGCGGTTCCAAACCATTGGCTGGTGGCCAAACCCTGCTCGCGTCGATGAAGCTGCGCCTGTCCAGCCCGGACAAACTGGCAGATTTGAGTGGCATCAAAGGCATGAGCAGCATCATGCGAGAAGGCGGCGCAGTGGTTATCGGCGCAATGGCTCGTCACGCTGATGTGGCGACCCATGCAGAAGTGCTGTTTGCCATCCCCGCGCTGGCACATCTGGCTGGCAACATCGGCGACCGCCAGGTACGAGCTATGGGCACCATGGGCGGGTCAGTAGCGAACAACGACCCGTCTGCATGCTACCCAAGTGCAGTGCTGGCACTGGGTGCAACCATTCACACCACCGCTCGCAAAATTGAAGCAAAAGATTATTTTCAAGGCATGTTCACCACGGCTCTGAATGACGGCGAGTTGATCACGGCGATCAGCTTTCCCATTCCCAAACGCGCGGCTTACATGAAGTTCAAGCAGCAAGCGTCCCGGTTTGCGATGGTCGGTGTGTTCATTGCAGACTTTGGTGGTGATGTGCGGGTAGCCGTAACAGGCGCATCAAGTAGCGGCGTGTTTCGCCATGCAGGACTGGAAGCCGCCTTGAACAAAAGCTTCACCCCTGAATCAGCTGCATCCGTCAAGATTGACGCGACGGATTTGAATCATGACATTCATGCCACTGCTGCGTACCGCGCCAACATCATCAGCGTGCAGACGCAGCGTGGTGTGGCAATGGCGCTGGGTTAATAGCTGCCTAACCTCTTACTTCTCCCCTCCCGGGGGAAGGCTGGGATGGGGGCAGGCGCAATGCCAATACTGATTCAGCACTTGCCCCCACCCTAACCCTCCCCCGGGAGGGGAGGGAACTAAAAAACCATTTTTTCGACATGTTTTAGTGCTCTAGCCCAATAAATACGGGCGCAAGCAGCTACTAAATAAATAGCAAATGATTTTTTTCCATACTATTGATGCCCTGACAGCTGCGCTGCAAGAAGCCGGGTATTTTGCAGACCGCCGCCTGGCAACCGCTGTGTTTTTAGCACTCAAGCTGCAGCGCCCGTTGTTGCTGGAAGGCGAGCCCGGCGTTGGCAAAACCGAGCTGGCCAAGGCTTTGGGCAAAGCGCTGCAGCGCCAATTGATTCGCCTGCAATGCTACGACGGTCTTGAGCAGCGTGAAGCTTTATATGAGTGGAATTACGCTGCACAACTGTTGCACATGAAGGCGGCTGAAGGCAAAGGTTTTGATGTCGAAAGCGAGGTCTACCAGGACCGCTATCTGATTCGCCGCCCGCTGTTGCAAGCCCTTCAAGCGCCAGAGCCCGGCGCTGTGCTTCTGATAGACGAAGTAGACCGTGCCGATGAGCCATTTGAGGCTTTTTTACTTGAGTACCTGGGTGAGTATCAGGTCAGCATTCCCGAAATTGGCACAGTCAACGCCATTTGCCCACCCGTCACGATTCTGACCAGCAACCGCACCCGCGAGTTGAACGACGCCGTCAAGCGCCGCTGCCTGTACCACTGGCTCGACTACCCTGAGCGTGAACGCGAGTTGGCCATTGTTCGGGCCCTGGTGCCAGACGCGAGTGACGAACTGTCAGCGCAAGTTTCAGCGTTTGTTGACAAGCTGCGCCGATCACCGTTTGGCAATGCTTTTGCACGTGCGCCCGGCATTGCTGAGAGCGTGGAGTGGGCAAAGGCTTTGATAGCACTGGACACGCTGGTCATTGACCCGGAGGTGGTGATGGACACTGCAGGCATTTTGTTCAAGCAGCGGGAAGATGTGACGGCGCTGACGAATGAGATGGCGGCGCTGTTGCTTGCGCCTGAGGAATCGGCTTGAGCGACTTCCCTCACCCCAACCCTCTCCCGCACGCGGGAGAGGGGGTAATTCAATGCGTTATTCCCTCTCCCGCTTGCGGGAGAGGGCTAGGGTGAGGGCATCCCCATGCAGCTAGGCGACTCCCGAGCAGGCAAGCTGGCCGACAACATCACAGGCTTTGGCCGTGCCCTGCGCCGCGCAGGTGTCAAACTTGACAGCCACCGCATCGCTCTGGCGCACGATGCGGCAAGCCACATCGGCCTGACTGAAAAGCAAGACCTGAGTGCTGCGTTTGAAAGCGTCATGATCAGCCGCGAGCAAGATCGCGGGGTCTTTCGCGAACTGTTTGACGCCTATTTTCAGGACCCGAAAATAGCCAACAAACTGCTCGCACAGCTGATGCCCAGCGCGGAAGGAAAGGCAGAACCCAGCAAGCGCAAGCCGAGGGTTCGGGACGCCCTGGCACCGCAAAAAAAATTCGGCCAGCAGGCCAAACCCACTGCTGAAGACCAGAAAGTCGATTTTGATGCAGCCATGACGGCCAGCGACATCCAGCGTTTGCAGCATGCTGACTTCAATGCCTTGTCGGCCACTGAATACCGGTTGGTCGAACGCCTGGCGCGTGACATCCAGTTGCCACTGCCGAAGTTTGCATCGCGCCGCACACGACCCGCCACCACAGGCGCGCGCATGCACTGGCCAGGGGTGATGAGCCAGGCCGCGCGCACTGGCGGCGAGCTGCTGCTGCTGCCCCGGCTGGAGCGCCAGCAAAAGCATTTGCCGTTGCTGATTCTGGTCGATGTGTCTGGCTCGATGGAGCGTTATGCCCGTTTGCTACTCGCCTTTTTGCACGTCGGCACGCGCCGGCATCCACAGCGTGATGTGTTTGCATTTGGCATGGGCCTGACAGACTTGACCCTGGCTTTCAAACAAGCCGATACAGACGACATGCTGGCCAAAGCCAGTGTGCTCATTGAAGATTTTGCAGGTGGCACGCAACTGGGTGCGTCGCTTGCCAGCTTGCGACTGCAGCACGCACGCCGTCTGGTGGGCAGGCGCACGATGGTGCTGATGATCACCGACGGGCTGGACACTGGTAAGCCCATCGAATTGGCACAGGAGCTTGGCTGGCTGCGCCGCCGCAGCCGACGTCTGCTGTGGCTGAACCCATTGCTGCGCTTTGACGGCTATGCCCCACTTGCGCAAGGAGCTGCAGCGCTGCACCAATACGCGCACGGCATGTTGGCTGTCCATAATTTAAGCAAACTTGAAGATTTGGCCAGCAGTCTGGCCGCCCTGATGAAAAAATAAGTGAAAAAGTAAACAAGGAACACACCATGGACATGCAAGGCTCACGCCAACTCGCCATCACCCAGCAGCAAGCCTGGGACGCATTGAACGACCCCGTTGTACTGAAGGCCTGCATTCCCGGCTGTGACAAGGTCGAGCCCTCGGGTGACAACCAGTACGCCATCGGCATGTCGCTCAAGATCGGCCCGGTGTCTGCCAAATTCAGCGGCAAGATCACGCTGACCGACATCAACCCGCCGACCAGCTACAAAATTAATTTTGAAGGGCAGGGGGGCCCGGCTGGCTTTGGTAAGGGCGACTCTGCCGTCACCCTCACACCCAATACCGATGGCTGCGAGTTGGCCTACACCGTTCATGCGTCAGTCGGCGGCAAAATTGCCCAGCTCGGCCAGCGGCTGATTGACGGCGCAGCCAAGTCGATGGCCGAAGATTTCTTCAAACGCTTTGACAATGAAATGCAGCGTCAGCACCCAGAGGCTTATGCCGCCAAAGTTGTCATGGGTGATGTGTCTACCCAGCCAGGTACCGTGGGGGAGTTGTCTGATGCGTCGAGCGGAAAATGGGCTATCGGTGCAGCGCTGGCAATGGGCCTGGCTTTTGCAGTCTGGCTGTACCTGAATTAACCAGATGGAAAACCTGGATGTCACGGTGCTTCGGACCCTGCGCGACTGGCGCGCAGAAGGCAGGCGCGCACTGCTGGCAACTGTTGTGCGCACATGGGGCTCTTCACCACGCCCCGTTGGGTCCATCATGGCGCTTTGTGAAAGTGGCGCAGTGGTTGGGTCAGTGTCAGGCGGTTGTATTGAAGATGACCTGATCTATCAATTTACGCAGGCTTATTCTGGCAAGGATTTATCCAGGGCGATTCCGTCTGGTCCGCCAGGTTTTGTCAAGTACGGAATCACCGCCGATGAAGCGCACCGTTTTGGTTTGCCCTGTGGCGGCACGCTGGAGCTGCTGCTTGAATACGACCCAGATGTCAAAGCCTTGGTACAGCTGGTTGCAGCGCTTGAAACCGGTCAGTTGATGCGGCGCAGTGTGCAGTTGAAAGACGGTTTTGTTGCCTTGAAAGCCGGTGCAGCACCGACCGAGCTGGTGCTCACCAATATCGAGCTGATCAACACTTTTGGCCCGGAATACCGGATGTTGCTGATCGGTGCGGGTCAGCTGACGGAATACCTGGCGACCATGGCAAAGTTCAGTGGTTTTGCAGTCACGGTTTGCGATCCTCGCGAGGAGTACCGAATTGCCTGGTCGGTACCCGGCGTTACCGTGACAAGCGACATGCCTGACGACGTGGTGACTGCCTTCAAGCCAGACCGCCGGAGCTGCGTCATAGCGCTGACGCATGACCCGAAACTGGATGACCTGGCACTGCTGGAGGCATTGAACACCGAAGCCTTTTACGTAGGCGCCATTGGGTCGCGACGCAACAACCAGCTGAGGCAGCAGCGCATGGCCGAGCATTTTGCGGTCAGCCAGGCAGACCTGGCCAGGCTGCGTGGACCCATTGGTATTTACATTGGCAGCAAAACCCCACCCGAAATTGCCGTGAGCGTGATGGCTGAGATACTGGCGGTCAAAAACTGTGTTGTTTTGCCGCGCGAACTCGAAGTGGCACAAGGCAAAAACAAGCAGAACGTGCCGGAAAATGATTCAGCAAACCTGATGTGTGGCACCCGTCAACAGTCATTCGTTGCCTTGTGAAGAAACAGCACCGGGTAAATCAAGAGCTGCGTGTGCACCGAACTTCAATTACCCCAGTGTCTGTTGCCCATATCGTCAAAATTTGGGTGTGTCTGTCATGCTCGTGGCTGTGAGTGGGGCCTGACAGCGTGATGGTTAACCCAGTTGGGTACTGGATTGCTGGCAGGTAAATCAGGGTGGGTTGCGGTACCGCCGGATCAGTTTCAAAAAACATTTCAAAGACGCCACTGGAAGAGTCGAAGTGAATGCGCTGAAGCTTGCCCTGAATGGCCTGGGCATAGGGCCGGCAAAAACCGCTGACCGCCCGACCGGCAGGCTGATCAAGCGAAAAAACCGACAGATCTTCCTGATTCCACTGGTCACCTATGCGGGCGTTGTTTTGGTTGCCTGCGGTGTAGTTCCACTGTGCTGAACTCAAGTGCAAGGCGTCGAGAGCGTCATACATCAGCGACAGTACCTGGGTGTGGGTTGCCCAGACCGACTCATCACGCGTGCCACTTGCCCATGCCGCATAGGCAGTACCATCGTCCAGATCGAATGGAATTCCAAACTCGCCAATCAGCGTGGGCATACCGCTGGCAACAGGTTCTGCCAATGCCTGAACTGCAGCCAGCTGCCGCTGGTAGCGGGCTCCGATTTCAGCTGAACCGTGTGATGCCTCACCTGTCAGAAGGTCTACCGATACAGCGCTGTCAAACTGCTTTTTAACCAGCAAAGTCACGTCATACCAGTGGCTGGCATTCACACTTTGCGCAGGCATGCTGGCTGGAAATGGACGACCTGTCATGGCACCCAGTGGGTCCATCTCTGCCATCAGCAGCCAGTGTGGCGCGATGGCGCGGATTGTGCAGGCAACACGGTGATAAAACGGCGCAAAAACGTCGTTTGCGATGTCCAGCCTCTGGCCCTGAAAATGGCTGAAAGCGTCTTCTGTCAAAGCCACGATCCGGTGTTCTTTGTCCAAATTTTCAACGGCGTAAATTCCAGCCTGGGCAAAAGGGCAGAGCACACCATCACGCCATATGCGAACACCTTTCGGGTTAACGGTCTGCCAGCCAATTTTGGCGTTCACCTCAAAACTGGTGTCCCTCACTGGGAGTTCACGCGGCACACCTGCTGCTACGGCCAGGGCGTCCAGCGCTGACCAGACCACACCCGGCATGGGCGGGCCATTGAGCTGGCGTTGACCTGCCAGAGTGACAGGGCTCAAGCTTTGCCCCAGCCAGCCCAGCCCTGGCTCATTCAGACTGTCAAAACCAATCACATGCGGCATGTGTGCAACGCGCCTGGCAACTTGAGCCATAGCGCCCAGCAAATGCGTTTGCAAATAATCGCTGGCAGAAATTCCTCCGATTAAAAAATCAGGTGTGATGTGTTTGCTGCCCCAAAACAGAGTCCACATGATGGCGTTGGCAGGCATCCGGTAGTTCTGAGCCCAGCTCATTTGTGGGTAGCTTGCCTGATTGTCACTGTCGCTCGCGTAATCAAATCGCGACTGCATGACGTGTGAAGCACCTGCTGCTTCAAAGCGCGTGAAATCAAGGCCCACCGCCTCGAATGTCCAACCAGGCGCTCCGTCCCCACCGCTCATGCGGGACCACACATCCTGGTGAAAATCAAGGAACACATACAGCCCGTAGTCGCCCGCCTTGCGGCAAATTTCCTGGAGGTGGTACAGGTATGCATTGTCATAGATACCAGGACCTTCGTGTTCGATGGCTTCCCAAGTCGTCAGAAGGCGCAGGCAGTTAAACCCCCAGTTGCGAATCCGGCTGAAATGTTCATCTGCATCACTCAGCAAAAATGGACGTCCGGTAAAAGATATTTTTCGGTGGTCCGAGAAATCATCCGGATGTTGCGTGCCGCCGTCAGGCCACGGCACCTTGCTGTCTCCACCAAGGTTCAATCCGCGCAAAATAATCTGACGTCCGTCCGCATCAATAAAACACGTGCCGTCAGTGTGCAAAGGAGTCAGGTGCATGAGTGGAGTCGTTTGAAGAAGTCAGTCAATCTGAAATATTTAAAACCACAAATTGCACATTCAAAATTATTAACTTACAACCACGAAGGATAGTATCTAAATTTAAAACAGAGCTACAACGGGTTTACACGGGTCTGTCATGCCTTGTGGCAAACTCAAGAAAAACAAAAACACTATTACCATGCCCGACGCAAACACCCGTATTCCTGAACCGCAAGCTGATCGTTCTGCCCTGCTGATTGCAGAAGTCAAGGTGACCGGCAAGCGCCGCACAAATGCAGACATGTCCAGTGAAACGCAAGCCCGGATCCTGCAGGCAGCCATTGCCAGCCTGGCAGAGCTGGGGTACGCAGGCACCACGATGTCTGGCATTGCTGAGCGCATTGGTGTCTCCAGGGCAGCTTTGATATACCACTTCAACAGTAAGAACGCGCTGATGACAGCTGTGATCAACGCCATTTACGATGAGATGTCAGCTATGTTTCATGCAGCAGCGCATCCAGCGTTGACGCCGGCTGAGCGTATGCTGGCAGTGCTTGATGCAAGTTTTGCGTTCACAACAAGCACCAGTCAAATGGCGCAGGTTGAACTGTTGCTGGCCGCGCGTCGGGATGCGTCTTTCAGGGACGAAGTGGCGCCCACTATTGATGAACGTGATCAGATTTTCAGGCAGGCCTGGCACCAGCTGACATTTGAGCTGGGCGGCAGCAGTGCCCGGCTGGACCTTGTCCGTGATTTTGCAGTGTCTGTTTTCAGAGGTATCACTGTGACCCGTTCGATCAGCAGTGATCTGGCATCGTTTGACCGGCAACATGTTCTGCTGCGCAAATTGCTTCTGGAAGCATTGGCCTGACTGCTAAGCGAGGTTACCTGCCACACAGCGTCTGGCAACCAGACATCTGCACAAATGTAATCAGGAGGGTTTGCCCTGAGTTGACAAAGATACTTACATGTCAGACAGTATGTTTGTAATTTGTTCGGACTCTGCCATAACTACCTGCTGGAGACACTTCGTGAAAATAAGCACCCCCCGTTATCCGTTTGCACCTTCTCACCTGACTTGCGCAGTGGGCGCATTGCTCTGCAGCATGGCAGCTACCACCAGTGCGCAAACCTCGCCACCCGAAACCGGGCGTCTTGCGGATGTAACGGTCACTGCCCAAAAAGTAGCACAGCCATCGTCGAAAACCGCTTTGTCTTTGACCGCTGTGACAGGTGAAGACCTGCGCTCAGCAGGCGCAACCACAGCTGTGGGTTTGACCAATCTGATACCCAATGTACAAATCGCCCCGGGCACCAGCGGCTCGACTGATATTTCAATTCGCGGTATTGGCAGCACCAACACCACGGAGGTGGGTGATCCTGCGACAGCTTTTCATATTGACGGCGTGTATCTCGGCAGACCTCAATCTGCCGGAGCAACTTTTTATGACCTTGAGCGGGTAGAAGTGCTGCGTGGCCCACAAGGTACCTTGTATGGCCGCAATGCCACAGCCGGCGCCGTCAATCTCATCACCAATAAGCCAGGCAAAAAATTTGCTGGCGAAGCCAATTTGGGCATCGGTAACTACGGTTTGTACAGCCTGGATGGCATGCTGAACGTGCCTGTGAGTGATCAGTTTGCGCTGCGTGCTGTGTTGTCTTCATCAAGCCGTGACGGATACCTGAACACAAAAAGTGCAGCCAATGGTTTTGGCAAAAACCGCGATGATGCTGCCAACCTGTCTGCGCGCGTGCATGGGCTGATCACTTTCAACGCTGACAACAAACTGCTGTTAACTGTTGACACCAGCAACAACAAAGGCGCTGGTCCGGGTACTGTGGCAGTGGCCACTTTTTTGAACAACACAGGAGCAGCCCAACGTACATCATTGACCAATGTCAACGAAGGCAAACGCGATGATTCATCGACTGGCTTGTCCGCCGAGTACACAGCCCAAACCCGCGTGGGCGAATTCACCTATCTGGGAGCTGTCCGTACATTTGACCGCAACAACATAAGCTCGACCAACGCGACTGCGTCGTTGACCAATTCGAAATTCTCTCAAACCTCACACGAATTCAGGCTGGCATCCACAGGGAAAACTGACTTGACATGGGTTGCAGGCTTGTATTTGTTCAGTGAAAAAGGCAATATAGACGCCACGTTTACCAACCCTGCACTGGCCAATCAGTTTGGAGCCGGTAATCCAGGCGTGCGTATTATTCAAGACCCCGTCAATTCCAGATCAAATGCGGTTTTTGGTCAAGCCACATACAGCTTGAGTCCTGCCTTGCGGCTGACGGCCGGTTTGCGCACGACGGCTGACGAAAAATCCCGCGATGGCCGGACAACCAATATTGCAGGAACTTTCAACGCGCCTTCGCTGGTCAACAAAGCCAAGGTCTCCTACAACCAGACCACCTGGAAAGTCGGGGCTGACTATGACCTCGCCCGCAATGTTCTGGTCTATGCCAACGTTGCAACAGGCTACAAGGCAGGTGGCTATTTTGATGGCAGCAATGCTGCGGGTGACAACACTTACCGACCCGAATTGCTGACATCTGTTGAAGCAGGCGTCAAGGGACGATTTCTGGACAACCGGTTGCGGCTGAGCGCCGCAGTGTTTTCTTATGATTACAAAGATCTTCAAGTCAGCTATGTGACAGTGAACCCGCTGAGCAATCAGATTGGCACCATCACCACAAACGCTGCGCGCGCTAAAAACGCGGGTCTGGAAGTTGAAGCCAAGATGGCGGTGTCTGATAACGGCACGGTCAATGCTGCGCTTGGTTTGCTCAATGCCAAATATGGAGAATTCATTTTCCCGGTCATTGCAACCCGTCCGGTGGCTATCAATCTGGCGGGTCAGCAGCTGGACAAAGCTCCAAGTGCAACCCTGACACTCGGCTATACCCATGACTGGACTTTGGCCAGCGGAGCCGCTGTAACGGCATACATCGGTACGCGGTACTCAGCTTCTTATAAATTAAGCAACTTTGCAGTGGTAACGCCCATTCAATACACCCAGCCGTCGTTTACCCGCACAGACATGAATGTGACTTACACAGCACCTCGAGATGCATGGTATTTGCAAGCCTATGCAAGGAACCTGGAAAACCGAAACGTTGCGACCGGTTTTGCATTTTCCAGCCTGACGGGAAGCAACTTTTCATTGGCTGACCCCTTCACTCTGGGCTTGCGTGCCGGTTTGAAGTTCTAAAGAGCGGGACAGGCACCTGGATAGCGGTGCCTGTTCAGGTTGCCATCAGAACAATCACCATTCAATCAGTGGCAAATGCTATAAATTCAGAAGCTGCCAGCGCCCGATTTTATTGCCTTACAGCTCCTAAAGACTGGTTAATACTTAGTAAATACTTGATAAATACCTGATTGCCAAGAAGTTTTCTGACGCATCGCAGGTTATCGTTATCAAGTCACTATTCCAGTTTGAACGTAAAGTCCTGAGTTGCCGTAACCTCCTCAGTCCCGCCATTGCTGCACTCGTAGCGTGCCAGCGCAGCCCGGACAGCCGCATGGTAAGCGCGAGGTCCTGAAATAATTCTCACATCCACCACTTTACCGCCGCGTACTTTTACTTCGGCTTTCACGACGCCTTCAACACCGTCATCAATGGCTTTCTTCGGAATTTCTGGCTTGACTTGTTTAGGGCACACCAGCGCCATGTCTGCCCGCGTTGAAGAAGTTGCAGCGGGCGGTGCAGTGGGGCTTGACACTGGCGCAGGTGAAGCCGGCGGCGGTGCAACTGCCTGGGTTGTTTGCACGGCAGTGATTGCAGGCGCAGCAGATGGCGGTACGGGCACGTCAGGTGGCGGTACATAGGCTGGTGGTGGCGGCGTGGCGGCCTTGGGTGCCAGCTCAATTTTCTCAATTTTGGGTGGGGGCGGTGGAGGAGGAGGGGGCGGCGGCGGGGGTAGCTTGGCCTCGGCAATGATGGTTGCCTCCAGCGGTTTTTTGAAGGTGTCGATGGCCTTGCCAGCCATGCCGCTGACCAGTGCATAGCCCAGCAGACCATGCGCAGCCACCATCACGGCAATGCCAGCGGGGCTAAATCCAGCTTTGGGCTTGAATTGCCGGCTGCCCCGCGCCGACATCGCAATCTGCCCCAAGGGTGTGTCCGCAGCAGGCAAAGTTGTGATGGGATCGTTTTGACTCATTGGACAAACTGCTCCGAGCCAACCACGCCGATTTTCATCAAGCCTGTGCGCTGCGCGGTTGCCAGCACGCCGGCAACAACTTCGTACCTGGCCTTGCGGTCCGGTCGCAGGTGAACTTCAGGCTGCACAGGCATGGCACTGACAACAGTCATGCGTTTTTCCAGTTCAGCCCGGTCCGCAATGGCCTCGCCATTAAAAGTTACTTGACTTTCAGCGTCAATGTCTATTCTCAAAACTTCGGGTTTGACAAGGTTGGGTGGGGGCGTGCCCACCGGCATGTTCAGGTTCACTGCATGCAACTGGATTGGAATGGTGATGATCAGCATGATGTTCAGCACCAGCATCACGTCAATCAGCGGCGTGGTGTTGATCTCCATCATCGGTTGTTCCATGGGCGATGTCTCGCGGCGCTTTTTTCGGCGGTGCATCATGGCGTTCAAAGTGCCCGGGCGGGTGGCTCGGTGATAAAACCGATTTTGACAATACCTGCACGCTGGCATGCATAGATGATTTTGCCAACAGGCTCGTAGGTGCATTTCCAGTCGCCGCGGATATGCACTTCAGGTTGTGGCGACATTTGTGCCAATGTTTTTAATTTCACGATCAGTGCGTCCAGACTTTCTACCCGGCTGTCCAGCCAATAAATTCGGCCCTGGCTGTCAACTGACACCACAATGTCTTCTGGTTTGCTTTCGCGCACTTCATTTCGCTCTTTGGGCAGGTCAACCGGAACTGAAAAGTTGACCACCGGGATCGTGATCAAAAAAATAATCAGCAGCACCAGCATCACGTCAACAAGCGGCGTGGTGTTGATGGTGGAGATGACGTCGTCTTCGCTTTCCCCAGTGCCAGAAATTATCATTGCCATGGCAGCACTTCAGCGTAGGTTTCAGGAAGCGGGCTTGGACGCCAGCATCACGGTTTGCAGTTCGGTGGCAAAGTCGCGCACCTCGTCCATCACTGCTACATTGCGGCGCAGCAGCCAGTTGTAGCCAAGCACCGCAGGCACAGCCACTGCCAGGCCAATCGCTGTCATGATCAGCGATTCGCCCACCGGGCCAGCAACTTTGTCAATCGACGCCTGACCCGCAATGCCAATGGCAGTCAGCGCATGGTAAATACCCCAAACAGTGCCAAAAAGCCCAACAAATGGACTGGTGGACCCCACAGTGGCAAGCACACTCATGCCATTGGACAAGCGGCGCTGCACCCGCTCCGTGGCGCGGTGAATGGACATGTCAATCCAGTCTGCGAAATCAACCCTGGCATGCAGACCGCTGTGCTTTTTGCTGGCAAGCAAGCCAGCATCGGCGATAAATCTGAAGGGGCTGCCAACAGGAAGCTTTTCCGTACCGGCCCGCACTGTGTCCGCAGTCCAGAATTCAGCATCGGCTTTTTTGGCCTGCGCGCCCATGCGCGACTGCTCAATCAGCTTGGCAACAATCACGTACCAGCTGCCCATGCTCATGATGACCAGAAGCATCAGCACCAGCTTTGCTACTGTGTCGCTTTGTGTCCAGAGGGAGCCCAACCCATACGGATTTGCCTCCTTTTCATTGCCAGGTTTTATTTTGGCAGGTGCAGCAGGCAGCGTGGTTGCCGGGTTCACGGCGGGGGAGACTGCAGATGCAGCGGAAGTAGCGCTTGCAGCATTTTCTGCAGGCTGGGCGTTTTGCCCTATGGCTGTTGAAGTCATCACGCTGCACGTTAAAAAAACAAAGGTGAACGTGGCAGCACGAAAGGGATGGGCGAGGCGGGTCAACATCATAGGAATTGAATTGTTGGGAATTGAATTTGAAAAGTCGTGAGACGGGCGGATTGCTAGCGCTGCAACGTTTACGTTGCGCCAGCTTGTCTCGCCTGCCTGAGCCCCACCTGGATTGCATCCAGTTGTCGCTGGCCCAGTGGATAAAAATACAAAATTACGACCACCATTATTTTGCTGAAAGCCGGAATCCAGCTCATGATGACAGTCAGGCCGTGAACAACGGCTGGCGTTTGAACTGTGTTGGCCTGGTAACCAATGCTTGCCAGCAGCAGGCCAGCAATCGCGCCGCCTACTCCCAGTCCAAATTTTTGTGAAAATGCAATCGAGCTGGTGGTGAGACCCACCATGCGCCGCCCAGAACGCAGTTCAGCATCGTCCGCCGTATCAGCCACCATGGACCACAGGATGGGCGTTGTGATGCCGTTGAAAAGTTGAATCAAAAACCGCACCGCAAATACCTGCACCATGCTTTGCGGATTCACAAAATAAAACACCGCATAAAAAAAGCCTGAAACGCTGGCCGCCACCATCATGACCTTGCGCTTGCAATAACGTTTGGTGATCTGGACAGAAATGACAATTCCCACCATGATGGCCAGGCCCAGCATGGCAAAGTACAGTGAAGCACGCGCCTCAACACCCACCACATATTTGAAGTAATACAGCACTGATCCGGCAGTGATCGACAGGGCGGTGTAGACGCACAAGCCCATCAGTGCCATCATCCACCAGGCGCGCCCGGCAATCAGCACCCGCAAGTCTTTGCGTACCTCTTTGGGCTGATGAACAGGCGGCACGCGCTCCTTCGTGAACGTGGCGCAAACCCAAAACAGCACCATGCCTGCAAGTGCTGTGACAGTCATGGTTGTCTGGTAACCCAACTTCTTGTTTCCACCGCCAAACAGGCTCACCAGCTTGAGCGTCATGGCACCAACCAGCATGGTGGCAAAAATAGCCAAAAACATCCGGAATGCCGCCAGTGTGGTCCGGTCGCGTGGATCGTCTGTCATCAGTGCGGGCATGGCCGAATAGGGAATGTTCACCAGGCTATAACTGACCATCAGCAGGGTGTAAGTGACATACGCATACCCCAGTTTGTAGGCTTCGCTCCCAGCTGGCACTGTGAACGTGGCGATTGTGCAGACTGCCAAAATGGGCGCACCAAACACCAGATAAGGCCGGCATTGTCCCCAGCGTGTTCGGGTCCGATCCACCAGCGTCCCCAAATACAGGTCCCACACAGCATCTGTTGCGCGCGCGACAAACAGCAACGTGCCCACAGCAGCAGCTGACAAACCGAATATGTCGGTGTAATAAAACATCAAAAACGCACTCAGAGTCGCAAAAATCAGGTTGCTGGCGAAATCTCCGATACCGTAAGCCAGTTTTTCTCGGAGGGGCAGCTTGACAGTGGCAGGGATTGAAGAGTTCATGGCCATAATTTTGATTTAACTTACTGTCTCGCATGTAAGTTACTGAGTCAAGCTGGGGCATACCCTTTGTGCAATGCGCCCTGAGCGGCAGCAATGAAAAGACCCCGAAAACCAAATGTGCTGCAATGCCGTAAATCACACCAACGCACCAAAATAAGCCTGCGGATTGGCATGCTCATCACCAGAGCCGTCAATTCAGAAGTGCCAATGCTCCCAGATTGCCAACCTGCGTTCCCAAACCTGCAGGAACCAACGAGAAAGTGTCCGTCAAAGCCGGGAAATTGCCGGAAATTTGCGCTTGTAGTTTGGGGAGCAGGTGGTCCTGATGGTGCCAAAAAACACTTCCGCCCAGACTGATTCGTTCCAGGTCCAATGTCACGACCAGGTTGTAGAGCATTCGCCCCAGATCCTTGCACAAAGCATCGACCACATCTTCATACTGACCCGATGAAAACAAGGTTTTTGGAACCAGACCAAAGCGTCGTTCAATGGCATTGCCAGCAACCAGCCCCTCAACATCGCCCACATTGCCACAACCGCACAATGCATCGTTGTTGTCGCTGACAAACATGTGGCCTGCATGTCCGGCATTGCCATTTTTACCCCGCAGTACCCGACCGTCAACACACAGACCAACACCAATACCTGTGCTCCATGTCACGTAAGCGCAGTTTTCAATGCCCTGCAACGCGCCCCACCGGCGTTCAGCTTCAAGTGCGCTGACGGCGTCATTTTCAATGCGCACTTTGGCAAAGCGGCGTTCAAGCAATGCCTGTAGTGGCGCATGCATCCAGGTGTTTGGCAAACCGCGTGCCGCGCCGGCGAGTCCACCGCAAATATTGGGAGACGAGACAGCAAGCTTGCCAGCTATCTGAACAAACGGGCCGCAAGACGAGACGCCAATTCCTGCCAGCTGTTCGGGTGCAATTGCAGCGTCAAGGCAGCAAGAATCCACCATGCGAATAATCTGCTGCACCAATGCGTCTGGCTCGCCGTGTCTGACAGTTGCCTCGCTGCGGTGTGCATAAAGCTGCAAACAATGCTCAGACTGCGCGTCAGCCAAAGCCACGGCCACTTTGGTGCCGCCAATGTCAACGCAGGCTTTAAAAGGTGGAGTCATGCACTGTCAAAACAGCACGCGGCTGCGAATGGTTCCAGGCACATCGGCCAGCCTGGCCAGTGCCAAGTCTGAATGTGCAGCATCAATGTCAATCACGACATACCCAATGTCACCGTGTGTCTGCAAATATTGCGATGCAATGTTGATGTTGTTGGCGCCAAACACAGTGTTGATCTGCTGCAGCACACCTGGCACATTGCGGTGAATGTGCAGCAGCCGGTGCTTGCCTGGATGAGCGGGCAGGGCAACTTCGGGAAAGTTGACAGACGAGGTGGACGTGCCGTTGTCTGAATACTTGACCAGCTTTTCAGCCACCTCAATGCCAATGTTTTCCTGTGCTTCCAGGGTGGAGCCGCCAACGTGCGGGGTCAGGATGACATTGTCCAGGCCGCGCAGCGAAGACTCAAAAATCTCCTTGTTGCTGCCTGGCTCAACAGGAAACACATCGATGGCTGCGCCGAGTAATTTTTTGGCCTTCAGTGCAGCGGTCAACACGCCGATGTCTACCACCGTGCCGCGCGACGCATTGATTAGCACGCTACCCATTTTCATGGCGTCAAATTGCGCCTGGCCCATCATCGAATGGGTGCTGGGCAGCTCAGGTACGTGCAGACTGACCACATCAGACATTGCCAGTAGATCATTGAGCGCAGGGATTTGGCGGGCATTACCCAACGCCAGTTTGGTCACCACATCATAAAAAGCAACGCGCATGCCCAGACCTTCAGCCAATACCGACAGCTGGCTGCCAATAGCGCCGTAGCCCACAATACCCAGTGTCTTGCCGCGAATCTCGAACGAATTTTCAGCCGACTTCAGCCAGCCACCGCGGTGCGCAACAGCGCTCTTTTCAGGCACACCGCGCAGCAGCAAAATGGCCTCTGCCAGCACCAGCTCAGCCACTGAACGGGTGTTGGAATACGGCGCGTTGAAAACTGCAATACCGCGTTCACGGGCAGCATTCAAGTCCACCTGATTGGTGCCAATGCAAAAGCAGCCCACTGCGGCCAGCTTGTTTGCGTGTGCAAACACCGCGGCAGACAATTGAGTGCGAGAGCGAATGCCAACAAAATGCGCATCAGAGATTTTTGCCAGTAAGGCATCGCCATCCAGTGCGCCGCTGATGCTTTCAACATTGCTGTAACCAGCGGCTTGCAAAACTTTGACCGCCGACGGATGAATTCCCTCAAGAAGCAAAAATTTAAGGTTTGATTTTTCAGTTGAAGTTTTGGTCATGACAGTGCGGCAATCAATATGGTTAATGCAGTTTGCATCAAGGTCTGTTCAAGTATGACGTATTTACCTTACCGTCTGGGACAGTTGCCGTCATCAAGCGTTGATCGACTCAGCTGTCAACCTTCGCCAGGGCTGGCGCACCAGCTCAAACAATGGAGTGGGCTCTCGCTTCAAGTTCTGCTTGCCATTGTTTTTGTCAACTATTGGCGAAGTGCTGCCCAGCTCGACCTGAGCCAGCTGCTGCATCCAGGCCAGATCGATCAACCCATCAGGACCAGGCCTGGAAAAGATAAGCGCCAGCATTTTTTGTGCCGGCACATTCCCCTGGTTTGTTGCCAGCTGATACAAACGTATGGCTTCTGTGTAGTTAGAAGGAACGCCCGTTCCACGGTGGTAGCTCTGTGCCTGAGCGAAGTTTTCAATTGCAGTTTGCGCTCTGACTGGCGCAATGCCACCTGCGCGGTTGATGGGGGGGGGCGAACGGGTACCCGTCTTCTGGCGTTCGATTATCACTGCCAGGTTGGTGGCAGCAGCTACTGACAGCAGCGCTGCACTTTTAAAAAATGCCAGTGCTTCTTCGAGCTGATTTGTATTGACCCTGTCCAACCCCATTTCAATTCTTGCATTTGTATCGCCCAGCTGCGCTGCGGCGGCCAGCAATTGCCGGTCCCGCAGTAGCGTGGTGGGGTTCTTTGAAACCAATTCAGGTGGGCTGACCTCTAGAGGTGCGAGCGGTGCCAGCCGTGATTGCATCAGCCACTGCAAATACATGGCACGTGGGGCATCCACGCGGCGCAACAGTTCAATCCACTTGTTTGCAGCTGCCGGGTTGGCTGCTGCCTTGCAACCCTCAATTTCACACCAGGCCAGTCCTGCAGCCGCTAGCGGTTCGCCAAGTTTTTGTGCCCGTTCAAACCACAGCGCTGCATCGGCAGTGTTCACAGTCAAGCAAATCCCGTGCAGGGTCAGCAGCCCTAATTGCCAGGCAGCATTGGCGTGAAGCTGTTGGAAACGCTCCTTGGACAGTTGCCGGTTTTCTGCCAGCACGGTGCCTGAAGCGGTGGCACGCAGACGTTCAAGCGCCGATGTGACGCTGGCAGCTCTGTCTGAAGCGGGATTGTCTGAACCTGATATCAATGTAGTTTCAGCTGGGCAGGCCCCGCGGCCCGCAAATGGCAACGCCGGCTCGCGGGAGCTTGTTGACAAAGAGGTTTTGTCAAAACCAGCTTGCCGACGTACTTTTTTTTCAGTAGCGCTCGGAGGTGTCACAGCAATATTAATGGACGGTGGCGAAAATTGCGGACCTTCCAATGGTTCTGGTGCGAGCGACCTGGCGCCTGCGTAAATGGGGTTGTGAGCCAAGAAAAATAAAGTGGTGGTCAACACAGTACTTCCACGCAAGGCTGCTCTTATGCTGGTTGAGTTAAATACAAATTTTCCGACGCGCCCGTTCGAACGTTCAATCAGTTGCCTGGTCGCACAATGCACTTTTCGAGTCATGGTGATCAACATTTTTTAGTATCTAGTCCGATTTGGTCACTTTGCGGGCTTTGGTGCAGATGTCGCAGCGGGGGCCAAAGGCGCAGCAGGCGCTGTGTTGGACACCGTTGTTTTAGGCGCTACCAGCCAGCTGATACGGGTGGCGGTGTATCCCTTTTTACCGAGTGCAGCGTCAAAAGACTCATCAACGTTTTGCATGCTGCTGATGTTTTTGATAGCCACCAGGCTGGTACTGGCCAGCAAAGTCGGCATCAGGGCCGCGACGTCTGCCTCAGTTGCATAACATCCGACAGTTTCGGTGCCGGCACTGGTGGCGTCCATGATGAAGCCTGGCGTGGGGCTCATCCAGTCAGGAATACGAATGGCGTTGCTGGCTGAAATCAAAGCGTTTGGATTGGTTGTATTGGGCAGCAGGCGCATGACCGTACCGCCAGCCTCATGCAAAAAGCAATACAAATAGGACGCCCTTGACAGTGACGCTGATAAAAATATTTGTTCACCCACTTCAAAAGCAGGCCGCCCAACAAGGGGATTTTCAAGTTGTAAATTCAGGCGGCGCTCAAGCGCAGTCGCACCAAATGCAGCTTTTAAATCCGAGCTGCCCGATGTACGTATTGTTTGTTTGCCGGGGCTGGTGGTTACGCCCTTTGATGACCAACCCACCTGTACCAGTTGCCCTGTCGCACTGAATGAAACAAAGTCACGCAATGCTCGTTCATAGGATGGAAAATCCACTACACCCGTCACAGCCAGGCCACTATCAGCCTGAAACCTACCCAGAGCTGCTGTGAATTCAGGGCTTTGTTCATCCAGGTTTGTGTCGTCCGAACTGAGATACCCCTGGCTCATCATGGACCGGTGGACCAGCTTGTTGTGTACCAGCGGCGACCCTTCGTCAAACCAGTCACGCATCTGTCTTTGAAAGTTGGGGTCGGTTTGCTCAAGTGTCAGGCATTGCCAATACGGTACGCGGGCCCATTTGCCAACCATTTCTATCATGCCCAGGTCGACCAGCGTGCGAAGCGCCCCGCCAGCACCAATCGAATAGTCCCGCCCCACATTAAATTTAACGCCGTAGTTGCCAATTCGGCCTGCCAGATCAAGACCTTGACCCGCGCCGCCAATGATGACTTCATTGGCCGAGTCAAGACCAGGAATTAGCGTGCGGGTGCGAAAGTCACCTAGGTGCAGCTCCAGCCCGATCACTGTTGCGTTTTTGCTCTGGCTGTAACCGGTATCCAGGCGGCTGGCAGATGTTCCTGCGTCAAATCGGTTGCTGATTACGTTTTGATCAACATAGGCAATCGCACCAGAGACATACAGGGCGGGGCGCTGTAGTTGCATCTGGTTGTTGTTAAGCAAAATAGTGGTCAGGTTCTGCACAGTGTCCTGCCGAGCTATGTCGACCTCATAGTCAACAAACCTGAATGCATGGCTTAGCCGCGACATTTGCGATAGCGCGGTAATGATCATGTCTTTGGCTGCAGCAGGCACCCGGCTTGAAAAGTCCGGGATTGATTTGCTGGTGATAAGCGTGGTGGGCAACTGCGATTCGCGAAGCATTCGGTCCATGCACATCAGTGACTCAGAAAAGCTTGACAGAGAGCGAGTTGGGCGCACCGCGGGGCGGTCAGACGTGTAGGCGTAAGACTGAAACTGTCTATCTTTGCGTGCGTCCATCGGCGTTGCGCAACCTGACAAAATAAGTAAAGCCAGTAAAGCTAGCAAAACCCATGCAAGCGGCAATCGACCCGACTGCTTCAATAAGGCGTTTGAGTGGGTGGTGAATGTTCGGGTTTTCATAATGGGCTCGCGTTGCGTTGAGAACGGTCGTTAAAGCTCTTTAAAGCAATGACTGGTCTGAAAATGCTTTGGCTAATTACAAATATTGACCAGGTCACCGCGCAACACCACGATTTGCTGATTTGGTTTAACACCAGCGCCTGTTGTGATGCCGGGTGGGTTGACCACTGAGCCAATGTTCTGGGTGCAGGTGGTTTTAAATCCGTCGCTTGCGGCCGTGTTGACAACATCTTTTTCCGTCAGGATGTCGCCCTTGTTGCCTGAAAAAGCCTTGGCTTCGTAGCGTGCGATCTTGGCTCGTTGCCAGGGCGGAATTTCAGCCACCGGGCTGATGTTGCCGGAGCGCGGTGCAGAACCATTTGGCAAGCCCTGAATAATGACTTTGGACTCAAGGCGTATGGGGTCCTCACCCGGCGCGTTTTGCGCCACCGCAAGCCAGCTGGTCTGCAACGCAACAGCACAAAGGGCACATACAAATTTAAAGCGATTGACCATGATGATGCTCCTGCGAAAAAGAAAAAAAGAGCCAGTCCGCTACATGACGGGCTGACCCTTTTTTAAAACGAGTCAGCTAAATCTCAACGGCAGCCATTTGGGCAAGGATCTTTTGGTTCATCGCATGCGTCGTTGGACGCGATGTTTTGAATCGCATGGCTGTTGCGGCCTAATGCAGAGTTGAGCAACGAGCCGCCCACCACGTAAGTAGACTGATTGGACAAGCCTGCAATCGTGACCTTGCCAAAGTTTGACGACAGGTTTTGAGTTGCACGGGCACCAGAACCGTCGGCCAGGTTGGAAATAGTGCCGTGTGTCCCCCCCACTGTTTGGTTAGATGTTCCAGTAATCAAAATGCCATTACCGTCGTTGCTGGCAAGGTTTTGCAGTGCTTCTGCACCGCCGCCTTTTGCTTTGTTCAACACACTTGTTCCTACCAAAGCGGTGCTTTGGTTAGACACGCCGCCTCTTGCCACTTCTACTTTTCCAGCGTTTGACGATACGTTCTGGTTAGCCCAGTCATTGACGTTGACTGACTCGTTGCTCACGGTGGCACCTACTGCAGTCGTGGTTTGATTTGACGTGCCTTTAATTTGAATGTCACCTGCATTGCTCGAAACGTTCTGCATTGCAGTATTGCCTGCATGTGACTTGTTCGACACGATGGACGACGTCAATGCAGCGGTTTGGTTTGATGTCCCGGAGATGGTGATGGCTGAAGGAGATACAGGGCCAGCAGCCATGGCTGCAGCGGCACATGCACTAAGCGCAAAGAATGCAAGTTTTTTCATGATGAATACTCCAAAAAAGTTAAAAAAATTTACTTAATGTTCGTGGGCACTTTCTAGAGCCTTTGAACCGTCAGCACGGTAGACATTGCTTGAGTCGGCTCGCTTTTGGGATGAGCTTCGCTTTTTGCTACGTCTGTAGAGCAGTGTCAGGTTCGGGCCAGCCGCTGCCAATACTGCGTTTGGGTTACATAACTGCAGATTCAACTTTCGGGAAACGGCATTGAAATTTTTGTTTTTCCACCCCTTGGAATGGCAAGCTTCACCCAGTCAACTTTGAATATTTTTGAGACAAAAATTGGTAGTATCAAAACATTTTTTAAGTAACAGCATGTTTTTTATGTGCGCTTTTGCACATTTCAAAGCGCAAAGTGGGAGTACAAGCAACTTATTCGCATGTTTAAACGTAAGTTTTTGAGACGCTTAAGCGAAAAAGTTACCACTCGCAGTGTTCAGTTGGGCAGTCCATTGACTCTGCAATTTATTTTGAATACGTTTTTGTCAGCCTTTGTACCTGCGAGTTGAAACCACTTGACGATCGTTTTTTGAGGAAAACAAAATGACCAATTCATCTGCCTTCGCAGCCACTCCCACTGACAAAACATACACACCAGAGGCTGCTGCTTACTTGGCTTCCCAGCCTGCATCTGGTGTTCACGGCTACCTTGGTACAACGCAACGGGCCGCCTCGACACTCGCATGGCCGCCTTTTTTGGTAGGCCAGGTAGAAAGGCCTGTGCGAGTGCTGTTGGTAGATGATGATGCGAACATTCGACACGTTATTTCCAGCGAACTGTTGGCAGATTTGCGCTGTGATCTGGTTGGGCAGGCAAGCAGCATGCGAGAGGGTCGACGGCTTATTTCCAATTGCGAGTTTGATGTCATGCTGGTCGATTTAAACCTGGGTGACGGCAGTGGGTTTGAGCTGATTGAACATTTAAAAACCGTACGTCCCATGGCGGAGGCGATAGTTATTTCGGCCATGGAAGATGATCAACATGCGCTGCATGCGTTTGAGCTGGGCGCTACTGGTTACCTGGTCAAAAACTCGTGGTTTGGCAATTTTTCTCAAGCGGTGCTACAGGTGGTTAATGGTGGCGCATCAATCACCCCCAATCTTGCCAGGCGATTGCTGCATTGTCTTGACCACAGCAAAGATGACCCAAGCCGCCGTGCTGATTCAAAAAAAAAGGGTTTGTCAGAACGCGAACACGCAGTGCTGAAAATGGTGGCGGTTGGCTATACCAGCAGTGAAATTGGCCTGCGCTTGTGCATCAGTGGACTGACCGTCAACACGCACATCAAAAACATTTACCACAAGTTGCAGGTCAAGAGCCGGGCGCACGCTGTTAGCTCAGCTCTGCAGCGTGGGTTGCTTTGAATCACTTGACAAGCCAGACGATGTTACTCGCAACTGAGCTATTTCTTGCTCTGGCCAGTGGACTGTTGGCTTGCAGTGCCCTGGCTGGCTCAATCAAGGCTTGGCGTCACGAAAGCCATCCCGTTGACTTTGGCATGCGGATTCTGTCTTGCAGTTGGCTGTTTTGCTTAACTGTCGGGGCAGCTCAGCTGGTACTGACGAACGAAATGAGCTCTTCGAATTTGTTTTCTACATGGCTCGTTGACGCAACTCACGAAATCTTGCTGGCAAGCCTTGCTTTTTTCTTGCTAGCTGCAACAGGTGCTGTGCGGCCTTGGGTGTTGACAATACTTGGATTGCAATTTGTTGTCGGGATGGTTAGTGCATTTTGGACTGTTTTCAATTCACAGCCATTGACTGAAATTCAGTGGGCCAGCACTGCGCTGACACTGATCGCAGCTGCTTCAGTAACTTTATCGGTCACGCGGCAAGTACGCTACACGCATAGCCGCCGGAGCTGGTTGGTGCTGGCCGCGTGCGGGATGGGAATTGGTTTGTGGCTGTATCAGGCATCTGTCGGCAGCCCGCAGCAAAATGCACTTCCTGTTTTTAGTCACTTATATGCCTTGTTTGTTTTTGTTGTCTGGAAGCTCATTTCTTTGAGTGCAGATGCAGACCACACATTTGCCAATCCGAGTACGGCATTCAGCGGCGCGCATCATTTTCAGACTATTTCAGGAGTCAACCTGGATGAAGATTTCATTTCTTTAGCGATACGCGGCGAGCGGCAACGCATTTCGCACGAGTTACATGACAACGTTGGATCCCAATTGGTAAGCGTTTTATTTGCGATGCAGTCCGCCAAGCTGCCAAATAAACAATTTGTCATGCTGTCCCTTGAACAATGTTTGAGTGATTTAAAAATGATGGTGGACGCACTTGACAGCTTTGATGAGAATGTGACCCAGTCGTTAGGGCGCTTGCGTTATCGGGTTCAACATGCACTTGACAGGCAAGGGACCAAAATGCATTGGCATATTGATACTTCTCCCGAGCTTGAGGCTGTCTTTGGGATTCACGCACAGCAAGTATTACGAATTGCGCAGGAAAGCCTCGCCAATGTCATGCGCCATGCCAAAGCAACGACAGTAAAAGTAACATGCATTTATGTGCCAGAGTTCTGTCACTTGCTGCTTGAAGTCATAGACAACGGATGCGGCATCAAAAAATACAATGACAACTGCCCGTTGGGCCAAGGGCTGGCTGGCATGAAACGACGGGCTGCAGCAGTTGGCGGTATTTTGCACATTTCAAGCCATGTCGACATGGGCACGTGTGTACGGCTTACGGTTCCTTTGCCGCACCTCAAACTCGCATCAAAAAAGGTCAATGTAGTCAAAGTGACTGTTGCAAAAGAAACGGCTAGGGCGTGAAAAATTTAATTTTTAAATGTCCACAGAACAGGCATATTTTTCAGGGAGTAATTTTATTTGCGTTTGATGCCTTGCCACATTTGAATAGCAAATTCTTTGGAACGCATGTTGAACCGGCTCACAAAGCGCCAGGCAAGTGAATTTCGAATTTCCTTGAGGACAATGTCTTTCCAGCGTTTGAAGGGCACATAAACACCAGCAAACCAGTGCATTTGCATCAGAGCGGGCTGGGTCAGTTCAAACAGGCGCGCCGCTGTCGCGGTGCCTATGACTTTTGCTGAAATGATCAGCACCAGACCGGACAAGGCATGGCCCTGTGCAAACAGATACAAAGCCAGCAATTTGACCGGAACCAGGCTGACAACAGGCACGCCAAATACCAGCAGGGCTGCCCAGGGCGGCAGGCGGGTGATGGCACTTTCCAGCCGTGCCCACAGGGGCAGTCTGGCAAGCCAGCCAAATGCGCGGGAAAGCGGTGCCCAGCCCCACTCTTCAAAAAGCAGGATAAAAACAAGTGGCGCCAGCAAAATGCGGCGGATCAGTCTGCTTAAAGTTTGCATGCCTGTCCAGCATATCGCGGCACGGCTGTCAGGTTGAGCATTGCAAACTGACCGCTTGCAGGGGCTTTCCAGTCTTGTCGTCAAACACCACCAGATTGATCTGCCGCGGGTGACCAGGCGTGGCCGCTATGCTGCGAAAACTGAGTTTTTGTGCTTTCAGCCCGTCTGCATCGTCAACTGCCCTGTTTGTTTTGTATTGCCCGGCCTGCACCAGCTGGCGCACCACAAAATCGTGTTTCAAATACTCGCCCTTGTTTTCACCTGACAGCACTTTGGAGTTGTGTCCGTGCTCGGTCACCGTCCAGTAAGCAGACCATTGGGCCGCAGCAGATACAGGTGTCACGCTGGCTTCAAACTGGTCCGGGCCAGACTGTCTGAGCAGGATGCTGGCACGCGAAGCTTCGGTACCAGCAGGCAAGGCCCCCCAGCTTGGCCAATCCTTGCCGTTAAAAACAGCTTGTGGGGTGTAAATGCTGCGCAAGTTGTTTTTGGCAGCAACATCGCGCTGGCGATTGGTGTAGGCCGGTGCGGCAAAACGGTCAACCCATCCAATGTAGTCCCAATAACCCACATGAAAAGCCTGCACCACTGCACGGCTACCTTTCAAGGACGATGCCCATTTGTCGGCGGGTGGGCACGAACTGCAGCCTTCGGATGTGTACAGCTCAATAACGGGGTTCAAGGTTTCACCAGACGAGACTGAACACTGATTTGACTGTGCAAACGAGCCTGTAACCCATATAAATAGGGCGCTGGCAGCTATAATTTCAATATCAATTGACTTGACAGCTTGGCGCATGACCGACTCCTAAGTGGATTGACAACCCCTTTTTGTCGGGCAGCCACGCTGATTCTTACACCCTTTACAGCGGATTGAGCGGCCTGCTTCGCCGCAAGGCGTCGTCTTGCTGACCCCAGTAGGCTGCATTTGTGTTGTCAGATTGCTCAAGGCGCTTAAGCAAAAGATTTTCAGTTTGGGCCAAACGGTGATTGAAGGCTGCAACGGTGTTGTTGGTCTGGACCAAAGTGGTGTCAGCCTGCGTTTGCATGTACCGGTGCAACTCTGTAAACCGGGAAGCCTCCGCCTTGTCTGCCAGCTCCCGCTGGGCCGCCAGCTGTTTGGCGTAGCCTCGGGTTTCATGCAAGTTGGCGTTGCGCATGTAAAGCGTGGTGATCAGGAACATCAACAAAACAACCATCACCAGCATGAACATGACCAGTCCCAAGGGCAGCTGCATGGTGGTAAAGCCCAGGTTCAGAGTGCTGGGCCGCACAAACTCGTCCACATTGAGCACAGCAAATACAACAATCAACAAGATACCGATGATCAAAAGCAGGGTTTTCAAGCGCATCAGGTGTCCATTCAATCGGGTTTCAACGGCTTGATTGTTTGATCAAAACCGGGTTTTTCGCTGTGGGACAATAACTTGGGAGGCTGTCAGCAGCAGTATCTTCAGCGTCACAAACAATCCCTCATGCAAGCCATCATTCACAAAATTGCCCTGGAAATCAAGGTCAGCGATCACCAGGTCAAAACCGCTGTTGACCTGCTGGACGGCGGCGCAACAGTCCCATTCATTGCCCGCTACCGCAAAGAAGCCACAGGCGGGCTGGACGACATTCAGCTGCGTGAACTTCAATACCGCCTGGGCTATCTGCGCGAGCTCGAAGAGCGCCGAGAAGCAGTGATTAAAAACATTGGCGAACAAGGCAAGCTGACCCCTGCATTGATGGACGCCATCGGCCTGGCCACAACCAAGCAGGACCTGGAAGACCTGTACCTGCCTTTCAAACAAAAGCGCCGAACCAAAGGCCAGATAGCGCGTGAGGCAGGCATCGGGACTCTGGCTGAAGCGCTGTTTGCCAACCCGTTGCTGGTACCGGCAGATCAGGCTTTGCCTTTTGTCAAAACTGAGAAGAACGAGCAGGGCGATGACTTCACGACTGTGCAGGCTGTGCTGGACGGTGTGCGCGACATTTTGAGTGAGCACTGGGCAGAAGACGCGATCCTGGTGCAAATGCTGCGCAGCTGGCTTTGGGCTGAAGGGCTTTTCACGTCAAAACTCGCGTTGGGCAAAAACGAAAACACGCCTGATGTCGCCAAATTTCGTGATTATTTTGCGTATGACGAGCCCATTGGCCGTGTGCCATCTCACCGGGCGCTGGCTGTTTTCAGGGGCAGGGCGCTGGAGATTCTGGACGCCAAGCTGCTGTTGCCTGAGCCACTGGTCCCTGCTGATGCGGCGGTGCAAAAAGGCCCGGTGGTGACACTGGCCGAAGGCAAGATCGCGCTGCATCTTGAATGGTCGCACATGGCCCGCCCTGCCGATGATCTGCTGCGCAAATGCATAGCCTGGGCCTGGCGCGTCAAGCTCAGTTTGAGCCTGGAGCGCGACCTGTTCACCCGGCTGCGCGAGGACGCTGAAAAAGTTGCCATCAAGGTGTTTGCCGACAATCTGCGCGACTTGCTGCTGGCCGCGCCTGCGGGCTCGCGTGTGGTGATGGGGCTGGACCCGGGCATCCGCACGGGCGTGAAGGTGGCGGTAGTGGACGCGACAGGCAAATTGGTGGCAACAGCAACTGTGTTCCCGCACGAGCCGCGCAAGGACTGGGACGGATCGCTGCACACATTGGCCCAGCTGTGTGAAAAGCACGGCGTGAATCTGATTGCGATTGGCAATGGGACGGCCAGCCGTGAAACTGACAAACTGGCGGCAGATTTGATAAAAATGCTGCAAAAAGGCCAAATAAATGAAACAAATAGGCCTCAAGCCGACATAAATAGGGCGCAAGCAGCTCCTGCTTTGATAGCTAAAACGTTGGGTATACCGATTGAAAAAGTCGTGGTCAGCGAAGCTGGCGCCTCTGTTTATTCAGCCAGCGAATTCGCCAGCCAGGAAATGCCCGACGTGGACGTGAGCTTGCGCGGCGCGGCCAGCATTGCGCGCCGCCTGCAGGACCCGCTGGCCGAACTGGTCAAGATTGACCCAAAATCAATTGGCGTGGGCCAGTATCAACACGACGTGAACCAAAGCGATTTGGCACGCAGCCTGGACACGGTGGTGGAAGATTGCGTCAACAGCGTTGGCGTGGACCTGAACACCGCCAGCGTGCCACTGCTGGCGCGGGTGTCGGGCCTGTCCCA
The DNA here is from genome assembly GCA_025362315.1 of Polaromonas sp. GTDB lineage: Bacteria > Pseudomonadota > Gammaproteobacteria > Burkholderiales > Burkholderiaceae_C > Polaromonas. The sequence continues at coordinate 56,172 of JANYGP010000075.1, forward strand.
AACCGTGGCCAAGTCGGTGGTGCGCTGGCGTGATGACAATGGCGCGTTTGGCTCTCGCGCTGATTTGCTCAAGGTCTCTGGCCTGGGCGCAAAAACCTTCGAGCAAAGCGCAGGCTTTTTGCGATTGCGCAGCAGCAGCAATCCACTGGACATGACAGGCGTACACCCGGAAACGTATTCAGTGGTTGAGCAGATCATGCTGCACATTGGCAAGCCAATCGTTGAGCTGATGGGTCGGCCCGACATCGTCAAAACACTGCAGCCCGAGCTGTTTGCCAATGACAAGTTTGGCGTAATCACGGTCAAAGATATTCTGGTTGAGCTGGAAAAGCCTGGCCGTGACCCGCGCCCCAGCTTCAAGGTTGCCCGCTTTAACGATGGCGTTGAAGATATGAAAGACCTCCGTGAAGGCATGGAGCTGGAAGGCACAGTCAGTAACGTGGCAGCCTTTGGCGCGTTCATTGACATCGGCGTTCACCAGGACGGCCTGGTGCACGTCAGCCAGCTCAGTCACAAGTTCACCACAGATGCGCGTGAGGTGGTCAAAACCGGCGACATCGTGAAAGTGCGCGTGACCGAGGTCGATGTTGCACGCAAGCGGATTGGCTTGACGATGAAGCTGGGTCCTGTAGCTGCATTTCCTGGGGTCGCTGCCAGGCGCGATGCACCAGGAGACAACCGGTTTGAAGGCGCAGGGCGGGGTCAGGGCGGGCAGCAAAATCGCATCAGACAAGGCACTCTGCAAGCAGCGCCCTCTGCAATGGCTTCTGCATTTGGCAAACTGGCAGGGTTGAAGTAGCGGTTGACCAAATTGACTGAGGCTTACGATCTGTTGTTGGTTTGCCCGAAGTCAAGCCCATGAACAATTTACCAAGTCTGGCGCACCCGATTGAGTTGATGCCTGTTCGGCCGCTTTGGCCAATCAGGCAGGCGTATGCAGGGCGTCATTTGACGAGGGCATCAAGCAACACAGCGGCCTGAATTTGCTGATGCTGCCAGCGAATTGATTCTTTGCAAAGCTCGCGTAAAATAGGGACATGTGTAAAACAAACACGGAAACAGAAAGGGCAGCTCGGGTTATGACACTGCGAACTACGACCTCGTCCGTGTCTGGAACCAACAAGAGCGTCAGCCTGCAGCTCTTGTTGACAGGTAGCTAGGAATTCAATAGCAACTACCCACCTGTTTTAATATAAAGCGCGGCAATCACCGCGCTTTTTTGTTTCAATCAAAGAAATCTGCTCCATGATTCAAATCACTCTTCCTGATGCTTCAAAACGTGAGTTTCCGCAAGCCGTTACTGTGGCTGAAGTTGCCGCTTCCATTGGTGCAGGTTTGGCCAAAGCTGCGCTGGGTGGCAAGGTAGACGGAAAAGTCGTTGACACCCGTTATCTGATTGACAAAAACAGTGCACTTGCCATCATCACTGCAAAAGACCCCGAGGGGCTGGACATGATCCGCCATTCAACGGCGCATTTGTTGGCGCACGCTGTCAAAGACATTTTTCCCGATGCGCAGGTCACGATTGGCCCGGTGATTGAAAACGGATTTTTCTATGACTTTTCATACAAGCGACCGTTTACGCCAGATGACCTGGTCGCAATAGAAAAGCGCATGACCGAGTTGGCTGCCAAAGACGAGCCCGTGACCCGCCGCGTGCTGCCGCGCGACGAAGCAGTTGCGCATTTCAACAGCATTGGTGAGCACTACAAGGCTGAGATCATTTCCAGCATTCCAGCAGGCGAGGATGTGTCGCTGTACCGCGAGGGCAACTTTGAAGACTTGTGTCGCGGCCCGCACGTGCCTTCAACCGGCAAGCTCAAACACTTTAAATTGATGAAGCTGGCCGGTGCCTACTGGCGCGGTGACCACCGCAATGAAATGCTGCAACGTGTGTACGGCACGGCGTGGGCCACCAAGGACGATTTGCAGCAGTACCTGACACAGCTGGAAGAAGCTGAAAAGCGCGATCACCGAAAACTCGGTAAAGAGCTGGACTTGTTTCACATCGACGACCACGCGCCGGGCCTGGTGTTTTGGCACCCCAAGGGCTGGACGCTGTGGCAGGGCGTTGAGCAGTACATGCGCAAGGTTTACCAGGACAACAACTACCAGGAAGTCAAAGGCCCGCAAGTCATTGACAAAACGCTGTGGGAAAAAACCGGCCACTGGGACAAATACCGCGACAACATGTTCACCACCGAAAGCGAAAAGCGCGAATATGCTTTGAAGCCCATGAACTGCCCGGGCCATATTTTGATATTCAAGCAGGGCATTAAAAGCTACCGCGACTTGCCGCTGCGCTACGGCGAGTTTGGCCAGTGCCACCGCAACGAGCCTTCAGGCGGCCTGCACGGCATCATGCGGGTGCGCGGCTTCACGCAAGACGACGGCCATATTTTTTGCACTGAAGCGCAGATTTTGAAGGAATGCGTTGACTACACCACGCTGCTGCAGAAGGTCTACACCGACTTTGGTTTCAAGAACATCATTTACAAAGTCGCCACGCGGCCTGATGCGCGCATTGGCTCTGACGAAAGCTGGGACAAGGCCGAACACGCGTTGATGGAAAGCCTGCGCGCATCGGGATGTGACTTTGAAATCGCGCCCGGAGACGGCGCATTTTATGGCCCCAAAATCGAATACACGCTGAAAGACGCGATTGGCCGACAGTGGCAGTGCGGCACCATGCAGGTTGATTTTTCGATGCCTGAGCGGCTGGATGCGGAGTATGTGGGTGAAGATGGCGCGCGCCACAGGCCGGTCATGCTGCACCGCGCCATCGTCGGCAGCCTGGAGCGATTTATTGGGATTTTGATTGAAGAGCACGCTGGCGCACTGCCCACATGGCTTTCGCCTACACAAGTTTCAGTGCTGAACATCACCGATTCACAGGCCGAATACGCCAAAAAGGTTGCTAAAACGCTGCAAAACCAAGGGTTGCGCGTGAATTTGGACCTGCGCAATGAAAAGATCACGTATAAAATACGAGAGCATTCAATGCAGAAGCTGCCATACATCCTGGTCATAGGTGACAAGGAAATGGCAGCTGAATCGGTTGCAGTGCGCGCCCGGGGAAACAAAGACCTCGGTGTGATGTCTCTTGAAGCATTTGCCCGGCAAATAGTTTCAGACATCGCACAAAAAGCCTGATTTTTCACTATTTGATGAATAATTAAGTTTGTAGCCGTCGTAAAACGGGCGCTAGCTGCTACAGCTTTTATAGCAACATTTAAAGGACATTGACCATCGCTACAGAATTTCGTGACCGCCGCCAACGCGAAGAACGCAAGCACCGCTTGAACCGTGAAATCATGGCCCCTGAAGTGAGACTTTCAGGTGTCGACAATGAACCATTGGGCGTTGTCAACATTATGGAAGCGCTCCGGCTAGCCGGTGAGGCCGACGTAGATTTGGTAGAAATCTCACCGACGGCTACTCCACCGGTTTGCAGGTTGATGGACTACGGCAAGTTCAAGTATGCGGAGCAGAAAAAGGCAGCGGAAGCCAAATCCAAGCAAAAAGTCATTGAAATCAAAGAAATCAAGTTTCGCCCGGGTACCGATGATGGTGACTACAACATCAAGGTGCGCAACATCAAGCGTTTTCTGGACGAAGGTGACAAGTGTAAAATCACGTTGCGATTCCGGGGCCGTGAGATTACGCATCAGGAGTTGGGTTTGGCCCTGTTGGCACGCATCCGGGATGAGTTGGCAGATTTGATCGTGGTAGAGCAATTTCCAAAGCTGGAAGGCCGCCAGATGGTCATGATGATTGCGCCTGGCAAGAAAAAGCCCGGAGCAAAAGCAGTTGCAGAGGTACCAGTAGCGGTGCCAGCGTGAAAAAATGGGTTGCTGCAAAGCACCCCTGTAAAACCTGAATAAACCAGGTTTTCGAAAAGCAGACGGCTTTAAAGCTGCTTGCTGACAAGCGGTGAGTTCAAACTCGCTGCTTGACAAGTGTCTCGGGGCCATCAAGGATGCATACAGTTTGCAGACGCCTCACGAGCACAATTTAGAAGGAGCAGAAATGCCCAAAATGAAGACCAAGAGCGGCGCGAAAAAGCGTTTCCGAGTTCGTCCAGGTGGCACTGTCAAGCGCGGCCAAGCCTTCAAACGTCACATTTTGACCAAGAAGACCACCAAAAACAAACGTCACCTGCGTGGATCAACAGCTGTTCATGAGACCAATATGGGTCACATGGCGCAGATGTTGCCAGGCCGTGGTATTTAATTTAACGACGAACAAGGAGTAACTACATGCCTCGCGTCAAACGTGGTGTCACGGCTCGCGCCCGCCACAAAAAAGTTTTAGCCCTTGCAAAAGGTTTTCGCGGTCGCCGCGGCAATGTTTTCAGAGTCGCCAAAGAAGCGGTGATGAAGGCCGGGCAATATGCCTACCGTGACCGCCGTACCAAGAAACGCGTGTTCCGCCAGTTGTGGATTGCCCGTATCAATGCCGGTGCCCGCTCATTCGGCTTGACATACAGCCAGTTTGCCAACGGTCTGCGCAAAGCCGGCATCGAGATTGACCGCAAAGTATTGTCTGACATGGCCATCAACGACAGCGCTGCTTTTGGTGCGATCGTGACCCAAGTCAAAGCCAAGCTGGCTGCTATTTAATCAATAGCTGCTTGCGCACACAAATAAGGGGCCAGAGCTTGTAAAGGCTCTGGCTTTTTGTTTTTCCTCGCGTTATTTGTATGAATGGGTTTGTTTGAATGACTGATCTGGACACCATTGTTGCCAACGCCAAAGCTGCGTTCACGCAGGCCGCCATGCCAGCTGATCTTGAAAATGCCAAGGCACTTTTTTTGGGCAAGACTGGCCGCATCACTGAGTTGATGAAGGGCATGGGGCAGCTGTCGGTGGACGAGAAAAAATCACGTGGTGCTGCCATCAATCTGTCCAAACAGGCTATTGAAGCTGCCTTGAATGATCGACGGCTAGCACTCGCCGACGCAGAGCTGCAAATGCAGCTCAAAGCTGAAGCGCTGGATGTCAGTTTGCCCGGGGTCCCGCATGCACAGGGTGGCTTGCACCCGGTGTCCCTCACACTGGAGCGAATCGAGGCGATTTTTGGCTCCATGGGTTTTGATGTCGCACAAGGACCGGAGATTGAAACAGACTGGTTCAATTTCACAGCACTGAACACGCCTGAAGACCACCCGGCGCGCTCCATGCACGACACTTTTTATGTGGAAGGTGGCACTGAAGCAGCCCCCAATCTGCTGCGCACCCACACCAGCCCGATGCAGATTCGCCATGCGGTGCAGCACGTTAAAAAACATCGGGCGTTGATTGATGCGGGCGGCACGATGCCTGAAATCCGTGTCATTGCGCCAGGCCGCACCTACCGTGTTGACAGCGACGCCACGCATTCGCCCATGTTCCACCAATGCGAAGGCTTGTGGATTGGTGAAAACGTCAGCTTCAAGGATTTGAAGTTTGTCTTCACTGATTTTTGCCGCGCGTTTTTTGAAAGTGACGATCTGGTGCTGCGTTTTCGGCCAAGTTTTTTTCCGTTCACCGAACCGAGCGCTGAAATTGACATTCAGTTTCAAACTGGCCCTCTGGCAGGCAAGTGGCTCGAAGTTGCCGGTTCTGGCCAGGTCCACCCCAACGTGGTGCGCAACATGGGGCTGGACCCTGAAAAATTCATTGGCTTTGCGTTCGGTATGGGGCCGGACAGGTTGACCATGCTGCGTTACGGCGTCAATGATTTGCGCCTGTTTTTTGATGGCGATATTCGCTTCTTATCGCAATTTCAAAACTGAAACCAGGGCTACATCCATCATGCAATTTCCTGAATCCTGGTTGCGCGAATTCTGCAATCCACCGCTGACAACACGGCAATTGGCCGACACTTTGACCATGGCCGGCCTGGAAGTTGAAGACTTGAAACCGGTTGCACCTGCGTTTACGCACATCGTCGTCGGTGAAATCAAATCTGCTGCAAAACACCCCAATGCAGACAAACTGCAGGTGTGCGAAGTCGATGTGGGGCAGGGTGCCTTGCTGAGTATCGTGTGCGGCGCGCCCAATGCGCGCGTTGGCATCAAGGTGCCATGCGCCCTGGTTGGAGCAGAGCTGCCACCAGCTGAAGATGGCAAGCCCTTTCTTATCAAGGTTGGGCAACTGCGTGGCGTGGAAAGTCAGGGCATGTTGTGCTCAGCGCGTGAACTGAAGCTGTCAGACGATCACGGTGGACTGCTTGAACTGCCACCGGGTGCGCCGTTGGGGCAGGACATACGTCAATACTTGAATCTGGACGACACCTTGTTCACGCTCAAACTCACGCCCAATCTGGCGCATTGCCTCAGTGTTTACGGCGTGGCACGCGAACTTGCTGCACTGACCGGTGCACTTCTCAAATCACCGAGTTATCCGGCTGTTGCAGTGACAGGCAACGCTGCCTTGCTTGTAAAAATAAGCGCACCGGACTTGTGCGGCCGCTTTTCAGGCCGGGTCATTAAAAATCTCAATACCCAAGCCAAAACACCGCAGTGGATGGTAGACCGTCTGGCTCGCTGTGGTCAACGCAGTGTGACGGCGCTGGTGGATATTTCAAACTATGTGATGTTTGAACTTGGCAGGCCCTCGCATATTTTTGACTTGGACAAAATTCATGGCGGATTGAATGTGCGCTGGGGCAAACCGGGCGAAACACTCAAGCTGCTCAACGGCAATACTGTGACTGTTGACGAAAAAGTTGGCGTGATTGCCGATGATTCCCAGGTTGAGTCACTGGCCGGAATCATGGGCGGCGACGCAACTGCGGTGTCTGACAAAACACTTCATATTTACGTTGAAGCTGCTTTCTGGTGGCCCAAAGCTATTGCTGGCCGTTCACGACGCTACAACTTTTCAACCGATGCAGGTCATCGGTTTGAACGCGGTGTTGACCCCGGCAATACGGTTGAGCACATTGATCGCATCAGCCAGCTCGTCGTTGACATTTGTGGGACGCCACAAACAGTGTGTGGCCCACTGGACGACATACAGGTCAACATGCCTGTTGCAAAACCTGTCACTTTGCGGGTGGCACGAGCTTGCAAGGTCATCGGCATGGTTGTCACGCAAGCCCAATGTCTGGACGTGCTCACCCGGCTTGGTTTGCAAGCCGTTGAAGGCGATGGCACGTTAACCGTTATTCCGCCCAGCTACCGGTTTGATTTGCAAATTGAAGAGGATTTGATTGAAGAAGTGGTGCGCATGATCGGTTATGACAACCTGCCAGAGCTGCCTCCACTGGCGCCGATTACAGCCAAACTGCAACCTGAAGCAGAACGCAGCCCGTTTGCTGTTCGCCGCAGGCTGGCCTCGCTGGGGTATCAGGAGACCATCAATTTCAGTTTTGTTGAAGAGCGCTGGGAGCATGAACTTGCTGGCAATCTGAATCCTGTCAAGTTGTTGAATCCGATTGCAAGTCATATGAGCGTGATGCGCTCGTCGCTGTTGGGCTCGCTGCTACAAGTTTTGAAATTCAATCTCGACCGCAAAGCGGCGCGGGTCAATATTTTTGAACTGGGGCGGGTGTTTTTGCGAGATGCTGAAAGTCGCAATACCGATACCACTGTCGCTGGCTTCGACCAACCCATGCGGGTAGCAGGCCTGGTGTTTGGGTCGCGAACAATTCCGAGCTGGCACCAGCCAGACAAAGCCGCAACTTTTTTTGATGTGAAGTCGGACGTAGAGGCGTTGCTGGCACCATTCAAGGCGACTTTTGCTGCAGCAACGCATCCGGCCATGCACCCAGGGCGTTGTGCCAGTGTGTCGGTCGGCCACAAGACGATTGGATTTGTGGGTGAACTGCATCCCAAATGGCGTCAAAATTATGAGTTTTCACAAGCGCCAATTATGTTTGAGCTGGACCTTGACGCTGTCTTGACGCGGCGGGTTCCAGCCTACAAAGCCGTTGGCAAAGTTCAGCCAGTCGAGCGCGACATCGCCGTCATCGTGACTGAAACTGTGACCCATACAGCGTTAATGACAGCCATATTTGCAGCGTCGATCAACGGCTTGCTGACGGATGCGGTGCTGTTTGATATTTACCGGCCAAAACCTGATGCTGCTGGCCAGGCAGGAATGCAATTGGGCGAAAAGAGTCTGGCAGTGCGATTGGTGTTGTCCAGCCATACAACTACACTGACAGACGACATGATAGAAAGTGCAACTCAGGCTGTTATCAAACACTTGCAAGCCACGCTCGGTGCCCGTTTGCGCTGAAAGCGGCAGCAACAAGACAAAATAATCAAGAAGCGCTTACAAAGGGACAAGGTGGAATTTTTAATCGAAAGCCTGGAAACCCCGGCATTGACAAAAGCGCATCTGGCCGATTTGCTGTTTGAGCAGATTGGTTTGAACAAGCGCGAATCGAAGGACATGATTGACGCTTTTTTTAACCAGATATCTGATCAGCTGGTGGAAGGAACAGACGTCAAAATATCTGGTTTTGGAAATTTTCAAATACGCACCAAGGCACCTCGTCCTGGACGTAACCCACGAACGGGTGAAGCGATTCCCATTGATGCCAGACGTGTGGTGACTTTTCATGCCAGCCACAAACTCAAGGGGCAAATTCAGGGCGACAGCGTTGCAGGTTGATGATGCCGCTCATGACGTTTTTGTATAAACGCGTCATTATTTTGTACCAAAGCAACACCAAAGAAAAATAGTCGCCACCTTTTGGATTAAGTTAGCGCCAGGTTTGCACTAAGTTTGAACTTAGAGTAAATTTACAGCTTTCCGCTATAGCGCATTGATCTAATTGGAGAATTCACTCCCCCCCATTCCCGCAAAACGCTATTTCACGATTGGTGAAGTCAGTGATTTGTGCGGCGTCAAACCTCATGTGCTTCGATATTGGGAGCAAGAGTTCACGCAGTTACGCCCGATGAAAAGACGTGGCAACCGCCGTTACTACCAACATCACGAAGTGCTGATGATTCGGCGGATACGCGATTTGTTATACGACCAGGGTTTCACAATCAGCGGCGCTCGCAACAAGCTCCATGAAATTGTCCAAACCGAAACCGACAAACATCGCAACGGCGAGGTCATGCTTGATGGTATCGACGTTACTGACGCTTCCGATTCAGTTCTGGACAGCTTGGGCGAATTCGAAGATTCAGTGGATTTTGAAGAAAGTGAGACGCCTGCAGATGCGCTAGATCTGCCAACAGGAATTGCTGCGCAGCAGCGGCTTCTGCTCGTTCGACGTGAGCTGTTTGAAATTCGGGATCTGCTGGGTTCAACGCACTGAAGGTCACCAAGCGCAACGCTATAATGAAATTGTTCGGTGTGTGGCGCAGCCTGGTAGCGCACTTGCATGGGGTGCAAGGGGTCGAAGGTTCGAATCCTTTCACACCGACCAAACAGTTAACTCAGCCCGGCATCTTGTCGGGCTTTTTTATGCCTGGGTGAAAAGGATCAAGACGTCCATGTGGCGGACGTCAGGCAATATCCGCAACATGAAATGCAAATTGTCCCGTTTTCTGATCCGCAAAGTAAAATTTCAGGGTCTCCCTGACGGTCTGAAAAGCAATTTCATCCCACGGCACCTCTGACTCACTGAACAATCTTGCTTCCATGGTTTCAAATCCTGGATCAAATTCAGTGCTGAGCAGCTTTGCCCTGTAGAACAAATGCAGCTGACCCACCTTTGCAACGTTCATCAAGGTAAAAAGACCCTGCATCTCAAATTTTGCACCAGCTTCTTCCCTTGTTTCGCGTGCGGCGCCCTCAGCTGTTGTTTCAGTCAGCTCCATGAAGCCAGCAGGCAATGTCCATTTGCCCTTGCGCGGCTCAATGTTTCGTTTGCAAAGTAAGACCTGCTCCGCGCTGGCTCCCCAAGTACAAACAGTTCCGACCACGTTGAGGGGATTTTCGTAATGCACCAAGTGGCAACTTGAACAAACTGCACGCAATTTTGTGTCGCCGTCGTCGGGTAAGCGGTATTCAACCGTTGAGCCGCAAGCGCGGCAAAATTTAATGGCTGCTGGTTTCATCAGCCAAGTGTAGGAGATCGCATTGTTTTACCAATGGTCGCGTGGCTATCACGAATATTCTGGCGGAATTTGATGACCCGTTAAAAATATTTGCATTGCAAAACTAATTCCGTATTCTTCATATCGATTTGCATTTCTTGATTTATTACTACAAAAATTGGCTTTTTATGTGTACGATAAGAAATATGATGGCACAAAACTTACCCGTCGACCAACTTGAACGATGATTTATTTTAGAACTGACGAGGGACAACAGGCGGCATACAGCAGCCAATCAGCACTGCCACGCAAGCTCAAGTCAATCTTAAAAGTCATAGATGGCAAGACCTCAACGGAAGTATTTGAACGAAATTTACATTCATTTGGTGATGTTCGCGCAATTTTACGATCACTCGAAATGGCAGGTTTGTTGGGGTACACAGCAGAAAGAGCGACAGACGACTTTGACGAAAACAATCATTTCGTGGATTTACATACAAAAAATCAGCAGGAACGCGATTGGTCATCAACCCACCATCCACTGGACGTAGCGTCTTTGAAGACGAATCTGAAAAATGCTGTTCCATTTATCCCTACAGCACCTCCATCCGCGACCAGCAATCACTTAAACACCAAAGCGGCGAACTTTTCAAATAGTCCTGATAATTTTTCAGGAAATAAAGTTCTTGAGTCAGTTCTTAACGAGATGGCAGATTTTGTGCTGATGCATTCACCGGAGCAATCCTTTCAGATCCTCAAAGAAATTGAAGAGATCACGTCGCTGGAGGTGCTGGCAGCCACTCTGGGTGGATATGAGCAAATGGTTTCGAATCTGGGGAAAGCAGGTGCCGATCACCTGAACAGCATCAAGTCAACATTGCGCGAGCATTTGTAAAGCAATGATCGTGAATACAAAATCGGGGAGCCGCAGTTTATGAGCCAGCTTTCAGACGTGGTTTTTAACATCACACCAACAGGCTACTCTGCACTGCGCAGCGAGTCAGGTTCATTGGCTCTGTCCCTGAAAACAGTTTTAACAATGGTTGACGGTATTTGTCCAGTGGCACAGTACGTGCCTTTTTTGAAGGCCTTCGACCCGCTCGAAGAGAAATTCCTGATACTTGAACGGATGGGATACGTGAAACGGGCTGGCACTATTTCTGCCAAAGCGGTTTCAGGATTTGAACAGTCGGTTTTGCAGGGCGATCCACTGTCTCGCTTGCCGCGCATTGATGCACACAACGGCGAATCTGGCTTTATGCCGTTAATTTGAATCCATTTTCAGGAGGCCACATGTCGACCATTTATCGCCAATCACTCAAAGGTATCGATGAGATAGCTTTCAAGTCAGGAGGTTTGCCACTTCGGCTGATGAGCTATCTGCTTGTTGTCGACGGTGATGCGTCTGTCGATCAATTGGTGAGCCGTCATCAAAACTTGCCGTCTATGCAAGCTGTTTTGCAAGGTTTGTGCAGCCAGGGATTCATTGAAGTGTCAGGTGTGGCAGCCAATGTGGTGGACATTGGCCAGATGCGCGTGTCCAACGGTGCCAACTTTTCAGCTCCTGCACAGACGCAGCCAACTCTGCAGCAGTCGAATAACAACTTTGCCTACTCGCCGCAGCTATCTGGCCAGCAATATGCAGCGCCAGCCAACGCGTTTCCTGACCTGGACAACTACAAAAACAGCATGATTCGCGATGTCAGCGCTTTGCTGGGCGCAGATGCTGCGCCTGTCGTCAACAAAATACAGGTTTGCCGTACGCGCGACGATCTCTTTTCAACCATGATGGGAATCAAAAAAATTATCACCATTTACACCAATCGGGACGCTGCAGAAAAGTTTGGATCCCGATATGCGGTTCTGTCCAGCTGAATTGCCTAACTTTTTACTTTTTCCATTCAAACTTATTCAACTAACCAGCCAGGAGCTTCCATGCAATTCGACTTGATCATGGCCACGCAATTTTCTTTTTTAATGGGATTTATCGGCATGGTAGGAGGTGCCTACTATTTCACGCTGATCAAAAGCACGTTGCCCATTGAACACCAGTCCAATGCGGTGACATCAGCCGTTTACTGCCTGATGGCAGCCATCATGTACGGCATCATCAATTACAAATACGGCATTGGTACGGACGCACTTGCCAAGGGTGATTACCCAACTGTGCTGCGCTACGTTGACTGGCTTGTGACAACACCTTTGCTGGTGCTCAAGTTCCCGGAAATGCTGGGCGGTGAAGAGGCGCCAGCGGTCGCGCTTTTGGTGATCGTAGCCGACATCATGATGATCGTGTTCGGCTTTGCAGGGGAGACATCGATCAATTTTTCCAAGGGCGCAACAGTCATTGGATGGGCCATGTTCGGGGTGAGCTGCCTGGCCTGGCTGTTCATTATCTTTATTTTGTACACCGCAGTGTCCAACGCAGCAACCAACAAGTTGGGGCCTGTAAAGGTCGGCTTAAGCCGTTTGAAGTTGTTCATCGTTCTCGGCTGGGCCATCTATCCGCTGGGCTACTTGTTGACCCTCATTTCAAATTCTGCAGATTTGAGAATTGGCCGCGAACTGGTGTACAACTTTGCCGACCTGTTTAACAAAGTCGGCTTTGGCATGGTTGCCATTTATACGGTTCGCCAGATTGTCCGTGAACAAAAAATCCGCGACGCAATGCAGCAGCTGTAATCGGCCGCGCATGCAGCCGTTGGCTTTGCATGGGTTGTGCAAAGCCGCTTTATTGAATGCCTTTGTCCATACCTGGCGCTGACCGTAACATGACCGAGTGGGACGTGGTGATTGTCGGTGGTGGCCTGAGCGGACTTGCGCTGGCAGTTGAGTTAGCGCAACCTGAATGTGCTCACCTGCGGGTGCTGGTGATTGAAAAGCGCACAGAGTACCTTCGGGACAGAACCTGGAGCTACTGGTCCACGCAGCCACATCGTTACTCTGCCCTTGAACGAAAGCGATGGCACAAATGGCGGGTTGGCTTTAATGGCCGGCACGCGGTGCAAAAAACCCGCCAGAACTCAACTGTTGCCTACTGCACGATGGATGCGGATGTGTTTTATGCATATGCCCAGCAGCAAATTGCGGCTGCGCCAAACGTCCATCTCAAAATGGGCACGGCGGTTCGGGACATTCAGGACGGACCTGTTCAGACCGTACTGCTGGATGACAACACCAGCCTGCGCAGTCACTGGGTGATGGACGCACGCCCCTTGAAAGCACCGGACGCCAACTCGCTGTGCCAGCACTTTGTGGGCTGGGAAATTGTCACCTCAAGTGATTGTTTTGACGACAGCACAGTTGAGCTGATGGATTTTCAGTCAACAAACACCGGATTGCACTTTCTTTACGTGCTTCCATACGGGAAGCGGCAAGCACTGATAGAAACAACGTGGATGTCAGCATATGCACATCGTCCCGACTACGAAGCAGAATTGCAGACTTATCTTCAAGACCGATATGGACTGACCACATACAAGCGCGTGTACCGTGAACAAGGCTGTCTTGATTTGCAGTCCATGCCGCGTACCTACGTAAAAACGGATGGCAGTCATAAAAGGGTTTCTCTTGGCAGGGCTGCAGGAACACTTCGTTCCTCGACAGGTTTTGCATTTCTCGAAACTCTGGCCGATGCCAGACGCATCGCCGGCTGTTTTGCCACTGTTCCATTGGCCGATGTGCGCGTACCGCCTTATCGTCCCGACTGGCTGGACGGCTGGATGGACAAAATATTTTGTGGTGGACTCGTTGCCGACTGGCCTCGAGCGCCCGAATTTTTCCTGGCGATGTTCAAGGGCGTGGCTGCAGAAACCCTGGTTGCTTTTTTGACCGGCCGGCCAACGATGCTGCAGCGGTTGAGTGTCAGCCTGCAACTGCCCAAATGGCATTTCTTGCGTGCAGCCCATCGCGCTCTGACAGGTTGATCCGTTGATTGAAAAAAGCAGGTTTTCGGCCTTGACAGCAATTGCATTATTTGCAGCGTTTGCAGTTGTGGGACTCCTGCTGTGGCTTGACCGGACAGTGCCGCTGGCTGGCTTGTGGGCGCTGCTGATGACCACTTTGACGGTTGGCTTTGTCCATGGTGCACTTGATGCAGTACTGTTGCCCCAACGCTTTGTAAAACGGGCGCAAATTGCTCTTATGTTTACAGCGTATTTTTTGCTGGTACTGGTGTTGGGCTGGATTTTAAGTGCTGTTGTCAGCGTGGCTTTGGCCGCATTGCTGATGATGTCTGTCTGGCATTTTGGCGAGCCTTATGGTCACTGGAAAGAACTGTCACTTCATCAAAGCCTGTTGACCCGCGCTGCTGTGGGTGGTGCGCCTGTCATGCTGCCGGTGTGGTTGGCACCTGCCCAGTTTGCAGCTACTCTGGCCGGTGTTATTCCCGAGTTGGGCCTGCGCGGGTGGCACGTGCTGGCCTGGGTATGGCTTGGCACGTTGGCAGTCTGGCTGGTGGTGTACGGCCTGCCTCAAATGCGCTCAATGCGCCGTGCATGGTACGAGGTGCTGGGCTGCACTGCGCTTTATATTGTTTTTTCGCCATTGATGGCGTTTGCAATCTACTTTGGTTTTTATCACGCGCCCGTACACATTTACCGGGTGTGGCAAGCGTGCTTTCCAGCTGCTTCGAAAATACCCGTTAAAAAGGCAGTTGCGGTCATCGCGTTGACCACTTTCATCACATGGCTCATGGGCGCGGGCTTGGGTTGGCGCTTTGTGTCAACCAGTGCTGAAACCCTTGACCCAGCAGCCGCCTTGCGTTGGCTGATCGTGAGTTTTGCAGCTTTGACAGCGCCTCATCTGGTGTTGATCAGCCTGTGCGCCAGGTTTTTAACGCGCCCAGAATTGCGTCATTGACCAGGCTGCCTGATGTGTGGCACCCACGTCTTGTTTGCTATTATATTAAGAGCTGCTAACGCCCATTTTTGTTGGCCTGCTAGCATAAAAAGTCAATTAAATCAGTTTCAAATGTGAAAAACCGGCTACAAACCGGTCTTTTCCCAAATAGCGAATCGTGTCAAGCTTTTGTGGTTTTGCCGTGCTTTTCAATCAGGGCTTTGGCAGCGTCCAGCAGCTTTTTGCCGTCAAAGCCTTTTTTGTTCATGTCTTCCACCCATTCCACTTCAACAGCACGGGCTTTGCGGCGGAAGTCTTGCGCCTCTGCCACGCTGACGGTGTAAATTGTATTGCCACGGTCGCTGGCTGACTTGCGGCCAATGCCGTCATTGCCCTGCTGGGTTTTGCCCAGCAAAGCCGAAGTTGCCATGCCTGAATTGTTGTCAATGACCTTTTTCAGGTCAGGTGCCAGGCTGTTGTACTTGGCCTTGTTCATGGCCATCACGAAAGTCGTGGTGTAAAGACTGCCACCTGCCGGCTCAAATTCAGCATGGAATCTGGTCAGCTCGTTGACCTTGACGGACGGCACCACTTCCCATGGGATCACACAGCCGTTGATGGTGCCTTTGCTCAACGCATCAGGAATACCTGGCAGCGGCATGCCAACAGGCGTGGCGCCCAGCACACCCAGCAACTTGGTGACCTGGCGGGTGGGGCCACGCAGCTTCATGCCGCGCATGTCGGCAATTGACTTGACCGCTTTGTCAGCGGTATGAATAACTCCCGGGCCATGGACATGCACAGCAATGACCTGTGTGTCCTTGAACTCATCAACAGCCACGGTTTGAAAATACTCCCAATAAGCCTTGGAGGTTGCTTCAGCGTTGTTCATCATAAAAGGCAGTTCGAACACTTCCACTCGTGGAAACCGGCCAGCCGTGTTGCCGGGCAATGTCCACACCACGTCGACCACCCCGTCTTTGGCCTGGTCGTATAACTGCACCGGGGTGCCGCCCAGTTGCATGGCCGGGTAGCCTTCAAACTTGATGCGCCCGCCGGACTCTTTTTCAACCTTGTCCATCCACGGTTTGTGCATGGTCAGCCACACATTGGATTGCGGCGACATGAAGGTATGAAACTTGAGCGTGACCGCTTGCTGAGCCATGCCCGAGAGCGCAGGCGCACCCAGTGCGGCGGCAGCACCGGATTTGAGAACAGTGCGTCTGGCGATCATGGTGTTTCCTTAAAACAAGTAACTTGACGAGGTGAAATTTAAATGCAGCGCCAGGTTTTGAAAACCCGTGAATGCCCTGTGACAAAACTTCTCTGCTTATTCGGCTTTGATACCTGACGACTGAATGGTTTTTGCCCAAAACTCGGTGTCCTTTTTCACCAGGGTGTCCAGTCCTGTGGGGTTGAGGTAGCGCAGCTCAATGCCAGCTGTGTCGGCACGTGTTTTGGTTTCAGGCAACTCCAGTGCTGCTTTGATCTGACTGCTGAGCCTGGCCACGATGTCGGCAGGTGTTCCTGCTGGCGCGAAAATGCCAATCCATGCTTCGAGTTCAAAGCCTTTCAGACCGGCTTCTGCGGTGGTGGGTACGCCAGGCAGCCCGGGGTGGCGGGTTTTCCCTGCAACGGCCAGTCCCTTGAGTTTGCCCACCTGGATTTGCCCCATGACAGACGGGGGCGTGGTGATGAACACCTGTACCTGACCTGACAGCACATCTTGCAACGCCGGGCCAGAACCGCGGTACGGGATGTGCACCATGCTGGTTTGCGTCAGTTGTTTGAACATCTCCGTGCCAATGTGCGACAGCGAGCCATTGCCCTGGCTGGCATAACTGAGCTTGCCCGGGTTTGCTTTGAGGTATTTGATGAATTCGCCAAGATTGTTGGCAGGCACTGATGGGTGTACAGCCACAACGTTGGTGGCAACCGTGATCAATGCAACCGATACGAAATCTTTTTGAGACCAGGGCAGCTTGGGCGTCAGATTCGGGTTGCCAACGTGGTACGCCGAATAGGAGTTGAGCAGCGTATAGCCGTCGGGTGCTGCACGCGCCACGCCCTGGTAGGCCACGTTACCGCTGCCACCGCCCCGGTTGTCAACCACCACAGTTTGGGCGGTGACCTTGGCCAGCGCGTCGGACAAAATGCGCGCTGACGCATCCACAAATCCGCCGGGCGGATTGGGAACCACCAGCGTGATGGGTTTGTTTGGGTAGGGCTGTGCCAAAGGCATTGTTGCAGCTGCAATCAGCAGCAGAGCAATCGCAGATCGCTGAAACATAAGTTGAAGTGTCCCGGAGTTGTGTTGAAAGTTATGAATTGCGGTCAGGTGATGTACTTCACCAGCCAAAGTGAGATGCCTGGAAACAGCAACAGCACCACCGTTCGGATCGTATCCGATACCAAAAACGGCATCACGCCCTTGTAGCTTTCGGCAATCGGCACCGCATTGGCCTTGCCTTTGGTCATGCCGTTGACAACATACACGTTCAGCCCCACCGGCGGTGCCAGCATGCCAAAACCAACAGTCATCAGCACCATGATGCCAAACCAGATCGCGGTGTTTTCCTTGCTCATCCCAAAGTCCAGGCCCATGACCATCGGGAAAAAGATCGGAATGGTCAGCAAGATCATGCTCAGCTCGTCCATCACCGCACCGAGCACCACATAAAACAGCATGATGGCCGCCACCACCATGACGGGCGACAAGCCCCAGGAGCCCACAACCTGCGCCAACTGCGAAGGCACCTGCGTCAATGCCAGTGCTGAGTTCATCAAATCCGCACCAAGAAAAATCAGAAAGATCATGGCCGAGCTTTCAGCCGTGGCATAAAAGCAGTTTTTGAACTTCTCCCAGGTCATCTCGCGCTTGGCCAGCGCTGCCACAAACGTGGCAAATGCACCCACCGCCGCACCTTCTGTCGGGGTAAAAAATCCGCCATAAATACCGCCAAACACAATCACAAAAATGACAGCAATAGGCCCAATGCCTTTGAGCGCCTGTGCCATATCTGTCCTGGCGACACGGGTGTTTTCGGGCGCGTGGCCAGGTACCAGCCGCACGTAAATGCTGATGGCAATCATGTAACCCAGCATGGCAATGATGCCCGGCACCATCGCCGCTGCAAACAGCTTGGCAATGTTTTGCTCGGTCAAAATGGCGTAGATCACCAGCGGCACAGATGGTGGGATCAAGATGCCCAAAGTTCCGCCCGCAGCCAGCGTGCCCGTGGTCAGGCGGCCTGAGTAGCCGTGTTTGCGCATTTCGTCGTACGCCACATTGGTGATGGTGGCAGCTGTGGCGACAGACGATCCGCAAATGGCTCCAAAAGCCGCGCAGGCCAGCACGGCACCCATCGCCAGGCCACCTTTGAAGCGGCCCATGACACTGGAGGCAAACTGAAACAGTGCCTTGCTGATGCCGCCCTGCGTGGCGAAATGCCCCATCAGAATAAAAAGAGGAATGACTGACAGGTCGTAACTGGCAAAACGCGCAAACGCCTGGCTGTTCAAAAAATTGGCCAGCGGACTCCAGCCGGTTTGCATGACATAGCCAATGCCGCCCGCAGCAAACATGGTGATGGCAATCGGCACCCGCAGGGCCATCAGCACCAGCATGATGCCAAAAATCGTCAAAGCCATTTGAATCGCGCTCATACGGCCAGCTCTGGGTTGTCTTCAGTCGTTGGTTTTTCAAACCCGAAAATGGCCTGGTGCAGCGCAATCAGCACCGTCAGGGCCAGCGGCGGCACCATCACGGCGTAAACAATCCACTCGGGCAAGCCCAAAATTTGTGTTTCAGAATGGGTGCGAAACGAATTCAGGCCGCCTAGGGTGGTGCGCCAGGCCATCAATGCCATCACGCAACCCAGCAGCAAAGCGCCCGTGCGGTCGAGTGCAAGCTGCGCAGCAGGGGACGCCCGGGTGGTAAAAAAGTCCACCACAATGTTGCCCCGTTTGACCTGACACCAGGGCATGAACAGCGCAATCGCGGCACCCGCTGCTGCACCAGAGAGCTCAAAGTCGCCCACAATGGTTTTGCCAACCAGGTCGCGCCCGATGATGCTGACACACGTCATGAGCGTGATGAATATCAGCAGCAAGCCCGCCAAAATGGCACAGGACTTGGCCAGATTTGATAATATTTTCATAGCTGCTAACGCCCGAATCAATTGGGTTTTAAACGACTTTGATGTGCAGTTCGCCCAGACCGGCGACGCTGCCAACCAGGATGTCGCCTGTAACGACCGCTGCCACACCCTCAGGCGTTCCGGTGTAAATCAGGTCGCCCGGCATCAGCTCCCAGGCAGCGGACAGATGCTCAATGGTCTCAGCCACATTCCAGATCAGCTTGGCAACGTTGCTGCGCTGGCGGTCTGTGCCGTTGACCTGCACAAATAAATCAGCATGATTGACATCGCCAGCCAAAGCGGTGGGTGTGATGGGACCAATAGGTGCCGAATGGTCAAAGCCTTTGCCGATGCACCACGGGCGGCCAGCTTTTTTCATCTCGCCTTGCAAGTCGCGGCGCGTCATGTCCAGTCCAACTGCATAGCCAAAGATGTGCGCGTGGGCGTCAGCAGCTTTGATGTCTTTGCCGCCTGTCCCTATTGCCACCACCAACTCAATTTCATGGTGGAAATTTTTCGTCAGGCTCGGATAGGGGAGGGTCCCAACAGTTCCAGCATCTACCGCCACAATGGCGTCGGCTGGTTTCAAAAAGAAAAAGGGTGGCTCCCGACCGGTAAAGCCCATTTCTTTGGCGTGTTCCTCGTAGTTGCGGCCGACACAGTACACGCGGTGAACGGCATAGCGGTGCGTGCTGCCAGCCACTGGCACTGAAACGACAGGAGGCGGGGTAAAAACATAAGCGGGTGAATTTGTCATGACATTCTTTCTTCTTTGTGTATCCCCAACGCCTGATGCACCGGTCGGTCTGAAAAACTGAACAGCACACATCCCAATTGCGAATTCAATCGAACAGTGTGCCACGACGGCACCACAAAATGGTCACGTGGACTGAATTGATACACAAGGGTTTTGCCGCTGTGTTCGATGCTGATGCTGCCCTGGCCCTCAACCACGCTGAACACTTCTCCGTCGGTTTGCCTGTACGGCTTGCCTTCAAAACCGGCTGGCAAGCGCTGCATGAAGGTGGCCATCGTGGGCATGGGCGAGCCGCCCGTCGCCGGGTTGACATAACGCAGCTTGACGCCGTCCCACGCATCGACCTCTGCGTGTTGCTCCAGATTGTGTAGCGCCTCTCGCGTGCGGTCGTAGGGATAGCTGAAGATGGGAGACGTCTGGCCAAAAGGCGACTGGTGCCGCACAGGCATCATGTTGGCGCCATATTTGTGCAGGCTGACGCCTTCGGGTTTTGTCGCGCGCTGGCTGGCAGCGCTGCCGTTTTCGGCAAAGCCTGCATCAAAAAATTTCAGCATCGGAATGTCCAGCCCATCCAGCCAGACCACCGGCTCATCGACTTCAACTTTGCCAGAGTGACCGTGATCGTGCCAGGTCCAGCTGGGAGTGATGATGAAGTCACCCGGTGCCATGCGGCATCGCTCGCCATCGACAGCGGTGTATGCGCCTTGGCCTTCTACTACAAAGCGCAAGGCACTTTGTGTATGGCGGTGACCCGGTGCCACTTCGCCCGGCAGGATGACCTGCAAGCCGGCATACAGCGACTGGGTGATGCAGGACTGGCCTTTGAGTGCCGGGTTTTCAAGAATCAGCACCCTGCGCACAGCTTCTTCAGCGGTGATGAGCTGGCCCGCTGCGCGCAAAAACGGCTGGATGTCCGAGTATTTCCAGCAGGCGGGAACACAGGGCGTGTTGGGTGCGCTGGGGACAAGTGCATGCAAAACCTCCCACAACGGGCTTAAATTGCGCTGGCTGATGGTGTCGTAAAAAGCTTTGCGCTCTGCGTGATTGTCAGAAGGTGTCATGTCAGCCTTTATCAGTCAAGGCAGGCACCGTCATGCTTGAGCCTGTGCTGCAAAGCCTTGACATCCATGTCAATAAAGCTTTGCGAGGCGCCCAGCATGGCCGCAGCTGTGCCCGCTGCCTGACCCATCACAAAACAACTGCCGCTCACGCGCGCGGCAGACTGGCCTTCATGCGTCATCGACGCGCAGCGGCCTGCAACCAGCAGGTTTTTAACCTCGTTTGGCACCAGCATGCGCCAGGGCAGGTCGTTGTCAACCTGCCCGTCGGCTGTGCCCGAATTGCGTGGAAACTGCCATTCAATTTTGCCCGCAACGTGCAGCTCCATTGGCCAGGCGTTGATGCCGATCACATCGTTGAACCGGCTCGAAGCCAAAATATCTTCACCCGTCAGGACGTATTGGCCCACAACACGCCGGCTTTCACGAATGCCGATTTGCGCGGCAATGTCGACCAGAGATGCGTTGGCAAAGCCCGGGATTTCGTGGCGCAAAAAATCAAAATAGTCCATGACTTGCTGTCGGCCTGCCAGCTCGCCATCACTGAGCTGCCGGGCGTCTGTGGCGTCCATGGCATTGCCTTGCGCATTGGCAATCTGGGTGACATTGGCACGCCATTCCGTTGGATTTTTTTGTGGCCGGAGGATCGCACCCTCACGCGGAAATCGGTATTTGCCAGGCTTGTCTTCCTGTGCTTTGGCCATTGCCTGATTGATGGCAGCAAATTCACCCACGGCACTCAATGCAGCATCAGGCTCGACATGCCCAACCCGGAACATGGTGGTTGGAAACAGCCCGCTTCCCTGGCCATCACCCACCTCGCAAGGCACTCCTGCAAAGTGAGCCAGGTCTGCATCGCCCGAGCAATCAATAAAGTTTGCCGCCCTGACAGCCCTGCGGCCCGATTTTGTTTCAACCAGTAGTGCATCTATTTTTGATTCCTGCATCACCACCGCAGCTGCCCATGCATGAAACAAGATCTGGACACCGCTGGCCACCAGCATCTGGTCGGCTGCGCATTTCAAAATAGAAACATCGTAAGACTGAACGCGTATGCGGCCTTGCATGCCGTCCTGCGGCCTGTTCAGTCCGCCCATGCTGGCCATGCGGGCCAGCAATTCATCGACCACACCATGAACGACTTGCCGCATTTCGCCATTTTTACGGCCATACAGCCCTGCAAAATTGGTTACCCCGCCCGCAGTTCCCATGCCGCCCAAAAAGCCGTAGCGTTCAACCAGCAGAACCGAAGCGCCGTTGTTGCTGGCACTCACGCTGGCAGCCAGGCCCGCCGGCCCGCCACCCAGCACCACGACATCAAACTCTCCATAAACCGGAACATCCCGTGCACTCTCGTGAACAGACTGCATGGCCTTCAGCCTCATTCCACTTTGATGCCGCGCATGGCGATGATGCCGCCCATGATCGCTGTTTCGCTCTTGATCCGGCTGGTCAAACCTTCAGGCGATGTTCCCACTGCCTGCCAGCCCTGGTTGAAAAGTTTTTGACGGGTGTCCGCATCCCGGATAATTTTTGACACCTCGGCATTGAGGCGGGTTTGTGCAGCTTTGGACAGATTGGCGGGGCCCACCAGCGCCGTCCAGACTTCAAGGTTGAAGTTTCGCACTTCAGAATCTGCCAGCGGCGCGATGTCTGATGCCAGCAGGCTGCGGCCACTGGTCAAGCCGATGGCCTTGAGCTTGCCTGCGCGGATTTGGGGCAATGCAATGCCCGGCGGCATCAGTGCCATCTGGATTTGCCCGCCCAGCAGTGCTGTCACGACCTGCGGGTTTCCCTGATACGGAATGTGTACAGCCCTGAGGTCACCCGTCTTGGACTTCAGCAGCTCCATGCCCAGATGACCGACAGAGCCATTGCCAACCGAGCCGTAATTCCACTTGTCGCCACCGTTGCGGGCTGCGTCAAAAAAGCCGCTACCTGATGGCAGGTTGGGCTGCGCAACCAGCACCAGCGGCGCTGTTGTCAACAATGAAATGGGCGTGAAATCTTTGGCGGGGTCGTACGCAAGCTTTGGGTTCAGCAGCCTGGCAGATGTCAGGTTCCCGTTGATGACAACGCCAAGCGTGTGATCATCAAGAGCTTTGGCAACCTGATCAGCGGCAATGTTGCCCGATGCACCTGGCTTGTTTTCAATGATGACAGGTTGACCCAGGATTTTTGACAGGGGTTCAGCCAGCGTGCGGGCTGCCATGTCGGGTGTGGAGCCACCAGCAAAGCCGACCAGGATACGCACCGGTTTGGTTGGCCAGACAGCTGCAGTATCAGATTTTTTTACGGGTTTTTGTGCTGAAGCGGAGGAAGAAAGGGCGCATGCAGCTACCAAAAAAATAGCAATGGCATTGTTGGTGCTCAAATGTTTGCGGGGAAAGTCCAATGGCTGTGATAAGTGCTTCATGTTCTGGCCTGTAAAACTAAAACTCTATTTAACCAGTTTTGCGCTGGATTTGATGTGAACAATCGACCAAATTTTTATCCCCGAATCAATAAGCATGCATATCAGTTTGCCCGGCGACACAGGCTTCAAACTTGCTTGATGACTAAAAGTTTCAAGTTCGGTGAGGCGCCGGGGTTTTTGATCCGGCGGGCGCAGCAGTTGGCAATTTCTGTTTTTATGGAAAAAACCATAGACTTCGACGCGACTCCGGTGCAGTTTGCCATTTTGAATGCATTGATGGATGACCCAGGTAAAGACCAGATCACGCTGTCAAACCGGGTGGCGTTTGACCCTGCTACGTTTGGCTCGGTGGTCGGGCGAATTGAAGCCAAGGGATGGGTGACGCACAAAGCGGATGCGAACGACAAACGGCGCAAGTTGTTGTGGATCACGCCGGCGGGTCAGGCAACAGCTCTTGGCATGAAACGCGCGGTCGCCAAGGCGCAGCTGCGAATCATCGCACCGCTGGATGCAGCTGAACGCGTGCTGTTTACAAAGCTGCTTCACAAGCTGGTTTCCGGGCATGAGAAGCTGGCTAAACCGGGGTAACTTGCGCAGAAGCCAGAAAATTCAATATTGACTGGCTGGCAGTGTCACGCTCAAGCCATCCAGTGCAGCGCTGAGCACAATCTGGCAGCTCAGGCGACTGTTGGGCTGGCGCGGGACGGCTGTGAAAGCCAGCATGGCAAGCTCTTCGGTATCAGCAGGTGGCAGTTGCGATGCATATGCTGGGTCCACGATCACGTGGCAGGTTGCGCAAGTCATCAGTCCCCCGCAGTCCGCTGCAATGCCGCTCAGGTTTTTTGAAGTGGCGACGTCCATTAGGCTCTTGCCAGTCTTGCCTTCAATCGATGTTCTGGTGCCATCAGCTGCTGTGAAGTGAACGGTGATTGTGTTGTTCATGGCTGCTTTTCGTGAGTGGTGTTCATGACTGGTGTTCTTGATCAAAGTCGATGGATCAAATGCGGCCAAAATATTCGCGGCGCTGCCATTCAGCTTTGTCATCAGCTGCGTTGTAACGTGCAATTTCCTGGCGTTTGATCTGGGTAAAACAGTCAACAAAGTCGGTACCCAAAGCATGTGCAAAAGTCGCATCCTGGCGCAAGGCATCCAGCGCCTGCCCCAGGCTGGTAGGCAGCTTGAAATTGGCGCTTTCGCAAGGCGATGTGCTGGCAGGTGGTGCTGTCAGCTGACGCTCCAGACCGTCCAGCCCGGCATGAATTTGCGACGCCATGTACAAGTATGGGTTGGCGGCGGGTTCGCCCAGCCGGTTTTCTAGGCGCGTGCCTTTGTCGCCCGGCCCGCCAATCACACGCAGCATCGCGCCCCGGTTGTCCCGCCCCCACACGGCGGACTGGGGGGCCAGTGCATTGGCCTGAAACCGGTCGTAGCCGTTGATGGTGGGCGTACACAGCGCGGTCATGCTGCCAGCATGCACCAGCAGACCAGCCAGATAGCGCGCGCCAGTGGTTGACAGCGTATGCTGTGCCTGCAGTACGTTGCTGCCAGCAAGAGGTGCATCACGTGTGAAAGCGTTGACGCCGGTATTGATGTCTGTCAGCGACTGGTGCAGATGCCAGCCGCTGGACATGATGTGCTGAAAAGGCGGCCGGCACATGAATGTGGCGTGATACCCCGCGCGGTGCAACGCCTGCTTGACGGCACTGCGAAACAGCACCATGTTGTCAGCTGCTGGCAAGGCATCGGTAAACTCAAAAACGGCTTCCACCTGGCTTGGGCCAAATTCGATTTCAAGCGACAGCAGCGGCAAGCCAAGTGCCTGCGCGGTGTTCTGCACGATGCGCAGTTGCTCGTCAGACATGTCGGTCCACTGCTCGGACAGCAGGCTGTGGCCGGGATGGATCAACGACACATCAGGCGCGGGACCAGGCCAGTCAGAGCGCATGGGGTCCAGGTGGTGTGCTGACAGATTGGCGTTGAGGTCCCGCAAAACTGGTGAAAAAGCTGTACCAGTACGTGTGTGTGTCGTCGACGGGCACATGCATTTGCGTGATGGTCATGGTGTCAGACAGCGGTATGACAAACGTCGCCGGGAAAATGGCCTGAGTCACACGAACATGGGTCAATTCAGCTGTCATGTGCCGCAATGCCGCCAGCTGCATGCCCCACGGTTTGTCGACAAAGCTGATGTCAGGTTGCGCAAATTCGCGCATGATGCGCGTCATAGGCCATTCTTCCCCGTTTATTTCACCGTTGGCGGTGCCTGCTGCAGCACTGCGAAACTGCTTGCCAGCGGCATTGGTACCCACATCGTCCAAAGCAACATCGTGCAAAAAGCGGTGCAGATACGAAGGGTGCGCCGGGTCAATGCCAACTTCAAAAGCCTGCAGCCAGTTGGCGTTCCACAAACCCTTGAAGGCAAAACTGTGGCTTGCCGGGGCTTTGAAGCAGTCAAACCCGGGAATAGGCGGCGGCGTCACGCCTTCATCACCCAGCCAGGCAAACAGCACGCCACTTTTTTCAACGACAGGGTAGCTGCGCTGCCTGATGCGATCACACAGTTTGCTGCCTGCAGATTCGGCCGGTGTTTGAAGGCACCGGCCGTCGGAAGCAAATTTCCAGCCATGAAATGGGCAGCGCAAGCCGCCGCCCTGATCGGCTGATTCAAGGCGGCCAAACGACAAATCGGCACCGCGATGCGCGCAATCCCGGTCCAGCAAACCCCAACCATTGATTGCATCCTTGAAAAGCACCAGGTCTTGACCCAGCAAACGAACAGCCTTGACAGGCCGCTGCGCCATGCGCGCATCAAAAGCGGGGTTGAACTCGTCCACCAACGCTGCCGGCTGCCAGTACTGGCGCAGCAGTTGCCCGCAGGGCGTGCCGGGCGAGATGCGGGTTAAGCGTCCGTTTTGTTCAGCATTCATTGCAGTGAAAGTCAGTTGGGCAGACCCGATAATAAGCCGATGCAAAACACGGACGAAATCAACGATGCCCGCTTGTGGGTGGCTGACGGCTGGACCGCCAAAGTGATCAAAAATGAAGATGACGATGGCTGGGCCGTGGCCATGATCAAGGACGGAGAACCTGAACCTGCGCTCATTGGCCCCTGGACCATGGGACGTGACAAAAAGAACCCCAAACCGCTGGATGTCAATGCCTTTCACACGCTGGTTAAAACTGCCTCGGAGTTCGTGCGCCGGCATGAGCAGCAGCTGCATTCAGAACTGCACCAGAGCCTGACCGTGACCGCTGCAATCGGGCGCGTTACCGTCAGTCTGGACATCACTCCGGATGAAGACAACCCCTACGCCACGCTGAGTGCCCATGATGAGGGCGGCACCTTGCTGGCCGAGGTCAAAACTGCCGCGTCCTTCAAACTCAACCGTGCCAGTGCCGAGCGTTGGGCAGCCAGTCATTTTGAAAAACCGAAATAAAAAGCCAAAATAAAAAGCCGAAATAACCCCCCCCAATTGAACACCTTCAATGAACTTTGCGACTGAACTTTCTGCGGTGACCCATGGCATTCAGCTGGCCGTGGCGCCGGTTTTTTTGCTGACTGCGGTTTCGGGCATTATTTCGGCGGCCGCTGGCCGCTTGGGCCGCATCATTGACCGGGCCCGTTTTCTCGAAAATCGCCTGGAGTCCGGCGCTGTCAGCGATGTGCGCAGCCAGCGCATGTATGCAGAACTTGACCAGCTGCGTCTGCGAGGCTGGCTGGTCAATGGCTGCATTGCGCTGCTGACGCTGTGCGCCATGCTGATTGGCCTGACAATTATTTTGCTTTTCTTGGCAGAGACCAGTTCAC
Source organism: Polaromonas sp. (assembly GCA_025362315.1). GTDB lineage: Bacteria > Pseudomonadota > Gammaproteobacteria > Burkholderiales > Burkholderiaceae_C > Polaromonas. The sequence goes on from JANYGP010000075.1 coordinate 83,177, forward strand.
TGCCCATTTTGAAGCTTGCACCCATCAGCTTTCTGTCAGGCGTTGGATGTTTTCTGGCGGCGCTGGTGTGCTTTCTGGCCGAAACATTGCAAGCCACCAAGTTGCTGAAGTTTGCCCAGCCGCCTGTCAGGAGCTAAACCCCGACTTGACGTCAAGCCTGAGGGTTTTACTTTTTGCTATGCATTCAATAGCTGGTAGCGCATATATGATGGGCGCTGGCAATGCCTTTTAATCAAAGATTTGGCCTATTTTTATGCCCAGCATTCCCATGTCTGGCTTTGACTGTTTATTTATCTGAAGGAGCATTTGATGTTGCTTGACGCTGACGACTGCCAATTGGTGTTGGTTGACTATCAACTTCGCTTGATGCCGGCCATATTTGAAGGCGAGCAAGTCATTGCCAACGCCGTGCTGCTGGCCCGTTTGGCTCAGGTGATGCAGGTGCCCGTCTGGGGGACGGAGCAAATGCCTGACAAGCTGGGCCCTCAAGTCGAAGTCTTGCGGCTGGCAATGGAATTGGCTGGCGGCAAAACGCTGGCAAAGGCCCATTTCAGCGCGATGGCTGATGGCCTGGGCGACTGGCTGCGCCCACCTGTGCGCAAAATGCCGCAAAACGACCCGCAACGGGGCAATGTCCGCAGCTTACCCAAGCATCTGCAAAAGGCGGCACCGTCCCCCGAAGAAGGCAAAAACACCATTGTGATCGCCGGCTGCGAAGCGCATGTGTGCCTGCTGCAAACCGCTCTGGATTTGCTGGAAGAGGAGTATGAAGTCTGGGTGGTGACCGACGCCTGCAGTTCACGCACCGAGCGCAACCGCGACGCGGCGTTTGACCGGCTGGCGGGCAATGGTGCCGAGCTGGTGACCACTGAAATGGTGGCATTTGAGTGGCTGCGCAGCGCCGAGCATCCTTTGTTCAAAGAAGTGCTCAGCGTTATCAAATAACGATCAACGCGGGGCCAACCGGATGGCGCCGTCAAGCCGGATCACTTCGCCGTTGAGCATGTCGTTTTCGAAAATATGTTTGGCCAGTTTGGCGTAGTCTTCGGGCGTGCCCAGACGGCTGGGGAAGGGCACCGATGCAGCCAGCGAGTCCTGCACGTCCTGCGGCATGCCGAACATCATTGGCGTGCCAAAAATGCCCGGTGCAATGGTCATGTTGCGAATGCCATTGCGTGCCAGATCACGGGCAATTGGAAGCGTCATGCCAACAATGCCGCCTTTGGATGCGCTGTATGCGGCCTGGCCCATTTGCCCGTCATAGGCAGCAACCGATGCAGTAGATATCAGCACACCGCGCTCGCCGGTGGACTCAGGTTCGTTCCTGGCCATGGCGTCAGCTGCCAGGCGAATCATGTTGAAGCTGCCCAACAGATTGACCGTGATGGTTTTGCTGAACACCGCCAGGCTGTGTGCGCCGTTTTTACCCACTGTTTTTTCAGCTGGGGCAATGCCTGCGCAATTGACCAGGCCCATCAGTTTGCCCATTGACACAGCTTTGGCCACCACCGCCTGGCCGTCTGCTTCCTGGCTCACATCGCATTTGACAAAGGCACCACCAATTTCTGTGGCAATCGCCTGGCCTTTTTCAGCCTGCATGTCGGCAATGACAATATGGCCGCCATTGGCTGCCAGCATGCGCGCTGTGCCTTCGCCCAAACCGGAAGCGCCGCCCGTGACGATAAAAACTTTGCCTGTAATGTCCATGATGCTTTCCCTGTGTGGTGATTGAAATCGAAGTTGACGTTGACGTAAACGTCAAGCCTCTATGAAATTATGGCCCATAAAAAAGCCCGGCTGCTTTTGCGGCAGCCGGGCTGGTTTTAAAACAGCTGATTATTTGTAGCCAACGCGGTCCAGCATTTGCTGAATCTTGACCTGGCTTGCCCCAATGGCAGCAACTGGCAGCGCCTCCTGTTTGAAGCTGCCGCCGCTCATGGTGCTGAGTGCGCTGTTGGTCAATTTAACGCCTGCTACGGAGGGATATTCATTGTTGCCGTTGGCAAAATAATCCTGCGCAGTCGGACTTGCCAGATATTCCATGAACTTCACAGCATTGGCTGTATTTTTGGCATTTTTAGCCACTGCTGCACCCGATATATTCATGTGTGTGCCCCAGCTTTCCTGGTTCGGAAACACCACTGATACTTTGTCCATCACGGCTTTGTCTTCCGCCTTGTCTGAGCGCATCAGCCGCGCGACATAGTAGGTGTTGGTGATGGCAATGCCGCATTCGCCAGATGCCACGCCTTTGATCTGGTCGGTGTCGCCGCCTTTGGGCGCGCGTGCCATGTTGTCGACCATGCCTTTGAGCCAGGTTTCAGCCTTGGCGTCGCCCACGTGTTCAGCGACTGCGCCAAACAGCGACAGGTTGTATGGGTGTGAGCCTGAACGCGTGCAAAGCAGGCCCTTGTTTTTGGCGTCGCCCAGTTCTTCATACGTGTCCACATCGGCTTTTTTGACCCGAACCTTGTCATACACAACAACCCGGGCGCGGGTGGAGTAACCAAACCAGGTGGTGCCATCAGGGCCAGCCTTGGCACGCAAGGCCGCAGGAATGGCTTTTTCCAGCATGGGTGATTTGATCGGTGCAAACAGGCCGTCGGCATCGCCTTTCCAGAGCCGCGCAACGTCCACCAGCATGATGACATCAGCCGCAGACGCTGTGCCCTCCGCCTTCAAACGTGCCAAAATTCCGGCGTCGTCTGCATCCACACGGTTGATTTTGATTCCGGTGGCTTTCGTAAAGTCGGTGTACAGCGCCTCATCCGTTGTGTAATGGCGTGCCGAGTACAGGTTTAACACCTGCTCTTGTGCGCTGGCACCAGCCGCGCCAAACAATGCTGCTGCGCTGACTGCAATGCCGGCAATGCTGGAAATACCGATGGCCAATGGCGCTTTCTTGAACATGTTAAAACCCTGTCGAATAATGAAAAATGCCATTGTAGCGTTACGAACGCGAATAATTCTCATTTGTTTTATGACCTGTGGGGTTTTTGCTTTGAGCGGCTGTACAACACCTGCCGTTATCGCACCGGCTGCACCGAAGCCGCCAACCCCGGTTGTTCCAAAGCCCATCAAAATTGGCCTGGCTTTGGGCGGTGGCGCAGCCCGTGGCTTTGCCCATGTTGGCGTTATTGCAGTGCTGGAAGAAGCAGGCATCAAGCCGCAATATGTGGTGGGTACTTCAGCTGGCAGCCTCGTGGCAGCGCTGTACGCCAGCGGCAAAACCAGTGCGCAACTGCAGCAGACTGCACTGACCATGGAAGAAGTCGCCATCACCGACTGGATGCTGCCCATCATCGGGCGCGGCATGTTTCGGGGTGAGGCGCTAACACGGTATGTCAATGTGATGCTGGCCGGGCGCCTGATGGAAAACATGGCCATCCCGCTGGGAATTGTGGCCACTGACCTGGGCAACGGGAACGCGGTGCTGTTTCAAAGGGGTGACACTGGCACGGCGGTGCGCGCATCCAGTGCTGTGCCAGGGGTGTTTGTGCCCGTCAAAATCAATGGCCGGGACTATGTGGACGGCGGCCTGGTGTCCCCGGTACCAGTGCGATTTGCCCGGCAAATGGGTGCCGACCTGGTCATTGCGGTTGACATTTCCAACCCGCCCGAGGCCAATGCCGCAGACAGCACCTTACAAATTTTGCTGCAGACCTTTGCCATCATGGGCAAAAGCATCAATGACTATGAGCTCAAAGGCGCAGACCTGGTGGTGCGGCCATCACAAATTGGGCTGAAAAGCGCCGACTTTTCGTCCCGCCAGCGTGCCATTGACGCAGGGCGGGCGGCCATGCTGGCAGCACTGCCAGCCTTGAAGGCCAGGCTGGCAGCCGCCCAATAGGCAAGAAGCGCCCAAATTTCAAATTGCACCGTCAAACATAAGAACATCAACTGCGTCACCGATTGCCACATTGCCTTGCGCGTGGTGCAAAACAATCAGGCCGTTGGCCTGGGCCATCGAGCTCAACACACCAGATCCCTGGTTGCCTGTGGTTTTGACTTGGCAAGCGCCGTCTGGCGCAGTCGACACCCAGCCGCGCTGGTATTCGGTGCGGCCTGCTTTTTTTCGCATGGGCTCGCTGCTGCGCGCTTTTAACAAAACTTGCTTGACGGCGATGGCACCCATCATTTTCAGCAGGGCGGGGCGCACGAATGCCAGAAACGTCACCATCACGGCAACCGGGTTGCCCGGCAGGCCGAACAAAATGCAATCAGTTGACGCATTGCGTAAATCACTACTATTTTGATAGCTGCCAGCGCCCTTATTGTTAGGGCTGTAGGCTGATTTAATGCTGGAAAACGGCACAAAATCAGGCTTTTCAATGCGCCCAACTGCCATGGGTCTGCCAGGCCGCATGGCGATCCGCCAAAACTCTACATCGCCCAGCTCTCTCATCATGGCCTTGGTGTGGTCAGCCTCACCCACACTGACCCCGCCTGATGTGATGATGGCGTCTGCCTGACTTGCTGCCAGGGCAAATGCATCTTTCAAGGCGGCAGGGTCATCACGCACCACGCCCATGTCAATCACCTGGCAGCCCATGCGGGTCAGCAAGCCAAACACCACGTACCGATTGCTGTCGTACACCGCGCCTTCACGCGGCAGCTCGCCCAGCGACAAAATCTCGTCACCGGTTGAAAAGTAGGCAACTTTCAGTTTTCTGAAGCAGGCCACTGTTTTCAAGCCCAAAGAGGCCACCAGCCCAATTCTTGCGGGCGTGAGCAGCTCACCTTTCAGGAGCGCGGCCTTGCCTTGCATCAGGTCTTCGCCCCGGTGGCGGCGGTTGTCACCTGGCTTGAGGATATTCGGCGGGATGGCAATGGTTTGACCTGCGCTGGCTACAAATTCTTGCGGCACCACGGTGTCTAGCCCCGTTGGCATGATGGCCCCGGTCATGATCTTGACGCACTGGCCCTTAGTGCAAGTGCCCTGCCATGCTTTGCCTGCAAACGCAGTGCCGATCACTTGCAAGCTCAGTGGCTTGTCGCCCAATTGCTGCCCGTCAAATGAGTAGCCGTCCATGGCCGAGTTGTCGTGCGGGGGCACGTCAAACGGGCTGATGACGTTTGACGACAGCACACGGCCCAAAGCTTCAAACAAGGGCACGTCTTCGGTGTCTTGCACGGGGGTGACGAGCTGTTCCAGAAAGTGCAGCACATCGTCAGCTGCCAGCGCCTGGGGGTCGTACCCCTGCAATTCAGCACCGATTTGGGCAAGTGTTTTCACGGCTGACGGGATTGAAGAAACTTAAGTTCAGCCAAGGTGTTGGCATTGAAAAATGCCTGCGCATCATCGCCCGGTAAATTGAACGGAACGTGCGCGACTTTGTGCTGTGCTGTCCAGACATCGATCTTTCTGCCACCAGAACACGTGAAATTGTTCAGACTGTCGAGCATGTGTGTGCCCATCAGGCAAAACACTGGCTGCGCCCGGGTTTGCCCATCTTCTTCAGGTGCGCTGGCCACTGCAAAGTCTGCCGACTGTCTGGAAAACGCGTCAGCCATGCGCTCTGCCAGGTCATGCGGAAAGCGCGGTGTATCGCACGGCACAGTCAAAAGGTACGGCGTTTTGCACTGCACCAGCCCAGTCATGAAGCCTGCCAGAGGCCCCGCAAATTCGCCCATGCTTGCAGCATCTGGCCAGACCGGCACGCCAAAGGATTCGTACTCTGCCAGATTGCGATTGGCATTGATCATCACATTTGCGACCTGCGCCTGAATGCGCTTCAACGCGTGCAGCGCCAGCGGGATGCCATTGAAGTGTTGCAAGCCCTTGTCAACGCCGCCCATGCGGGAGCCCCGGCCGCCGGCCAGAATGACGCAGGTGATGTCGGCGGCTTGCAAAGCTAGCCCCCGATGTAGCTCATCTCAACGCGCCTTCGGCCATGGCCAGAGTCAACGTCGGCAGGCAAGGCAGCCCGCAACTGTGAATAGCGGTCGCTGCGTTGCTGCCAGATGTTGGCAACTGCATTTGAAATTTGCGCATCGCTGAAGTCACCACGCAGCAGACCGCGAAGGTCGTGTCCTGAAACAGCAAACAGGCATAAAAACAGTTTTCCCTCGGTTGACAAGCGGGCCCGGTTGCAGTCGCCGCAAAATGCCTGCGTGACGCTGCTGATCACGCCAATCTCTCCAGCGCCATCGTCGTAGCGCCAGCGTTCGGCGGTCTCGCCAACGTAGTTTGGACCAATCGCTGTGACGGGAAACTCGCTGTTGATCACATCGATCAGTTGCCGGGACGGCATGACTTCATCCATGCGCCAGCCGTTGGTTGCGCCCACATCCATGTATTCAATGAAACGCAGCACATTGCCGGAATGGTGAAAGTGTCTGGCCATTGGCAAGATTTCGGAGTCGTTTGTGCCGCGCTTGACCACCATGTTGATCTTGATTGGCGACAAGCCCACGTTGTTGGCAACTTCAATGCCGTGCAGCACATCAGTTACTGGAAAGTCCACATCGTTCATGCGCCGAAAAATGGCGTCATCCATCGCGTCCAGGCTGACGGTGACGCGCTGCAGGCCTGCGTCTTTGAGCGACTTCGCTTTTTTGGCCAGCAGCGATGCATTGGTGGTCAGCGTGATGTCCAGCGGCTTGCCAGCAGCTGTGGTCATGCGGGCCAGCATTTCAATCAGCGCCTCAATGTTTTTGCGCAGCAGCGGCTCGCCGCCTGTCAAGCGGATTTTTTCAACGCCATGCGCTACAAAAACGCGAGCAAGCCGCGCAATTTCTTCGAAGCTCAGCAACGAAGATTGCGGCAAATACGCATAGTCTTTGTTAAATACCTCACTGGGCATGCAGTAGCTGCACCTGAAGTTGCAGCGATCGGTGACGCTGATGCGCAGGTCACGCAGGGGGCGGGCCAGGGTATCGGTGAGCAGGCCGGTAGCGGGGAACGATTGCGCCGCAGCATTGGCTGCCAGCTTGGCTGACAGTTGGCTGATGATGGGAATGATGCGGGCGGTCATGACCTGGCAAGCTTATGCCAAAGCCGAGGCGATGTCGGTTTGCGCAAAGTCATTGCCTTTGTACAGAAGTCGATGGCCCAGTGCCTTGGCTGTCCCATACACAAAGCAGTCACCAAAGTTCAAGCTGGCTCGGTGTCGGCCTTTGCCGTAAACATGAAATGCGTCAATCGCAAGCTGAGCCATCTCCAGGGTGAAGGGTTCGATGGTGATGGTTGCAATGGTCAAGACCTCGGCCAAGCGCGCCGTGGACGCAGCGCCTAAACGCCCGCTCAGCACCATGGCGCACTCAAGATAAGCTGGCGCGGGCAGCATTTTGGTGCTGGCTACGCTAAGAGCAGCGACGTACGCCTCAGCGTCATCCTCTCCAATCGCTATGCACACCACAACTGACGTATCTACAACCAGCACCATCACGCAGGCAGGCCATTGTTGTCATAACCGATGATCTCGTTGTCAGTGCGTGTGTCCAGCACCGGCTCAGCACGCGCCTTTTGCACAATCACCATCAACGCATCAAATTGGGTTTTGGCATCAGCATTGATGTTGCTGGGTGTGACTTGAAGTGCCTGTTCAAGCAGTACTGTTGCCTGTTTGTTCACCGAACGATGATTGGCCGCGGCTGCACTTTGCAAGCGTGCCTGTAAAACGTCGGGCAATCGCAATGTGATGGTGTTCATTGAGTCATTATGAATCAAAAAGATTCATCTTACAAAATCTCATCAAACGCACCTCGCGCCATCCACTTCAATACACACGCCACTGATGAAAGCTGCCTCGTCACTGGCCAGATACAGCGCTGCGTTTGCAACATCCAGCGCAGTCGAAAAGCGGCCCAACGGAATGCTGCTCCTGAATTTGGCCAAACGCGTTTCATCCATCGGCCCACCTGCAAACTCAGCCGACAAACCCGTTTCGGGGTTAAACACTGGGTTGATGCAGTTGACCCGAATGTTGTCCGGCCCCAACTCGGCGGCCAATGATTTGGATGTGGTGATCACCGCGCCCTTGCTGCCGTTGTACCAGGTCAAGCCCGGACGGGGGCGCACACCAGCGGTGGAGGCAATGTTGATAAAGCTGCCGCCACCATTGGCTTTAAAAAACGGCACGGCGTGGATGGTGCTCAAGTAAATGCTTTTGACATTGATGGCGTAGCACTTGTCAAAGTCGTCCTCACTGACGTCCAGCGCAGGTTGGTTCAGGTGCGTCCAGCCCGCGTTGTTGACCATCACGTCCAACTTGCCGTGGCGCGCAACAGCTGCTTCAACCAGCGCCTTGACCTGAGCAGAGTTGGTCACATCCGCCTGAAAAAACGAAGCAGTGCCGCCTGCTTTCGCGATGGCAGCTACCACCGCCTCGCCCATGGCCGCATTGATGTCGTTCACAACAACGCTGGCCCCTTCAGCCGCCAAGCGCCGGGAAATGCCCTCACCAATGCCGCCGCCAGAGCCTGTGACGATGATGGATTTATTTTTAAGTCTCATGGCTGTCTTCTATTTTGCTATTTAATCAGGAGCTGCTCGCGCCCATTTATATTGGGCTGTGGCTGATATTACTCGTAATGCGTCCACATGCGCAGAATCTTCACATGGTGTGTTGGTTCAATGACTTCGTACACCAAGCGGTGCTGCACATTGATGCGCCGCGAGTAGGCTTTTTCTAACCCGCCCCCCAACTTTTCAAAGGGTGGTGGCGTTTGGTACGGGTTGGCTTGCAGCACGTTCAACAACTCGACGGCCTTAGGTCGCAGCCCAGAGTGAGCCAACTTCTTTGCGTCTTTTTGCGCTTGTGAGGTGTAAAAGAGCTGCCAGCGCTGCGCGGCCAACGGCTGGCTCACCAGTCCAGCTCAGTTTTGCAGTTTTCAATGGGCGTGTTCAAACCCTCGAGAATGGATTCGCGCATACCGGGTATCGACGTGAGGAACAAGGTTTCCTGTATCGACGCCCAGTCCTCACCAGAAACCAACACGGCCGTGTTGCGCTTGCCTTTGATGATGATGGGTTGGTGCGATGCGGCGCTGTCGTCAATCAAGCGGTAGAGGTTGGCGCGGGCTTCTGATGCTGTGAGAACGTTCATCACTCAATGGTACGTTTTGCGGTACGTGTTGTCAAGTTGAAAGCGATTCAGGCTTTTAACTTGAATTGTTTGCAGGGGGCAATGTCGCCCACAGCCTGGCAAGCATTGCCTCATATTGGCTGTCTTCTGGCTCGATCCGATGTAAATTCGCGTCTGCAAGCTGCTCGTCCAGCGTTTTTTTTCCGCCAAGCTGAAGACATTCCAGCGTTGCGGCCTCTGCTGCTTGCAGGTCTGCAATTAAAAATAGGCCGTACCCCAGGTTGCCTAACACCATCGCGCGATCTTGTTGGCTGCATTGGCGTTTTGCACGTTTTAGTCCGGCATTGGCGCTGCAAAGAAAGTCGCGCTTCAGTGGGCCGTTATTCCAAAACTGTTTTGCAAGGAGAAGTTTATTGACGCCAGCTTGAATCAGCCCCATCGCCACCCGCTCGCGCATAGCCGTTGTAGGGTCTGCACCAAAGTGCTGGTCTAGTTCGCTATACGTGGCGATCGCGTCAAACGGTCGGTTTAAGCGTGAAAGCGTGACGCCTTTTGCGACTAGGTATAGCGAAATCTGTTGCGGAGCCGCTTCACTGCTGCTGTCCGAGAGACTAATGGCGTCGTCAAACGCAATCAGCGCAGATTGAAGGTTTCCCTCAGAAATAAACGCTAATCCACGGGCGTAAAAGTCACTGGCAGTAAAGTCAGATTCGGGTCTGGTTTTGAGAGTTTCTCTAGCTTCTCGAACAGTCGCTGCCGCCCTCTGATTGACTTCGTCGGTAGGCTCACCACCACCAGCTGTTTTGCTGTCGGGCCTGAGCAAAACCAGGCCGGCTTCATTAATTTCCCTTTCCTTGGCTGCTTTGCTGATGTGAGATTGATTAACACCGGCTTGAATTTGCTCTACACCGTCCGTTGCTTTCGCGCGTAATCTTTCAATCTCTGAATTCAACTCGACGGCGTTTTGATCAAACTATTGTTTAGATGCCGACCGCGCTTCTTTTTCGGCTTTGCTTTTCGCGCTGAAGTAGGTTGCAAAACCAGCAATAAACACGAAAACAGTGATGGCTGCGCTGGTGTAAGAGATGTAATTGCCCAAGGTCGTGGTTTGGTTTGAAATGGCGGTCAGGCTATTGGTATCTTTTGCGGTGTTTTCGGTTTGCCGCTTTTCAACATCGTCGAGCTTCCTGACAAAAGCCTCGCGTTGCACTGCCAGCTCTTTGTCTAGCGCACGGACTTGCTCTTGCAGTTTTTCAAAGTCAGCTTGGGTCGCGTTTTGGTTTGCTGCAATGGCGGGGCTAGCAGTAGCCACCGCCAACATGAAAGCCCACAGACCCTTGAGAATTAAGTTTTGCCAGGACATGACAATTTTAAAAATGATCAACGGATTTTAGTATCGATTTGATAGCTGCTCGCGTACGTATTTATTGGGCTTCAGCTTGGTTTAAAGGGGTCAAGCAGGGTAACGCCAAAGGGTTTGAAGTCTTTGACGTTGCGTGTCACTACCGTCAAGCCATGCACTAGCGCTGTTGCTGCAATCATGGCATCTTGGTCGTGATGATCGGGTTTTCGGTGTGTCAATTTAGCCAAACGGCGGTACACATCAGCGCTGATGTCTATGACTGCAAAGGACGCTTGCAAACCGTTGAGCCATGCTTCAATTTCAAGCGCTTTGGCTTTGTTGTTGTCGCGGGTTAACTCAATGCCCGCTTGAATCTCACCTAAAACGACAACGCTCAGGTGCAGTGACGGCGCGGGCACTGACTGAAACCACGCTAAAACTCCACCATGAGGCTTGGCTTTACGAAGCTCTGAAATGACGTTGGTGTCAAGCAGGTACACGAAAGAGATGCAAGATATGCGCTAAGGCTTCAGAACTGTGGCGCTGGGCGGCGGCGACCTTTTGATTTTGCGCGGTCGGGCAACGGCAAGCCATCCTCAAACTTCGGCCCTTGGTTCAACAGCCAATCCTTGATGTCAACAGGTGCGAGTTTTTTTAGACGTTCCCATTGAGCGATCGGCAGCAGCACCGCAGATTCTTTGCCGTGGTAAGTCACCACCTGCGGCCCTTGGGTCAGGGACGCATTGAGGAATTCACTGAAACGCGCTTTTGCGTCTTGTACGGGCCAGGAGTTCATCGTATGCTTTCAAAAGTAGTCTGTATTCTAGTCAGATTTAAAAGCTGCGTAAACAATCTTGTGAATTTCACCCATGCTTGACCGCCACAGTCTTCAGCGTCGTAAACCCAAGCAGCGCCTCAAACCCCTTCTCGCGGCCATACCCTGACGACTTCACGCCGCCAAACGGCAGCTCCACGCCGCCGCCTGCGCCGTAGTTGTTGATAAAAACCTGGCCTGCACGGACTTTTTTGGCCATGCGGAATTGGCGTGCGCCGTCTTGGGTCCACACGCCTGCCACCAGGCCGAATTGCGTGGCGTTGGCAAGTTCGATGGCGTGGGCTTCGTCTTTGAAGGCCATCGCGCACAGCACGGGGCCAAACACTTCTTCCTGTGCCAGGCGGTGCATCGCGGGCACGTCGCGCAGCAGGGTGGGGGCTTGGTAAAAACCAGTTTCAGGTGCGTCGTCTACCACCACGCCTTGCGCCACCATCGGGATGCCTGCGACTTGCGCGTCGCTTAAAAAGTCCCACACGCGCTGCTGCTGGCTTTGGCGGATGAGGGGGCCGACGTCCAGGTCGAGTGCGGCAGGGCCGACGCGCAGGGCTGCAAACGCTTCGCCTAGTCGCTCCAACAAGGGTTCGTAAATGCTTTGCTCAACCAGTAGCCGTGAGCCTGCCGAGCAGGTTTGCCCAGCGTTCTGCACGATGGCGTTGATGAGGGTGGGGATGGCCTCGTCCAGATTCGCATCAGCAAACACGATTTGCGGGCTTTTGCCGCCCAGCTCCAGCGTGACCGGGCAGTGGCGCACGGCTGCGACTTGCTGGATGAGTGTGCCAACCGACGGGCTGCCGGTAAAGCTGATGTGGTCGATGCCCGCGTGCCGCGCCAGCGCGTCACCCACTTCATGGCCATAGCCGGTGACGATGTTGATCGCCCCCGCTGGAAAGCCGACTTCAGCCGCCAATTGCGCCACGCGAAGGATTGAAAGGCAAGCGTCTTCACTTGGCTTGACCACGCACACATTGCCTGCCGCCAGCGCGCCGCCCACGCTGCGGCCAAAAATCTGCATCGGGTAATTCCACGGAATGATGTGCCCGGTAACGCCGTGGGGTTCGCGCCAGGTCATCACGCTGTAGCCATTCAAGTAGGGCAGGGTGTCGCCATGCAACTTGTCGCAAGCGCCAGCGTAAAACTCGAAGTAGCGGGCGAGGGCGGCGGCATCTGCACGCGCTTGCTTCACCGGCTTGCCGCAATCGCGCTGCTCTAGCAGGGCCAACTCGTCAGCATGCTCGGCAATCTTGTTCGACAGCTTCATGAGCAGCCGCCCACGCTCGGCAGCGGTGATGTGCTGCCACACCAAGTCAAAACAATCCCGCGCGGCAGTTACGGCGATGTGCAAGTCATGTGCATTGCTGCGCTGAATTTCATCAAATACTTGCCCATCAGATGGATCAATGACGGGAATGAATTTACCGGACGAAGAGGGGACGGAAGCGTTGGCGATGTAGTTGAGTTGCATGGGTTTATTTTGCGCCGAAAAACAAGAAAATGGCCTGATTCACACGAATTTAGGTATTAAATAAGTCTACAAGCCAATAAATACGGGCGCAAGCAGCTACTAAAAAAATAGCATATAGATTAACCAAAAGGAAACCCGCAGCAGTCTCCTGATGCGGGTTTGATGTTGGGGAGCGCTGAGTTACATCAAAGCCACTTCAACCCTGCGGCCCTCAGACGCGCTGGTTGCACCGGCTTTGATGTCTTCGGGTTTTTTCAGCTCGATTTTGTCGTCAGCTACGCCAGACGCTTTCAGCAAATCACGTACAGCAAAGGCGCGCAACTTCGCAATTTCAGCATTTTTGGCGGCGTCGCCTGATGCATCCACATAGCCGCTGATAACTGCTTTTTTGCCGCCTGCAACACCTTTGAGGATATCTGCCAGCGCATCCTTGCCGCCTGAAGCCAGGTCTGATTTGCCGGACGTAAAGTAGAACTTGACCACGCCGCCTTCAGACTTGACCGATGCTGCATCAACAGCTTCAGGCTGCGGGCTTGGTGCTGTGGTGACAGCCGCCTGCATGGCTGCGGTAGCAACAGCGGCCACCGGCGCTGCAACGGTTGCAGCCGGCATGTCGCCGCCGTGTACTTTGACTACCAGCGGCACGATCAGCAGCGCCACGATGTTGATGATCTTGATCAGCGGGTTGACCGCAGGGCCAGCGGTGTCCTTGTACGGATCGCCTACGGTATCGCCGGTCACGGCAGCTTTGTGAGCTTCAGAGCCTTTGCCGCCATGGTTGCCGTCTTCAATGTACTTTTTTGCGTTGTCCCAGGCGCCGCCGCCGGTACACATCGAAATTGCAACAAACAGACCGGTGACGATGGTGCCCATCAGCAGGCCACCCAGCGCTTTGGGGCCCAGCAGCAGGCCAACCAGGATCGGCACCACCACTGGCAGCAGTGACGGAATGATCATTTCCTTGATGGCCGATGTCGTCAACATGTCCACCGCTGCGCTGTAGTCTGGCTTGCGTTTGCCCGCCATGATGAGGCCGTCGGCAAATTGGCGGCGTACTTCAACCACCACCGAGCCCGCAGCGCGGCCCACGGCTTCCATCGCCATCGCGCCGAACAAATACGGAATCAAGCCGCCGATGAACAAACCGACAATGACCATCGGGTCGCTCAGGTCAAAGCTGATGGCCTTGCCGTAGCTCTCCAATTTGTGGGTGTAGTCAGCAAACAGCACCAGTGCGGCCAGACCGGCCGAGCCAATGGCGTAGCCCTTGGTCACGGCTTTGGTGGTGTTGCCCACCGCGTCCAGCGGGTCAGTCACGGCGCGTACTTCGGGCGGCAGCTCGGCCATCTCGGCAATGCCGCCCGCGTTGTCGGTGATCGGTCCATACGCGTCCAGCGCCACCACAATGCCGGCCATGCTCAGCATCGATGTGGCGGCAATTGCAATGCCGAACAAACCTGCGAGTTTGTACGACACCAAAATAGCGATGCAGACAAACACCACAGGCCAGGCGGTTGAACGCATCGACACACCCAAACCCGCAATAATGTTGGTGCCATGCCCAGTGGTAGACGCTTGCGCAATATGCTTGACCGGCGCGTATTGCGTGCCGGTGTAGTACTCGGTGACCCACACCAATGCAGCTGTCAGCACCAGGCCAACGGCGCAAGCACCGAAAAGCTTCATCTGGCTGCCCGTGGCGGTAATCGAGTTGTCAGGCATCAGCCACGTGGTGACAAAGTAAAACGCTACCAGCGACAGCACCCCGGCGATTGCCAGGCCTTTGTACAAGGCTGGCATGACATTTTTCATGCCCGGTGATGCCTTGACAAAAAAGCAGCCAATGATGGACGCCACAATAGACACCGCCCCCAATGCCAGTGGGTAAAGCACGGCATTGGTTGGCGCATTTGTGACGAGCAACGCGCCCAGCACCATGGTCGCAATCAGCGTGACAGCGTAGGTTTCAAACAGGTCAGCTGCCATGCCGGCGCAGTCGCCGACGTTGTCGCCCACGTTGTCGGCAATCACGGCGGGGTTGCGTGGGTCGTCTTCAGGAATGCCCGCCTCAACCTTGCCCACCAGATCCGCACCGACGTCAGCACCCTTGGTAAAAATGCCGCCGCCCAGTCGCGCAAAAATGGAAATCAATGACGATCCAAAAGCAAACCCGATCAATGGGTTCAGCAGCGCAGCTGTGGGCGTTTGCCCGCCAACCAGATACCAGTAAAAAGCGGTCACGCCCAGCAAGCCAAGGCCCACCACCAGCATGCCGGTGATAGCGCCGCCCCGGAAAGCCACGTCCAGCGCAGGGCCAATGCCGCGCGTGGCGGCCTGTGCAGTGCGCACATTGGCGCGCACCGACACATTCATGCCAATGAAGCCGCAAGCGCCTGACAACACAGCGCCCACCACAAAGCCAACGGCGGTTTTCATGTCCAGGAAAACGCCGATCAAAATGGCCAGCACCACACCCACAATCGCAATGGTTTTGTATTGCCGGGCCAGATAAGCAGCGGCACCGGTTTGAATGGCCGCTGCAATTTCCTGCATGCGCGCATTGCCCGCGTCTTGCGACAAAATCCAGCTGCGCGCCCATACGCCGTAGCCGACGGCAATGAAGCCGCATACAAGCGCCAAGATAAGCGCTGAGTTGCCTGTCATATGTGAATCTCCTGTGTTTTTTGCCTGGAGAGTTGATACGCAAGCGTTTCAACCCGCTGCGCTGCTTCCTCGTTACTTGTGTGCAAGTCGATTGGCCAACGCAGTAAATTTAACCGGAAAACATGACAAGTTCACGATGAAAGCGGTTTGGATCTGTAAAATGAGGGTTAGTCCTAGCTCGTGATTTCACAACCTTAAGTCATTTCCAGCTTTTGGTTTGTCGATTTTCTTTACTTTCTAACCGGTTGCCCAAATCACCATGTCCCTAGATAAAGTCACCCCCGGCAACAATGCCCCCCAGCAGTTCAATGTGATCATTGAAATTCCGATGAACGCCGACCCGGTGAAATACGAGGTGGACAAGGAGTCAGGCGCGATTTTCGTGGACCGCTTCATGAGCACGTCCATGCACTACCCGACCAACTACGGCTACGTGCCGCAAACACTGAGCGGCGATGGTGACCCGGTCGATGTGCTGGTCATCACACCCGTGCCGCTGATCCCGGGTGTGGTGGTGACTTGCCGGGCCATCGGCATTTTAAAAATGACAGATGAAGCCGGTGAAGATGGCAAGGTGCTGGCTGTGCCGATTGATAAAAAATGCGCGCTGTACACCCACTGGCAAAAGCCGGAAGACATGAATCCCTTGCGGCTAAAAACGATTGCCCACTTTTTTGAGCATTACAAAGACCTCGAAGAGGGCAAGTGGGTCAAAATTGGCGGTTGGGAAGGTCCGGACGCTGCGCACAAAGAGATCGCAGACGGAATGACCAACTACGTCAGCAAGCGCTCTGTTTAAGCGGCGCAAGCGCGCCTTCGTCAAACAGCTGCAGCAGCAGGGAAATGGCTTCTGCATGCCGCGTGCTGTCAGCTCTTTCAGCCGCCTGCTCCAGCACGTTTTGAATGTCGTGGGGGGCAACCAGCTCCATGCTCCAGTTTGGATACAGCCTGTTGTCAAGCCCCGACGCGCTGTGCAGTTGCAAAATGCATTCGTGGCGCGGATCTTTGCGGATCCATCCCATCAGCTCGTGCACTGCATGGTGGGGACCTTCCAGCCACTGCAAGAACATGCCGCCACCGTAAGTCAGCAGGCCAGTAACTTCGAGTTGCGGGTTGTGTTTTTCAGATAACTGAATGATTTTCGACATGTCATCTGGCTGCATGGCTGGCGTTGCATGGCTGCAGTAGATGTAAGTGATCAAGTCCTGTCGGTAAATGGCGGTCATGCTGTTTGCCCCCTTTTTTATCACTCTTGCGGACTTGAGCCGCCCTTGCGTGATCTTAAGCCCGTGACTGGCTGTTGCCTGAAGGGAAATATCAGGGTTTTACCGGGTAAATCAGGGCATACAAACGACTTTTGTCGCCCATGGCAAAAGGCTGCCAATGCCCCTCAGGCTGCGCCAGCCGGTCGGCAATGGCCCACCAGGCGCTGGGGTTCAAGCCCAGGCCAATGTGGCTGGCAATGACTTCAATGTTTTCAGTTAGCCGGTTGCTTCGGCTGGGTGCCTGAATGCTTGCCTGCCAAGCCACAACACCGTCAGTGCGCGAATAAATGCTGCTGGTTGGCACCGGCGGGGCTGATGGCAGGTCGTAGCTGCTGACTTCCGTTTCAATCCTGCGGCCACTGGCCAGCTCGTACACGCGCCACGCATGGGTTGATTTGTGTGAGCCGGCAAACGGTGTGCCCAAGGTAATGACGCTGCGCACCATGTGCGGCAGTTCCTTGGCCAGCTCCCGGGCGTATACGCCGCCCAGGCTCCAGCCAATCAGACTGACTTTTCGGTGCGTTTTTTTGAATGTGCGTTCCAGGTTGCTTTTGGCCTCATCGAGCACACCGGGACGCGGGCCAAAATTAAAGCCCTGTTCCCACCCCCAGGGCTGGTACCCCAGCGACTGCAGGTAGTGGCGCAATGGGATGGTCGATGCATCATTGGCGGACAATCCCGGGAACACCATCACCGCATGGCCGTCGGCCCGCGGGGCACGTGTCAGGAGCGGCCACGCTGGCAGAAGGGCACCAAACTCCCAAAACGCACGCAACTCCAGTGGCAACAGCCAGGCACTCGGCGGCTGGCAGTGAGGCGTGACTGCATCAACAGGTGCAGGCAGGGCAGCAGTTGTGTGGGTAGCAGGCGCTTTTTTGGATGAAGGATTGGCCATGGTCTAAAAAATGAATTTGTCGCAGTGCTGAACTGTAAGACAGCGTTCTGCCGGATTTGCGCTTTTTCAAAGAGTCGTGGCTCTAACTTTGACTTCTGTTTTGCTGGGTCTGGCCCTGAACAACCGGCTGATGACTTACCGGTGCTGAACAGTCAAAGCAGGCTATTTCCCAGCAGCGCCTGGTCGTCGTCCAGCAGCCCGGCCACCGGTGTTGCCTTGGCCAATGCCAGCCACACGCCAAATGGCAAATTCCGCCGGGCACTTCGAGGTGCTGGCCGGGCAACTCTCAGGTGTTCGCGTTCAACCAGCATGACGCCGCATTCGCCGGGGACTTCGCTGGCGTCCCCAATGGGTTTGCCTTTCATGTCGCTGCCCAGCACGTACCAGCATTCACCGCCCAGGTCCAGGTAAGCCGCGCGCTTGTCGGTTTTTTTCAGGTCGCCCAGCAAATCTGACCGCTGAACCTTGATCTCATGAACGATGGGCTCAACATACTCAGCAACTGATGTGTTGCGGATGGAAAAAACGTCTGGTTTCGCCATGCACCATCGCACCGGCCCGCCTGTGGTCAAGGCCGGCAGTTGTGAGCGCAGGCTCAAACCACGCCAGGTCACCCGGCCAGCGCGCACCATGTTGCAGGCCACACTTGCGACCAGGTCTTCATGTCGGGATCGCGCTGCGCGGTTTTTTTGCAAACTGCCTGCCAGAAAGCTCAAGCCCAGATCTGTCACGCGCAAGGTCTGATGGCCTGACAGGCACACAATACGTTCGAGCAAACCGGCAGCCAGCAGGTCAATTTCAAGTGCGTCCTGACACGGCCAGCCGGCAGAGCGGTACATTTCGCGCAGGCGCCTGGCATGTGCACGGCTCAATTCAGGTGGGACTGATGGCCCAGCCGGCAAGACCAGATATGTCTCTGTCATGACTGTGGGTCCGCAGCAGTTGCCTGCCGCAACGGGCTGCGTTGCTCCAGTTCCTGCATGTAGTGTTCAATACCCGAGCCTTCACGCGCCAAAAAGCGTTCGATGGCATCGGCAAACGACGGGTGGGCCAGCCAGTGGGCGCTGGTGGTCTTGACAGGCAGCAGGGCGCGTGCCATCTTGTGCTCACCCTGTGCGCCGCCTTCAAAGCTGTGGTAACCGTGTTCAATGCACCACTGCAGCGGCTGGTAGTAGCACGCTTCAAAGTGAAGGCAATCAACCCGCGCCAGCGCACCCCAGTAGCGGCCGTAGGCAGTCAATACCGACTTTTGACTGCCTTTTTCAGTATCAAAACAATCTGTAGCCCTCGTATCATGTGCGCTGACAGCTATTAAACTTGTAGCAATTTTCTGCTTTTTGCCGCTGCCTTCATGCTCGGCGACAAACATCAGCCAGTTTTCGGGCATGGTGTCCTGCATGCGCTGAAAAAAGTCGCGGCTCAAATACGGTGCATTGCCATGTTCATAGTAAGTGCGCTCGTAGCAGCTGTAAAAAAAGTCCCAATCTGCATTGCTGATGTCTTTGCCCAGCGCTGACCGGAAAGTAATGCCCGCAGCCTCAACTTTTTTGCGCTCCTGGCGGATTTTTTTGCGTTTTTCTTGTGCCAATGACATCAGGAAATCATCAAAATTTTCATAAGCTGGCACTGTGTTTGTCCAGTGAAACTGAACGTTGTGGCGCAGCAACAGTCCTGCCTCCTCGCAAGCCGCCACATCATCATCGCTGGTAAAAAGCAAATGCAGGGACGACAGTTTTTCTGTCTCGCACCAGGCGATAACTGCTTTGACAAGCAGCAGGCGTTCAGGCGCATTGCGCGCCAAAAGTCGCGGCCCGGGGACCGGCGTGAACGGCGGTGCTACCAGCGCCTTGGGGTAGTAGGGCAAGCCATGCTGGTGATAAGCATTGGCCCAGGCGTGATCAAACACATACTCGCCATACGAATGGTCTTTCAGGTAAAGCGCGCAGGCGCCAGCAAGCGAATTGCCATGCCATAGCGTGACAAAACGCGGCGTCCAGCCCGTGGCGGGAGTCGCGCTTGCGCTTTGGTGCATGGCCGCCAGATACTCATGGCGCATGAAAGGGTTCAATCCATGCCCACAGTCCCCGTCAGTTGGTTGCTGGGCTAACAGGGCGTTCCATTCCTGGCCATTGACCTCCAGCGGCGAATCCAGGACGCGAATGACATAATCGTTTTTCTCTTTCATCAGACCTGTCTTCATTCAAAAATGCCATTGAAAATCTGCGTTTTACAGCTCAATTATTGCGTGGGTGACATACCCGGCAATGCGCAAAAAATAATTGATGCGTCTGTTGCAGCCTACGCCCGTGGGGTTCGCCTTGTAGTCACGCCTGAACTGGCCATTTGTGGCTACGCTTGTGAAGATCTTTTTTTGCGTGCTTCGTTCATGCAAGCCTGTGATGATGCCGTGAAACAGGTGGCCCATGCATTGGCTGGGTTAAACGATCTGACCGTGGTTGTCGGCACGCCGCGCATGGCTGGCGATGGGGTTCGCACCAGGAGTGTGGCAGTGCAGCAGCGCCACAATGCGGCTTTGGTTTTGCGGGGTGGCCAGACAATTGCTGAGTATGCCAAGCAGGAATTGCCCAATTACCAGGTGTTTGACGAGCGGCGTTACTTCACACCCGGCCTTCAGACCTGCGTGTTTGATGTTGACGGCCTTCAGGCAGGTTTGCTGATTTGCGAAGACGCCTGGTTTGACGCGCCAGCGCAGTGCGCCAGGGATGCAGGCGCCCAGGTATTGCTGGTTCTCAATGCCTCGCCGTTTCACGTTGGCAAGGGCGGTGAACGCGAACGCATGATGAGCCAGCGTGCCCAGGCTGTGGGCTTGCCACTGGTGTATGCGCACCTGGTTGGCGGGCAGGATGAAATTGTTTTTGAAGGGCGATCCTTTGTGCTGCGCAGCGATGGCGCGGTTGCGGGCCGGGCACCGGCCTTCAGGGAAAACCTGTTTGATATTGAGCTTGTTTATAAACAAAAAACACCTCTAGCGCACGCTTTATCTGCGCAAGCAGCTATTGAAATAATAGCTGTAACCACACCCGCGCAAAGTGATGACGCAGACCTGTGGGATGCGCTGGTGCTGGGCGTACGTGACTATCTGGGTAAAAACGGGTTTCCTGGCGCGCTGTTGGGCTTGTCGGGCGGCATCGACTCTGCTTTGGTACTGGCCATTGCAGTCGACGCCATTGGTGCGGACAAGGTCCGCACAGTGATGATGCCGTCGCCCTACACCGCCGACATTTCATGGCAGGATGCGCGGGAAATGGCCCGGCGTATGAATGTCCGGTACGATGAAATCTCCATCATTCCGGAGTTTGAAGCTTTCAAGGCTTCGCTGGCCAATGACTTCAAGGGGCGCGCTGAAGACACGGCAGAGGAAAACATCCAGGCGCGCATTCGTGGCACGCTGCTGATGGCCCTGTCCAACAAGTTTGGCTCGATTGTGCTGACCACCGGCAACAAGAGCGAAATGGCAACCGGTTACTGCACGCTTTACGGCGACATGGCGGGCGGTTTTGCAGTCATCAAGGACCTGGCCAAGACCACCGTTTTTCGCCTGGCGCACTGGCGCAATGCGCATGACCCCTACAGCACCGGGCTGTCGCCGATTCCTGAACGCATCATCACCCGCCCGCCCAGCGCAGAACTCAAAGCCGACCAGACTGACCAGGACAGCCTGCCACCTTATGACGTGCTTGACGCAATTCTGGAGCGTTACATGGAAAACGACGAAAGCATTGAAAGCATCATTGCCGCGGGGTTTGACCGTTCAGTGGTCACGCGCGTGACGTGTCTGGTCAAAATAAACGAATACAAGCGCCGTCAGGCACCGGTCGGCATTCGGGTAACTCACAGGAGTTTTGGCAAGGATTGGCGCTACCCTATCACCAACAAATTCATTGCCTGACCCAACACACCCATGAAACAAATTACCGCCATTCTCAAACCATTCAAACTGGAAGAAGTCCGCGAAGCCCTGGCCGACTGCGGCGTAACGGGCCTGACTGTCACAGAAGTCAAGGGTTTTGGCCGCCAGAAGGGGCACACCGAGTTGTATCGGGGCGCAGAGTACGTGGTGGACTTTTTGCCCAAGGTCAAGGTAGAAGTGGTGGTTAAAACCGCCGATGTCGACCGGTGTGTGGAGGCTATCGTTCGCGCTGCCCGCACCGGCAAGATAGGTGATGGCAAGATTTTTATCACCAGCGTGGAGCGTACTGTGCGCATCCGCACAGGTGAGCAGGACGAAGCTGCGGTTTAAAACCGTTGCGAATTTATTTTTCGGGCGAATTACAGCTGTGAGCGTTAGCGAACTCGTGGCATTCGGCGTTGCTCGGAATCCTCATGAACACAGGTACATTCCGGCATCCTGCGCACCGTGCGCCTTGCATTTCAACCGAAAACGAAGTTTCAGAGAAGACTAACTTGTACCCAAGTCATGTCGTAACTAAAGTCTAAATTTTCAAGCGGTTTTGTCTCAGTCTGGCTTTTTGCCAGCCATCCGTGCCAGACGTTTTGGGCTCTCCGGGGCTTTCCACGTGATCAACTGGGTGCCGGCAAAGGCATCATGCCAAAACTGCTTGCGTGGATGAAAGCGTGCCAGCACTGCCCACACAGCGACCCAGCCCACTGCCAGCACAGCGCCTTCCTTGCCGGACGCGCCTAAAGCCCATGCAAAAACGAGCGGCGGTAAAAACCACAACCAGCTGAGCATGTAGCGAATCAAGGCACGTTTTTGGGTAATGGCTTGCCCATCTGCACCGACCACACGAATGTCCCAGGTTTTCATCGCCAGCGTTTGACCTTTGGCCCAAAACCAGACAAAGTAAATGCCGAAAACCACGAACAAAAAAGCTTGCAGTGCATTGCGGTTGTCCATACCGTTTCTGGTTTGACTCAACGCGCCAAACAAATAGCCTGCCAGAAACACCACGCCAAACATCAGCAGGCCTTCGT
Organism: Polaromonas sp.; assembly: GCA_025362315.1. Taxonomy (GTDB): domain Bacteria; phylum Pseudomonadota; class Gammaproteobacteria; order Burkholderiales; family Burkholderiaceae_C; genus Polaromonas. The sequence continues at coordinate 105,625 of JANYGP010000075.1, forward strand.
ACATCCAGCAGGCTATGCGGCGCGGAATTGAAGGTACGTCCATTGGCAATTTGGGCGGCGTAGCGGGACCCATACCCGTTTGCAAGTCCTCAGGCTTGTCAGCGGCTGAAACCGTGTCTTGAAAAGCCATTGTCAGTTTGCAGGCGCTGCAGTGGTTCCTGGCGCAGTGCCCGAAGCAGATACTGGCGACGACTCAACTGCTGTTTTGACAGGGGGAGTTATTGGCAGCCTGGGCAAAAGCGGGCCATTTTTTGGGGTGATCGCCAATTTTTGTGGCTCAACCGGTTTGACTGCAGTGGCCGCACCAGCTGGTTTGGGGCTGGCAGTGGCAGCCAGTTTTGCTTTTTCAGCCGGGCTCAGTGCCTGGTAACTTTCCCACTTGGCCTTTTTTTCATCGCCAGTGAGCTCTTTTGACAATTCTTTGGTTTTTGCAAAATTCAGTCTGGCGACAGCACGGTCTTGCGGACTCATGGCAACCCATTCGACCATCCGGCTGTGCATGGTGGTTTGCTCAAGAGGGGACAGCTTGCCGTAATTTTTCGATATTTCAAGCCACTTGCGCTTTTGAGGTTCACTGATGCCGTTCCAGCTGCCAGCCAAGGGTTTCAAGGCCTGTTGCTGCGCAACGGGCAAATCAGCCCACAAAGGTTTGGATGAGGGCGCAGGCGCCACAGCTTTTGCAGCACTGGCTGCGACTGCCTTGCTGGCAGCTGGTTTGGCCCCGCCCAAATTAGCCGGAGCAACATCTTGGCTTTGCGTAGCACCGTAAAAAGGCAAAGCCGAAAGAACCAAAATAACAAAAGCCTGCTTCATGGGTTGCTTCAAACATTCTAAAAAGTAGGGCAATGTTTCAGTCTGCCAAAAATTGCTCAGCGATTGGTTTTCAGAAATTGAACAAAACCTGGATCAGAAAAGGCAGCAGGGGGCAAGTCGTCAACGAGCAATGCAGCATCGACCTCAGCGATTTCCTGGGCGCGGTTGTCGTTTTGAATGGAATTGATGGTCAACATGCCAACCACCAGCGCAATCAGGGGCATGACTGAGCCAATCCGGCCCCACCAACCCAAGCCATCACCCGAGCCGCCCCACAAAAGAGAAGCACTGCCAGGGCCAGAATGAACAATGCCGCCAGCAGCCTGAACCTTGCCCACCTTGCGCTTGGCCACAGCCTGTACACGTGCAGCACGCAGGCGTTCAGAAATTTCGTATGGCAGGTCGGCTGCACCAGCAGACAGGTAGGAGGCTGCTTTCAGTGCAAAACGCTCTTGCAAAATATCGTGTCGGTTTTGTAGTGAATTTGTCATAGTTTCAATCCTTTGGCGCTGAGTGCTTTGCTGAGCGCTGCAACAGCCCGGGAACAATGCGTTTTAACGCTGCCTTCAGAGCATCCCATCGCCAGCGCCGTTTCGGCCACGTCCATCTCCTCCCAGTAACGCAACAAGAACGCTTCTCGTTGACGACCGGGTAAAAGTTTTACTTCCACTTCAATCTCGCGCAGAATTTGAACCCGTTCCGTTGCATCCTGCGCGCTTTCAGTGCCTTCGGAGTCAGATTGCAACTCTAAAGTTTCCAGAATATCAAAATCTCCGTCAGCGCCTGCGGACTCAAAATCACTCATGTTCGAAAAAAGGGCATTGCGGGTTTTGCGGCGCCTGAACCAGTCCAGTGTGGTGTTGGACAAAATGCGCTGAAACAACATGGGCAACTCGGCAACCGGCTTGTCGCCGTAGCTGTGCGCCAGCTTCATCATGGAATCCTGAACGATGTCCAGCGCTGCTTCTTCATCCCGGGTGTGGTAGACGCTGCGCTTGAAAGCGCGTTTTTCAACGCTTTTCAGAAATTCGGAAAGTTCTTGTTCTGTTGCCAACGGGGGGGATTTCCGGTTTGTCTGCTGCTGTTGTTCTTGTTGGTGACCACTTCAAATTATCGCATTTTGGCAATTGACTTTGCGCCAAGACGCAGGCCAGTTGGCGATCAGGCAGTGTGCAAATGTCATAATCGTGTTCGCAATTCAAACGGCAAACGGGTCATGACTTGGCAGATGATGATTCTGCTGATGGTTTTGGTCTCAAGTCTTGACACGGCTCCACAAGAGAACGTGAAAAGGCACCCAAGTTATTTCGTCAGAGAAATTCACAAAGGTTCATCATGGAAATCACAAAAGCGGAAATCGCTTGCGCAGCAGCAGCGACTGCACACGCCTCTTCAAATCCCCAAGAGCTGCGCGGCGCGGAAATCCTCGTCAAATCACTTCAGGCTGAAAACGTCAAATACATCTGGGGTTATCCAGGTGGTGCTGTCCTGCACATTTACGACGCGTTCTACAAGCAAGACACCATTCAGCACGTATTGGTGCGGCATGAGCAGGCTGCAGTCCATGCAGCCGACGGCTACGCCCGCGCCACTGGCGATGTAGGCGTCGCGCTGGTCACATCCGGACCCGGCGTCACCAATGCCATCACCGGTATTGCCACTGCCTACATGGACAGTATTCCGATGGTCATCATTACCGGTCAAGTGCCCACGCACGCGATTGGCCTGGATGCTTTTCAGGAATGCGACACCGTCGGTATCACCCGGCCTATCGTCAAACACAATTTTTTGGTGAAAGACGCCAGACACATTGCCGAGACAATGAAAAAAGCGTTTCACATCGCTCGCAGCGGCCGGCCCGGCCCGGTGGTGGTGGACATTCCAAAAGATGTGTCTTTCAACAAAGTGGCTTACACCGGCTACCCGGCCACGGTTGAAATGCGCAGCTACAACCCGTCCCGCAAAGGCCACGGCGGGCAAATCCGCAAGGCCCTGCAACTGTTGCTGGCAGCAAAGCGACCTTATATCTACACAGGTGGCGGCGTCCTGCTGAGCAACGCATCTGCCGAGCTGCGCACGCTGGTTGATATGCTGGGCTACCCGTGCACCAACACGCTGATGGGCCTGGGTGCCTACCCGGCCAGCGACCCTAAATTTTTGGGCATGCTGGGCATGCACGGCACCTATGAGGCCAACAATGCGATGCAAAACTGCGACGTGCTGCTGGCCGTTGGCGCACGGTTTGACGACCGTGTGATCGGCAACCCCAAGCACTTTGCGCAAAACGAACGCAAGATTATTCACATTGACATTGATCCGTCGAGCATTTCAAAACGCGTCAAGGTTGACATCCCGATTGTGGGAGACGTGAAGGAAGTATTGACTGAACTGATTTCGATGATCAGAGAGTCAAACGTCAAACCTGATGCCAACGCGCTTGGCAACTGGTGGAGCACGATTGACGGCTGGCGCAAACGCGATTGCATGAAATACAGTCTGGGTGACGGCAGCACCATTAAGCCGCAGTACGTGGTTGAGACGCTGTGGAACATGACCAAAGACGCTGATGCGTACATCACGTCGGACGTGGGCCAGCACCAGATGTGGGCCGCGCAGTACTACAAGTTTGACCAGCCGCGCCGATGGATCAATTCAGGTGGTTTGGGCACGATGGGTGTAGGTTTGCCGTATGCAATGGGCATCAAGCTGGCCAAGCCAGACTCAGAAGTGTTTTGCATCACGGGCGAAGGTTCAATCCAGATGTGCATTCAGGAACTGTCCACCTGCTTTCAGTACAACACACCCGTAAAGATCGTGTCGCTGAACAACCGCTATCTGGGAATGGTTCGTCAATGGCAAGAAATTGACTATGAAAGCCGATACAGCCACAGCTACATGGACGCGCTGCCAGACTTTGTGAAACTGGCTGAGGCTTACGGCCATGTCGGTATGCTGATTGAAAAGCCGGGCGATGTGGAGCCCGCCTTGCGTGAAGCACGCAAACTCAAGGATCGCACCGTGTTCATGGACTTCAGGACTGACTCGACAGAAAACGTGTTTCCGATGGTGCAGGCGGGCAAAGGCATCAATGAGATGCTGCTGGGATCTGAAGACCTGTAAAACGGCTTTATTTGAGAGCTATTTATGCCGATAACTCTTTAGATATGGGCGCAAGCAGCTCCTGAATCAATAGCAAATATTTTATCGATCACAATAACAAGGTGACAAATCTATCGCATGCCAAACCTGCACATTACCGTGTGCAGGGGAGGGCATGTGAGATGAAGCGTCCAGACACATGAAACACATCATTGCAGTTTTACTGGAAAACGAACCCGGCGCGCTGTCCCGCGTGGTGGGGTTGTTTTCAGCCCGCGGCTACAACATTGAAAGCCTGACAGTCGCACCGACAGAAGACCCCACACTGTCCCGCATGACAATTCAGACCAGCGGATCAGACGACGTGATTGAGCAGATAACCAAGCACCTGAACAAGCTGATTGAAGTTGTCAAGGTTGTTGATTTGACCGAAGGCGCTTACACCGAGCGTGAGCTGATGATGGTCAAAGTACGGGCAGTGGGCAAAGAGCGGGAGGAGATGAAGCGCATGGCTGATATATTTCGCGGGCGGATCATTGATGTGACTGAGAAAAGTTACACCATTGAGCTGACCGGTGACCAGCATAAAAATGATGCGTTTCTGGAAGCCATTGACCGCACCGCAATACTGGAAACGGTACGCACCGGCTCAAGTGGTATCGGGCGTGGTGAGCGCATTTTGCGCGTCTAGACTAAAAAATTTGATTTCAGTTTTAACCAGGAGAAAAAGAGATGAAAGTTTATTACGACAAAGATTGCGACCTGAGCCTGATCAAGGGCAAAACGGTGGCGATTATTGGCTACGGCAGCCAGGGTCATGCCCATGCGCAAAACCTGAACGACAGCGGCGTGAAAATCGTGGTGGGCCTGCGCAAAGGTGGTGCATCGTGGGATAAAGCCGTCAAGGCTGGCTTGTCAGTGCATGAAGTCAACGATGCTGTCAAAGCCGCGGATGTCGTGATGATTCTGCTGCCCGATGAAGACATTGCCGGGGTCTACAAAAACAATGTTGAGCCGCATGCCAAACAGGGCGCATCGCTGGTGTTTGCCCACGGCTTTAACGTGCATTACAACCAGGTTGTGCCGCGCGCCGACCTGGACGTGTGGATGGTCGCGCCCAAGGCCCCAGGTCACACCGTGCGTAATACCTATACGCAGGGTGGCGGCGTGCCGCACCTGGTGGCTATTCATCAAGACAAGTCTGGCAAGGCGCGTGACCTGGCTTTGAGCTATGCCATGGCCAACGGTGGTGGCAAAGCCGGCATCATTGAAACCAATTTCAAGGAAGAAACCGAAACCGACCTGTTTGGCGAGCAAGCCGTGCTGTGCGGCGGTGCGGTTGAACTCATCAAGATGGGTTACGAGACGCTGGTTGAAGCTGGTTACGCCCCTGAGATGGCCTACTTTGAATGCCTGCACGAGCTTAAATTGATTGTTGATTTAATTTACGAAGGCGGCATTGCCAACATGAATTACTCGATCAGCAACAACGCCGAGTATGGCGAATACGTGACGGGCTCGGAGATCATCAACGAGCAGTCACGCGTGGCAATGCGCGCAGCTTTAAAGCGCATTCAAAGCGGTGAATACGCCAAGATGTTCATCAGCGAAGGCCGTACCAACTACCCGAGCATGACTGCACGGCGCCGCCTGACAGCCGAGCATTCGATTGAAAAAGTCGGCAGCCAGCTGCGCGCGATGATGCCTTGGATTGCCAAGAACAAGCTGGTTGACCAGACCAAAAATTAAAGTCGCCCGTGGGCAGGAAGCTGTCCTGCAAAAAGCCGCGCAAACACCTTGCGCGGCTTTTTTGTTGACGCAGCCGGCAGTTGGTTATGCTTGCCAACAGTTACAGGAGTTTTCTATGCATGATGGTGATGAACCTTCGGTCCAAAGCGCAGACGTTGTGGTGCGCAAGCGTCGAAAGGGCATTTATATCCTGCCCAACCTGTTCACGCTGGGCGGGCTGTTCGGCGGGTTTTACGCCATCGTCATGGCGATGGATGGCCGTTTTGAAAATGCAGCCATTGGCGTGTTTTGTGCAATGGTGCTTGACAGCCTGGACGGCCGCATTGCACGCATGACCAACACGCAAAGCGCCTTCGGCGAGCAGATGGATTCGTTGTCTGACATGGTGTCATTTGGGGCAGCACCGGCGCTGATTGCCTATGTGTGGGCACTCAGCACATTGGGCCGCTGGGGCTGGATTGCTGCTTTTGTCTACTGCGCATGCGCTGCACTGCGTCTGGCCCGCTTTAATGTCAACACCACAGTGGTTGACAAACGCTTTTTTCAGGGCTTGCCGTCGCCTGCTGCAGCGGCCCTGGTGGCAGGCTTCATCTGGCTCATGACCGATGCCGGCATTGACGGCGAACAGGTGCGCTGGTTTGCGTTTGCACTTACTTTGTATGCAGGGCTGACCATGGTGACAAACGTTCCGTTTTACAGCTTCAAGGACGTTCAAATGAAGCGCAGCGTTCCGTTTGCTGCGATTGTTCTGATAGCGCTCGGCATCGCGGTCATCAACATTGACCCGCCCATTGTGATGTTTGGCCTGTTTGTGTTGTATGGATTTTCGGGTTACGGTGTTTATGCCTGGCGCAAAGCCAAGGGCCAGCAAACCAGCGTCATTTCCACGTCAACCGATGAGCCCGACGAGCGCGGGCTGCACAAGTAACTATGTTGCGGGGACTTGAATAGCGCAAATTTCGATTTTTTCGTTGATTCTTAGAGCAATATCAGCCTCTGGCGCACGTTGCATAAGCGCTAACAGCTCCTGAAATAACAGCAGTAAAAGTCCCCATGCGTCTTCGCCACATCGAAGTTTTCAACGCGGTCATGCTGACCGGCAGCGTCAGCGCAGCGGCGCGGCTGATCAACGTCACGCAACCGGCCGTCAGCCGGACGCTGCAGCATGCAGAACTGCAATTGGGATTTGCGTTGTTTCAGCGCAGCAAAGGGCGGTTGCTGCCCACGTCTGAAGCGCTGACGCTGTACCCGCACATCGAAAAGTTGTTTTCCCAGCTCGACAGCGTTCAGCAGTTGGCTAAAAACTTAAAAATCACAGGCTCACCCAAGGAGTTACGTGTCTTGAGTGTGCCGGCTTTGAGCTTTGAAGTATTGCCGCATGCCATCAAGCTGTTTCGAGTCAGGAACCCAGACATTGGCATCACCATCAAAGCGCTGCATTCGCCGCAAATTCTGGCAGCTCTTTTGCAGCAAGATGCCGATGTGGGCTTTTTGTTCAGCCCCGGCGTGCATGCCGCGCTGACGCAGGAGCACCTGGCCGATGGGCGCATGGTGTGCATTGCCCCCCACGGCATGCTGCCCAGCCGGGTGGTGAAGCGGGGCAGCATCAGGCTGGCTGAACTTGCCCAGGGGGTTCACATGCCTGTGATTGGGCTGGACGCGCAAGACCCGGTTGGCCGTGTGTTAAGCCAGGCGTTGCGCGATTCAGGTGCCGACGGCGGCAGCACGCCAGCAGGCCTGAAGTTTGACATCGTTGTGCAGACTTACCATTCAGCGCTGGCCCTGGCGCACCACGGATTGGGTCTGGCGCTGGTAGACAGTTACACCGCCGCTTCAGCTGACTTGAGCCGGGTTGATATCTTAAATCTGGAGCCAATGCTACCCGTGCCTGTCAAAGCGTTGGCGCATGCTGGCACGCCAGGGTCAGTCCAGGTGCGGGCGTTCATCAGGTGCTTTGAGCAGGCGCTCCGGGTAATGCAGGTTCAGTAACTGACTGGAAAGCAGGCTTTCAGGACAGCAGCCTGGCCAGGCGCATGGCCGACCCAAAAGCAAGCGTCAGGCCCAGTGCGCCATGCCCAACGTTGAAGAACATGTTTGTTGGCCCATTGGGGTGGGTGCCAATGATAGGGCGGGCGGTAGGGGTAGCCGGGCGCAGCCCAGCCCAGGGGCGCAGATCGGCAAACGTGCTGCAACCTGGAAATACAGTCTGGGTAGACGCTTGCAGCGATGCAATCTGTAAGTGAGAAATTTCGGTGTTGTACCCGCCCAATTCGGCCATTCCGGCCACACGCAAACGCGAGCCAATGCGCGCAAACACCACTTTGCGGGCGCTGTCGGTCACGCTGACGGTGGGCGAAAGCTTAGCACCACTTTGGCTGTCCAGCACATCAAGCGTGATGCTGTAGCCCTTTAACGGATACACAGGTAAATCAACACCCAAGTGACGCCCGACAGGCGCTGACGCCGCACCAAGCGCCAGCACATATTGGTCAGCATCAACATCGCCTTGTGTCGTGGTCACGGCAACAATGTGCCTCGCCTCGCGTTTGATGTGCTTGATGGGTGTGTTCAATAAAAACCGGACGCCGCGCTGTGTCAGCAGCACATGCAGGCCGTCACACAGCTTTTGGCAGTCGGCAGCACATTCGCCTGGCGTGTACACCGCACCTGAAATGTGCTGCTGGAAATTGGCAAGGGCAGGCTCAATGTCAATGCAGCGCTGCGCATCCACGGCCTCTTGCACACTGCCCAGCTTTTGCTGCAGTGCCAACTGTTTTTGGGCGGCGGCAAAAGCAGCTGTACCAGCAAACAGCACCAGCTTGCCACTTTTTGTATGGTCAATGGCCAAGTTCTCAGCGGCCATCATGGCGTCCAGGCCCATTCTGCTTTGCTCAGCCAGCTGGAGCAGCTCAGCCGTGGTGCTGCGTGACGCAGCAGTGTTGCAAGCTGCCATGAACTTCAGCGCCCACCGCCACTGGTACACGTCAAGTTGTGGGCGAATTTTCAGAGGCGACGACGCCGACATCAACAGCTTTGGCAGCTGGGCCCAGATACCCGGGTCTGCCAGCGGCTGAACGTAGCTGTAACTCAACTGAGCGCCATTGCCGCCACTGGCCCCGCTGCCTGGCAGTGCGCGGTCGATGACAGTTACGTCATGGCCCGCACGGTTTAATTCATAAGCGCTCGCCAAACCAATGATTCCTGCCCCCAATACACACACACGCATTGCAACCATCCGCTCTGAAAAAGCCAAACTTTAAGAGCAGAAGCCTGGTTTGCCCAATGCCGAAACACCCGGGGCCATGACCTGGGGTTATGGAGCCACAAAGCCGCATATTTGTGGATACGATGCGGGATTGTCATGACTTTTTGTCATGGGTTTGCCATCAAAATACATACCGTGCGAGGTGCAGCCTGCTTACACTTGCGCCGCAATCCAGTTCATTCACAAACACTCAGAAAGAGACCCATGAAATTTTCAACCCTGATGACCGCAGCACTGCTGTGCACCGGCGTACTGGCTACCAGCGCCCAAGCCGACACCCTGAAAAAAATTGCTGACAGCAACAAAATCACTGTGTCATACCGCGAAGCATCGGTCCCTTTCAGCTACCTGATTGGGTCAACCAAGGCAGTGGGGTTTTCAGTCGAGCTGACCGAGGCCATCATTGACGACGTTCGCAAGAAAACAAAAAGGCCTGACCTGCAAATTGCATACATGCCAGTCACATCGCAAAACCGCATTCCCTTGCTGGTTAACGGCACCTATGACCTGGAGTGCGGCTCCACCACCAACAACTCGACCCGCGCTAAGGACGTGACCTTCAGCACCAACATGTTCTACACCGGCACACGCTTGCTGGTTAAAAAGACATCCGGTGTCAAAAACTATGCGGATTTGGCTAAAAAGACAGTTGCCAGCACCACCGGCACCACCAACGCGCAGGTCATACGCAAGTACAACACCGAGAAAAACCTCGACATGCAACTGATTTTGGGCAAAGACCACGACGACTCTCTGCTGCTGGTTGAAAGCGACCGTGCAGTGGCGTTTGCGATGGACGACATCTTGCTGTTTGGCCTGCGCGCCAATTCCAAAAACCCTGCCTCACTCGAAGTGGTTGGTGATTCGCTGCAAGTTGAGCCCTATGCCTGCATGGTCCGCAAAGACGACCCGGAATTTAAAAAGCTGGTTGACGGCACGATCAACCGCATGATGAAGTCAGGCGAATTTGCCAAGCTGTATACCAAGTGGTTTGAGTCACCCATCGTGCCAAAGGGTGTGAACCTGGCTTTGCCAATGTCGGCTGATTTGAAAGCTATTTTGAAAGCGCCGACTGACAAGCCAACGCTGTAATTGTTGAAGACAGTCTCATGCACCACGCCTGGCACACCACGGGAACCGTTGGTGTTTTGGGTGGCATGAGGCTGCAGCAAGAGCTAAATTTGCCCACTTGCTTGCAGGTGCATATGCCTGATCACATGCAAACCGCGGCACCGCGGTTTCTGATCCTGACTTGCCACGTTGCCGCCTGAACCTGGCGCATTCAAGCGTCATTTAAGGTTCCAGCCCACAATAAATGGGCGCTGGCAGCTATTCAATAAGAAGCAGGCATGCAGGCGCTCCTGTTTGCATTCAATCAGCCGATGCGCTCCAGCGGTTTCCCCATTGATTCACTTTGTCAATGCTTCGCCGATCGCGCTTGGTGGGGCGGCCATGCTCTTGGGCGCTGGCAGGCTCCAGGCGGTGCTGCTCGGCATATTGATCGCGCAGCTTGATGCTGCCCTCGGTCTCCAGATACAACAACTGGGCTTGTGGTGCACCGCCGCGCTTGTCGCTGATGCCGCGCACCACCACCGTGCGTGTCACTGGCCCTTGGCGCAAGGCCACTGTGTCGCCAATTTTCACTTCCTTGGCGGGTTTGACTTCCAGATCGTTGATGCGGACCCGACCCTTGTCGACCTCGTCTGTTGCCAGGCTGCGGGTCTTGTAAAAGCGGGCGGCCCAGAGCCATTTGTCGATGCGTATTTTTTCCATGTCACAGTATTTTGTCGTCAAACGACCAGTGGCAGGCGAACAGTTGCATCAAGACCCGTGATCACGCCATGTTGCACGCGGTTGTCGAGCGATATCGTGCCACCCAGCACCAGCACTATTTCGTTGCAAATGGCCAGGCCCAGGCCTGAGCCGCGTGCCATATCGCCTGCTGAAAACGGCTGGAACAGGCGCCGTGCCAGCGCCGCTGTGATGCCGGGGCCGCTGTCAGACAGGCACAAGGCGGCATGGGTGTTGTCTCGCACGATGCGTATGGTCAGCTTGCCTGAAGTTGGCGTGTGCTTGATGGCGTTGTGCAGCAGGTTGCGGGTCATCTCGGTCAGCATCCATTCATGTGCGGCTATCGGTGTTGCAACAGTTTCGATGGCAAAGTCAATATTTTTGTCAGCCAACAGCGCTGACAAGTCCAGGGCCACAGCGCGCATGACATAAGCCAGGTCCAGCGTTTCAAGCTCGGGCTGCTGGCGCAATTGCTCGACTTTTGCCAGCGCCAGCATCTGGTTGGCCACCAGTGTGGCGCGGTCCACTGTCTGTTTGATGTCTGTCAGTGCCTCCTGAGGCTGCTGGTCGCCACGCATAGCGGACTGCACCTGTACTTTTAGCACTGCCAGCGGCGTGCGCAACTGGTGGGCTGCATCGCGAACAAATCGCTTTTGATTTTCCAGCAGGCCATCAAGGCGGGCCATCACAGCGTTGGTCGCGTCCATCAGCGGCATCAGTTCGCGCGGTGCATCGGGCGCGGTGATCGGGCTCAAATCGCCTTCTGGGCGTGCGCGCAGTTGCTCGCTCAGGCGTCGCACTGGCCGCGTGGCACGCTGCACCACCAGCACGACTACCAGCGCGGTCACAGCCAGCAGCAATGCCTGACGCCACAGCGTGTCAATCAGCACAGTGCGCGCCAGCGATTGGCGCAACTCCAGCGTTTCTGCCACCTGAATGACTGCCATGGCGCGCCCGCTGGACGAGGCTACTGGCTGCATCAGCACCGCCACCCGCACCGGTGTGTCTTCGAATGTGTCGTCGTAAAAATCAACCAGCGCGGCATAGGCTGGTTTCGCGCGGATTTGCCCCCGCCAAAAAGGCAGCCCTGCAAAACCGGACACCAGCGTGCCGTCGAGGCTGGACACGCGGTAGAACAACCTGCTCTGGTTGTCCGCCTCAAACGCCTCCAGAGCTGCGTAAGGCACAGTGGCACGAAGCGCAGCCTGCGCGTCGTAACCCGTGACGTCCAGTTGCTCACCAATCGATTTGGTCGATGCCAGCAAAGTGCGGTCGTAAGCGGTGTTGATGGCCTGAAGAGCCTCGCTGTACAGGCTGGCGGTGTTGATGCCAATCAGCAAACCAACAGGAAGCAAAATCCCCAGCAGCAAGTGTCGTCTCAGGGATCGCCGTTCGGAGCTGACCTTCATGGGCTTGCCTTGATCAGATAACCCAGGCCGCGCAGTGTTGTCAAAGTTACACCGCAAACGTGCAATTTTTTGCGCAGGCGGTACACCACCACTTCAATCGCTTCGTACTGCACATCGGCCTGGCCGGGGAACACTGTTTTAAACAGCTGTTCTTTGGACACCGCATGGCCAGATTTGACCAACAGGTTTTGCAGCAGTGCGCGCTCGCGCGGGGTCAGGTCCATCGGCTCATTGACGTTGTAAACAGCACCGCTGCTTTTTTCATAGCGCAGTGTGCCCAGCTGAATACTGCCAATTTCGTTGGCGTCATTCAGATCACCGGCAAGATTTAGCCGCCGGCGCGCCAGTGCCCGCAGTCTGGCTTCCAGTTCGTCCAGGTCAAACGGTTTGGCCAGGTAGTCGTCAGCGCCCAAATTGAGGCCCATGATGCGGTCGCCTACCGTGCCTCGCGCCGTTGCTATCAGCACTGGCGTGTTCAGATTGCTTTTGCGCGCCTGGGCCAGCACCTCCAGGCCATCCAGACCAGGCAGGGTCAAGTCCAGCAAAACAACGTCAAACCGCATGGCCCGCCACTTTTCAAGCGCCAGCAAGCCATCGCCACAAGGGTGAACCTGAAATCCCCGTCGGCTCAGGCTGCGCTCCAGCGTGGCGCTCATCACGGCGTCGTCTTCAACAAGTAAGAGTTTCATGAACTCAATAGTATGAACCCACTCATTTGTACCTTCCGCAACTGCTTCCCCGGGCACTTGAATTGGCACTTGCCTTTGCACTTGCCTTGGCACTTGCCTTGGCACTTAACTTGGCACCCAAGTCAGCACTTTCCCTAAGCTTCTCGACAGGCGTTTGACAGAAATGGGGTGCATCATCGGCAGGTAACTTCCTACCACTTTGACTTTGGAGACAACCATGCGCCGCGATACCTTTCTGAAATCCATGGCTGCACTTGCCGCTGCTGGCGCACTGCCGATGCCCGCGCTGGCTGCAGCCAACATCAAAATGATGATTCCTGCCAACCCTGGCGGTGGCTGGGACACCACAGGCCGTGCCCTGGGCAAAGCGATGCAGGAGTCCGGTGCAGCCAGCACGGTGACCTTTGACAACAAAGGTGGTGCAGCCGGTGCGCTGGGCCTGGCCCAATTTATCAACGGCTCCAAAGGCGACGCCAATGCCTTGATGGTGATGGGTGCGGTCATGCTGGGCGGCATCATCACGGGCAAGCCACCCGTTAACCTGAGCACGGCCACGCCAATAGCGCGCCTGACCAGCGAATACAACGTGTTTGTGCTGCCTGCCAATTCGCCTTTCAAGTCTTTGGCTGAGGTAATCGCACAGCTGAAAAAAGACCCCGGCAGCGTGAAGTGGGGCGGCGGCTCGCGTGGCTCGACCGAGCATATTGCAGCGGCCATGATTGCCCGCGAAGTTGGTGTGGACCCGTCAAAAATCAATTACGTGGCTTTCAGGGGCGGTGGCGAGGCGACTGCTGCCATTTTGGGCGGCAATGTCACGGTCGGCGGCAGTGGCTACAGCGAGTTTGCTGAGTACATTGCGTCCGGCAAGATGAAGGCAATTGCTGTCACGTCCGAGGCGCGGCTCAGGGGCGTGGCGGTGCCAACACTCAAGGAGCAGGGCATCAACGTGATGATTGGCAACTGGCGTGGCGTGTATGGCGCACCTGGCATCACGCCTGCCCAGCGTACAGAGCTGACCAACGTCGTGCTCAAAGCCATCAAGGCCAAAAGCTGGCTGGATGCGTCCGAGAAAAACAACTGGACATCCGCAGTGCTGACAGGCCCTGCGTTTGACAAGTTTGTGGACGATGACTTTGCCAGTTTGCGGGCAACGATGGTGAAGTCGGGCATGGTGTAACTGATGACAAAGCATCCTGCCGCAACTCTGCAAATGTATGTCGCCATTGGTGTGCTGATGATTGGCCTGGGCTTGGCGGTGGGTGCTGTCAGCATTCCGTCGGCTGCGGGTTATGGCGGTGTGGGCCCCAATTTTCTGCCCTGGCTGGTGTCTGTGGCGTTGATGGTTTGTGGCGCATTCATGGTGTGGGAGTCGCGTACGGGTGGCTTTCGTGCCACGGATGAGGCAGATGGTGTGGCACCTTGCTGGTCAGGTTTTGCCTGGGTCTCAGCCGGGCTGCTGGCCAATGCGGCTTTGATCACCACCATCGGCTTTATTTTCAGCTGCACCCTGTGTTTTGTGCTGGCAGTGCAGGGGTTGCGGGGCGCTGAAGGCAAGGCCAGCCTGGTGCCTGCCATGCTTGTGAAAGATTCGCTTATCGGCATGGCCATTTCTGCGCCGGTGTACTGGATGTTCACCCAATTTCTGGCTATAAATTTGCCTGGCCTGACATCTACCGGGTGGCTCTAAGCCAGAATTTGTATGGATATTTTTAACTTGCTGATGCAGGGCTTTGCCACCGCAGCGACACCAGTCAACTTGCTGTGGTGTTTTGTCGGTTGCGCGCTGGGTACTGCTGTTGGCGTACTCCCCGGCATTGGCCCGGCTGTGGCAGTGGCCATGTTGCTGCCCATTACTGTCAAGGTCGAAGCCACGGCGTCGATGATCTTTTTTGCGGGCATTTACTACGGCGCGATGTACGGCGGCTCGACCACCTCGATTTTGCTGAATACGCCGGGCGAAACCGCCAGCATGGTCACAGCAATGGAAGGCAACAAAATGGCCAAAAGCGGCCGCGCAGGAGCGGCGCTGGCCACGGCTGCCATCGGCTCATTTGTAGCGGGCACCATAGCCACCGTTATCGTTACGCTGTTCGCGCCTATCGTGGCCGATTACGCCGTCAAGCTCGGGCCGCCTGAATACTTCATGCTGATGCTGCTGGCGTTTACCACTGTCAGCGCTGTGCTGGGCAAGAGCACGGTTCGCGGGCTGACAGCACTGTTCATGGGTCTGGCTGCTGGTCTGGTGGGCCTGGACCAGATTTCTGCCCAGGCGCGTTACACGGGCGGCGTGCCCGAGCTGCTGGACGGCATTGAAATTGTGCTGGTAGCTGTGGGTTTGTTTGCGGTGGCCGAGGCACTGCACGCGGTGCTGTACGAAGGCAAAGTCAAGGAAGACCAGAACAAATTGAGCAAGGTGCACATGACCGGCAAAGACTGGCGCAGGTCTGTCCCGGCCTGGCTGCGCGGCACCGCCATTGGTG
The DNA here is from genome assembly GCA_025362315.1 of Polaromonas sp. Classification (GTDB taxonomy): domain Bacteria; phylum Pseudomonadota; class Gammaproteobacteria; order Burkholderiales; family Burkholderiaceae_C; genus Polaromonas. Next base: position 120,920 of record JANYGP010000075.1, read on the forward strand.
TGCCGTTTGGCTGCATTCCTGCAGGCGGCACCGAGATACCGACTTTTTTGAGCTACGCCACCGAGAAAAAGCTAGCTAAAAAAGAAGTGGCTGATGAGTTTGGCACCCTGGGCGCGATTGAAGGCGTAGCAGGGCCTGAGGCGGCCAACAACGCGACCGTTACGGCGGCCATGATCCCGCTGTTGACGCTCGGCATCCCCACATCCAACACCACTGCCATTTTGCTGGGAGCGTTTCAAAACTACGGCATTCAGCCTGGGCCGCAGCTCTTTAGTTCTTCATCCACACTGGTGTGGGCGTTGATTGCGTCGCTTTACATCGGCAACGTCATGCTGCTCGTGCTCAATTTGCCGCTGGTGGGTCTGTGGGTCAAGCTGCTCAAAATCCCAAAACCGTACTTGTACGCCGGTATTTTGATTTTTGCGACCGTTGGCGTCTACGGCATGCGGCAAAGCGCGTTTGATCTGTTTTTGCTCTACGCCATCGGCGTGTTGGGCGTGGTGATGCGCCGCTTTGATTTTCCGACTGCACCGGTGGTGGTGGGCATGATTTTGGGGCCCCTGGCCGAGGCGCAGCTGCGCAACGCGATGTCAATAGGTGAGGGCAGTGCGATGGTGTTTGTGCAGCGCCCGGTATCGCTTATTCTGATTGTTGTCGTGGTCGCCGTGCTGGTAGTGCCCCGTGTCGCCAGGACGTGGTCAGCCAGAGCGCTACGGTAGACCGTTGCTGGCAAAGGTGCAGCAAGCCAGGCCGCTGCGCCCTTGTTTGGATTGATTATTTGCCGTTAATCGCCAACAGCTCGACTTCAAACACCAGCGTGGCATTCGGTGGAATCACGCCGCCTGCGCCGCGTTGGCCGTAAGCAATGGCTGATGGGCATGTCAGCTTTGCTTTGCCGCCAGTCTTCATCAACTGCACGCCTTCGGTCCAGCAAGGGATCACGCCGTTCAATGGGAATTCAGTGGGTTCATTGCGCTTGTACGAGCTGTCAAATTCCTTGCCATCCGGAAAAGTGCCTTTGTAATGCACTTTAACTTTGTCAGTGGCTTTTGGGCTGTCGCCTGTGCCGTCTTTCAGGGAGCGATACACCAGGCCGCTCGAAGTGACTTTTGCGCCGGCTTCCTTGCTGGCAGCTGCCAATGCGGCATCGGTTTGCGCAAGCGCGGCAGTCGCTGTGAACAGGCAGATTGCGCTGGAAATTAAAAGCAGTGGAAATGAACGCATGAGAAATCCTTAAAAAATCAAAACCAAGAATGTTTGCGGTTGCTGGCGGCGAACCAGACATCAAATGACCGTGCTGTATTTTAAAGTTATTTATTTACTATTAAATCAATAGCTGTATGCGCCCATATTAATTGGGCTAGAGCGCTGTTTAACCCTTAAAAATGCACCGGGGGACGCTTTTCCGGTCGTGAAGCGCTGTGAGTGATGTTTTGCACCCGCCACCAATGTGGCAACAGGCTTTGCACTTCGGGCTGCGTGAAGCGGTCATCCATCAGCACCACGACTCCTGTGTCCTGCTGGGTGCGGATCACGCGGCCTGCGGCTTGCACCACTTTTTGTACGCCCGGATAAAGATAGGTGTAGTTATAGGCGGTGTCATGTTGCCCTTCACCCTGTATGTCGTCATTTTTAAAATAGTCAGCCATGCGTTTTTTGATTTCTTCGTTCACCGCGTTGACTTGCGGCAAGCCCAGTGTGGCAATGAATGCACCAATCAGTCGGCTACCTGGCAAATCAATCCCTTCTGCAAATGCGCCCCCCAGCACTGCAAACCCAATGCCGCGCGATGTGCTGGTAAAGCGGCTTAAAAACTGTTCACGTCCAGCCTCGTTCATCTGGCGGGTTTGCACCCAGGTGGTGATGTGTGGGTGACATTGGGAAAAATAGTGTTCCAGCTTTTGCAGGTAGTCATAACTGCTGGTAAAAGCCAGGTAATTGCCGGGCGCTTTGGCATACTGCTGCGCCATCAGATCAGTGATCACTGCCAAAGACTGGTTGCGGTCGTGATAGCGGGTTGACACATTTCGCACCGCGCTGACGGCCAGCTGATCAGGTGAAAACGGTGACGCAACGTCAATCCACGCTGTAGCCATTGGCAAGCCCAGGGTGTCTTTGTAAAAGTTAGCTGGACTCAACGTGGCAGAAAAAAGCACTGCGCTCTGCGCATCGGTGAAGCGCGGATTTAAAAATGGTGCAGGCACGATGTTGCGGATGGTCAATGTTGCGCTGCCCTGGCTGCTTTGGAGCAGTGAGCCAGCAGGCGTCGCTTCATCTGTCAGCGTGATGTCGAACATGGAATGCGTGCCAAAGCTGTCTGCCATGCGGGAAAAGTGCAGCGCCTCAAAGTAAAACGACTGCAATTCAGCATCAACCCGTGTCGGATTGGCCACCAAAAAATCGGTGATGCCGGTGATGAGCTGTTGCAAGACTTTCAAAAAATCAGCCGGCAATTCCTCGACCACCAGGTAGTCGACAACTTGCGTTTTATGCACATCGTAAAAAGCCCGATTGAGCTTGTCGAGCACAGCGCGTACAGCTCGCGGCGCCGCTGCATGCACAGCTTGCAGCTGCCGCTGGTTCAGCGCAGCCGAATACATGCTGCGGGCACGCTCAATCATGTTGTGTGCCTCGTCAACCAGTACGCTCACCCGCCACTGATAACTGACAGTCATGGCGTGCAGCATGGCACTTAGATCAAAGTAATAGTTGTAATCGCCAATGACAACGTCGGCCCAGGTGGCCATTTCTTGCGCCAGGTAATAGGGGCACACCGCATGGGTCAGGGCCACATCCCGCATGGCGGTTTTGTCCAGCAGGACATCGGCTGCGCTTTGTACAGCTGCGTAGCGCGCCTGCGGCAGCCGGTCATAAAAACCTTTGGCCAGCGGACACGAGTCTCCGTGACATGCCTTGTCCGGGTGCTCGCATGATTTGTCCCGGGCGACAAGCTCCACAACACGCAGTCGCAAGCTGGGCGTACTCGCACTGATCAGATCAAACGCATCCAGTGCCAGCTTACGCCCGGGTGTTTTGGCTGCCAGATAAAAAAGCTTGTCCAGCCGCTGGGACGGCATGGCCTTGAGCAGGGGAAACACAGTGCCAATTGTTTTGCCGATGCCGGTAGTGGCTTGCGCCATCAGGCACTTGCAATTGCTGGCGGTTTTATAAACCGCCTCGGCCAGTTCGCGTTGCCCGGGCCTGAAGGTCACGTGCGGGAAGGCAAGGGCGGTTAACGACGCATCACGTGCGGTGCGGTGTGCCAGCTCGCGTACAGCCCAGGCTAAAAACAACTCGCACTGCTGGTTGAAATATTCCTTCAGGCGGGTGGCTGTGAAGTTTTCGACCAGCGGGGTTTCCTGCATGCTGGCAATGTCAAAGTAAACCAATGCCAGATTGACATCTTTCAGGTCTTTGGCCTGGCACAGCAGCCAGCCATAAATTTTGACCTGCGCCCAATGCAAGGCGCGTTTGTTGTCTGCCATGTTGTGCAGGTCGCCCCGGTAGGTTTTGACTTCTTCGAGCTGGTTGTTGACTGGGTCGTAACCGTCTGCCCTGCCGCGAACCGACAGGGTTTTGTAGGTGCCGTCAAGTGTGACTTCGCTCAAATACCCGGCATCCCTCCGTGACGCTACCAGCGCATGCCCGGCCATGCCTTCGCTGGCTGAAGGCGAGGGTGTTAATCGCAGATCCAGGTCGCCATGCTTGGCAGTGAAATTGCACAGCGCCCGTACCGATACGCAGTAAGTCAACTGCGACTCATTGGGTTGCAGAGCAAGGGGCAGAGGGTGGGCATGCCCATGATTTTAAAGGGCGCGCAGTCAGCAGGCCGCGCGCCCAGCAGGATTGATTACAGTCGGCCCAGGTCCTGCACGGCATCAATGATCATGCTGCTGCCAATGGCAATCAGCAATATGTCACTGGCAACACGCACGTATTTGTAACCCGCCGGAGGCGTGCCCAGCTGCACTACAACAGGGGCGGGCACGGGGTAATACACAACATTGGCCGGCAAGGGCTGACCCATTGCCCATTTTTTGCCCTGGCCCGGCGGCATGCAACCGTTGTTCTTTTTGGCCAAGCCTGGCGGGCAACGACCTGCGCTGTACTGCTGCCCGTAATAGTTGCGAATCGCGCCACGTTGGGAGTCTGTGAAATAGGTATTGACAGATACGTTGGCTGTCACGCCTTCATATTTTTGCTTTTTGTCTTTGTGCTTTTCTTTTTTATCGTGCTTGCCTTCTTTGCTTTCTTTGCCCTCTTTGTCCTCTTTGTGTTCTTTGCCTTGTCCGGCCCAATCTGGTTTTTCAGCCAGGGCAGGGCTGACAAAACTGACAGAGGCGGCAGACAGAAGCAGGGCTGAAATCAATGGGACGGAGAGGTACTTTAAAAGGTGCATATGTTTTTTTGTTCAGTGGTGTGAGGTTAGACAATCCCTGCGGCAAATTATTTTTGCTTGGCTTTACAACGCATCAAATGCAACTTGGGTTGGCTTTGATGAACATTTGCTTTGACTTTGAAGGCGTCGTCCTACAAACGTATCAAATGTGCGGCACGCCTTTTTTCTGCCGCTCAATCTCATCTTTTTTCATGTTCAGGTAGCTCGCTTTGTCGGCTTCATGCAGTTGCAGTGGGTACTGCTCCGTGCTGTCAAACCATTTCTCCAGCCTGTTGTCCAGCTGCTCGTGCGCAGGCACAGACAATGACTTCAGGTACGCATCAATGGCCAGGTAGTAGCGCATGGTGTTGCGTTCAACTGCGCCCCGCATGCCACCTACGTAAACGCCTCCATTAGCGCCTCCATCAGCGCCCCCATTAGCGCCTGCATTAGCGTTGCTTTCATTCGAATTTGTTTCAATTTTTGTAAAGCCAACTTTGCTGCTTCCTGCTGTGCTCAGGTAAGCTTGCATGGCTATCCTGCCCGCCAGACCAAAACCATATGCATATTGAAGATGCAAAAAGGTTTTGTTGTTAGGTAACGGTACTGCTGCAAGTGATATTGCGTAGTTGCTGGTACCCAATGGGCCTTTGTCAGCATTCAGTTGCACCCGCATGAAATTTGGATTCGGCGGATTCGCTGTCATGACAAACTGCAGCGCAAATGTATCGTCCAGTTGCTGCGCTGTTTTTTTACCAAAATTAACCATCATCAAATTTGGATTGGACGCACCAGCCGGCCGACAATATTTTGTGTTGATGTGCAGGATCACCAGCTCGCACATTTGTCCAGGTGTTTTCAGGTTGCTGTTAACCAGGCTGAAAGGCACATCCAGCACCGCATAGGCGTTTCCGGTCACCCGATTGCCTGTCTGCACCGAGTCCAGTACCAAGGGGCGGTTAAAAACATTGCTGGCCAATTGGGAGCGCATTGCAGCATGCTTTTCCAGCAGTGATCCCGGGTTGGTTTCTGCGGCAAGTACTGGTGGGGCCATGACTGCCAGCAATGCAGAGCAGACCCAGGCCAATGAAAGCAGCTGCCAGAAACGCACAAATGAGCGCTTGGATCTTTCAGTCAATCTATTACTTAACATAATATACATCGTGGAATATTTAATCCATATCGTTTTAAAAGCAGCTGAACCGAATGCAAAGACCAATTGCCGTTAAAAAAGTTGCATCCATTGAAATTGAACCCACTTTAAAGCGTATGCCTGGGCCAGATTCAGTCAAGTCCTCTGGACTACCGAAACTCACGCTGTTGTGAATTGAAAAGACAGCTGATGATGAACCTTAGTCAATTCATTCAAGCCATGTTGTGAAGTCGTCAACCGGCACGCGTGGTGTCCGATAAGTATTGACCAGCGCAGGATTGTTGGCATAACCCAGCGACATGCCGCACACCAGCATTTCATCAGGCCCGGCGCCGATGTGCGGCAAAATTATTTTTGCAAAACCGTTCCATGCAGCCTGTGGGCAAGTGGCCAGGCCGTGCCCACTGGCGGCCACCATCAGGTTTTGCATGAACATGCCGTAGTCGACTAGCGAGCCGCGACCCATCACTTTATTGAGGGTGAACATCAGCCCAACTGGCGCATCAAAAAACCTGAAGTTTCGCTGTTGCTGCGCATGCATTTTGTCCCGGTCGCCTTTGGTGATGCCCAACAGACCGTACAGGCCCCAGCCGTTTTCACGGCGGCGATCAATGAACGGTGAAACCCATTTTTCAGGGTAATAGTCATACGCTTCCTTGTATTCGCCAGCCAGTTCCGGATTGGCACGAATGGCATCGCCTGCCGCACAAACCTTTTCAACCAGCGCATCGCGGCTGGCGCCTTGCAATACATAAACCTTCCAGGGCTGGGTGTTGGTACCTGACGGGGCTCGGGCAGCCAGCTCAAGCAACTGCGCAATGATTGGGCGCGGCACAGGGGTAGGTAAAAAATCGCGCGTTGATTGCCGGCCTTCGATGGCCTGAATGACAGCATTGTCAGAAATAACAGGGTTCATTTGGTATTTTCCATTGCAAATAAGGGTTACTGGCGGTGCAGCTTCAGCAGTGTTAAATCACTCGCAGTGCGCAACATGGTTGACATTCTCGGACACATTATTGTCTGTTCAGTCCGGTCAGTCCGGGCTAAACAGGCCGCTGATCTATCGATGACATGGCAATTGATTCAATGGGTTGCGGTATCCGTCCCAACTATTCGGGCAACCATTTATCCAACGCTTTCGTCGACGAGTGACCCAATCGCAGTTCATTCAGATAGGCAGCGCAGCCAAAGGCATACCAGCCGCCCAATTCAACTTCACGGTGCTTGCATCAGCGGAGCGACTTGGCCAGTGCCGCCAAGGCTACCGTCAAGCCCTCGGCATGCAGTGCGCGACTTGCAAAGCGACCAGTGAACCCACGCCTCCCGATACCAACAAACTGATGGACATCATCCCCAGACTACGAATTGCAAACCCAGACTGCGAATTGCAACATTTCACCTGGGCCTGGCCCACTTTTGCCAATATTCAAGCGCAATGCAGTAAGTGTTGACCTGCACTTGCACGGTCTGATCAATTTGGTGGCCGTAACCGCCTGCCATGCAAAAAGCAAGGGGAATGTGCTTTTGATGCGCCCAGTCAAAAACCCGGTGGTCCCGGGCTTGCAGTCCGCTGTAGCTAAGCTTTAATCGACCCAGACGGTCACCTTCAAAAGGGTCTGCGCCCGCTAGATATATAACCAGATCAGGTTGAAAGCGCTGGTGCAATTGGGCAAGTGCGACATCAAGAGCCTGAAGATAAGGCTCGTCCAGGCACCCATCAGGCAGGCTCACATCCAGATCGCTTGCTTCCTTTCTGAACGGAAAGTTTTTTTCTCCGTGCAAGGACAGCGTAAAGACAGACGCGTCATTCGCAAAAATACTGGCTGTGCCGTTGCCTTGATGCACATCCAGGTCAATGATGACAACCTGCATGGGTTTGCGTGAATTTTTATAGTGGCGCGACCATTCAGCTTGCATCAATCGTGCAGCAACAGCCACGTCGTTGAACACACAAAAACCGCCACCCTTGTCTGCATATGCGTGGTGTGTACCGCCTGCCAAATTGCCCGCTATGCCCTGGCCCGTTAAGCCCTGCCCTGCATTGCCTGTGGACAACAAGCCCATGGCAATGCGCGCCGCGGCAATTGTTGCCCCTACAGAGCGCCGCGCACGCTCAGCCATGGCCAAAGACCATGGAAAACCAATTTCCCTTTGAAGGGCAGCGCTCAAGGTACCGCTTTCAATGGCGCAAATATAGTCGGGCGTGTGTGCCAGGGCCAGTTGCCCGTCTGTTGCAGCAGGTGCCTGCTGCAGATCAATGGCGGGCAGCTCAATCGAAATTCGGTCTCGCAACAGCTGGTATTTGGCCATTGGAAACCTGTGACCGTCTGGCAACGGCAAAACAAAGTGGTCAGCGTAGAAGGCTTGCAAGGTGGGCTTTACAGACGTGAAAACAGATTGTGCCCCGCACCGGAAAATAGGGCTGTGAATCTAAAATGGTGCAGTGCAGCAATATTTGCTTGCATTCACACGGGTTATCCCTATAATCAGGTCATGTTGCAGTGCAGCAAATCACATGGATGATAAGCAAGGCAACTCTTTTCTGACCATTACTTTAACCATCTGGAGATTAATTATGCTGACTGCTGAACAAATCATGGCCTCCCACAAAGCCAACATCGAAACCTTGTTTGGTTTGACCCACAAAGCCTTTGAAGGCGTTGAAAAACTGGTCGAGTTGAACGTGCAGGCCACAAAAGCTGCACTGGCTGAAGCTGGCAACCATGCCCAATCGGTCATGGGTGTCAAAGATGCCCAGGAATTTTTGGCTCTGCAAGCCAGCATGGTCCAGCCTCTGGCTGAAAAGACTGCAGCCTACAGCCGCCACCTGTATGACATCGCAACAGCCGCCGGCACTGACTTGGGCAAAACGCTGGAAAACCAGACTGCTGAAGCCCAGCAAAAAGTCATGGGTCTGGTCGACAGCGCCACCAAAAACGCACCTGCTGGTTCCGAAACCGCCGTTGCTGTGATGAAAAGCGCCGTTGCAGCTGCCAACAATGCTTTTGAATCGATGCAAAAAGCAGTCAAGCAAGCCAGTGACATGGCTGAGACCAATTTCAAATCCGCAGCCAACACAGCGATGAACGCCACCAAGGCTGCAACAACAGTCGGCAAGAAGCGTTAATCAATTGATTCGTTTGATAAAAAGCCTGGTCTGCTGACCAGGCTTTTTTTGGCTCTTCTGATATCAATTACCTGTCTGGCCCGTGATTTTTGGGCGCTAGCAGCTCCTGAAAAAGGAGCATATTCAATTTGCAATGAAGTATTTTGCGCAGTCAATCTACAAAAGTGACCGATAGCCCAGGCAGTGAAATACCTTGCAAGGCAGTTTCCCAAGTCTGTCCTGGTAACACGCTGTAGGCGCCGGTGATGGTGCCGGTGGTGACCATTTCGCCAGCAGATATCGGCTGGTGCGGCAGCTGACTGGCCAACACTTGCATCAAATGCATGACAGCTGCAAGCGGATTGCCCAAAACATTGGCACCCTTTCCTGCTTCCTGCAGCCGTCCGTTGCATGACAGGGCCAGCGTAAAAGCCGCCAGCGCTTCGGGCAGGCTTGTTCCCAGCGCCTGAACAGCTTGCTGCCTGCCCACCAGCAACTTGGCGTGCAAAGCGCCAACAGCGACTGCGTCAGCGGCCTGAAACCTCCAGTCCGGGTAAGGAGACTGCACAATTTCCAACCCGTGCGCTACCCAGTCAACGCAGGCCAGCACAGCGGCCATGTTGCCATCTGGCGGCGGCGCTGAATGAAAATGGAAAATGATTTCTGGCTCTATTTTTGGGTTCAGAATGTTGCGCAGACTGCACGTTGCAGCACCGTTTGCTGCATCTGGCAGACAGGTAACAGTGGTGTCATACACATAAGCCCAAATGGGAGCTGATACACCATATTGCGCCCACATTGCCGGATTGGTAAACCCGATCTTGCGCCCGACAACCAGCTCGCCATCTGCCATGCGCATGCCGTGGATCAGCCCGGCCACAGCATAGGCTGTGGTCACATCAAAATTTGGATGATGCGAGGTGATTTGCGCGAATGGCAGACCGCTGTCCTTTGCAGTTTTGATCTGATGGGCAATTTCACTGAGTTCAGTGGCAGCAGTCATGGCAGGTGTTTCTTTTGAATAGGACCGGTGCGTCATCTTACGCATGACGCAAAAACAAATATGTTCAAAGCATTTTGAAATCGGCGTGTGTGCCTTTGACTGAATTCAGCATAAAAAAACCCGCACCGGGCGGGTTTTTACCAACGGCGTTGACCTGTCAGCCCATGTGCAAACCACCATTGAGCGAGAAGTCTGCACCGGTGGCATAGCCGCCTTCGCTTGATGCAATCCAGGCAATGATGGACGCGATTTCTTCTGGTTGACCCAAGCGCTTGGCGGGCACGCCAGCCACGATTTTTTCCAGTACATCGGGGCGAATGGCTTTGACCATGTCAGTGCCGATGTAGCCAGGACTGACAGTGTTGACTGTCACGCCTTTGGCGGCGACTTCCTGGGCCAGCGCCATCGTAAAGCCATGCAAACCAGCCTTGGCGGTGGAATAGTTGACCTGGCCAAACTGGCCCTTTTGGCCATTGACCGAGCTGATGTTGACAATGCGGCCAAAACCCGCAGTGATCATGTCTTCAATCACCTGTTTGGTCACATTGAACATGCTGTTCAGATTGGTTGAAATGACGGCGTCCCAGTCTGCCTTGCTCATTTTTCTGAACTGGCCATCCCGTGTGATGCCGGCGTTGTTGACCAGCACGCTGACGGGGCCGTGTTCGGCCTTGACTTTGGAAAAAGCCTCGACCGTGGAATCCCAATCGCCGACATTGCCAACTGAAGCGTAAAACGTGTGGCCAAGGACCTTCTGCTCATCAATCCATTTGGCGTGGTCACGCGTGGGGCCGCAGCCCGCGACAACTGTGAATCCGTCTTTGGCCAGGCGCTGGCAGATGGCGGTACCGATGCCGCCCATACCGCCTGTGACATACGCTACTTTTTTGCTCATGATCGTCTCCTTGATTTGTACTATGCTATTGATTTAGTAGCTGCTAGCGCCCGTTTTAATTGGGCTACAGGCAGAATATTGGTCTAATTTACACCAGATTCAGCGTTCCACGCATAGGGCAACCCCCATGCCGCCGCCAATGCACAGGCTGGCGATGCCTTTTTTGCCGCCGCTTCGCACCATCTCGTGCAGCAGCGTGACCAGAATGCGGCAGCCTGACGCGCCAATCGGATGGCCAATGGCGATTGCGCCGCCATTGACATTGACTTTGCTGGTGTCCCAGCCCATCTCGTTGTTGACTGCGCAGGCTTGTGCGGCAAAGGCTTCGTTGATTTCCAGCACGTCCAGATCCAGCGGCTTCCAGCCGGCGCGCGCCAGGGCTTTGGTCGATGCGGGCACCGGGCCCATGCCCATGGTGGCGGGGTCGAGGCCAGTGGTTGCGTAGCTGGCAATGCGGGCCAAAGGCGTCAAACCAAGCGCTGCAGCTTTTTTGGCAGTCATCACCATCACAGCAGCTGCGCCGTCGTTCAGGCCCGAAGCGTTGCCTGCAGTCACGCCGCCAGCTTTGTCAAACGCGGGGCGCAAGCCTGCCAGCACCTCGGCAGTGGTTTTGCGGTTGATGAATTCGTCGGCGGCAAAAATGATCGGGTCGCCCTTTTTTTGCGCGATAGAAAATGGCACGATTTCGTCTTTGAACTTGCCAGCATCCTGTGCAGCTGCTGCCTTGGTCTGGCTGGCCAGCGCCAACGCATCCTGCATGTCCCGCGTGATGCTGTATTTTTTAGCCACGTTTTCAGCGGTGATGCCCATGTGGTAATGGTTGTACACATCCCACAGGCCGTCAACAATCATGCTGTCCACCATTTTCCAGTCGCCCATGCGCTGGCCGTCGCGCGAGCCATTGAGGACGTGAGGTGACATGCTCATCGACTCTTGGCCGCCAGCAATGATGATCTCGCTGTCGCCCGTAGCCACGGCCTGCGCGGCCAGCATGACGGCTTTCAGGCCTGAGCCGCAAACGGCGTTGATCGTCAAGCCTGGGATGCTTTGTGGAAAGCCGGCTTTGATAACGGTTTGACGCGCCGGGTTTTGACCTGCGCCAGCAGTCAGCACCTGGCCCATGATGATTTCACCTATCACATCTGCACTGAGTTTTGAGCGCTCCAGCACAGCCTTGACAACGGCTGCACCCAGTTCGGTCGCAGGCGTTTTTGCCAATGCCCCACCAAATTTGCCAACTGCGGTGCGGGCTGCTGAAACGATGACGATGTCTTCCATGATGTGTCCTTAGGTTTGTGAAAAAAGTGGATTGGTGTCGGGAAGTGCCCTCACCCCTGCCCTCGCTCCTGCTGGGGCGCGGAAGTCAATCTGCATTGCTCCCTCTCCCGCACCTTTAGACAAAGCCTTTGGCTTCGCGGGCGGAAGAAGGTTGGGGCGAGGGTGTCCCTGTATCACGCCTTGGCCTTGACGTAACGCCCCGGCGCAGGCTCGATGGCTTTGTGCTTTGTATTGCCAAACTTTTTGGGCGCAGCAACCTGCTTGCCCGCATGGCCCTTGAGCCAGTTTGACCAGTCGGTCCACCAGCTACCGGGGTGCTCGGTGGCGGTTTGCTGCCAGTCTGCCTGCGCGGCTGGGAATTTGTTTGCAGGCAACTTCTCGTTTGTCCAGTAACTGCGCTTGTTTTTGGCTGGCGGGTTAATGACCCCGGCTATGTGACCCGATGCACCCATCACGAAGCGCTTTTTACCAGGCAAATGCTGGGTGGATGCATACGCACCGCCAATGGGCACGATGTGGTCTTCACGCGAACCATAGAGGTAAGTCGGCATGTCAAGTTTGCCCAAATCAATTTTTTGTCCGCATACCGTCAGCTTGCCGGGCTGAACCATGTTGTTTTCAAAATAGGTGTTGCGCAAATACCAAGCGTAAAACGGGCCGGGCAAATTGGTGGAATCGCTGTTCCAGTACAACAAATCAAACGGCGGCGGAGTTTCCCCTTTCAGGTAATTGCCGACCACGTAGTTCCAGACCAGGTCGTTCGGCCGCAAAAAGCTGAAGGTTGACGCCAGGTCCTGGCCTTTGAGCAAACCACCGTGCCCCATTTCTTTTTCGCGGTAAGCCACTGATTGTTCGTCAATAAAAATGTCCAGAATGCCGGTGTCGGTAAAGTCGAGCAGCGATGTCAGCAACGTCATGCTGGCAGCAGGCTTTTCACCCCGGGCTGCAAGCACGCTCAGAGCAGTTGCCAAAATCGTGCCACCCACACAAAAACCCAGCGTATTGATAGTTCTGGCGCCCGTGACGTCCTGCACCACCGCTATGGCTTTGATAGCAGCATGCTCAATATAGTCGTCCCATGTCTTGCTGCGCATGGACTCATCGGGGTTGCGCCAGCTAACCACGAAGGTGCGGTGGCCCTGCGCTGCGGCGTAGCGAATGAGTGAGTTTTCGGGCTGCAAGTCAAGGATGTAAAACTTGTTGATGCAAGGTGGCACCAGCAAAAACGGCTTTTCATGCACGGTCCTGGTCAGCGGTTTGTATTCAAGCAGCTGGAAAAACTCGTTTTCAAACACCACTGCGCCTTCCGTCGTGGCAACGTTTTTACCGACTTCAAACTGGCTTTCGTCGGTCATGGACACATGGCCCTGTTGCATGTCATGCATCAGGTTTTTCAGCCCCAAGCCAATGCTTTGGCCTTGCGTGTCAATCGCTTTTTTGACTGCATCCGCATTCAGTGACATGAAGTTGCTGGGCGCAGTTGCAGCCAGCGACTGTTCCACCGCAAAGCGCACCCGTGCCCGCGTTTTGTCGTCACCGATCACAGCGTCGGCCATGGCCGTCAGGGCTTTTGAATTAAGCAAATAAGCTGCGGCTGAAAATTTGGACACCGGATTGTCGTTCCAGGCTGCGTTTGAAAAGCGCCGGTCTGATGCTGGCGGGATGCTGTTGCCCGCCTGCAAGGACTGGTTCCAAAGCGCAATTGCACCGTCCAGGTAGTTTTGCTGGGCCGCCTGCATTTTGGTTGCATCAAAAGCAATGGCAGGCTGTGGGTGCTGAGGCACACCTTGAAGCTGAGGAACCATGCGTTTGAAGGCTTCTTGCATCTGCAAAGCAGCTTTTTGCCAGTTTGGGTCAAAATTCATGGGGTATCACCAATTTTTAGAGGGCAGGCTTGAACAATCGGGTCACTTGAATAGCGTCAATGAGCAGTTGCTTCAAGTATCGCGGAAATGTCGCCGCTTTTGGTGCGCTGATCCCTGACAACTGCACCGCAAGCTGGATAAATATGTACCTGGTCGTTATCGCGTGGATTTATGTCGTGCTCATGATGAGCGTGGCAGAAGCAACAAACACCAATGGCACCGTGCTGGGGGCCGTCGTGACGTTTTTTTTGTACGGCGTAGGGCCTGCAGCGCTGGTGGCATACCTGATGGGTACCCCGGCACGAAAAAGGGCCATCAAAAAGCGGGAGGCCGAAGAGCTGGCAGTTGCGCAGGGTAACAGTGCATCAGGTAACACATCAAGTCAGCCAGACACAGGCAGCCATGCGCCCCGTGGTGCCGAAACCATTGCCGCCGTGGACAACGGCACCGGCGTCGCGCCTGTGAGAAAAGAACCTTGAAGGGTTGCTGACCGTACACCATTCAGCACTGCCGTCGTTGCCATGTATTTGCCGGATGCCGAGTGCCTGCAAGCGCGCCCTGGCCAGGCCTGCCAGGTCGGCGGTGTACTTGCCCTGGCCAATTGGTTGGAAGAATCGGCCCGCACCCGGCTGACTGGCTTCAAAAGCCGCCTTCACTTCAGAACCCACTTCAAATGCAGTCGGGCCGATACAGGGCCCCAGCCATGCTATTATTTCAGGAGCTGCTTGCGCCCGTTTTATGTAGTCTACAGGCCTGTTTAATGCCATAAAAGCACTGAGAATAGCTTCAAGAACGCCTTCTTCGGCCTTTCCTCCAACATTTCCGTTAATGCCTGCCAGCCCACGCCAGCCTGCATGCGCCGCCGCAACCGCTGTGCCATCTGCGTTGGTCAGCAGGACGGGCAAACAATCGGCCACCATAATGGTGCAGGCAACGCCCCGCTGGCGGGTCAGGCAGGCATCAGCCAGGCTGCCATTTGCAGACGTACTGTCCAATTGTTGAACGAAAGCACCATGCACCTGTTTTAAAAACACTGGTTGGGTGCCGATAGCCTTTTGCAGCGCGCTGCGGTTTGTTGCGACATGCTCTGGCACATCGCCCATATGATCGCCCAGATTCATGCTGTCCCAGGGTGCAGAAGAGCTTCCGCCATGCCGGGTGGTGAACACAGCGCGCACATTGGAAGGCGCTGGCCAGTCAGGCAACAGCCATTCGGTCGGAAAAATCAAGCTTCAAAATCCGGGCAAGCGCTGGGCTGCGCTTTCTGAAAGGTAGGCAGTGCCATACAGGCATCAAAAGCGGCCATGGTGCGCGGCAAGCCAGTCAAATCGGTGTCAAAGCGCTGGGCGTTGAAAATTTGCGGCACCAGGCAGCAGTCAGCCAGCGTTGGTGTGCTGCCATAACAAAAAATGGAATGGGGCAACTGCACCAACTGCTTTTCAAATGCCACCAGGCCATTGCGGCACCAATGGCGGTACCAGATGTTTTTGGATTCGTCTTCTGTCTTTAATTCTTTGACGAGATATTTGAGGACGCGCAGGTTGTTCAGTGGGTGAATGTCACAAGAAATGGACTGCGACAATGCACGCACTTTGGCGCGGCCCAGTGAATCGGGCGGCAACAAGGCAGGCGTCGGGTGCTTTTCATCCAGATATTCGATGATGGCCATGGACTGCGACAACTGCGCGCCATCAATTTCAAGCAGAGGCACAAGAGTGTCGGCTGACAAGTCCGCATACGGCGGCTTCTTGTGGTCGCCCCGGGCCAAATGGACGGCTGCGTAGTTGTAACTCAAGCCTTTCAGTTCAAGCGCAATGCGGACCCGAAAAGAAGCTGAAGAGCGATAGTAATTGTGGAGTTTCATGGTGAAAGCATAAACCGATTTTTCAATGTCTCACCCAGGCGATGGGTTCACAATCCCTTAGGCGACTGAGTGGCTGCCTTTGCGACGCTACGATGCACGATTGATTGACCCGACACCCCTACTGGAGACACCCCATGAGCCAAATTACCGAACTTAAAAATCGTCAGGTCCGTTTGGCCAGCCGCCCCTCAGGTCTGCCAACCGCTGCCAACTGGACGTTCACGGAAGAAGCGGTAGCAGAGCCGGGCCCGGGCGGTGTGCTGGTCAAAACGTTGTATTTGTCACTCGACCCGGCCATGCGTGGGTGGATGAACGAAGGCAAAAGCTACATCGCTCCGGTTGAAATTGACGCGGTGATGCGGGCTGGAGGTGTGGGCCAAGTGATTGCGTCCAACAACCCGGCCTTTGCCGCGGGCGATTATGTGAATGCTGGCCTGGACGTGCAGCAATATTGCCTGATCACGCAGGAAAACATCAAGCGCAGCGGCATGTTCAAAGTCGACCCAAGCCTCGGTCTGACCACCTGGACCAATGTGCTGGGCATGCCTGGCATGACGGGCTATTTCGGCCTGATGGAAGTTGGCATGCCCAAGGCAGGCGAAACCGTGGTGGTGTCCGGCGCAGCAGGCGCGGTGGGCCAGACGGTCGGGCAAATGGCAAAACTGAAAGGCTGCCGGGTGGTGGGCATTGCGGGTGGCCAGGCCAAGTGCGATTGGGTGGTCAAGGAGCTGGGCTTTGACGCCTGCATTGACTACAAAAACACCGACGTCCAAAGCAAAGGCGTCAGAGCAGGCCTGAAAGAACATTGCCCCAACGGCGTGGACATTTATTTTGACAACGTGGGCGGCGAGATTCTGGACATGGTGCTCGCCAAAATCAACCGCAAAGCACGCATCATCATTTGCGGCGCCATCAGCCAGTACAACAACACCACACCCGTCAAGGGCCCGGCCAACTACCTGTCACTGCTGGTCAACCGCGCCCGTATGGAAGGCATTGTGGTGTTTGACTACGCTGACCGCTACCACCTGGCAGTTGCCGAAATGTCGGGCTACCTGAAAGCAGGCACGATGAAGAGCAAGGAAGATGTGGTGCAGGGGATTGAAAACTTTCCAGCAACGCTGCTCAAGCTTTTCAATGGTGAGAATTTTGGCAAGCTGGTGCTGCAGGTGGCTAACGCGGACTGATTTGCCCCCTGTTTAAATCGGTGCAAGCCGATTGAATTTTTAGCGCTTCTAATCGATCCAGCTTGCTACTGTAAAGCACGCTAACAGCAATCTCGCCCCTGAATTGGTTGTTTCGCTGGCAGGTAACTTGGTCGCGACAAAAAGCAATTGAATCTCGGTTATGATAATGATTCTTATTAGCAAATAGAATCATTTTGAAAACTTGTCACTTCAAACTTTGCGCAAATAAGCCGCGTATATTTATTGTTGCCGTCTCACTGGCGTTACAGCTTGTCTCAGTGTCTGCTTGGGCCGGAGAATCGCCATTTGGGTGGATTTATACCGCTGACGTACAACCGCCGGGCACTCGCCAGTTTCAGCAATGGATTGATGTGCAGACCAAACAGTCACAGGGGTCTTACAACAACACCCGTTTGCGCTCTGAAGTTGAGTTCGGTGTCACTTCAAAATACCAAACCAGCATTTATTTCAATTCGCGAATCATTAATGCAAATCAAAATCAGCTGGACGGCACCAGCGCGGGGCCAAACACTGACATCCCCGACAACTTTGATCCGACATCGCGCTACAGGCTAAGCCGCGGCGAATCTATTTCTTGGGAAAACTTGTACCAGCTGACCAACCCATTGATTGATCCCGTTGGGGTTGCGTTGTATTTTGAGCCCACCTGGGGGCCGCGGAATAAAGAGCTTGAATTCAAACTGATCCTGCAAAAAAACTTTTTGGACGACCGACTGATCTGGGTAAGCAATTTGGTCACAGCAATTGAAAGCAACAAGCGCGGCTCTGAGACTGAAAAAGCGACCGAACTGGACTTGTTGACTGGCGTGTCTTACCGCTTCGCCAACAGTTGGTCGGCGGGTGTTGAGCTGCGAAACCACCGGGAGTTTTCGGGCTATGGCTACAAAACGCCCAACCACTCTGCCTGGTTTGCAGGCCCTAATTTGCATTACGCAACCAAAAAGTGGTGGGCCACATTGGCTTGGCGACATCAATTACCCGTTGCCCGAGGGTTTCAAGACGACCAGCGCGAAGTCATCACAGGCGGGCGTATTTATGGCGACGAACATGCGCGTGATCAGTTTGTATTAAAAGTAGGAGTACCTTTTTAACCATGCGTTGGGAACCTTTTTTTGCTGGGCCACTGATCGTTATCTCATCGGCCAGTTGGGGCAATATTTATTTTTCGTCAGAACAGGCACAGCAAGCGGTATTTCCGGGCGGCAAGTTCGAACTGGTCAGCCTGGCGCTGACCAAAGAGCAGCGCGACGCGCTGCGTACCCGCTCGGGGGTGTACGAGCCGTTTCAGGAAAATCGTGTATGGGCCGTTGCAGGCAAAGGTTTTTTTGTCATTGACCAGGTCGTGGGCAAACACGAAACAATCACTTTTGCTGTGGGGCTGAACCTGGACGGCAGCGTTAAGCAAGTTGAGATCATGGAATATCGCGAGAGCTACGGATATGAAGTGCGCGATGCTGCCTGGCGCAAACAATTTGTGGGTAAGACGGTTGCATCGCCAGTCAAGCTCAACAACGACATTGTCAACATTACCGGTGCCACTTTGTCGTGTAAGCACGTAACGGATGGTGTTCGCAGAGTACTTGCGGTGTACGACACAGTTTTAAAAAGTACGGCCAATGCACAGCGCTGAGCGGATGCGACCCATGCTGGGCACGTTTGTAAGCATTCAGGCCACCGGTTCTGACCGTGTAACGCCCGAGTGCATTCAGGCGGCAATCGACGCAGCCTTCCGTGCAGTGGCGCGCGTAGACCTTCTTATGAGTGTGCATCGTTATCGCAGTGACATTGGCCGATTGAATCGCAGCAGGCCAGGCGCAAGCGTTTTGGTACACCGCTGGACCTATCAGGTACTGAGCCAAGCGCAAACCCTGTGGCGTGACAGTGGCGGCACGTTTGACTGCAACGTAGGCAAGTCGCTGATGAAAGCCGGGCTGCTGCCAAAAAGGTGTGGGTCTGGTGCGACTTCGCCTGCTTTGTCTGGCACCTTAGGCATGGCCATCACCTTGCGGGCGCACCGCCGTATCGGCGTGGCACGATCGAGCTCAATTGACCTGGGCGGCATCGCAAAAGGATTCGCGATCGACCAGGCCGTTCAAGTTTTGCAGGCGCACCACATGAGCAGCGGTGTGGTGAATGCAGGTGGCGATCTGCGAACGTTTGGCCAGGCAGCACAACCCATATGGCGTCGTTGCCCAACCGACCCCAGTACTGCCGAGCCAATTGGACATTTGCAAAACGGCGCGATCGCAACGTCTGCGCCGTACTTTACCCAGCACAAGCGACGCGTTAACCGCTATTCAAGCGCAATCGTCAACCCAAAAACGAATACCTTTTGCGCCATGCCAAACAGCGTCTCGGTGATTGCCCGCACGGGCATGTTGGCCGATGCATTGACCAAAATAGCGGCCATTCGCGGTCAACTGCCCCGTCGGCTGGCACGCCATGCGAACGCCCGGCTGGTGGGGACATGATGACTCCCACCATTTTTACCATTCGCCTGCCGTCGGCGCAGCGCTGGGCGGTTTATCTGGTGCTAGCTGCTGTAAGCGTTACTGGGCTGGCGTGGACGGTGCTGCACGATTTGCTGCAGTGGGGCTGGATGTTGTCTGAACGGCGCTTGCTAATTGCCCACGGCGTAGCGTCAGCACTGGCGTTGGTCGTGGTCGGTGGACTGGTGCCCCTGCATATCAGGCTGGGGCTTAAAACGGATAGAAACACCGTGTCAGGCCTTTCAACGCTTGGCTTGATGGCGGCGCTTGGACTGACAGGTCTCATGTTGTACTACGGTGGTGAAGACTGGCGTGATGCCGTACGCTGGAGCCACATCATTGTTGGCGCAGTTGCAAGCCTGGCCATTCCAGCGCATATTTGGCTGGGCCTCAGGCTGGCAAAACGCAGCCGACTCCTCCAGGAAAGCAAACGGTAATCCATGGTTCATGATCAACCTGATGCTATAGATCATCGCCCCCGACTTAATTTAGCCCAGACCGCTCTTCACACCGCGTACCAGATCAGCGAGATTTCGGCTCCGCCTGGTGCAGGTCCCTGGAAATCACAGCTAGAAGACATAGGTTTTTTACCCGGTGAACACGTAGCTGTCATGGCACGCGGCATGCCGGGCAATGACCCGCTGGTAGTCCGCATCGGGCTGTCAACTTTTGCATTGCGGACGGCAGAAGCTTCATGTGTTTACGTGACTGCAGTTACTGCACCTGCCCCATGAAAGAGTCCGTTATTTATTTTCATGCCAGCGGGCCTTTGCTGGCTCTGGTGGGCAACCCCAATTGCGGCAAAACCGCGCTGTTCAATTTGCTAACGGGTAGCCGGCAAAAAGTTGCCAATTACGCTGGCGTCACAGTTGAGCGCAAGGAAGGCAAGCTGACCACACCGTTGGGCAAGGCTCTGCGGGTGCTTGACTTGCCGGGCACCTACAGCTTGGTGCCCCGCTCACCTGACGAACGCGTCACCTGCAATGTACTGGCAGGCCGTGCAACTGGTGAAAAGCGGCCTGACCTGGTCGTGTGCGTGGTCGATGCAACCAATCTCAGGCGCAGCCTGCGCTTGGTGCTGTCGGTCAAGCGGCTGGGCCTTCCGTGTGTGGTGGCGGTCAACATGCAGGACCTGGCGCTTGCGCGCGGCGTGCATGTCGATGCAGCGGCCTTGTCCCGCGAGCTGGGTTTGCCCGTGGTGGCAACAGTGGGCACCAAAGGCGGCGGCGATGCTGATTTACGCGCTCTGCTGGACGATGACACTCTGTGGCAGCGCAGCGCACCGCCGCCTGCAGATGGCCAGCCGCAAGACACTGCCGGTGACCATGAAACCATCCAGCGCATGCTGGGGCGATTGGGCTTGAGCGAGCTGGTGCCGCATGCTGTCAGCGACCGGATCGACCGTGTTGTGCTGCATCCGGTGTTCGGCCCTGCCCTGCTGGCGGTCATTCTTTTCATGATTTTTCAGGCGGTGTTCAGCTGGTCAGTGGCGCCAATGGACGCCATCAAGGCCCTGAGTGCCTGGCTGGGCAACGCGGTAGGCGGCTTGCTGGCAGACGGCTGGCTGAAAAGTCTGATTGTCGACGGCGTGATTGCCGGTGCGGGCGGTGTGGTGGTGTTCTTGCCGCAAATCATGATTTTGTTTTTCTTTATTTTGGTGCTGGAAGAGTCTGGCTACCTGCCGCGCGCTGCTTTTTTGCTGGACCGCATCATGGGCGGTGTGGGCCTGTCGGGCCGCTCGTTCATACCGTTGCTCTCCAGCTTCGCCTGCGCGATTCCCGGCATCATGGCAACGCGCAGCATCGCCAATGCGCGTGACCGGCTGGTCACCATCATGATTGCCCCACTGATGACCTGCTCGGCTCGCTTGCCGGTGTATGCGCTGCTGATAGGCGCTTTTGTGCCCCGGGGCAAGGTGGGTTGGTTTGATTTACAGGGCCTGGTTCTGTTCGCTCTGTATGTGGCAGGTATCGCCGGATCACTGGCTGTGGCGTGGGTTCTCAAAAGGTTGACCAGCCAGGGGCAGGTGCGCACGCTGATGATGGAGCTGCCCAACTACCACTTGCCCACCCTTCGAAATGTTGCCATCGGCTTGTGGCAGCGCGTGGCCATTTTTATGAGGCGCGTGGGCGGCGTGATTTTGCTGCTGACTGTCGTACTTTGGTTTTTGGCCAGCTTTCCCGGTGCGCCCGACGGTGCAATGCGACCAGCCATAGAGTACAGCTTTGCCGGCACGCTGGGCAAGGCGCTGGCTGTGGTGTTTGAGCCCATTGGATTCAACTGGCAAATCAGCATTGCGCTGGTGCCTGGCCTGGCTGCGCGTGAGGTTTTTGTCAGCTCGCTGGGAACGGTGTACGCACTGTCAGCTACCGGCGCGAATACGGCGCAAGCTTTGAGCCCACTTATCAGTCAGAACTGGAGCCTGGCGACAGCCTTTTCTTTGCTGGCCTGGTATGTGTTTGCGCCGCAGTGCCTGTCAACCCTGGCCACCGTCAAACGCGAAACCGGTGGCTGGAAAATGCCGCTCATCATGGCGGCGTATCTGTTTGGTCTGGCTTACGCAGCAGCGTTTGTCACTTACCGCATTGCTTTGGCCTGGACATAAAACTGAAATTTTTAAAGCTCTACGCATAAACAATTTCCGCCTGTCCCAGACCTGCTTGCGCAGTCCAGCTGGCCAAGGCAGCATCGGTCGGGAAAAATTTGGCGCTCTCACCCAGATTCAGCTCAGTGGTCACAACACCATCCTCGCCCCGCATCGTTACTTGCAAACGCACGGGTAAACCACGCATCAGCTCCCCCTGCTCGGTTATTTCAACGCGCGGTGGAAAGTTTTTGACCATGCGGCTGATGTCGGGTTTCATGCCATTGACCGCCACCTTCAAATACTTGCCAAATTTGCAGCGTGCAGCGTCCAGGTCCCAGACCTGCGTGACTTTGAAGCGCCGGCCAAAACGCTCGGATGCCCCCTGCAGCGTACCCTGCACGATCACCAGTTCGTCGTCTTTCAACACATTGCGGTTGGCGGTGTAGGTCGCCTCGTCAACAGTCGCTTCCAGCGGTTCAGCACATTTGTCATCGAGTTTGAAAATGACAACCTTGCCGCGGTTGCCGTTGATGACGCGCAGGTCGGTGACGATGGCTGCAAGTACTTTGGATTCGCGTGAATCCATCAAATCATCGATGGGCAGTTTGGCAAATTGACGAACTTCGGCTTCAACCTCATCAAACAGGTGACCCGATAAATAAAAACCCACAGCGGTTTTTTCCGCCACCAACCTTGCTTTGGGACCAAACGGCATGGCCTCAATCAGCGCGGGTTCTTGCGTGCTGGCAGCATGCGAGTCCGACATGTCAAACAACCCGCCCTGGTTGGCATTGGCCTCGGCAGCTTGGGCAAAGTCAAACGCCTGGTCAACAGATGCGAGCAACGACGCACGGTTGAGCTGCAAGTTGTCAAACGCCCCCGCCTTGATCAATGCCTCAACGGTTCGCTTGTTGATTTTGGTGCGTTCAACCCTCACGCAAAAGTCATACAGGGACGTGAACAAACCGCCTTCGACCCGGGCTGCGATGATGGCCGCAATGGCTTGCTCTCCGGTGCCCTTGATGGCACCCAGTCCGTAGCGCACAGTTCTGTTGCTGGTGGGCTCAAACCGGTAGTCGCCCCGGTTCACATCGGGCGATTCAAAGGTGATGGACATCTTCAATGCATCGCAGTGCAAAGCCTTGAGCTTGTCGGTGTCGCCCATCTCCACTGTCATGTTGGCCGCAAAAAACTCAGCCGCGTAATGCACCTTCAGCCAGGCCGTGTGGTATGCCAGCAATGCGTAGGCAGCCGAGTGCGACTTGTTAAAGCCATAGCCTGCGAACTTCTCCATCAGGTCAAAAACCTCGTCGGCTTTTTCCTGCGTCAGTCCGTTCTCACCTGCGCCTTTACGAAACACCTGGCGCTGCGAAGCCATTTCTTTCTCGTCTTTTTTACCCATCGCGCGGCGCAGGATGTCCGCTCCACCCAGCGAATAACCGCCCAGGATCTGCGCGGTCTGCATCACCTGCTCCTGGTAGACCATGATGCCGTAGGTTTCTTCCAGCATCGGCTTGACGCGCGGGTCCGGGTACTCGGGCTGCTCCTTGCCCTGCTTGCGCGCAATGTAGCTTGGGATCAGGTCCATCGGACCCGGACGGTACAGCGCATTCATGGCAATCAGGTCTTCCAGCCGGGAAGGCCGGGCGTCTTTAAGCATGCGCTGCATGCCGGTGCTTTCAAACTGGAACACCGACTCAGTTTGCCCGTCCGCAAAAAGTTTGTAAACCCGCGCATCGTCCAGTGGCAAGTTTTCAAAGGCAAAATCTTTTTGTGTCGGGTGACGCGCAATGATGAAGTTTTTGGCAATTTCCAGAATCGTCAGCGTCGCCAGGCCCAAAAAGTCAAACTTGACCAGGCCAATGGCTTCCACATCGTTTTTGTCAAACTGGCTGACCGCTGATGTGCTGCCCGGTTGCAAATAAAGCGGGCAAAAGTTGGTCAGCTTGCCCGGCGCGATTAGCACACCGCCGGCATGCATGCCCACATTTCGCGTCAGGCCCTCTAGCTTGCGGGCCAGCTCCAGCAGGGTGTGAACATCTTCTTCCTTGCGTTCACGCTCGGCCAGCAGTGGCTCTGCCTCCAGTGCGTACACCAGCTTGTCGCTTTTGCTCCGTTCAGCTGGCAGCAATTGCAAGGTCACGGCCTGGCCGGGCTTGTTTGGGATCAGCTTGGAAATACCGTCACAAAACCCGTAGGGGAAGTCGAGCACGCGGCCCACATCCCGGATGGCTGCCCGCGCGGCCATGGTGCCAAAGGTGACGATCTGGCTGACTGCGCTGTGGCCATACTTGTCCTTGACATAGTCAATCACGCGGTCGCGATTTGCCTGGCAAAAGTCAATGTCAAAGTCGGGCATGGACACCCGCTCCGGATTTAGAAACCGCTCAAACAGCAGGTTGTATTGCAGTGGGTCCAGGTCGGTAATCTTCAGGGAATACGCCACCAGCGAGCCAGCGCCCGAACCACGGCCCGGCCCAACCGGGCAGCCATTGTTTTTGGCCCAATTGATGAAATCCCCCACAATCAAAAAGTAGCCGGGAAACCCCATACCCAGGATGGTGTTGATTTCAAACTCAAGCCGTGCAACATACGTGGGGCGCTGCGTGTTGCGTGTTTCAATGTTCGGGTAAAGGTGCACGAGTCGCTCCTCCAGACCTTCAAACGAGGTCTGGCGAAAGTAGTCGTCCGCTGCCATGCGCACGCCGTTGACCTCTGGGGTGGGGTAGTCAGGCAGCATGGCCTTGCCCAGTTCCAACTTCAAGTTGCATCGCTTGGCAATTTCAAGCGTGTTGCCAATGGCTGACGGGATGTCTGAAAACAGCGTTTCCATTTGCGCGGCAGATTTGAAATATTGCTCGCGGGTAAATTTACGCACGCGCCGGGCATTGCCCAAGATTTCACCTTCAGAAATGCACACCCGCGCCTCGTGCGCTTCGTAATCGTCATACGTCAAAAACTGCACCGGGTGCGTTGCCACAACCGGCAGTTTTAGTCGTGCAGCCAGTTGTACGGCAGCGGACACATGCCGTGCATCATCAGGCTGGTCGGCGCGCTGCAGCTCCATGTAAAAGCGGTGAATGAAAATGCCGGACAGGTGCAGCGCACATTCCATGGCCCGCGCATCGTCGCCCTGCACCAACGCCTGGCCGATGGCGCCGCGCTGGGCGCCAGATAGCGCAATCAAACCTTCATTCAATTCGCCCAGCCAGTCCAGGCTAATGATGGCTTGATCGCGCACTACGCCGCGTGTCCAGGCACGCGTGAGCAGTTCAGACAAATTCAGATAACCGCAATGGTTTTGGGCAATCAGCAGCAAACGAGCCGGCGGCGCGGCGCTGTCCTTGCCCGGCACCTGAACCCACACGTCAGCAGCAATCAGTGGCTTGACACCGTTGCTGCGCGCAGCGTTGTAAAACTTGACTGTCCCAAACAGGTTGCTCAGGTCACTGATAGCAAGTGCAGGCTGGTGGTCCAAAGCAGCTGCGGCGGTGATTTCGTCAATGCGGTTGGTGCCGTCAACGACTGAAAATTCGGTATGGATACGGAGATGAACAAACATGCCCGTATTTTAAAGCGGCTGGATTCGCAGAACCCCACCCCTGCACTCTCCCCAATGGGAGAGTGAGTTATTTTGTCCCGTGTCTGTCTGCGGGAAGGGGCGGACGAGTTCTCCCTTCTCCCTTTGCGGGGAGAGGGTCAGGGTGAGGTCTATCCGCGCAGCTTGGCTGCAATGTCAGCCACCCGCTTGCCATAAGCCGCGGCAGTGTCCAGGTCGCCCTGAGGAATGCCGCTGGCCGGGTCTTGCGGGCCGACTTGTGCCATCACGCCCGAGTTGGAACCGATTCGGTTGATGTTGCCGTCATTCAGCGCTGGCTGACCCACCCAGATCATGCCCTGCTGCATGGCCAAAGTGATGAAATACTGGAGCGTTGACAGCTTGTCACCACTCGGGCTTGCACTGCAGGTAAAGCCGCCGGCGATCTTGTCTTTCCACCCACTGACAAACCATTTTTTGCTGGTGGCGTCGGCAAACTTTTTAAACTGCCAGCTGGCCATGCCCATGTAGGTGGGGCTGCCCATGATGATGGCATCTGCTGCGTCCAGACTGGCCCAGTTGGCATCCGTTAAATTTCCGTCTGCATCAATGGCAATGAGCTCTGCGCCCGCACCTTCAGATACATACTGCGCCACGCGCTGGGTGTGGCCATAACCGGAATGAAAAATAACAACTACTTTTGACATGAAATACATCCTTGAAATTAAAAAAACACTGACACAATTTTATTTTTGAACCGTCACTGCCGAGAAAGCGGCAATGACGACATCACGCGGCTAAATCACGCAGCCAGATCACGCAGCCAGATCGCGCAGCCAGATCATGCAGCCAAATCAAACACCAACACCTCGGCATCTTCTCCTTCACCCAACTGCAACTGGCTTTCAGCTGACAGCAAAGCAGCATCGCCTCCAGCAAGATGCATACCATTGACATGCAAACTTCCGCTGACCAGATGAATATAAGTTTTTCGCGCTGAATTCAAGGGCAGCAAAGTGGTTTCCTGCCCGGTAAACAGGCCGGCGTAAATTTTGGCATCTGCATGAATGGTGACCGAACCATCGGCGCCATCATTGGAAGCCACCAGGCGCAGCTTGCCACGCTTGCCAGCATCAGCAAATGTTTTTTGTTCATAGCCAGGCGCAATGCCTTTGACATTTGGCTCGATCCAGATCTGCAAAAAATGTGTGGTCTGGCCTTCAGCGTGATTGAATTCACTGTGCTGCACACCTGAGCCGGCGCTCATGCGCTGCACATCACCGGGAGGAATACCCTTGACGTTGCCCATGCTGTCTTTGTGCGCCAGCTTGCCTGATATTACGTAGCTGATGATTTCCATGTCTTTGTGTCCATGCGTGCCAAATCCGCTGCCTGGCGCAATCTGGTCCTCATTGATAACGCGCAGGTTGCCAAAACCCATGTGCTTTTCGTCGTAATAACCTGCAAAAGAAAACGAATGGAAAGACTTGAGCCAGCCATGGTCTGCCTGGCCGCGCTCTTGCGATTTGCGTAATGTGATCATGCGGCTTCTTTTCAATTTGATTGTGGAGTTTTAACTGTAAAAGTTTGAGAATCTTCATGATTGTTTCCATCTGATGACATCATTCAATTAATTTGAACAATCGAGCTACTTATGAAACAAAAAATTATCCGCAATGTGCTGACGCCTGAAACCCTTGGCCTGATCGATGCTGCGCACCGAACTGGCAGCATGGCCGCTGCGGCGCGTGAGCTGGGCGTGGTGCCCAGTGCGCTGACCTACCGCATTCGCAGGGTTGAAGATGCACTGGACGTGCTGCTGTTTGACAGGTCATCACGGCAGGCCAGGCTGACCGAAGCAGGCAAGGAGCTGCTGCGCGAAGGCAATCGTGTGTTGATCGAACTGGATGCCATCGCCAATCGCGTCAAGCGTGTGGCTACAGGCTGGGAGCCACAACTAACGCTTTCGGTGGACAGCATTATTTCCCGCAGCACGGTGATGGAGCTGTGCGAAGCGTTTTTTGCACTCAAGCCACCTACGCGTTTGAAGATCAGGGAAGAGGCGCTGTCGGGGACTTTGCAGGCGTTGACGTCAGGCCAGGCAGACCTGGCGATTGGCGTTTCAATGGAGGCCGGAACACACCAGGACCTGCAAAGCAAGGTCTTGGGCAACACGCAGTTTGTGTATGCCGTTGCGCCGCACCATCCACTGGCCAGGGCCCAAGAGCCGATCACCAACAATGTGATGCAGGCGCACCGAGTCGTGGCAGTAGCCGACTCCGTACAGCGCGGCAGCGGTGTGACGATTGGCCTGCTCGGCGGGCAGGATGTGTTTACAGTACCCGGCATGCTGGCCAAGCTTGACGCGCAAATGCGCGGTCTGGGTGGCGGGTTTTTACCTGAGTACCTTGCCAGGCCGCACATTGAAGCAGGTCGGCTGGTTGAAAAAAAAGTAACGCCAAAGCCGCGCGTGATGCGGGTCAGCTATGCCTGGCGCGCTACAGACGGCAAGGCCCTGCACTGGTGGCTCAAGCAACTGGAAACCACCAGAACACGCAGCGCACTTCTTGAAAGGTGATCACTTTGAAAGGTGATCACTTTGTCGTTTAGAGTACATTGACAGCAACTCCGTCAAGCCTGCTTCATCGCCAACAAAAAAACATCAAAACATCATGACAAAACAGACTGCAACTTCAAAACCACCCGCGCCGTCCCGCCACATTGCGGTCATTGGCGCGGGCATTGCCGGCATGGCCTGCGCCCGCACACTGGCACAAGCGGGTCACCGGGTCGCAGTGTTTGAAAAAAGTCGGGGAGCCGGTGGTCGCATGTCGACCCGCAGTAGCGAATTTGGCAGTTTTGACCACGGCGCCCAGTACTTTACTGTGCGCGATGCACGCTTTGAAAAGGCGTTGGCCACCAGTCCCGAGATTGTCAGGCGCTGGAGCGCCAACACCGTGCGCATACTGGACGAGGCAGGCCGCGTGGTCGCATCCAGTTTGCCGCCGAAAGAAGCGCATTGGGTGGCCACACCCGGCATGAATGCGCTGGTCAGGCATTGGGCCGAGCCCTTGCAAAACCGCGGACAAATTCATTTTGAAACCCAGGTCACGCGCATCCAGAAAGATGTGCTGTCGCCCCAGCGATGGCAATTGCAAACCGAAGGACCAGACACTGCGGCTGTGCAATCCGGCTTTGATGCCGTGGTGATGGCCGTCCCGTCGGTACAGGCCCACGCTTTGCTGATGTCGTCCCAGGTTGCCAAGCCATTGATCAGTGAAATTGGCAAAGTCAGCGTGGCCCCGTGCTGGACCTTGATGCTGGCCTTTCCGCAAGCTTCGCAGCCCAATTTGCCGCATTTGGGACCCCAGTGGAACGCTGCCCGCAGCACGCACCACCGCATTGCCTGGCTGGCTCGCGAATCGTCCAAACCCGGGCGCGGCGGCGTTGAGCGCTGGACGGTACAGGCCAGCCCGGATTGGTCAGAGCGCCACCTCGAAGACAACGCTGAGCGCGTCAAGGCCAAGCTTCTCAAAGCTTTTACGGAGGTCACCGGCATCCGCGCCCAACCACCATTTGCCGAGGTGCACCGCTGGCGGTATGCGCAAACCACCGAGCCATTGGGCAAAAGCCATTTGTGGGACGCCCAACTCGGCATTGGTGCATGCGGCGACTGGTGCCTGGGCCATCGGGTTGAAGACGGGTTTGTGTCCGGTCTGGAGCTGGCACTCGCCGTCTTGTAGAGAATGGTCGGGGCAATAGCAATAGCAATAGCAATAGCAATCGCGATCGCGCATCAACCAGCCGCCCTGTTAACCCAACGGCCCTCTCTGGAAGAAATGAGCAACACCTAGTGAGTGACAGTGAGGGCTATGTCGGCAGGTTTGCGCCCTCACCCACCGGGCCTCTCCATTCAGGCTCGCTGGTGGCAGCGTTTGCCAGCTGGCTGGACGCCAAAGCCCATGGCGGCCAGTGGCTGGTGCGGATTGAAGATGTTGACACACCGCGCTGCATTGCAGGCGCAGACAAAATCATCTTGCAGCAACTGGCGGCATGTGGTTTGCATCCGGATGCGCCGCCTGTCTACCAGTCGCAACGCAGCAACCATTACCAGAGCCTTCTGGACCAGCTCATCACGCAATCACAAGCCTACGCATGCGGCTGCTCGCGACTGGACATTGAATGCGCCATTGCTGGATCAGGTCAAAAGCGTCGCCGCCATGACGAACTGATTTACCCAGGCACTTGCCGCAACGGTTTAAATGGCAAAAATGCCCGTTCCTGGCGGTTCCTGACTGATTCTCAAGCATCAAATTCGCCTTTAGCCCAAGAAATACGGGCGCAAGCAGCTCCTGATTCAGTAGCAAATAACGTCACCTGGACAGACCGCTTGTTGGGCCAACAGCAGCAAAATGTCTGCAGTGAAGTCGGTGACTTTGTGCTCAAGCGTGCAGACGGCTTGTGGTCGTACCAACTGGCTGTGGTGGCAGACGATGCGGCCCAAGGCGTTACCCACATTGTTCGCGGCCAGGACCTGGCAGACAACACGCCGCGGCAAATTTTGCTGCAACGCGCGCTGGGTTTGCCGCACCCTCAGTACCTGCACGCGCCGCTGGTACTGGGCACAAATGGGGAGAAGCTGTCCAAACAAAATGGTGCGCAGGCGCTTGACTCCGGGCAGCCACTGCTGGCACTGCACTCAGCAGCACTGGCACTTGGCTATCACATTCGGGCGGATTCTGTGACCGAATTCCTCAATGTTGCCCTGCACGCCTGGCGTGCAGATCTACAATAAGAACACGTAACTATTTGGGTCGAAGAGTGGATAAATTTTTGTTCTTTTATCGCTGGAGGCAATTGCATTTAAGCAGTCTTGCGAGAATTGCCCCGTTTTTTGTCACATTGACTTTCGCAGCAGCTGCGGTAGCCCAGGTTTGCGCCACACCAGGCAAAGACAGCGCAATCGCCTCTATCGCTGGTGTCGTCAACACCTACCATGCGGGCGGTACAGGTTCCGTGCCAGCGGGTGCGACGTCAATTCCTGTTGGGGTCGCTTCCCCCGTGGGTGCTGCGCCCATAGCTCCCGGCGACTTGCTGATCTTGATGCAAATGCAGGGTGCGCAAATCGACAGCTCCAACAGCGACTGCTACGGCGATGGCGCGGGCACGGCCGGTTGCACAACCCGCACCACGACCAGTGCGTCCTACGCAGGCGGAAATCTGCCCACCAATTATTCGGCCGGCAACTGGGAGTATTGCACTGCAACCAGCAGTGCTGGCGCGGTTGTCGGCGTTGCCTGCGCGGGTGCAGGCGGCGGCACACTCAATGCCTACCAGAGCATCCTTTCAACCGGCCCCGGCAGCAATGGCAGTTACAGGTACCAGGTGGTGCGTGTGCCGCAGTACGGCAATGTTGCCCTGACAGCTGACATAGTTCCGCTGGCCTGGAACGGCGTTGTCGGCGGCGTGCTGGGCTTGCAGGCAACAGGTGTGGTCACGATGGCAGGCTTTAATTTCAACGCATCTGCGCGCGGGTTTCGTGGAGGCGGACAAACTTTTATAGAACCCTACGGCCCTTCGGTTTTAGACCCGGTAAATGGTTCAACTTTTTACACCGCTGTGGTTGGCGGAGTTCCGGGTGGTGAACGCGAAGGCTCTTTCAAGGGAGAAGGCATTGCCGGCACGCCCCGGCTTGTTTACAACGGCACAGCACAAATAGACACACTGACCGACGGCATTAACGGCGGCTCCCGCGGACGTGGCGCACCAGGCAATGCAGGCGGCGGCGGCAACAATCAGAATGCAGGCGGCGGTGGTGGCGGCAACGGCGGCTTGGGCGGCAGCGGTGGCGGTGGCTGGAATGATGTGTCCCGGCCTGTCACTTTTCGGGACTCTGGCGGGTTTGGCGGTGACGGGGCAAGCCGTGCTGGCAACAATCTGGCGCTCAGTGCATCGCGCCTGATCATGGGCGGCGGTGGCGGCGCTGGCCATGTGGACGGTGGCGGAACAGCCTGTGACCTGGGCGGCTGGGGCGGCAATGGCGGGGGCGTTGTGATCGTGCGGGCCGCATCGCTTTCTGGTGCTGGCAGCTTGCTGGCAAATGGAAGCGACGGGTTTTTACCAAACATTTCCGGTAACTGCACCGATGCAGGCGGTGGTGCCGGTGCTGGCGGCACGGTGATTGCTGCAGTTGGCACAGGCCTGGCTAGCAGATCGATACAGGTCAATGGCGGGACGGGTGCAAATTCTTATTACAGCCAGCACGGGCCAGGCGGCGGCGGCGGTGGCGGTGTGAGCTACTACAACAGCACGGGAGGCGCGCCAGCTGCTGCAGCAAACGGCGGTGTCAACGGTCTTGACCGGGGCAATGCGCCACCTGCACCACCAGCGCCGTGGTTTGCAACTGCAGGCGCTGTATCTGCGCTCAACACATCCATAACGACGTTTACCAACGCATGCTCAACTGCGCTTGCCGTCAGCAAAACCAACAACACCACCAGCGTGACCGCTGGCGGCACCACCAGCTACACGGTAACTTTTATCAACACTGGCTTTACAGCAGCAGACGGCAGCATTGCCAAAGATGTTCCAGGCGCAGGCCTGGTTTGTAGCGTCGCGTCGTGCACGGCTTCTTCAACACCTATTGCGGCAAGCTGCCCAGCGCCCGCACAATGGCCCAATCTTCTGTCACCGGGCGGCCTGCTGCTGCCTGGTTTTCCTGCCATTGGCACCATTACTTTTGTGGTGAACTGCGATGTAACTGCAACTGGAACCTGAAATTTTGGCCACTTTTCTCGTTCCAGCTGCTGCGCCACCTGACAATTTGCCCTACCCTGCCCGCACTATCCGAAGTTTCGTTCGTCGCACTGGCCGTACAACTGCCGGACAAGCCCGCGCTTTTGACTCGATTGGGCCGGAGGTTCTTATTCCATATGCGCATGCAGCTCTTGATTTGGTAGCAGTTTTCAAGCGTGACGCTCTTGTCATTCTGGAAATAGGTTTCGGTATGGGGGAAGCCACAGCGCAGATTGCAGCAGGCAAGCCAGAGACAAATTTTTTGTGCTGCGAGGTGCATACACCTGGCGTGGGTGCTTTGCTCAAAAGAATCGAAGAGCAAAACCTGGTCAATATCCGCATCCTGCAGCATGATGCAGTTGAGGTGATTGACCACATGCTTGCGCCTGGCGTTCTTGCCGGCATTCACATTTTTTTTCCGGACCCCTGGCACAAGAAAAAGCACAACAAACGCCGGCTGATTCAAGCCCCGTTGATTGCCAAACTTGCCGCGCGCCTGAAGCCTGGCGGCTACCTGCACTGCGCGACTGACTGGCAGCCGTATGCAGTGCAAATTCTGGAGGTACTCAGTGCCGAGCCAATGCTGGCAAATACATCGCCTGATGGTTTCGCCCCCAGGCCCGACTACCGCCCGCTGACTAAGTTCGAAAACCGGGGCATCAAGCTGGGGCATGGCGTGTGGGATGTGGTGTTTGAGCGTCGATTCCAATTGGAGTCTTCACAACTGAAGTCCCCTCGCCCCCCGGAAGAAGGCTAGGGTGAGGGCTGCCCCCACACCCAGCCCCTTAACGCCAACCCACCGCCTGCCCACACGCAACGGTGTCGGCCCGAGCTGCGTAGGCTTACTTGCAGGCACATGGCCCACCATCACTGATTTTTTGGTTGAGCGATTTCCGGCAATCGGTCGTGACGTGTGGCTTGAGCGCATGGCCAGCAATTTGGTAATGGACGAATTTGGTGAACTGGTCACGCCCGAACGCCCCTACCCCGGCCACATGCGCATTTACTACTACCGCGCTGTTGATGTTGAAGCGCGGATTCCGTTTGAAGAAGCGGTGTTGTTTCAGGACGCGCATCTGGTCGTCGCAGACAAACCGCACTTTTTACCGGTCACGCCATCGGGTCACTACCTTCAGGAAACCCTTCTGGTGCGGCTAAAAAAACGACTTGGCATCGATACGCTTATCCCAATTCACCGCATTGACCGCGAAACCGCCGGGCTGGTGCTCTTCGGTATTCAGCCACTTGAACGCAATGCGTACCAGAAGTTGTTCAGGGATCACGCGGTGGAAAAAAACTATGAAGCAATTGCACCGTGGCGCGCCGATTTGACATGGCCGACAACGCGCACAAGCAGAATCGTTGAAGGCGAGCCGTTTTTCAGGCAACGTGAAGTGCCAGGCGTACCAAACAGCGAAACGCTGATCAATTTTCTTGAAAAAAGCGGCAACTGTGCCAGATACACACTGCGCCCGATTTCAGGTAAAAAACACCAGTTGCGCGTACACATGAACGCACTCGGCTTGCCAATTTTGAATGACCGCATGTACCCGCCTGTAGCAGACACGCCGGAGGACAACTACCAACAGCCATTGCAACTGCTGGCCAAGTCGATTGCTTTTACCGACCCGGTGACGGGGGAAGCAAGGCGGTTTGAAAGCCGCCTCAGTTTGAACTTCAGACCTTGATTTCTTTGGCTGTAATTTGGTACTTGAAATCATCCGGTGCGTAGGGGTCAAATCGGCCCGCGGCGTTTTCAGCCATCGGGTACATGAAAAAGCCAAGTACTTCGCCTTTTGACTTGGGCAGCGCTATGTCGTGCGCTGTGTTGTAGGCCATCCAGTTGCCTTCCCAGCCACCAAACAATGCCTTGTTGACTGGGGCCACCACAGGATTGGTGATGTTTTTGATCCAGTCGGCAGTCTCAAGCCGCATCACCTTGGCCACGTCGGCCGGGTCCATGGCCACCCAGCCGTAACCCTTCAAATACGCTTCAGAACGGCAATGCTGCGCGCCCTTGAGGCTGGCCGGGTTGCCCGACAACTCCTTGTAGCCGAAAGCCGAGGGCACAAGGCGAATGCCATACACATCACGTGCAGGCACACCGACCGAGCGGCACAAACCCACAAACAAAGCATTCAGGTCAGCGCACTTGCCGCCCAGGTCGCCTGTTTCCAGCATGGTCTTGATGTCACCCACGCCGCAGCCGCGCACTTTGGGTTCACGGTAAGTGTTGGCCACAATCCAGTCGTAAATTTTTTGCGTTTTTTCAACGTCTGTCCTGGCGCCTTGCGTAGCGGCCAATGCTGTCTTGCGCACAATGCCATCGGTTGGAATCAGTTGGGTCGGGCGAGTGAAATATTTCAAGGTGCCGGTATCTTCAGCAACTGCAGTTTTTTGTGACCAGTCCACAGCGCGGCTTTGGGTTTGTACGCGGCTGGTCAACTCAACATAAGGCTTGATTTCCGTGGCGGGAAACTCGACATACAGCATCTTCGCGCCATCAACGCCGTCGCTGGTCATCAAGCCTGTGCCGTTGGTCGAAAAGCTGTTGTCCTGGCTGCGCTGGTAATCACTGTTGACTGATGGAACCGGCAACCACACCTGGGTTGCGCCTTGCGGTTTGACAATGTCAATGCGGGTGGTGACATCAAAAGTGCGCCAGGCCCCGCTTTGCAGTGTGAAACTCCGGGCAGACGGTGATTGTGCAAAATTGATAGCAGGTAACGCCGACGTTATGGCGGCTACAGCTGTATTTTTTAATATAAGACGGCGATTGATTTGTCGAGCAATATTCATGAAAACTCCGGAAGGTGGTGAGGGCAACGTGCATGGCGGCGTGTAAAAGTGCTGCCAGGTGTGGTGCCTGAATTATCGCAGCAGCGTCTGAATCAAACGGCCTGAAGGGGCACTGGTCCAGTCCACTTCGCCCTTGATTCTGTGCTGCGGCTTGCCATGACGATCAAATGTCAGCGTGGTGGGAAAGACCTTGACACCCCATCGCTCTGCAGCTTTGCCCTGCATGTCCAGCAGCACAGGCAGCATGACGCCAGTGGTCTTGGCAAACTGAAGTGCGCGCTGTGCTGTCTCTTTGAAATTAACCGCAAGTACCAGCAATTTATCGTCACCGTAAATGTCAGATATTTGCTGCAGCGTCGGCATTTCAGAGCGGCATGGCTCGCACCAGCTGGCCCAAAAGTTCAGCATCACCGCGCGGCCCTTGAAGTCTTGAGGTGTCCATGTTTTGCCCATGAGGTCTACCAGAGAAAAACCAGCAGCAAGCCCTTGCCATGGCGTGACTTCGTAAGCTGACTGCGCCCAAAGGAATCGGCTGGGCACGCAGGCAAGCCCAGCGGCAGTTAATAAATATCGCCGATTTACAAACATAAAATTATTGGAAAGTGCTTAAAAAGCATACATAACGGGCGCCAATTGCTACTTTTTCAATAGCTATTGACGTATTTAAATCTTCAACTCACGGGCTCTTTATCTCTTTAAACCCGCTCAGTGACCCAAGCCTGTACAGATGCCATGGCTGCCTGCAGATTCTCAGGTTGCGTGCCGCCCGCCATTGCCATGTCCGCCTTGCCGCCACCCTTGCCGCCAACCTGTTGGGCCACAAAATTCACCAGCTCGCCTGCCTTGACTTTGCCAATCGTGTCAGCTGTTACGCCTGCTGCAACCTGCACCTTGTTGCCATCAACAGCAGCCAGCACAATCACAGCCGTTTTCAGTTTGTCCTTGAGCTTGTCCATCGTGTCACGGAGTGTTTTGGCATCCGCACCCTCGAGCCTTGCAGCCAGCACCCTGATGCCTTTGACATCGATGGCCTGCTGCATCAGCTCGTCACCCTGACTTGATGCGAGTTTGCCTTTGAGTGCAGCGATTTCTTTTTCCAGCGATTTGACGGTGTCCAGCATTTGATCGATGCGGTGTTGCAATTCAGCCGGGTTGGCCTTCAGCGATGCGGCTGCAGCGCCAACGGTGTCTTCAAGCGTCTGCAAATAGCCAAGGGCAGCCTGGCCAGTCACGGCTTCTACCCGGCGCACGCCAGATGCCACGCCTGACTCACTGGTGATTTTGAACACGCCAATATCGCCAGTGCGCGCCACGTGTGTGCCACCGCACAGCTCTTTGGTACTGCCGATGGTCAACACACGAACGGTGTCGCCATACTTTTCACCAAACAGCATCATGGCGCCGGTTTGCTTCGCGGCCTCGATGTCCATCTCGCTCGCATCAGTTGCAATATTTGCCAGGATTTCGGCATTGACGATGGCTTCAATCTCCCGGATTTGCGCGTCTGTGACCGGCGCATTGTGGGTGAAGTCAAAACGCGTTTTGTCAGCATCCACCAGGCTGCCTTTTTGCTGTACGTGCGTGCCCAGTACGTCGCGCAGCGCTTTGTGCATCAGGTGGGTGGCGCTGTGATTGCGGATGGTGGCGGCGCGAATGGCAGTGTTGACCTGGGCTGTTGTGGCATCACCAACTTTTATCGTGCCGCTCATGAGAATGCCGTGATGGCCGAACACGTCAGCTTTGATTTTTTGAGTGTCTTGCACGTCGAAGACTGCACCCTCACCCCTGCCCTCTCCCCGCAAAGGCAGAGGGAGTGAATTCCCCTGACTTGCTCCCTCGCCCCGCTGGGGAGAGGGTTGGGGTGAGGGGCTGCCGACTGTGATGAGGCCCTGATCGCCCACCTGCCCGCCACTCTCGGCATAAAACGGCGTGGTGCTCAATACCACAATGCCATTTTGCCCAGCGTTTAAAGACTGCACAGCCACACCGTCAAGGTAAAGCGCCACGACCCTCGCTGACTCCTCAAGCTGCGTATAGCCTGTGAATGCGTGACCAGCACCTGAATACTCTAGCGCTTTGTCCATCTTGAATTTGCCAGCAGCTCTGGCCTGGGCTTTCTGTTTGTCCATAGCCAGGTGAAAGCCTGCTTCGTCCACACTCAAGCCACGCTCACGGCACACATCAGCCGACAAATCTAGGGGGAAACCGTAGGTGTCGTGCAGCTTGAACGCAACGTCACCGGGCAGGACTTTCGTGTCGGCCAAAGCTGCGTCCAAAATGGTCATACCGGTTTCAAGCGTCTCAAAAAACCGCTCCTCTTCAACGCGCAGCACATCCATCACACGCGCGGCATCGGCTTTGAGGCGCGGATACGCTTCGCCCATCATCGCTACCAGATCAGGCACCAGCTTATGGAAAAACGGTGTCTTTTTGCCCAGCTTGTACCCGTGGCGAATGGCGCGGCGAATGATGCGGCGCTGCACGTAGCCGCGTCCTTCATTCGACGGGTTCACGCCGTCGCTGACCAGGAACGCGGTCGCGCGAATGTGGTCGGCAATCACGCGCAGGCTTTTGTTGTTCAGGTCTTTTTCGCCTGTCTCACGCGCTGCGGCTTTGATCAGCGCGTCGAAAATATCAATCTCATAATTGCTGTGGACGTGCTGAAGAATGGCGGCCAGGCGCTCCAGCCCCATGCCGGTGTCCACACAAGGCGCAGGCAACTTGACCAGGCTGCCGTCCGCTTGCATGTCAAACTGCATGAACACGTGGTTCCAGATCTCGATGAAGCGGTCGCCGTCTTCCCCGGGGCTGCCGGGAGGCCCGCCTTCATGCTGCGGGCCGTGGTCATAAAAAATCTCGCTACAAGGCCCGCAAGGGCCGGTGTCGGCCATCATCCAGAAGTTGTCTGACGCGTATTTTTTGCCCTTGTTGTCGCCAATCCGCACAATGCGCTCGGCGGGCAAGCCAATTTCGTTGTGCCAGATGTCGTACGCTTCCTGGTCGTCGATGTACACCGTGGCCAGCAACTTTTCAGGCGGCAATTGATAGACTTGAGTCAGCAGCTCCCAGCCCCACAGCAGCGATTCACGCTTGAAGTAATCGCCAAAGCTCCAGTTGCCCATCATTTCAAAAAATGTGTGGTGACGCGCGGTGTAGCCAACGTTTTCCAGGTCGTTGTGTTTACCGCCTGCGCGTAGGCAGGCTTGCACACTTGCCGCGCGCACATAGCTGCGTTTGTCGGTGCCCAAAAACACATCCTTGAACTGCACCATGCCGGAGTTGGTGAACATCAGCGTCGGGTCATTGCCCGGCACCAAGCCGCTTGACGGCACCACGGTGTGGCCCTTGGCGGCGTAGAAGTCGAGGAAGGATTTGCGGATGTCGGCGACTGAGAATTTTGGAGTCATCGGTGCGGTATTCGAGGAGGTCATTTTAATAAAGCTTGAGAAACAAGAAGTTGGAGTTGAAGACCTGGAAAGCGTTTGAAGTCACGGTCAAAGGTGCCTATTTCAGCGTTGTGCTCAATGGCCAGTGCGGCCAGATGGGCATCGTTCGTCAGGTTGCCGGCAAAGCCTGCCCCTGTCAGCAATCTGGCAAAAATGTCGCCATGCCGTTCGGTCGGATGCAACACACAAGCGTTCGGATGGCGTAGCCAGTCATCCACAGCAGCCAGAGCCATGTCAACCGACAAGGGTGGATTGATGATGCGTGCCTGGGTCGCAGTTCGGACGAATCCCACCAAAGCCAGCCACGCAAAGCCAATTCCCAATTTTTCATTGAGAGCGTTTTCCAGCCAGGTACGCGCCTGCAAGTGTTGGACACACCCAGGATTGATGGCGTATAACAACAGATTGGTATCGG
This sequence comes from Polaromonas sp., assembly GCA_025362315.1. Lineage (GTDB taxonomy): Bacteria > Pseudomonadota > Gammaproteobacteria > Burkholderiales > Burkholderiaceae_C > Polaromonas. The sequence continues at coordinate 159,739 of JANYGP010000075.1, forward strand.
GCAGTTTCATCAAATGACTCATGCCCCACGCCGCATTTTGGCGATGATTTCTTCGTCTTCAAGTTGTCCGGCCAGCTGCGTAGCTTGACTCACATCGACCAAAAAGTCGCCAGTGTGAAACACTCGTTGCACGTATTTGGGTATCACAACCGCAGAAGGCTTGGCCGTCAAAGGCACAATCTTGGCCACCGCCTTGTTATGCCGCATGATGATGATTTCTTCGCCCGCTTCAGCCCGGGCCACGTATTGGCTGAAATGCGTTTTCGCGTCAAATAGTCCGACTGCTTGCATGGCATCTCCTTGTTCAACCATTAATTTGGTTGATTCAACCAGATTTTAGCATTGCGGCTGTATTTTTATACTGCCCGGCTATCATTGGCGCGAACCTCGCAGGTGGCGCTCAACTCTGTAGGTGCCCCTCCCGACAAAGCAATTTTCTCAAGGCCACATCATGAACCGCAGACTTTTCATTCAAACCGGCGCCGCCTGTTCAGCAATACTGATCGCTCCTATATTAATAGCTGCTAACGCACAATCTACCGCCGCTACAGGCCAAAAAGATTCTCAAAAACGGCACAAAATCGTGATTCAGGTCAGTGACAGCGACCCGGCCAAGTGGAACCTGGCACTGAACAACGCCAAAAACCTGCAAGACGATGTAGGTGCAGCCAATGTGGACATTGAAATCGTGGCTTACGGCCCCGGTATAGGCATGTTGAAGCTTGAATCGCAGAGCGGCGCGCGGGTGACTGATGCCATGAAAGCCAATGTCAAGGTGATTGCTTGCGAGAACACCCTGCGCGGCCAAAAGCTGACACGGGACGATATGCTGCCAGCGTTGGCTTATGTGCCGGCCGGCGTGACACACATCATGACGCGCCAGGGTGAAGGCTGGGCTTATTTGCGTCCCTGATTGACCTTTGATCCGCCCTTGATTGGCTTGACCTGACATGCCCTTTTTAACCGCTGCGCTCTATAAATTTGTAGAACTGCCTGACTTTGCCGACCTGCAGGCCCCGCTACTTGCAGTCTGCAAAGCGCATGGCATCAAAGGCACGCTGCTGCTGGCTGCTGAAGGCATCAACGGCACAATTGCCGGGCTGCCTGACGACTTAAAAGCGGTGCTGACGTATTTGCGCGAAGACCCGCGACTCAAAGAGCTTGAACACAAAGAATCATGGGCCAGCGCCATGCCGTTTTACCGGATGAAGGTGCGCCTGAAAAAAGAAATAGTGACGCTGGGCGTGCCGGACGTTCACCCCGCCTTAAACGCTGGCCAGTATGTCAAACCCGGTGACTGGAATGCACTGATTGAGCAGCCCGGCGTGGTGCTGGTGGACACGCGCAATGACTACGAGGTGTCGATTGGCACCTTTGCAGCAGCGGTAAACCCGGCCACTGGCAGCTTTTCAGAACTGCCTGCGTGGGTCGACCGTGAAATGCAAAGCGGCGGCGCACTGGCCGAGGTTGATGGCGTCAAACCCAAAGTAGCGATGTTTTGCACGGGCGGCATTCGCTGTGAAAAGTCCACCGCGTTTTTAAAGTCCAAAGGCTTTGAAGAGGTCTACCACCTTGAAGGTGGTATTTTGAAGTACCTGGAAACCGTGCCTGAGGCAACCAGCCGCTGGCAAGGCCAGTGCTTTGTGTTTGACGAGCGCGTCTCTGTAGGACACGGCCTGGCGCAGGGCAGTCTGGCGTTGTGCAGGTCGTGCCGCGACCCGTTGACCGAGCTGGCCAAAGCATCAAGCCTGTACGAGCGCGGCGTGAGCTGCCCCGGCTGCTACGCCCATACCACTGACGTGCAAAAAGCAGGCTACCGTCAACGACAAAAGCAGGTGGACCTGGCTGCAGCGCGCAAGCACGCCCACATCGGCAATAAACAGGAAACAGCACGGGGCGCTGTGCAAAAATTGTGACCATTTTCCTGCCCGTGCTGTACAGCTTCAGGCGCTGCCCCTACGCAATGCGCGCCCGGCTCGCACTTCTAGTCAGCAATGTTCCTTACCAGCTGCGTGAAGTCACCCTCAAAAACAAACCGCTTGACATGCTGGCGGCGTCGCCAAAAGGGACAGTGCCAGTCTTGGCGCTCGGCAGCGGTCAGGTCATTGACGAAAGCCTGGACATCATGCGCTGGGCGCTGGCTACGCACGACCCGCAAGGCTGGCTTGCGCAGGGTGCGCTACCTGACATGCTGGCGTTGATTGCACAAAGCGATGGCCCGTTCAAGCATGCACTTGACCGCTACAAATACCCAAACCGTTACCTGCTGGAATCGCTGGGTGACACAACAGCGTTTGCAAATTCGCAGCGCGAGATTGCAGCGCAGTGGTTGCAAACGCTGGAGCCACGTTTGAGCAAAAGCTGGCTGTTTGGCAACCAGGCCAGCCTGGCTGACATGGCCATGCTGCCGTTTGTGCGGCAGTTTGCGCATACCGACAAACTCTGGTTTGCGGCGCAGCCGTGGCCTTGCTTGCACGCCTGGCTGACCAGGTTTGAGGCCAGTGTACTGTTTGGCGGTGTCATGGGCAGGCCGCCATCGATGCACACCACAGCCTGAATTTACTATTAATAAAGAAGCTGCTTGCGCACTATTTACGTGGGCTATAGCCTCTTTTGACTCTGAAAAAAGGGTTCTTGGGTAAATTCAGCCCGCGAACCGCATCACAGCGCCCACCAGACCCGCCAGCACCAGCAGCGTGGTCGGCAGAAATGTCAGCAAAAACCCAAGCCCCCGCTTGCCCGGGTTGGCCACATAGGCTTGCCGATACAGCGTGCGGCCCACCAGATACACCACGCCTGCACCCGCTACGTAAGCCTGGGGCCAGTACACAGCAGCAATCAGCAGCGCTGGCAAGAAACAAACCAGCTGCTCCAGCGTGTTCATGTGCACGCGCACGGCCCGCTCGAAGTGTTCGTTGCCGGTCATGGCAGGGGCCTGAATTTTGTATTTGCCTCTGGCAGCACCGACCAGCACGGAAAAAACGATGAACTGAATAATGGCCAGCAAGGCGATGATGTGGACGTAATTCATGAAGTTTCCTTAGATTTGATGAATTTGGATTGAATCTGATCAGAACTGTTTGTGTGTTGGTCCAGCAATGGATATTAGCGTGTCAACTCTTCAACGCCGTGACTGCGACCAGCCCAACCACTCATTGAAGGCAAGGGCTGCAACTACCAGCGCACCTCCATACAGCACATTTTGGCCCGGCACTTCACCAGCGCCTACCCACGCCAGCAGCGTGCCAAAGATCACCTCCAGCATGGCCAGCAAAGCCACTTCGGGCGCTTTCAAGACCGATGCGCACCACACTGACAGCACACACGGAATCGCCAGCTGAAACATCCCTAGCGAGCCCAGCAGTACAACATCAGGCGCCGTGGCACTCAGGGGCCAGGCCAGTGGCAGCATCGATGCTGATGAAATCAACGCGCCCAGCAGAACGGCGGGCATCAAATCAATTTTTTCACCATGCGTCTGGCTGCGCTGCACCACTGTCCAGTTGATGGCTGCGGCAAGCGGCACGCCCAACGCCACCAGTGACCCGGCCAGCTGCTTTGATAAATCCGCCTGAGCGCCATACATCCACACGATGCCAACACCCGCAAGCGCTATGGCAAACCATGTGCGCAGTGCAATCGGATGGTGGTTAAAAATGCGAGAAATTAGCGCTGTGAACAGCGGACCCAGCGCCAGCACCACCAGCACATTGGCCACCGTGGTCAGCGTCAAGGCCACCATAAAGGCGGTAAACATTACGCTCCAGCAAAAGCCTGACAACCACAGCGCAATCCCGCCTTTTCGAAGTTGAGCAAATACAGCCTTGCCCTTCAACAGCGGCAATATCACTAGCAACGACAGCAAGGTGAACAAACTGCGCCAGAAAGTCACTTCAAAACTGCGGGCAGATTCCAGCTGGCGGGTGACTACCCCAGCGGTAGACCACATCAGCGCAACCAGCACCATCAGCACCACCGCGCGGCGGTGGGTTAGCCACTTGCTCACAGTGCGAGGTACTTTTCTGGGGTGAGCGCTGGTATGGGCAAAGCTGCAAAGTCCCGGACGTTGCGCGTGATGATGTAACTCGCGCCGCAGGCCATGGCTGTACTTGCCTGCAACGAGTCTTCGAAATCGGCCATGGGCAATTGCAAAGCTTGCAACGCATCTGAATGGCTGGTGGCGGCAACGTTTGCCCAAGCTAATAATTCGGTAATGGCCAAACGCGCAGCTTGGGCATTTTGCTGGCGCTCAATCAAATAGGACAGGGTGGCTATTGAATGCCAGGCAAGCCAGGCCTGGTTCTGCTGGCTGCACGTTGCAATCAATACAGAGGACGCCGCTTCGCCTGGCCTTTGAAAAATCACATCCAGAATGATGTTGATGTCGAGCAGCAATCGCATGGTTTCAATCTGATACGGCTAGTGAAGATGTTTCTGCAGCAAATGCGCCAATCGGTCGTCGCCCAGCTTTGCTGGAGCACTGCCCGCGAGCTTCCCGCGCCACTTGTTCACCCAGGCTGCAGCTGGACTAACTTGGGTCAGCTCGCTTGCCAACGTTTTTTCAAGCGCTTCTCGTACGACAGCTGACTTGGACATCTGCCGCCGGGCGCTGGCCAGTTGTAAGGCGTCATCCAGCGCTTGGGGGATTTTCAGGGTGAGCGTGTTCATGCGTGGGCCAGTTTTTTAGGTAATACGATATTTTAGTTTGGATAATACGCTTGTGGTACGAGTGGAGTGTTTTTATGCGGCAGCGCACGTAAAAAAGCAACCCGAAGGTCGCTCTTTTATCAATAGCTGCTAGCGCCCATATTCATTGGGCTGCAGGCCGATCAGCGCCCTGCCCGCTTGCGCTCGCTCTCGGTCAAGTGCCGCTTGCGCAGGCGCACTGACTTGGGTGTGATTTCAACCAGCTCGTCTTCTTCAATAAACTCCACGCCATACTCAAGCGTCAGCTCAATCGGCGGGGTGATTTTGATGGCGTCTTCCTTGCCTGACACGCGAAAGTTGGTCAGCTGCTTGGTGCGGGTGGCGTTGACGACCAGGTCATTGTCGCGGCTGTGGATGCCGACAATCATGCCTTCATACACCGGGTCGTTTGCCTTGACGAACATACGGCCACGGTCGTCGAGCTTGCCCAGCGCGTAAGTGAAAATCTCGCCGGCGTCCATTGAGATCAGCACGCCATTTTTACGCCCGCCGATTTCGCCTTTGTGCGCTTCGTAACTGTCAAAAATATTGCTGATCAGGCCTGAACCGCGGGTCAGGTTCAAAAATTCGTTGGTAAAACCAATCAAACCGCGCGCCGGAATGCGGTACTCCAGGCGCACACGGCCACGACCGTCAGACTCCATGTTCACCAAATCGCCCTTGCGCTCACCCAGGGCTTGCATCACGCCGCCTTGGTGCTGTTCCTCAATGTCGGCGGTGACCAGCTCAATCGGCTCGTGCTTTTCGCCGTTGACTTCTTTCATCACGACGCGCGGCTTGGACACAGCCATCTCGAACCCTTCGCGGCGCATGTTTTCCAAAAGAATAGTCAGGTGCAATTCGCCCCGGCCCATGACTTCGAAAATGCCTTCTTCGTCCGTTTCGCTGACGCGCAACGCGACGTTGTGCTGCAGCTCTTTTTGCAGACGATCCCAGATCTGGCGGCTGGTGACGTACTTGCCTTCACGCCCGGCCAGCGGGCTGGTGTTGACGCAAAAGTTCATCGTCAGCGTTGGCTCGTCAACCTTGAGCAT
>JANYGP010000118.1 GCA_025362315.1 Polaromonas sp.
CGCGCTGGTCTGCGCCAACAATTGGGTCATGCCCATGCGCGACCTGTACCTTGCTGCCTACGACATCAGCCAGCCGCGCCGATTGGCAGGCGCGCTCAAGCTGGTGCGTGCGTACGCCACTGGCGGGCAAAAGTCCCTGCACGAAGTATTTTTGACCTCTGCAGAACGCCACACCCTTATTGCCGACATGAGCGTGGTGATCGACCCCCATACCGACCGTTTTTTGCTCATCAAGCTAGACCCCCGCAGTCGCGTTCACACCCTGGGTAAGGCCGTTCAACCCGCTGATGCCGACTATTTTTATGTCGGTTAAACCGCCCAGAGCCATCGTTTGAACACCGCCCACTCCAGCCACGGCAAGCTTGCCAAAGCAGATTTTTCAGCCCGCCATCACGACACTGAAGGCCTTCAACAACCCAACCCAACCCAACACCAAACCACACACCAGGACACACCCAATGAGCTTTGTTTCCCTCCTCCAAAAAGTCGTTATCGGCGTGCCAGTCGGCATTGCCGTTGTCACAGCGCTGCCCGTGTTCGGCGCGGTAGGTGCCATCACTGCCACCGGCGTTGCAGTTGGCGCTGCAGCGGGTGCCGCCGCTGCTGTGGCCGACAGTTTCAAGGACTGAGCCATGCCGCTGCTGCTGCTTGACCGCGCCCAGCTTGACGTGCGCAGCGAAGGCGACGCGCTGGCCCTGTATGAGGCAGGTCAACGCCGCGGCACCGTGCCCATCAAGCTGGTAGAACGGTGCGTTATTCAAGGCGTACAAACTCAGCTTGATTCAGGCGTGCTCATCAAGCTAGCAGAAGCTGGCTGCACCACCGTGCTGATGAGCCCCCGGCACACCCGGCGCATTGCCATCGTGCTGGGCCCCCACCACAACGACGCCGCCGTGCGCCTGGCCCAAGCCCAGTGCGTGATGAACGATGTGTGGTGCCGCCAATGGGCACTTGACGTGGTGCGCACCAAGCTGGCCCGTCAGCACCGCAACCTGCAAACCTGGCTTGCCCAGCGGCCAGACGCCAGAAAACCCGTGTTTGACGCGCTTCAAGCGGTGGGCACAAGCCTCAGCAACCTGCAAAGCCTTGGCGCATCGGCCAGCCAGCCTGATTTGGCCAACCTGCGCGGGCGCGAAGGAGCCGCAGCCCGTGCGTACTTTGCAGGGCTGGCAGGCGTTGTGCCACCAGCGCTTGCGTTTACCGGGCGCAACCGTCGCCCGCCACGTGACCCCGTCAATGTGTGCCTGTCGCTAGGCTACACCCTGCTGCACGCGCAGGCTGTGCAAGCCTGTCAAACCGCCGGGCTTGACCCCTTACTGGGTTTTTACCACCGCCCCGCCATTGGCCGCGAAAGCCTGGCCAGCGACCTGATTGAGGCGCTTCGCCCCGCAGTAGACATGTGGGTGTGGGAACAACTGCGCAGCCGCAGCCTGCGTGAAGAACATTTCACGTTTGACAAAGGCGCATGTTTGCTGGGCAAAGCGGGGCGTCAACACTTCTATGCCAGCTGGCAAGCCAGTGCCACCCCCTGGGGCCGTTGGCTGCGCCAGCAAACCCGCCAGTTGGCCAAAGCGCTGCGCACAGACGGCCAGGCCTGGCTTGCGCCCGTTGATGAAGACGCTGAAACCTGCTGAACGCCATGTCAACACGCGCCGTTACCGCAGCCCGCTCTGCAGGCACTTCAGCCAATTTAGGCGCAAGGGCCCTGTACTTGGGCGGCGAGAGCAAAAAACAGGTCGCTTGCACCCAAGAAGCATTGGTGGTGACCAATGCCCATCGGCATGTGTGGCGCTACCCCATCACCCGCCTGGCCCGCGTGGTCAGCAGCACCATGGTGGACTGGTCAGGCCCCGCCTTGAGCCTGTGCATGCGCGCTGGTATCAGCATTGCCTGGCTCAATGCGCAAGGCCAAGTCATTGGCGCAGCCCACCCACAAGTGCGCGCGCACACCAGCTTTGCCACCGCCCTGGAGCTCATGGTAGAAGACCCCGAAGGCCTGCTGCGCTACCAGCACTGGCTGCGCGCACGTCGCATGAACGTGTTTACACGTTGGGCACAAAGCCAGGGAGCCGACCAACCCCTTGCAGCCAACCAGCTAGAAGCCACCAAACGCCAATGGGTCTACGCCAGCCAAC
>JANYGP010000003.1 GCA_025362315.1 Polaromonas sp.
ACACTTGCGTAGCGAGGTTGATGCCTGGCAGCAAGCGCGAAACGCGCTGGAGCAAACTATCGAGTGGACGTTCACTCGACAGGATGCAGATCAAAAGCTGGGACGTCATTACGTTCCGAAACTTGCGTGTTGATGTACTAGGGTTGGACCTGCCGGTGCCCATGCCCGCTGCTTGAAAGTCAGGCGTTGTAAAGGGTCTCAAGCAATGCAAACCCCTTGATCTCCATCGGGTTGCCGAACGGATCGCAAAAGAACATGGTGTGCTGCTCACCCGCTTGACCGGCAAAGCGCACTTGCGGCGCAATCACAAAACGCACATTGGCCGCCTGCAAACGTGCTGCCATGGCCTGCCAGTCAGGCAACGCCAGCACCAGGCCAAAGTGCGGCATGGGGACCAGCGTGTCGCCCACGCGGCCCGTGCACTCGGTTTTAAACGGCTGGCCCAGATGCAATGAAATCTGGTGGCTGAAAAAATCAAAATCCACCCAGGTGTCTGTGCTGCGCCTCTCCCGGCACTGCAACACGCCGCCGTAAAACTCTCTGGCAACATCCAGGTCTGTGACGTGGAAGGCAAAATGAAACAGGCTTTGCATGGCTGAAGCTTATCAGGCAAAAAAGGGAAGGCCCATGTTGTCAAGACGCTACTAAATAAGGAGCTGCCAGCGCCCATGTTAATTGGGCCAAAATCATATTTTGGCAATAAATACAGGCTGAAACAGGTATTTTCACGCCAGACTCAAACCCATGCGCTTTGCAAGCCGGTCGCATCGTTGCACAATGAAGGTCAGACCACCCAAAGCAGGAGACAAGCATGAGCGACTCAGACACATCCGCCTTTTCCGGTTTCGGCAAATTTGTGCCGGGCTTTGATTTTTTGCAAAACCTGGCGGTGCAGGCCGCTGGCAGTGCTGCCGACAAAATTCCGCAGCTGCCCAACCTGGGCAACTGGGTCGCGCCGACACTCAACGTGGAAGAGCTGGACAAACGCATCAGCGAGCTGAAGTCCGTGCAGTTCTGGCTGGACCAAAATGCCACAGCGCTCAAGGCCACCATCCAGGCGCTTGAAGTGCAAAAGATGACGCTGGCCACGCTCAAGGGCATGAACTTCAACATGGGCGATGTAGCCAATGCCTTCAAACTCAAGGTGGCAGATACCGTGGCTGGTGGTGTGCAGGGCATGGCAGACAAGGCCAAAACCTTTGCCGGGCTGGAGGTGCCGCCCACCAATTTCGGCAAAAAGGACGCAATTGAAAATTCAAAAGCCGCACCGGTTAAACCTGCCCCTGCCGCAGGCGTGGTCGACCCGATGCAGTGGTGGGGCGCGCTGACGCAGCAGTTTCAATCGATTGCCGCTGACGCGATGAAAGATGTCGCCAAAAAAGCCGTGATCGACACCACAAAAAGCATGGCCACTGGCATGGCCAAAGACGCCATGAAATCAGCCACCGGCATGGCCAAAGGCATGGCCAGCAATGCCAGCAAAACCATGGCAGGTGCGGGTCGTGCTGCAATCACTACGGCAAAAAATTCAGTCTTTGGAAGTGCGCAAGCCTGGCCAACACCTGTTGCCGCCAGGAAACCAGCCGCAAAAAGACCGGCTGCCAAAAAGACCGCTGCAAAAACTGCACGCAAAACCACGCGATAAAACTGCCCATGAAATTGTTCCCCTATGGCCATGCCACCCATCCCAAATGGCCCATGGCAGCTGCCCTGGTGCTGGCGCAACTGCGTGCCTACATGGCGCTGCCTGATTACGCCAATGCCCCCACACTGGGGCTGCTGTACATCACCGACCATTACGCACCACATGCGCAGGACATCCTGGACCACCTGACAGCCGAACTGCCGGACGTGACCGACTGGAGCGGCACCGTCGGCGTGGGCATCGCATCGAACAACGTGGAGTATTTTGACGAGCCCGCGCTGGCAGTCATGCTGTGCAATTTGCCGCATGACCAGTACCGCGTGTTTTCTGGTGTCACGCCCTTGCCGCCAGCCGCCAGTGGCCGTTTCAAGGCCCACACGGCCCTGGTCCATGCCGATGCCAACACACCCGACCTGGCAGAACTTGTTGCCGAGATGGCGGAGCGCACAGGCAGCGGCTATGTTTTTGGCGGACTGGCTGCCAGTCGCAATCGGTCCGTGCAATTCGCGCTCAGTGGCTTCGGCAATGTTAAGGGCCATGGTGCAGCAAGTGGTGTGTTCAGCGGCGGTTTGAGCGGTGTGGCTTTTGCGCAGGGGGCAGCATTGATGTCACGCGTGACCCAGGGCTGCCAGCCCATTTCCCGTTACCACCAAATCACAGCCTGCGATGGCAATGTCGTTGTTGAACTGGATGGTGAACCCGCACTGGACGTCATGCTGGCGGACTTGAAGGTGACGCTGGATGAGCCGCGCGAAGCACTGGCGAAGGTTAAAACCACGCTGGTCGGTTTTCGCAATCCGCTGGAATCGCTCAATGAGGTGCCTTTGCAGCGCACCGGGCAGTTTGGTGGTGAGGTGGTGGTGCGCCACATTGTGGGTTTGGACCCGGCCCGTCGGGCAATCGCTGTCAGCAGTGCGCCATCGGTTGGCATGACACTGGCTTTTTGTGAACGCAATGCCCAGGCTGCGCGGGCTGATCTGATTCGTGTCTGCGCTGAAATCCGCGAAGAGCTGGAGCCCCAAGAGCTGAGCCTGGAGATCGCCAGCGCGTTGAACGCATCAGAGGCAGAAGCCGCCCCGCACCCAGCCAGGCGAATTGCCGGCGCTGTGTACGTCAGTTGCGCAGGGCGCGGCGGCCCCCACTTCGGCGCACCCAGTGCCGAGTTGCAAATTGTCCGCCGCGCACTGGGTGATGTGCCGCTGGTCGGTTTTTTTGCAGGTGGCGAGATCGCGCGCAATCACTTGTACGGGTATACCGGCGTGCTGACGGTGTTTACTGCGCAGGAATCTAACTCCTAAACGGTGCGCATTAATTGACGCAGGCGCCGCAGATCTGGCTCCGCCAGTCTGCCAGCGCCGTCCCCTGCAGGGGAAAAGGAAGCTACACGAAGTGAGCTGACGATAGGGGGGTGCTTTATCTCCTCATCGCGGAGAACGCCTCAAACTCCCAGCTGCGCATGCCCATCACCAGCGTGTAGCCGCCCAGCTCTTTGGGGTTGAGCTTTTGGTCGGCTTGATGCTGCTGCGCAAAGTCTTGCGCCACCCGCTGTATGCGTTCGACAAACGACGGCGCCAGACCGCGGCTGATGGAGCCGTGCACCAGCTGCAGGACTTCACCATTGCCGTCAAAGCCGCCTGAGTAATAGTGAAGCAGTGCGTTGTCTCGAAAGTAATTCATCATTGCGCCGTGTGGCCGCCAGCGAAAAGTTTTGGCCAGCTTCAGGCGGTAGCGGTTCAGGGGTTTGAGTTCAATAATGCCAATCCGGTCCAGTTGCGCAAAGGCCTTGATGCATTCAACCGTGCTGAGTCTGTAGCTGCCGGTGATTTGCTCCAGCGTCCATTGCGACAGCACACAAATAGCCACCAGCAGCAGCTTTTTATCGGCCACCACGGCTTTTTCCTGTGCTTCAGTCAGGCCTGACAGCAGCGGCTGCATGTCTGCCACACGCTTGGCCACATCGGCAAAGTCAAGCTTGATCGCCCGACAAATCTCGTCAATGCGCGACAGCGGCATGTCGCCCTTGGACAGCATGCGCTTGACGCTGGACTCCGCCATGCCCAGGGCTAACGCCAGATCAGCGTATGTCATCTGGGCAGACTTCAATTCTTTTTTCAGAACAGTCACAAGGTCTGCACTGGTGCTCATGGCTAACTCCCTTCCAACAATTGTGTTTTAAGTATCAATTATTGATACTTTTAGGCCTATTTTACGCATCCGGATCGATAAAACAATGATTTTTATTCCTCGCTGCAACACACTGCCCACACTTTGATTTAACCAAAAGGGCGCAACGCGATGAAGAAAAAAGAACAACTTGCAAAACTGGAACGCCTGCTGCTGGCCGCTTGCATGGCTCTGCTGGCGCTGGTTTTGTTAGCCCCCAACATTGCCCAGCCTGTGCACCAACACGCTTTTGCAGACCAGCGCATGTGGGGCGGTATTCCCTTTGCGATGGATGTGCTGAGCAATCTGGCTTTTGCGCTGTGGGGCATTGCTGGCCTGGCGTGTTTGTATGGCCTGGTCAAACATGCGCCTGGCAATATTGAACACGCTCTGACAGGCCTTTTTTTCGCTGGGCTGGTTTGTACGGCGGCAGCGTCGTCCTGGTACCACTTGCAGCCTGACGATGCAGGTCTGGGCGTTGACCGACTCGGTATGGTGCTGGCCTTTGCAGGACTGCTGGGCTTGGCAATAGCGGGCCGCGTTGGCCACCGGGCAGGTACGGCCGTGGCTGCGGCAGTGCTGGTGCTGGGACCGCTGAGCATCTGGTTTTGGCTCGCATCGGGCAACGTGTTCCCATGGCTGGTGATTCAGTTTGGCGGCATGGCGCTCATGCTGTGGATGGCAGCAATCACGCCGCTGACTGGTGCACTGCCTGTGCGGTGGGGCGTGGTGGTTGGGGTGTACGCGGCAGCCAAGTTGCTCGAGCTGGGTGACCATCAGATTTACGACATGACCATGCACGCGGTGTCAGGTCACAGCCTCAAGCATGTGGTTGCAAGCTTTGCAGCATGGCCTGTCGTAGCAGCTGTTGTTTGGGCGCGCAACCGGTCACAAAACCCGGGCAAAATCAATGTGCTCAATTCAAACAACAGCATGGCAAATTGAGAACTAGCATCAACACCTTGGGGAAACACCTTGTGTAAATACCTTGTGTCAAGTCGCTGTTTAAAAATTACCCACAACAAATTCAAGAGGGTTCATCATGTCGACCGTCAACACCGCGCCAGCGTCACCACCCCTTCCGGCAGATGACCACCCCAACCAGTTTGCCTTGCTGAAACAGCGCCGCTTTGCACCGTTTTTCTGGACGCAATTTTCAGGCGCGGCCAACGACAACCTGTTCAAATTTGCCTTCACGGTGATGGTGACTTACCAGCTCAGTGTCAGCTGGTTGCCACCTGCGCTGGCCGGGCTGGCGATTGGTGCGCTGTTTATCTTGCCGTTTTTGTTGTTCTCGGCCACCAGTGGCCAGCTGACAGACAAGTTTGAAAAAACGCGCGTGATCCGGTTTGTCAAGAATCTTGAAATTGTCATCATGCTGATTGCCGCTGCAGGTTTTATGGCCACTGACGTCAACTTGCAAGCGGGCATCCTACTGGGCTGCACATTTTTAATGGGTTTGCATTCCACCCTGTTTGGGCCTGTCAAATTTGCCTACCTGCCGCAAGCGCTGAATGAACGTGAGCTGACGGGCGGCAACGGCATGGTCGAGATGGGCACGTTTGTGGCCATTTTGTTGGGCCAGGTCGTGGGCGGGCTGCTGGTGGCCATCCCCGGCGTTGGGCCTGCCTGTGTCGCCTTTGTATGTATTGCGGTGGCTGTGGTCGGGCGGGCTGTCGCGCAGTTTATTCCGCTGGCCCCTGCCACTGACCCGGCTTTGAAAATCAACTGGAATCCGGTCACGGAAACATGGCGCAACCTCAAGCTGGCCAAAACCAACATCGTTGTGTGGCGCTCTATGCTGGGCATCAGCTGGATGTGGTTTTTTGGCGCGGTTTTCTTGAGCCAGTTCCCCAGCTTTGCCAAAGAAGTGCTGCACGGCAACGAGCAGGTCGCATCATTGCTGCTGGTGGTTTTTTCAATCGGTATTGCCACCGGCTCGCTGCTGTGCGAGGTGCTCAGCAAGCGCCATGTTGAAATTGGCCTGGTACCGCTGGGCGCCATTGGCATGAGCGTGTTTGCCATTGACTTGTACTTTGCATCACGTGGTTTGCCTGCGTCGCCCATGCTGGGTTTGCAGGCGTTTGTTGCGCAGCCCGCGCATTGGCGTGTGATGGCTGACCTGGCGCTGCTCAGTCTGTTTGCGGGCCTGTACAGCGTGCCGATGTACGCGCTGATCCAGCTGCGCAGCTTGAGCACACACCGCGCCCGCATCATTGCAGCGAACAATATTTTGAACGCGCTGTTCATGATTGTCAGTGCGGTACTGGCCGGTGCATTGCTCAAAGCCAACTTCACCATTGCGCAAATCTTTCTGTTCACCGGCCTGGCCAACGCAGTGGTGGCGTTTTACATCTTCATGCTGGTGCCTGAATATTTGCTGCGCTTCATTGCCTTCATGCTGTCGCGCTGTGTGTACCGCTTCAAGGTCACTGGCGACCACAACCTGCCCACCCAGGGCGCAGCAATCCTGACCTGCAACCATGTGAGCTTTGTGGACCCCGTGCTGCTGATGGCCGCCAGCCCACGCCCGATTTATTTTGTCATGGACCATCGCATTTTTAAAATGCCAGTACTGGGCTGGTTTTTCAGGCTGGTCAAAGCCATACCGATCGCGCCGCGGGCTGAAGACCCAGTCATGTACGAAGCTGCGTTTGAAGCCGCAGCCAAGGTGCTGCGTGATGGTGATTTGCTGGCCATCTTCCCGGAAGGCGGCATCACCAAAGACGGTGAGTTGCAGGCTTTCAAGGGCGGCATCATGAAGATTCTGGACAACGCCAAACGCGATGGTATTGATGCGCCCGTGATTCCGATGGCGTTGACCAATTTGTGGGGGTCTTACTTCAGCCGTGTTGAAAAAGTACAAGACCAGCAAGTTGCGATGGTCAGGCCTTTCAGGCGTGGTGTCTTCAGCCGTGTTGGGCTGAATGCAGGTGTCCCAATACCGGCTAAAAATGTCACTCCCGAAGCACTTCACGCCCGTGTTGGTGCACTGCTGAAGGAATGAGCATTCCTGATGCCAGACAGCAGTAATGCCGGCCCGGCTCGCAAGATACATCGGTACTGTATTTCAATACCCAGGGTCTTGATTTCTGATTCTTGCTGCAAATAAAGCTACTTTTTACAGCCCTCGTCAGATACTGCACTTACAGGCATGTGCCTGTGCAACTTGGGTTTGTATGAAAGTTTCTGCTTTGTTATCTTGCTTTTCTGTTTCACGCAATGCACGCCGCATCACTGCAGCTGCGGCCATGGGCAGCGCATCATTGCTGTCGGGCTGCTATGTGGTGCCGATTCAACCCGTGCACCCATCAGGCAACGCGCCGGCAGCGGTTTATGTTGCCCCCCTACCTGCCAGCGTGACATTTGCAGCGCGGCTGTACCCGGCCAATGATGCGGCATCGAGCTACGGCATGGTGGGCGCGGTGGTGACGAATGATTTGAACGGGCGGGGCACATTCAGCACCGTCATCAACGGCGAAAGCTTCAATGGCGAAGCAACGCGCACTGCAAATTCATCGTCACGCGAAGGCGTAGCCAATGGTGCAGGCAACCGGGGCAGCTACATCAGCTGCCGCTACCAGATGAACTCCAGCACGCTGGGCACCGGGCAATGCAAGTTGTCCAATGGGGCGCAGTTCACGATGCATGTGGGAAGCTGATCCCAAGCACGCACCAGGGCAGGCTCAAGGCTGCGCAGGCTCATTGGCGGCCACGTCAATGGGTGGGGCCTTCAGGTGCCCCACGTACTGCAAGGCCTGGTAGATTTTGACGGAGGGCACATCGCCCTCCCGCATGTTCAGCAGGTCGCCCGGATTGATCAGTCTCGGGTCAGCGTCGGTCAACGGCAGGCCGGCGCTGCGGTAGGCTTCCAGCACAAACTGCGAGCAGAAAAACTGGTCATTGCGCCCCAGCCCCAGCTGCACGGCGGCAATGCCGCGAATGCAAAAGTCACGCACCAGCGATGGCACCAGTGGCAGCTCGCACAGGCGGCGCTCTAACGTGAAGGGCGCTTGCAGCATGATGCCAAAAAAGTTGTATTTGCCGCCGACTTGCGACTCTGAAAAAGCTCTGACCGCGGATGCCTGTGCAGGCGTTATTTTGGGGTGGCGAAAAGCCACCACCGTGGCTTCGTCGGCCAACACCGCACCGACACTGCGCAGCCGCACACCGGAGCCAACAGCTTCTGCAATTTGGCCGTCGCCAATGTACAGCGCCGCATGGCTGACGGGTGACAACGTAGCCAGGCGGATACCCACCGAGTTGATGCCGTTGTCAGCGGTCAGGATGATGTCGCCAGGTTGCAGCTGCTGCTCGGTCACCAGTTGCCCACCGTTGCCTGGGGACAGCGCCTTGCTTTGAAACCCGAGCTTGCCCGCTGTGCCGTCTGGCCCGGGCACGATGGCTGTGGCACAGCCACCTGCCAGCAGCACCAGGCACAAAGGCATCCAGGAAAGAAATGAATTAAGGAGCGGTTTGCTCAACCAGGTATTCTTTTGCATACCAAAATGTATCCGGTGTTTGAAGGGCTGCCCAAGTGCCTTCGCTGGGGTCTTGTCGCGAACGCAAGTCCCAACGCTCGTCAATGATGCGGCATTGCGTGCAGGGCAGCTGGCCAATGCGGCGTGTTACCAGCACGTAACGGCTGGTCTTTAACAGCGTGTCAACACCTGCAAAGTCAACCGGCTGCGGCGCGTCGTAGGCCACCACTTTTGCGCCCGGCAAAATAAAGTGGTAGCGCTCGAATTGGCCATTGAAGTTGTTCGGCACGCTGACTGTCTGGCCTTGCAGCAGGGCAACGGTTGACGGCTGGAAGTGCCCCTTTTCGCCATTGAGCGGCGCAGTTGTCCAAGCCAGTAAAAACAGAACTGCAAAGCCTGATGCGGCAACCGCCCCGTGCATCCACTGCTTTTTAAACATGCCGGTAATACTTGCCAAAACAATCGACGCCAGCAGCAGCCAGAACAGCGGTGAATAAACGCTGTTGTCCTGCATGGCGCGCACGGCACCAAGCGCGATCAACCCCATACCCAATGCACCTAGTGTGCAAAACGCCAGCGTGATGACAAACCAGGCTCTGGCCATGCGCTGCCAGTACAGCGCGATCAGCACGGCTACAGCAGGCATGGCGGGTATCAGGTAGCGGGCAGAGCGCTGGTTGGGCAGCATGAACACCAGTGCCAGGCCCAAGAGCCACAGCCACATGACTTTTTCAGCGTCGCTGATGACAACTTTTTTTCGATAGCTGCGCCATGCCGTCCAGGCAGTACCAACAACCAGTGGCAACAACAAGCCAGCGTTGACAAAGTAACCCGTCAATATCACCAGCACGCCACCGTTGCCGCTAAAGGCGACCTTGAAATAGCCGGGCGACGACTTGAATTTGCCTGCGTTTTCACCGACCACAAATTCGCGCCACACCTCGCCGGGCAGCGGATCAAGCGCAAACCACAGGCCGAACACGGCCAACGCCAAAGTGCAAATTCCAGCAACCTTCAAGCCATCGCGCATCACACCAGGTCTGAAAATTTGCCACGGCGCTTTGCGCGCACCCAGCGTTTGGTAGCACAGTGCTAGTCCCAGGCCAACAGGTGCCACCATCGCAAAAGATTTGTACAGGCAGCCGATGCCGATAGCGACGCCGGCCAATAAAGGAAACTTCCAGCGTGATGCCAACAGCTTGGTTGGCGACCAGGCAATGGCAAAAAAAACACCAAACAACCAAAACGTTTCTGGCGCACTCGTCAGGTATGGACGGCCGTAGCGGTAGGTGCTGAAGAACGACAGAAAGACGATAGCAGCAATCGCGCCCTCTGTGATCCCCGCTCCCCGGCTTGTTCCCTCTCCCCGCTTTATTTCCTCTCCCTCTGGGAGAGGATTAAGGTGAGGGCTCTGCGAATTCACCACCCTCCTTACCAACAACCCCACCAGCAACGCCGTCCCCC
This sequence comes from Polaromonas sp., assembly GCA_025362315.1. GTDB lineage: Bacteria > Pseudomonadota > Gammaproteobacteria > Burkholderiales > Burkholderiaceae_C > Polaromonas. Next base: position 9,754 of record JANYGP010000003.1, read on the forward strand.
ACAAATACAAAACACTCGGCAAGCGCAAATTGAACAGCGTCCAGTGATCGCCCCAACCCCCCGCCACGATCGCCTGCCAAAACAAAAGCGGCGGTTTGGTGTTGCGCATGAAGTCATACGAGCTGACCAGCGGCAGCCAGTTACCGCTCTCGGCAGTCAGCCGCGCAATGTGCGCATACACCAGCTCATCGCCATTGCGGGGAATGTGGTCGCCATCCAGCTGAAACAAATAGCCCAATGCAACCAGCGCCGCGTACAGCACCCAGGCTGCAGTGCGCCCAATAAGTTGGGTGGGCGAAGTCACGGCGCGCCCTTGCCGCCACTGCGGCGGAACGTCAACCGGTCATTCGCTACAAAATTAAAGATGCTGGACACACCAATGGCCACCAGATTGGCGACGATGTAATGCAAATACAGCGACAGTGACTTTGTCATCAGCGACTGGATGATGATGGACACGCCCGCTGCGGCAACATACTTAAAAAACAATACCAACACGGCAGGGCTAGCCTCATGCTGGCGGTCGCGCCAGGTCAGGCGGCGGTTGAAATAAAAGTTGCTGATGGTGGCCAGTGTGATGGCAATGGCGATCGAATAATTCAGACGCGAGTGAAAGTCGGTGATCTGCAAGAGCAAAAACTCCTGACACGCATACAGCACAGCAATGTTGATCACCGTGCCGCTCGCGCCCACCGCACCAAACTTCACAAAACGCCAGCGCGCCACGGGCTGCAAGCGCTGCGGCAATCGGCTGACCACCGCTTCAAACAAGCCGCGCAAACTGGCCATCAACTGGCTGCCAGACAAACATGCGCCAAAAACTCACGTGATTTTTCTAGCACGGCTGCAGGCGCAATCACTTTCAGGCACTGGTTGTCACCATCACAAAAGCTGTCTCGGTGGTTGTACGCCGTCAGGCACGGTGAGCAAGGCCACTGGCTGTAAAACGAATAGCACTTGGGTGTCAGCGGCGCGTACAGCGCTGGCGTTTCAGGCCCAAACAGCATGACTGTCCAAATGGGCGTAAGCGCTGCAAACTGGCCCGGGCCACCATCGTTGGTGACCAGCAGTTTGGCAACATGAAACAGGCCCAGCAATTCCGCGATGGAGCGGGTGTAGCCCGTCAGGTCAATCACTGCACTGGTTGAATCGGCATTTTTTGGATCAGCGTTTTTGACATTGGCCACCAGCTGCTGCGCCAGCGCCTGGTCGTCCTTCAGGCCAATGACAGCGACTGCGCAGCCGTCTAGCACCAGGCTGCTGCACAACTCCGTGTAGGACGCCAATGGCCAGGCCCGTATCGGCAAAATACCGCCGCCGGGGTAAACCAGCACCAGCGGTTTGCCTGCAATGGCGGGGAAATCATTGGCCAGGCGCTGACGAATGTCACTGACCTGATCAGGCGCAAGTTGCACATGCGGTGGCGCTTGTGTGGGCAGCATCACGGGCAGTTTTGATTTGGGCACTGCAGTCGAATCAATCGCCCGCGCCAGCGTTAAAAACTGCGCGCTGATGTGCTGGTACGGGTTGTACGGCACAGGCCGGTTGATGTGCGAGCCGCGGTACAAGCCCTCTTGTGTGTGCCGATGAAAGCCCACGCGCACAGCAGCCCCACTGGCGTATGAGAGCAGGCTGCTGATTCGTGAAAACAGCTCGCAGTCAATGGCCACATCAACGCGGGCGCGCCGCAGCTGCATCACAGCACGCCACAAACTTGACAGCAAACCCAGCAATGATTTGTCGTCAATCGTATGAACATTGCCGGGCTTGATGACTTGCATCAAATCAAGAATTTCACGGTTCTTGCCGAACAGCAGCGCGTGCAGCTCTGCATCGGGGTAGCGGGTTTTAAGCCGCGCAAACATGTCGTGCGCCAGCACCAGACTGCCCATTTCTGACAGCAGAATGATTACGATAGCATGCGGCGCCCTATTTATGGGCGCTATAGCCGGTTTTGTGAATACATCTAACGCCGAGACAAGCGCGCACAGCGGTATGCCGACCCAGCGGTCTATCCAGCGCTGCACGGCAATGTTCATCAGCTAAACCCCGCGCGCTCTGTCGGCATGAAACTTTTTTGTCATTTCAGCAAATCGCCCGGCGTCCAACGCATCACGCACCTCCTGCATCAGGTTCAGGTAGTAGTGCAAGTTGTGAATGCTGGCCAGCATGGGGCCGAGCATTTCACCGCAGCGGTCTAGATGGTGGAGGTAGGCGCGGCTAAACCCGCCCGACGCAGTGCCGTCGGGCTTCGTATTACCTTTGCAGGTGTAGCAACTGCAAGTCATATCAACCGACGCATCTTCCGTCTTGTACCGCGCGTTGCGAATTTTCAAATCACCAAAGCGGGTAAACATGTGCCCGTTGCGTGCGTTGCGGGTCGGCATCACACAGTCAAACATGTCCACGCCAGCGCCGACGCCTTCAACCAGGTCTTCCGGTGTGCCCACACCCATCAGATAGCGCGGTTTGTTTTGCGGAAGCCGATGCGGCGTGTGCGCCATGATGCGCTGCATTTCTTCCTTCGGCTCCCCCACGCTGACGCCGCCAATCGCGTAGCCCGGCATGTCGAGCGCCACCAGTGCATCCAGCGACTCATGGCGCAAGTTTTCAAACATGCCGCCTTGCACAATGCCAAACAATGCGTTGGGGTTTTCAAGCTTGTCAAACTCCGTTATGCAGCGGCTGGCCCAGCGCTTGCTCAGCGCCATCGACGTGCGTGCCTCGGCTTCAGTCGTGATGTGGCCAGCAGTATCGTATGGCGTGCATTCGTCAAACTGCATCACGATGTCGCTGTTTAACACCGTCTGGATCTGCATCGAGATTTCAGGCGTTAAAAACAGCTTGTCGCCATTGACTGGCGATGAAAACGCCACGCCTTCTTCGGTGATTTTGCGGCCCTTGCCGTCTGCACCGCCCAGTGACCAGACCTGAAAACCGCCGCTGTCGGTCAAGATGGGTTTTGACCAGGCCTCAAAGCGGTGCAGGCCGCCGAATTGTTTCAGCACATCCAGCCCCGGCCGCATCCACAAATGAAAGGTGTTGCCCAAAATGATTTGTGCACCCATCTCATGCAGCGACTGCGGCATCACGCCCTTGACGGTGCCGTAGGTGCCAACAGGCATGAATATTGGCGTTTGCACCACGCCGTGGTTCAGCGTTAACGTGCCGCGGCGCGCGTGGCTGGTGGGGTCAGTGGTAAGGACTTGGAATTGCAGCATGCGGGTGTTTTGTCGGGCCGGCCTGATTGTAAGGCGCTTGAGATTGGGTTATGCTTTACTATTTTTTTCATCAAGCATTTAAAAATCTTTACTTATTAAGGAGCAGGATATGCAAGCTGAAGCTGTCGTTTCCAGTAAAGGGCAAGTCACACTGCCATCAGCCATGCGCGCGAAACTGGGCATTACCCCGGGCTCACACATTCACTTTGAAGTACGTGGAACTGAGCTGGTGATTATTCCTGAGATACCCATGAGTGCTTACTACGGCATTCTCAAAGGATATGACCTGGGCGATATCGAGCCTGAAAAAGAGCCTGATCGGACCTTTGAATGAACGTCGTTGATTCTTCAGGCTGGATCGAGTTTTTTTTGGCAGGCAGCAATGGCCCGACTTTTAAACCTGTGATCGAACAACGCGACCAGCTGCTGGTACCGACCATCGCTATTTTTGAAGTCCACAAAATTTTGAGCCGCAATCTGGCTGAAGACCTGGTAGACCGCTGCTTGGACATCATGCGCCTGGGGCGGGTGCTCGACCTGACCGACCGCCGCGCAGTAGCTGCGGCCAAGGCAGCCCGCCAGCATCGCCTTGCACTTGCCGACGCAGCGATGTACAGCATGGCGCTGGAGCATGGCGCAATGTTCTGGACACAAGATGTTGACTATGACGGCTTGGCGGACGTGCGCTACTTTAAAAAGCTTGCTTGAAGGCCTTTTTTGACGCATAAAAAGGTCTGTAGCCCAAATAAATATTGCGCAAGCAGCTATATAAATAATAGCAGCAGCAACATAAAACTAATCTGAATTCAAGCCCTCACTTGACCCCACGCATCTACACCGACCAGGCCTTGGCCACAGGCATCAGCATCAGCCTGCCGCCGCTTGCCGCACGGCACATTCAGGTACTACGTTTGCAGCCCGGCAACAGCATCGCTTTGTTCAATAGCCTCGGTGATGTAGAAGGCGAGTTTGACGCCGAGGTGCAAAGTATGGGCCGCAGTGATGTGACTGTGGTGGTTGGTGACTTCAAACCCACTCAGCTGGAGTCACCACGCACCGTACATCTGGCCGTTGGCATGCCCGCCAACGAGCGCATGGACTGGCTGGTTGAAAAAGCTACTGAGCTGGGCGTGGTCAGTATTCAGCCTTTGATGACTGAACGCACCGTGCTGCGCCTGGCAGGTGAGCGCCTTGAGAAAAAACGCGCCCACTGGCAGGGCATAGCCATTGCGGCGTGTGAGCAATGCGGCCGCAACCGCGTGCCGCTGGTTCATGCGCCTGCTTCTTTAAGCGATTGGCTGAAAAAGCAAGACGACCCCAACAACACGCGCCTGCTGCTGTCGCTGCAAGCCGCCTCACAACCGCTGCTCAAAGCCATCCGCACACGCGGCGCCATGACATTTTTAAGTGGCCCCGAAGGCGGCCTTAGCGCGTCAGAAGAAAGCGCCGCCCTGGCCAAAGGCTTCACGCCCGTCACCCTGGGCCCGCGCGTGCTGCGCTCTGAAACCGCGCCGCTGGCTGTGCTGGCTGCGCTGACTTTTCTTAGCTGATTTTTTCAAAAAGTTTTACAATCGTAAAACTTTTTCAAATCAGATCATGAAGGAAATGCGATGCTGAATGCTTCCCTGCGCCGCTCCGGCGGCTCACTTATCATGACCATACCTGCCATTTGGGTTGAGCAAAACGGGCTGGATGCAGGCAGCTCTGTTTCAGTAGAAGTGACAGGCCGGGCACTGACATTGCGCGCGCCTCAGGCACGTCCCAGCCTGGACGCCTTGCTGGCTCAAACACCTCGCGGTTTGCAGCGCGCCGAAGCCTGGGACACACTGCCGGTAGCCGGGCGGGAACTGTGACCCCGATACGCGGCGATATTTTGCATCTGGCTTTTGACCCTGCCAGCGGACTCGAAATCAAGGGAAACCATTTTTGCTTGGTGGTATCACCGCAAACGTTCAACCAGCGCTTCAAGCTGGCCTGGGTTTGCCCCATATCGGGCGGACTGGCAGCGGTGGCGCGTGAAAGTGGTTTTTTAGTATCGCTGTCCGGATGCGGACTGCGCACCGATGGCCATGTTCATGCGCATCAGGTTAAAGCCCTAGACTGGGCTGCACGCAAGGCAAAGAAAATCGAAACTGCGCCGGACTGGTTGGTTGAGCAAGTCTTGCTGTGCATGTCATCAGTCATCGACATATAAAAAAAGCAGCCCATGAACCGCAACTTGTGGCTGTTGACCATCTGTCAGGGGCTGTTCCTGACCAACAACGTGACCTTCATGGCCATCAATGGGCTGGTCGGCTTGAGCCTGGCGCCCTTCGGCTGGATGGCCACGCTGCCGCTGATGGCCTATGTGGTGGGCGGGGCGATGTCAACCGTGCTGGTCAGCCAGACGCAAAGCCGCTACGGCCGCAAGGCGTCTTTTCAAATGGGCCTGGGTGTGGCGGTACTTTCGGCGCTGCTGTGCTGCTACGCCGCCAATAGCAAAAACTTCTGGCTGCTGGTAGCGGCCACGGTGGTGGCCGGTTACTACAACGCCAATGCGCAGTTGTACCGCTTTGCCGCAGCTGAGCTGGCCGCGCCAGCGTTCAAAGAAAAAGCGATTTCGCTGGTAATGGCTGGCGGCCTGCTAGGCGCGGTGCTGGGGCCAAACCTGGCATCCAAAACACGCAGCTTGCTGGACGCGCCATTTGCCGGGGCCTACCTGGCACTTAGCGTGGTTGCGCTGCTGGCCATGGCGCTGATGGCCTATGTCAGCTTTGGCCCTAAACCTATCAAAGCGTCATCAAGCGCTTTGAGCAGCGGCAGGCCACTGGGTGAAATCATGCGCCAGCCCGTCTTCATCGTTGCAGCTGCAGCGGGCGCGCTGGGCTATGGCGTGATGAATTTATTGATGGCGTCCACGCCCATTGCCATGCAGATGTGCGGCCTGCCGTTCTCAAGCGTGGCGTGGGTGCTTGAATGGCATGTGATCGGCATGTTTGCACCGGGCTTTTTTACCGGGCATTTGATCAAGCGCTACGGTACGCTGCCCATCATGGCGATTGGGCTGGCGCTCAACATTGGCTGCGTGTTGATTGCCCTGTCTGGCATTGAATTCAAGCAGTTTTTAATGGCGCTGTTTTTGCTCGGCCTGGGCTGGAACTTCCTGTTCACTGGTGCCACCACCTTGGCCCTGACAGCTTATCAGCCGGAAGAAAAGGACAAGGCACAAGGCGCACTGAACTTTTGCGTGTTTGCTGTGCTGGCTATTTCGTCACTGACATCCGGCGTGCTGGTCACCACCCAAGGCTGGACATTGCTGAACCTGGGCTCGCTGGTGCCGCTAAGCTTGACTGCGCTGTTATTGGGATGGCTTGCATTTCAGCAGCGCAAGCCGCAAAATCTGTAATGGTAATTTGCTACATTGCGATGGCCAGGTTTTACTTAAACATAACTTTTGGAGTTCATCATGGGTTTACTTGATTCAGTTTTAGGTGCAGTCATGGGCGGTCAGCAGCAGCAGGCGGGTGCAGCAACTGGCGGCGGTGGCATGGGTAGCCTGATCGGCATGCTCGCCAGCAACCCGCAAATGCTGCAAGCCATCACCGGCATGCTCAGCAACGACGGCGGCCACGGCGGCTTGGGCGGCATCATGGCCAAGTTTCAGCAAGCCGGGTTGGGCGATGCAGTGGGCTCCTGGGTTGGCCACGGTGAAAACCACGCAGTCTCAGGCGACCAGGTCACCAGCGCACTGGGTGAAAACACCATCAGCGACCTGGCCCAAAAAATGGGCATGAGCCAAGGCGACGCAGCAGGCCAGCTGTCCAGCATCTTGCCCGGCCTCATCAACCACCTTACCCCCAACGGCCAGGCACCTGCAGGCGGGCTGGGCAGCTCAGGGGATTTGATGGGCATGTTGGGTGGATTGCTGCAGAAGCGATAAATCCCTAAATCGCTAAACCGTTAAACCGTTAAACCGTTAAACCGTTAAACCGTTAACAGCCCTTCAACGGGCTGTTGTCGTTTTAGGCTGCGCAATTCAGCATTTGCGGGTTTTGGATCGATTGGTTTTGGTGGCACACAGTTGGCTACCAGATGAAGCCAAACTTCATTTGCTATTAAATCAGTAGCTGCTTGCGCACATATTTACTGCACTATAGACCTATTTGATACCTAAAACGAACCATTTACACCCGTCATTCCCCGACGGCGGGAATCCGCTAGCGGCTACTAAAGAGTTAAAAGTTTTTAACACCCATCAAACGTTTCACGGCATGATGGCGTAACAAATTTTTACGGATTGCAGTTGATAGATGGCGACTCTCATTCCTGCAATCAAAGAAGACCACGGCTGGGGCGACATTGCCATTTGTGCGCCGACTGGAAAACGAAGGACACCTGCGCAGACGCCCTGCACCAACGCAAGCTGCCCTTCAATGTTCCCAAACGCTCAGGTGACTACAACCCCAGCGCAGATGCGATACAGATCGTGACCATGAAGGTTAACAAAGGCTAGGAATTTCCGGTTGTCGCGCTGCCGGGTGTGGGACATATGCCTGCGAAGGGGGAGGATGAAGCCGAAGCGGCGAGGGTGTTTTATGTGGCGGCTACGCGGGCTACGCAGAGGTCGGTGATTGGGGCAGGTGGAAATGCGCAGCTTGGGCAAAAGTTGACGTGCGTGAATTGATCTATATAGGCATCAGGACTTAGTTTGGATTCATACAAAAACTTGAGTGTGTTTTTTCAACTTATGCTCTGACGATTTGAAGTAATTAAAGGAAAAGCATTCAAGTATGAGCTATCGAAATAAAACGTATATCGCCTTTGACGGCGATAAAGATATGCACTATTACCGTCTAATGACAGCATGGAAAGCTAACGATGGGTTTTCATTAAATTTTCATGACGCCCATGAACTGAATTCAGCGCGGGATTCAAGTCAGGAAGAAAGCATCAAGCGACAGCTTCGCGAACGATTTGCTAATTCAAAATTGCTGATTATCTTAATTGGTGAGAGTACCCGATACCTCACGAGGTTTGTAAAGTGGGAGTTGGAGGTGGCTTTGAAATTGGGCTTACCGATTCTTGCTGTTAACCTAAATAATTCTCGAAGTTGTGACAGCCGATGCCCACCGATAATCAAGAATGAGTTGGTGGTATACGTGCCCTTTAAGTCCGCAATCATTGAATACGCATTAGACAACTGGCCAGCTGAATTCGCACATCTGCGTAATCAAGGCAAAACCGGTGAGCGTCATTACGTTCAACAGATCTACACGCGGCTTGGATTATGAAATACTTTTTTGAATCAATAAGAACTCGGGCATATTGGCGGTACGCACTATTTTCCTCTGAGGCTGTAGGCAAGTTTTCAGGCGTACTGGGGATCCTATATCTTTGCGTTGATCTAGCTGATGCGTTCAACGTTTACAAGAAGGACAAATATAGCTATTACGGGTTAATCTTGTTGATCTTGCTAGCACTGGCCTATGTTTTGTCCACGCGTAGACCGCTATCGCGTGTCAGCTACAAAATACTTCAAAAAGACTTTGCGGTCGAAGTTTTGATTGGAGATCTTTTTAACATTCCAGGCGAAATAATCATCAGTACGAGTTCTACCTTTGATACCGATATGTCCTCTGGGCTAATTTCTGCAGGTAGCTTGCAGGGGCAGTTAGCAACCAAATACTTTAACGGTCAAACCGATGAAATTGATCGCCAGATTAAACTTTCGCTTGATAATGATCCTTTTGTTTTTAATGATAAACGGCCAGGCAATAAAAATGAATATCCCATTGGCACCGTCGCCCGCGTTACTTCGCATGGTAAAATTTCTACTTCTTGGCTATGTCGCATATGGACGAAAGTAAAAATGCATATTCTGACCTAAAAATGGTCGATGAAGCACTTAAAAGGCTTTGGGTGAATTTAGCTTCCAAAGCTGAGGTAGGTGACATAGTTATGCCCGTAATGGGCACGGGTCGTGGCAGGGTCCCGTATCCTCGTAAAAAGATGATTGAACGTATTGCCCAATCATTTACAGAAGCTTGTTGCGAACGTGCTTTTTCAAACAAACTAATTCTTGTAGTCCGGCCAGACGATGCTTCCAAATTTTCACTTAACTTGTTTCAGGTGAGAGATTACCTTGAACAAAGTCTCCACGTCTAAAAACTAATCAAGATCAGACTTAGATTATTTTCACTTTGTAATCCTTAGGTCATTGGCGGCACTTGAAAATCAATCAACATGTGAGAATTGGGGTCAGACTCCAATTCTTTTGGCTCGCAGATAGATTTGCCGCGTTCAAGAAACATAAGAGAAATGATCAATGCCCAGAAAACGTAAAACAAGTCCGATTGAAAACGTCATTGACGTGGTCGCAATGCTGCCATGGTGGGGGGGCGTTGCTATTGCTGTATTTGGGTACCTTGTGCTGCATCGCCTGGCCACACCTGCGGCAATCACTGCAGTCCGACCTGGGCAAATGGGTAACCTTATCGCACAGACCATGATTGCCGGCTTTGCCACTGCCGGGCAGTACATCGTGCCGCTTTTAGGTTTGATCGGTGCTGCGATTTCATTCTTTCGGCGCAAGCAACGTGTTGCTTTAGTCACGGACGTAGCGCAAGCACAGAGCACCGATGCGCTTGATGGCATGTCGGGGCGTGAATTTGAAATGCTGGTGGGCGAGGCTTTCAGGCTGCAGGGTTACAAAGTGATTGAAACAGGCGGCGGCGGGGCTGATGGCAGTATTGACCTGATCTTGGTCAAGGGAACAGAGAAGTTTTGGTCCAGTGCAAGCAGTGGATAGCCTACAAGGTTGGCGTTGATGTGGTGCGCGAGCTGTATGGCGTGATGGCTGCCAGGGGAGCCACGGGCGGTTATGTGGTGACTTCTGGTCGATATACAGATGATGCAATCAAGTTTGCAGCAGGTCGCAATGTTCAGTTGATCGACGGCCCAAAACTGTTTGCCTTGATCAAACAGGCGAGGCAGGTCAAGCAGCCAGCCGTTTCTGTACCTCAGCAAATTGGCAGCAAGCTACAAACTAAATCGGTTAGCGCAGTGACCGATCCTTTTTGTCCTATCTGCAACTCATCCATGTTGTCCTATCTGCAACTCATCCATGGTCAAACGGGTCGCCCGAACGGGCAGTAATGCAGGTGGCGAATTCTGGGGGTGTTCCAAGTTTCCGTCTTACCGTGGAGTCCGGCAGTTGGGTTGTGACGCGAGGCACTCTCAAGTTTAAACAAGACACATCGAGGTGAGACTCCAATCTTTAGCAAACACCGAGAGTCAAATTCTAGTTTTTTCTAGCTCTAAAGAATCGGGAAAGAATCAAGATCAGATTCCAATTCTTCTTACGCATCAGTCCGTCTGCCAAACCAAGTCAAACAAGTTCAGCCAAATGACGCGGCGAACAGACGATGACGCCTTCAAAGTATTTGCCGTAGCCCGGCCCAAAGTGGGTGCTGTCACCCGTCACCAACGCATCGCAGGCTAAAGCCATAGCTGCGAGCAGCACGGGGCGGTCTTTTTCAGGTAGCCAAAGCGCGGCGGCTTGCAGTGCTGGCGACGATTGCGTAAATTGCACTGCGCTTACTTCGACTGTGTTAAGCAATGTGTCCAGGTCACGCACAGCCTGTGCATCGGCTTTTGCGGCAATGTTGCGACTGGCCTCTAGCTGCACGTAGCTGTCAGCCACCAGCGTGTGCTTTGCCAGAATCAGATTGCGTAACAGTTGCCGGATGGCGCCATCTGACTTGGCAGCGGAGAAAAGAATATTCGCATCAAGAAAAACCCGCATGTGCGCGCAATCTGAAAGCGTGACGTCAGGGCTTGCGCTTTGCCAGCAGCATGGCCAGGTCAGCCTCGGCTGCATCAAACTCTTGCACACGCTCTGGCGTGTAAATCTCCAGCGGCAACGTTACCGTGGGCCGCAGCAACAAACCTTGGGTTGTGGTTTCGGCAATCAGTCGGTCATTGGCCTGAAAACCCATGGCCTTGCGTATTTTGGCGGGCAGGGTAACCACGCCCCGGCTGTTGATGGTAAGTTGTGCTTGCATGTTTGCAGTTTAACGCGATTGCAGTAATTCAGCAATATTGAAAAACAAAGCGGCGACCGTGGTAACTGTCTGAAATGTACCAAACACCACGAAGAATTGGGGTCAAGAAGGATCGGGTTCAGACGCCAAATCTTTTCCGGTGGCGTCAGTGATGCAAACAAATCGTTCTGAGTGCGGCGCACGCATGGTCAAACGAGTTGCACGCAAGGGCAGTCATGTGGGCAGCGAATTTTGGGGCTGCGCAACATCTCCCAAATGGTGGGGTGTTCGTCCCTTGGGGCAAATCGAGGTCAGACTTAAATTCTTATACGACCCCACCGACTTGACGGCCTGCTTTCAGCGCGGTCGTACCGCAATCATGAGCATGATTTGTTGACGCTTGATACTGCATCGCTCGTTCATGCGCACGAGCATTCAATCTGGCTGTGCCGCATGAATTCTGGCAACACCTTCCCATTTGCGGCGCGACTTGAATTGCAAACGTTCAGGGGGATTGGCGACTATCCGGCAACACCAACCGGCGGGCCCGTAAAACCGGTCGTTGAACTGGTGGTTGACTACAGCGTTCCAGACGTCTCAAATCCCCTAATTGAAATCTGCCTGATGCAGGGGCCGCAGCTTATTCAGACGCATTTCAAGCGCGTGGACAACTCAACCGCGGTGTGTCGGCAGCTGCCTCGTTTGAAAGAAACGGGGTTAACTGAATGAATCGAGCTGAGCCTCCAATTTCCCATTTTCAAGCTGTTTTTACCAACAGAAAGTGCCTCCAGCCCTATAAATACGGGCGCAAGAAGCTACAAATTTAATAGCGCAAATTGTAGTCAGACTCCAGTCGTCTTAGATTTTCACTCATTTAAATCACTCAACAATGCATTGCGGTATCCATAAGATTTGATTGCATATAACGATTGCAGATCGCTTCAACTATAGCCATAATGCAATCATGAACAGCAAGCATAAAAAGACGCTTTCAATCGTGTTTGCCAAGCCAGTCCCGGCGTCTTTGGATCGGTCGCACATTGAAACGCTGTTCACCGCGCTTGGTGCGCAGACGATTCAGGGCAATGGCTCCCGAGTGCGGTTTGTTTTGAACAATGTATTGGCTACTTTTCACAGGCCGCACCCCGCCAAAGAGGCCAAGCCCTATCAAGTCCTGGATGCGCGGCGATTTTTAGAGCAAGCGGGCATCAAACCCTGAACAGACACCGACACCCATCGAAAGATCATTCACCATGAACACCATGCAATTCAAAGGCTACGCAGCCCAAATCAGCTACAGCGACGATGACGCCTGCTTCATTGGCCATATTGCAGGCATCGCCGATATTGTGGGTTTTCATGCCGATAACGTAACGGAGCTCAGGCGTGCGTTTGAAGAAGCCGTGATTGACTACCTGGCCACGTGCGAAAAAGCCGGGCGCAACCCGCAAAAACCTGCCAGCGGCAAACTGATGCTGCGCGTACCACCTGAAGTGCATGGGGCTGCGCTGGTGGCCGCGCAGGTCAAAGGTCAGAGCCTGAACCAGTGGGCCAGCAACGCGCTGCGTGAAGCTGCACATGCGCGACTGGTTTGAATGCTATTGATTTAGTAGCTTTTAGCGCGCGTATTTATTAGGCTATGTCTTGATTTATTCATAAGTTTGGGTCAGACTGCTACTTTTTTGGTCTGCAAATAGATTTGCCACGCTCAAGAAACATAAGAGAAATGATCAATGCCCAGAAAACGTAAAACAAGTCCGATTGAAAACGTCATTGACGTGGTCGCGGTGCTGCCATGATGGGCGGGCGTTGCCATTGCTGTATTCGGGTACCTTGCGCTGCATCGCCTGGCCACACCTGCGGCAGTCACTGCCGTCCAACCGGGGCAAATGGGCAACCTTATTGCTCAGTCGATGGTTGTCGCCTTTGCCAGTGCCGGCCAGTACCTCGTCCCGCTTGTAGGTTTGATCGGTGCAGCGATTTCATTTTTTCGACGTAGACAGCGTATTGCTTTGGTCTCGGACGTTGCGCAGGCGCAGAGCACAGACGCGCTTGATGGCATGTCGTGGCGTGAATTTGAAATGCTGGTGGGCGAGGCTTTCAGGCTGCAGGGTTACAAAGTGATTGAAACAGGCGGCGGCGGGGCTGATGGCGGTATTGACCTGATCTTGGTCAAGGGAACAGAGAAGTTTTTGGTCCAGTGCAAGCAGTGGAAAGCCTACAAGGTTGGCGTTGATGTGGTGCGCGAGCTGTATGGCGTGATGGCCGCAAAGGGAGCTACCGGCGGATTCGTCGTAACGTCTGGCCGCTTCACGGACGATGCAATCAAGTTTGCGGCAGGTCGCAATGTTCGGTTAATTGACGGCCCAAAGCTGTTTGCCTTGATCAAGCAGGCGCGGCAGTCAACCGCTACAACTGCACGCCAGCAAACCGTTAGCACGCCGCAGCAAACGGCACCGATAAAAACGACTACTGAGCCGAACTGCCCGAAGTGCGGCGCAAGGATGTCGAAACGGCTTGCGCGCAGCGGTAGCAACGCCGGAAACGAATTTTGGGGATGTTCAACATTTCCGGCTTGCCGGGGTATTCGGCATTTGGGTTGACCAAATTTGCAAGCAGAAGTTGAAGTTAAATTTCAACTGTGTTCATTTGGTCTGCCGCGAGCGGTTTTTTCATGTTTGTGAAAATCTCAAATGAGACACATAATTGCGTCTTTGCAAAGGAGCCTCACCATGGCAGCTCAAACGTCAATGCTTCACATTCGGGTCGATGACGACATCAAGGAACAAGCTACAGCGGCATTAACGACCATGGGTTTGTCAGTTTCTGACGCTGTGCGGCTGTTTTTGCGTCGCGTGGTGGTTGACCAAGCCTTTCCGCTCGAGTTGAAGGTGCCTAACGCCGAAACGCAAGCGGCCATAAACGAGTCGCGTGCCATGATGGCTAGCCGCCGCAACGGTGAAAGCCGTTTTGCGTCAAGTGCTGAGATGTTTGCCGATCTTGAAAAAAACAGCGGCCAGTAAGCGGGGCGTTGGGCGGGCAGTTTTGCCGCGAGCTGCGGACTATGCCAAGGCGTTTCTAAAGGACTGGGCCCGGCTTTCGCATTCAGGGCGCCATGACATGACACGGCTCAAAGAGGCAATGCTTTTGCTGATTGCAAATGATGCGCCGTTGGGACCGGAGTGGCTTGACCACCCCTTAAAAGGGCAATGGGCAGACAACAGGGAATGCCACATGGGTGGCGATTTTTTGCTGATTTGTCAGGTGGAAGCAAACTGGATCAACTTTGTGCGTTGCGGTACGCACTCAGAGTTATTTGGCAATTAACGGAGTCGTCCAAGACGGCCTGGAATCAGGTCTTGCACAAGCAGATATTTTGCAAGGGCATTGAAAGTTGTTCGTTCTGAAAGCGCATAGGAAGCCACGTTTAATCGCTAACACATCGCCGTACTTGGCTTCAGTTTTCTCATTTGCTTACAACCCCAAACGCGGGGCAATATTGGCGTCATCGTTTTGACGTCTTGAATGCTTACCATCACGCCACCCCAACGCATTTCCGATGGGCATGTCTCGGTCAGTGATGACCAAACACCTGGAGTTTTTTTATGCACGATATTGTTGACACCGCCGTTGCCGCTGGCTCGTTCACCACACTTGCCGCAGCCGTTACGGCTGCTGGCCTGGTTCCTACTTTGAAAGGTACCGGTCCTTTTACCGTGTTTGCACCAACTGACGAAGCCTTTGCCAAGCTGCCAGCTGGCACGGTTGACGCGCTGCTAAAAGATATACCAAAGCTGAAAGCCATCCTGACTTACCACGTGGTGGCTGGCAAGGTAATGGCAGCTGATGTGATGAAAATGGACGGCAAGGACGCTGCTACTGTGAATGGCGCACACGTCAAGATCGGCACCACGGGCGGC
This sequence comes from Polaromonas sp., assembly GCA_025362315.1. Classification (GTDB taxonomy): domain Bacteria; phylum Pseudomonadota; class Gammaproteobacteria; order Burkholderiales; family Burkholderiaceae_C; genus Polaromonas. The sequence continues at coordinate 24,916 of JANYGP010000003.1, forward strand.
GTGACGCTGAATGGCACATCCAAAGTTGTCAAGACAGACATTGAATGCACCAATGGCGTGATTCACGTGATTGACACAGTCATCATGCCGCCGTCGGCCTAATCTGCAGCGCCTGGCTGGCTGGGTGCTGCATTCAGCATTCTTGCCGGTCTTTACGAAAGCCCCATGTTTGTACATGGGGCTTTTTTATGGCAAAAAGTGCCTGTAGCCCACGTAATATGGGCGTAAACAGCTCTTAAATAAATAGCATTTAACCTCTGCTTCAAACTGTGCCGGAAGCTGATCTGCGCTGGCCAACCCCAAAAATTACGGCCCGCCGCCTGCACCTGTGCTGCCAAACACCGCGCCCGTTGTGTAGCTGGATTCGTTTGATGCCAGCAGCACATAAATAGGCGATATTTCACCGGGCTGTCCGGGTCGTCCCATCGGCGTGTCCTGCCCAAACGTCGGCATTTTTTCGGCGGGTTGCCCGCCACTGGGTTGCAGTGGCGTCCAGTACGGGCCGGGCGCGACTGCGTTGACGCGTATGCCTTTTTCAGCGAGCTGTTTGGCCAGCGATTTTGTAAACGCAACAATCGCGCCTTTTGTGGCGGTGTAGTCCAGCAGCGACGCTGGTGTTTCGTAGGCCACCACCGAGGCTGTGTTGATGATGCAGGCACCCGTCTCCATCAGCGGTACGGCAGCCTTGGTGATCCAGAACATGGCGTACAGATTTGTTTTCATCGTCTGGTCAAACTGCTCTGTGGTGATGTCGAGAATTGTTTTTTGGGCCTGCTGTTTGGCAGCGTTGTTGACCACAATATCAAGCCCGCCCAGTTCGCGCGCTGCCTGGCTGACCAACTGCTCACAAAACGATTCGCTGCGAATGTCGCCCGGTATCAGCACAACCTTGCGGCCAGCAGCAAGGACCTGTTTGGCGACTTCCTGTGCATCAGACTCTTCAACTGGCAGGTAATTAATGCAGATGTCTGCACCCTCACGCGCAAACGCCAGTGCCACGGCATGGCCAATACCTGAGTCGCCGCCCGTGATCAATGCCTTGCGGCCCGCCAGCCGGCCCGAGCCGACATACGATGTTTCGCCATGATCGGGCCGGGGGTCCATCAGGCTGGTCAGCCCGGGCCAGGGGTTTTGTTGTGGCGATGAAGGTGGGTAGGACGGCGCTGCATAGGCCTTGCGCGGGTCTTGCAGAGCCTGCGCGGGCTGCTCGGGCTGCGCAGGAGATTCGGCAAGCGTGCCAGATCTGCCAGATGTGCCAGGGGTTCTGTCAGCTGTGGCTCCGGTAGCAGACGGCATACCCGTCAAGCTTGAAGGCGCGGCGGCAAATCCGGCACCGACACAGTCCAGCTCGCCTGCCTGCGAGGGTGCAATTTTTGATTCATCATCAATTAACAAGGTGAGCTCCTTTGAAAATAACAACATATGGGCCGCTGCGCAATACCGTTGCCAGCCCACGTGGCAAACAACAAACAGCAGCTCAGACGCAGAAGGCGTTTCAGCAGGTGGATAACCGCAGCGAGCCTGCGTAGGCGAACTGTGGGCTTTCGGGTACGCGCGAGCGCAGCCGCGGGCAAAAGCTGTGGCAATCGCTCTCTGTTCAGCGCATGCAGCGGGGCGGCCACCGACAGTTGCGTTGCCTTGCGCGTCCTATGCTGGAAATGACCAAGCCCATGACAGGATCTGTCGATATGACTGATTTACAACCCGCTTCACCACCAGGCATGGAGCCCGACCGTATCGATGTCAACGACAACGACGCTTGCCAACACTGGGCCAAAAAGCTGGATACCACTGCATCACAGCTGCGTGATGCTGTCGCTGAAGTGGGCGACCGTGCCACCGATGTTGAAGCGCATTTGAAGGGCAGCCGCAGCACCTCAAATTCGGATCGCGTGCGCGAGTTGGGCGGTTGATTGGCTTTGAGCAAGAAGGTTGAACGTGCGCGCATCAGTTCGAACCAAAACCTCGAACGCTCGATTGGTTTTAATTGATGAAAACCAAAAGTCCAGATGCCAACAATATCGATTGTGGGTCTTGCAAATCAAGTTTTAGCTTAGAGCGCAGTAAAACTGCCTCTTCTGTGCTTTTCAAACGAGAACAGCAAGTGCCGAATCTGCCTGCATCAGACAGCACACACGCTAGTCCATGTAATCGTCATATTTCTTTTGTTCAAAATCAGACAGCTTGGACCATGGAAACGCCGTTGAAACAGGGGTGCCAGGCTGAACCCGAATTGTGCGGCTGTAGCTGCCATCTGTTTTTTTGGATTCTATTTGAAGTGCAATCTGTTTGGCTTCTGACCACAGCACACGATGTGTCCACTCCTTCGTTTGCTCCACCCGCCAGACACCGCCTTCCGGGCCTGCACCGGCAGATTTCATTTTTGCAATCAAGTCCGGTGGTACCAGATAAGCGGCCGTGTCCCACCGCCCGTCGAAACCTACCGTTCCATATTCTGCTTTTGGAATACTCACCACGACCTTGTCGAGCTTGTCAACGTAACGCAAATTCAAATTGCCGCTGTTGTCTTTTTGCAGCCAGCGAGCAGCAGTGTCAGTGTCGAGGTGTTTGTGGTTAGCCTTTGCCTTGACTTCGTGACTGTGCCCTGGGTGCCCTGCATGCGATGCTGAGCCAGTTTGCGAAGGAATAATTCGCTCAGTCCACAACGTGTCGCCCTGCCGGAGCATGTTTTCCTGCCAGGTTTCGACGCGTGTGATGCCGGCTTTGGTCACCTGCCGGGTTTCGTAACTAATCTTGGCTTGCAATGCCGGCATGACTGGCGCTGTCGCAGGGGTCTGCGCTACAGCGGTCAGCGCTGCCGCCGACAGACAAGCGCCAATGATTGTTTGCGTCATCCGCAGGAATTTCAACATATCAGTATCCTGCTGCCGACTTGACCAGCCCAAATACTTTGGTGTTGTCCAGCGTACCTTTGAAGTTTGCCGAACCTGCACCGGCAGACATCATGATGACATCACCCCCGCCATGCGTCTCGCTGCCCTTGCCGCCGCGGCGAACCGCTACTTCCTGCAAATAGTTGATGTCGGTGACACCAGGCGTTGTCAGAACGCTGCGGGTATCAGGACGATTGGAGCCGCCGCCAAACACCAGCGTCGTGTAAGGCACGCCGTTTTTGTCTTTGTTGGGTGTACCGTCAACAAAGCTGTTGCTCAAGCCCAGTGGTGAATCCCCGCGTTTGCCATAGCCGTTGAAAGCCATGGTGTGGTCGTGATCGGCAGTGACAACAATCAGGGTATTGGCCAGTGTTGGATCAAATGTTTTAACCTTGTCGATAGCAGCCTTGATGGCATCGTCAAAAGCAATCGTTTCGTCCAGAGCCCGTGCGGCATTGGTTTCATGCAATGCATGGTCTATGCGGCCGCCTTCGACCATCAGGAAAAAGCCGTTGGCGTTTTTGGACAAGATATCAAGTGACTTGACGGTCATTTGCGCCAGGCTGGGTTCTTTGTTGGGGTCACGATCAAGGTTGTAAGACATGTGGCCTTGCGCCACAGCAAAATCATAAAGACCCAGCAGCTTGGTGCCTGCTGCTACAGGTGCTGCACTCAAGCTGGGCAAATCACTGACAAAGCTGTAGCCCTTGGCTTTCATTTCAGCCACCAGGTCGCGGCCATCAGGGCGCCCCAGTTTGTTGCTCGTGGCATTGAAGGGCGTCCAGTACTGGCTAATACCGCCCATCAAGACATCAACGCCCGCGCCCAGTGCTGTGTTGTAGCCGGCACCTCCAGGCGCTGCCTGGCGTGCAATTTCATATTCAGCATTGCGGTGACAGACGTGCGCATAGGTCGCTGCTGGTGTTGCATGAGTCAGACGTGCAGTTGACACGACTCCGGTGGCTTTGCCTTTGGCAATTGCCAGCTCAAGCAGCGTCGCCGACGCTGCGCCGTTGCCTGTTGCAGGGCAGTTGTTGACTGAATTGGCCACATTGGTTGTGGCGTCTCTGCTGGGTGCAAACGCTTTGGTTGTTGCGTCAAGCGAAAGCGTTTCATTGCGGGTTTTGACACCGGTCATATAAGCCGCCATGGATGGTGCGCTGTCAGTGGTTTGGGCGTCCAGCGAGAAAGTCTTGATGCGTGCCGTGCGCGGCAGTTTGTCCATGTTCAGCGAGCCTTCTTCCTTGTACTTCAAGATTCGTGCCGCCGTGACAGTGACCGGTCCCATGCCGTCGCCTAAAAAGAAAATAACATTTTTGGCTTCACCTGCAGCAAATCCTGCTGCAGGCAACAAGGCCGCGATTGCCAGTGTTAAAAGTTTTTGTTTAAACATGATTAATTCCTAAATGTATTGAGTTGGATGTGTTTGTGGTGTGCAAGCGCAAAGTAATCCCAAGTCAGAGTCACAAGCCCAAAGCTGACTTGATCCGACCAAAAATATCGGTGTTGTCCAGCACACCAAAAAAGGTGTCTGCTTTCATGCCCACAGCCCCCAGAAACACATCAGCTCCGCCATGTGTTTCGCCGCCAATACCTGTTTGCACAGCAGCTTCCTGACGGTAATTTTTGTCTGACACCACCAGGTCAGTCAGGCTTCCCAACAAACCTGCCCGGGTGCTGTTGATGCGGTTTTCACCGTTGCCGAACAAAAGGTTGGTAAAGGGCGAACCGTCGGCATCAAGCGCAGGCGTTGTGGGCGCCAGGTAATCACGCATCAAACCCAATATGCCAGGATTGGTCGGAGTGGTTTTGCCTGTCAACGCGCTGTAACCGTTCATGATCATGGTGTGGTCATGGTCAGCTGTTACGACGATCAATGTATTTTTCAGTTCGGGGTCGGTCAGCTTGACTTTGGCAATGGCTGCCTTGACAGCATCATCAAACGCTTTGCCTTCGGCAAGCGCCCGTGCTGCATTGGTACTGTGCAGCGCATGGTCAATTCGGCCGCCTTCGACCATTAAAAAGTAGCCTTTTTTATTGCTGGCCAGTATGTCCATGGCTTTGGTGGTCATCTCACTCAGACTGGGTTCTTTTGCTGGGTCGCGGTCCAGCTCGTATGACATATGGCCTTCGCCAACTGCAAAGTCATAAAGCGCCAACAATTTGCTGCCAGCGGTCACAGGCGCCGCTTTGGTGCTGGCCAGATCGTTTGCAAAACTGTAGCCCTTGGCCTTCATTTCGGCTACCAGGTCGCGACCGTCGGGTCGGCCCGATTTGTTGGTTGTGGCGTTAAACGGTGTCCAGTACTGGCTGATTCCACCCATCAACACATCAACGCCGCTGCCCAGCGCGCTGTTGAAACCCGCGCCACCTGGGGCGGCTTGGCGCGCAATTTCATACTCTGCATTGCGGTGGCAAACATGGGCATATGTCGCCGCGGGTGTGGCATGGGTCAGGCGGGCAGTTGACACCACGCCGGTCGCCATGCTGTTGCCAATGGCCAGCTCCAGCAATGTGCTGGAAGCTTTGCCGTTGCCTGAAGAAGGGCAATTGTTGACTGAATTTGAAACGCCAGTCGCAGTATCTTTGCCAGGTGCGATGGCAAACGTGTTCCCATCCATCGCCAGCACTTCATTGCGCGTCTTCACGCCAGTCATGTATGCCGCCATGGACGGTGCACTGTCTGTGACTTGTGCATCAAGTGAATATGTTTTGATAAACGCGGTTTCGGGCAACGTGTCGATGGCCAATGACCCGCTTTCACCTTCAGCGTATACCCGCGTGGCTGTCATGGGGACGATGCCGTAGCCATCACCCAGAAAAAAAATGACATTTTTTGGTGTGGCTGCCTCAGCAGTGGGAATGCTGGAAACACTGTTGGAAGTGCAAGCAACCATGCCAGCGCTGGCCAACACGCCTGCGATTAAAAGTTTGAGTTTCATAAAACGCCGTTGAAGTCAAAACCCTCACGTTAACTGGCGGATGTGACGCTTTGATGGCATTTGTGTGACGCTGCCACTGCGCCGTACAGCGGACCAACGCAGTGTTCAGCCGAAGCAATATCTGCCCCGCTTGATTGAGTTGCGCTGCTTGACCGCACACAGCCCAAGGCGGCTCCGCAAGCCAGGTCGGGCGCAGGGTGTCCAAGTCTGATACCTTGCAATGCTATATAAGTAATAGCTGCTTGCGCATATTTTACGTGGATTACAGCCCTAAATTACTATAAATCAGGCGTTAAACTGGCTGTGGCAGCTGGGTACTGCTTGCCACTGGCGGACATGAACCGAACTGCAATCCGCGTGCCTGGCTCAGCGTCTTCGATTGTTAGCGTGGCATCGTGCTGATTGGCAATCTCCAGCACAATTGCCAAGCCCAGCCCCGAGCCGTCAACGTTGGTGCCCAGGCTGCGGTAAAACGGCTGTAGCACCAGTTCACGTTCTGCCTCTGGAATGCCGGGGCCTGAGTCTTCCACCAGCAGCAGCAGCACGCCGCTGAAGCGGTCGCTGAGCAGACGCAGCGTCACGCGGCCATTTTGCGGTGTGTAAGCAATGGCGTTGTCCAGCAAGTTGCGCACCAGCTCTTTGAGCAAAGTCGGGTTGCCCTGCAAAGTGGTGGGCATGTCACCTGCAGCAGGGCCGTCGTAGCCCAGGTCGATCTGTTTTTCAATTGCACGGGGCACAGAGTCAGCCATGACTTCATTGGCCACCTCCACCATGTCCACCGCCTGCTTGGGCAGGCTGCGGCCAGTGGCTTCAGCGCGTGCCAGGGCCAGCAGCTGGTTGACGGTGTGCGTGGCACGTATGCTGGACTTGCCAATGTGTTTGAGCGACTTTTTCAGCTCGTCTGCATTGGTTTCACGCTGCGCCAGATCGGCCTGCATTCTCAGGCCCGCCAAAGGTGTTTTGAGCTGATGCGCGGCGTCGGCCAAAAAGCGTTTTTGGGTGGTGAGCGATGCTTTGAGCCGGCTGAGCAGATCGTTGATGGACGACACCAGTGGCGCCACTTCTTCTGGCACTGCGGCATCGTCCAGCGGACTCATGTCGTCAGGCTTGCGGGCGCGAATGCGTTTTTCAAGTTGCGCCAGCGGCTTGATGCCGCGCACCAGCGCCAGCCACACCAGCAGCACGGCAAGTGGCAGCGTGACAAATTGTGGCACCATCGTGCCCTTGACAATTTCAGTGGCCAGCGTCTTGCGTTTTTCAAGCGTTTCAGCCACTTGCACCAGCACCAGGGCCTGGGTTTTGACGTTGGCGTTGCTGTTGCTGACCTTGGCATTGGCATTAGCATTGGCATTGGCATTGGCATTGGCGGGTACCTCACCGCTGTTGTCAACCCTGATCCAGGTGTGCGCAACGCGGACGTCTTCGCCATTGATTCTGTCCTCCCGCAGCCGAACCTCGCCATCGACGGCTTTGTCTTCTTCAATCGGCGTCGGCAAGTCCTGCTCGCCGCCCAACAATTCACCCCGCGCGCCGCGCACCTGGTAGTACACCAGGTCGGTGTCGTCAGCCCGCAAAATCTCCCGCGCCGGGCCTGTCAAATTAAATTGCGCCTGACCGTTTTTAACCACCACAAATTTGCTGAGGGCCTGCACATTGAATTCAAGTGCGCGGTCGAACGGCTTGCCGGCAATGTTTTGCGCCACCAGCCAGGTCAACGCCAGACTGATGGGCCACAGCAACAGCAGCGGCGTCAGCATCCAGTCCAGAATCTCGCCAAACAGACTGCGCCGCTCGCGCTGAAAGATTCTTATAGCCAAAACACACTCAGCGCATGACCAGTGGTTTGTCCCCGCTTTTCCAAGTGGGGGCCACGGCTCCACGCCCCTCCATAGGGGCATGGACAGCCTTCAGAAGCACTGCCTCCGGCAGTGCAGCGCCCTGCAAGGGCAGCGGCCCCCTTGGGGGGCAGGGCGCTACACGCAGTGAGCAACCGTGGGGGCAACATCATCCCGGAATCTTCTCAAGGCAATAGCCAAGGCCCCGCACTGTCGCAATCCGGATTGGCCCCTTTTCAATTTTTTTGCGCAGCCGGTGGATGTACACCTCGATGGCGTTGTTGCTGACTTCTTCGCCCCATTCACACAGGCGTTCAACCAGCTGGTCCTTGCTGACCAGGCGGCCTGCGCGTTGCAGCAGCACTTCCAGCAGGCCCAGCTCACGCGCTGACAAATCAACCATCGCGCCGTCAATGGTGGCCACGCGCCCGCCTTGGTCGTACACCAGCGGGCCATGCTTGATGGTGCTGCTGGCAGCGCCCGCACCGCGCCGCACCAGCGCGCGCACACGCGCTTCCAGCTCCTGCAATGAAAACGGTTTGGCCATGTAATCGTCAGCGCCATAGTCCAGGCCCTTGACGCGCTCTTCCACGCTGTCAGCCGCCGTCAGTATCAACACCGGCAGTGTCGAGCCGCGGGCACGCAGCCGCTTGAGCACCTCCAGCCCATGCATGCGCGGCAGGCCCAGGTCCAGGATCAACAGGTCAAATTCGGTGTTGGTCATCAGCGCTGCATCAGCTTCTGACCCGCTGGCCACATGGTCAGCTGCCGCACCCGAGGCACGCAGCGTGCGCAGCAGGCCGTCTGCCAAAACCTGGTCGTCTTCGGCTATCAAAATTCGCATGGCGTCTCCGGTGTTCTGCTGTGTATTTCAAATTCTAGGCTTTTACAACACGGCGTCTTCAAAACGGGTTGTCAAGACTGCTTGGTCATTTGCTGCCGCCGCCATACGCCTCCAGCCCGAGCGCCACCACCGTTGCCACGTCGTTGCCGACAGCAGCGCGAAATTCGGTCTCAGCCTGCGCCACAGCACGCTCAAACGCGCCCAGCCACAGCAGCCCATCGCTTGTAAACAAGACTTTTTTGGCCCGCTTGTCATACGCATCGGTCTGCCGCGTCACCAGCCCCCAGGCCTCGCACTGCGTGACCAGATCGCCCATGGCCTGCTTGCTCATGCCGGCACTGCTGGCCAGGTCCGTCAGGCGGGATCCCTGGACTGCCAGGTGCCGTGTGATGTGAATGTGCGCCGCGCCCACCTGGCCTCTGGCTGCCAGATTGGACAGCGCCAGCGGCACCAGCGCGTCGTGCGTCATCAAACTGAGCACCCGCTCATCAAAAATACGCGCTGCATGGCCCAGCAAACGCCCCAAGTGCATCAAACGCCAGCCGGGTTCTGCCTGAAATTGCATGTCACCAGTATCGCTCCATTTAATCAGGCAAACTGACTAAAAATATCATTTACTTATTTCAACAGTGCCTATACAGTACTGGTCATACCAACAGTTAATGCATCTGTTTTGTTGGTTTTTACTTTGAACCTTTACGTAACTTTCAAGCAACCCTCAAGGATTTTATGGACCTGCCAAACCGCCCCACTGCCAACTCCACGCCAGCTCAAATCGCTGCGCTGAACACCGAAAAAGCAAAAGCCCTGCAAGCCGCCCTGGCCCAGATTGAAAAGCAATTTGGCAAAGGCACCATCATGAAGCTGGGCGACGGCGAAGTGATTGAGGACATCCAGGTTGTGTCGACTGGCTCGCTGGGCCTGGACATTGCCCTGGGCGTCGGCGGACTGCCGCGCGGCCGCGTCGTTGAGATTTACGGCCCGGAATCGTCCGGCAAAACCACGCTGACATTGCAAGTCATCGCCGAGATGCAAAAAATCGGCGGCACCTGCGCGTTTGTCGACGCTGAGCACGCGCTGGACATTCAATACGCGCAAAAGCTTGGCGTCAATCTGCAAGACCTGCTGATCAGCCAGCCCGACACAGGCGAGCAGGCCCTTGAGATTGTCGATTCACTGACCCGCTCGGGCGCGGTTGACTTGATCGTCATTGACTCGGTGGCAGCCCTGACACCCAAGGCTGAGCTGGAAGGCGAGATGGGCGACTCGTTGCCCGGCCTGCAAGCCCGACTGATGAGCCAGGCACTGCGCAAGCTCACAGCCACGATCAAAAAAGCCAACTGCATGGTGATTTTCATCAACCAGATCCGCATGAAGATTGGCGTGATGTTCGGCTCCCCCGAGACAACAACCGGCGGCAATGCGCTGAAGTTTTACGCCTCGGTTCGGCTGGACATTCGCCGCATTGGCTCGATTAAAAAGGGCGAAGAAATCATCGGCAACGAAACCCGCGTGAAGGTGGTTAAAAATAAAGTTGCGTCGCCGTTTAAAACGGCCGAGTTCGACATCTTGTACGGGGAGGGCATTAGCAGGTTAGGCGAGGTGCTTGACCTGGGCGTAGCAGGCCACATCGTTGAAAAAGCTGGCGCCTGGTATGCGTACAACGGCGAGAAAATCGGCCAGGGCCGCGACAACTCACGCGAGTTTTTGAAAGAGAACCCCGAGTTGGCCATCGAGATTGAAAACAAGGTGCGTGAATCGCTCGGCATTCGGCTGATTGAGCCAGCCGTCAACGCAGCACCTGACAAAGCGGAAAAAGCAGACAAGGCCTCGAAAGCTGACAAGCCTGCCAAAGCCGCCGCCGCTGTGGCAGCCTGAGCACTTTCAAGTAAATAAGGCCTTTGAGTCAAGTAATATGGGCGCAAGAAGCTATTGATATGAGAGCAAGCAACTGCTTGTATGCCCGTGTTGTTGAACAGGAGTTTGCCAATGATTAACCGCAGCTCCAGCCGCAAACCTGTCCAGACCATCACCCGAACATCCGACCAGCCTCGGGAGTCTCGGGAGTCTCGGGAAAAGTCGTCTGCCAAATCGCCGGCCAAGGGCGGCTTTTCCTTGTCGCTCAAAGGCCGGGCGCTGCGCATGTTGGCAACGCGCGAGCACTCGCGCAGCGAGCTTGAAAAAAAGCTCAAACCATTTGAAGAAACACCTGGTCAGGTTGCGCAGGTGCTGGATGATCTGCAGGCCAAAGACTTCATCAGCGAAGCGCGTGTGGTCGAATCCGTGATCAACCGCCGCCAGGCCAAGCTGGGCGCGTCCCGCATTCGTCAGGAGCTGTTTGGCAAAGGCATTGACAAAGAAGCGGTGATTGAAGCCATGGTCGGCCTGAAAGCCACCGAGCTTGAGCGTGCACGCGAGCTTTGGCAGCGGAAGTTCGCCGCCAAATCCGACGGCCAGCCGCCAGATCGCGCCGCCCAGGCAAAGCAAATGCGCTTTTTGGCAGCGCGCGGCTTTAGCGGCGACGTGATTCGTCGCGTGCTGGCTGGGCCGCAGAATGATGAGGAATAGTTTTGAAAATACGTTAAACTTCTGACTAGTCTATTAAACTAGTCAAAATTATGCAAAACCTCAGTCAATTCGGCGGTTCGACAGCCTGGCCCCTACAAGATGCGAAAGCGCAGTTCAGCGCACTGGTCGACAACGCCATGCGCGGTGTGCCCCAGCATGTCACGCGCAGCGGCAAGCGTGCGGTGGTGGTGTTGTCTGAGCAAGACTTTGAAGCGCTTCAGCGCAGCGCTGCCGGCCAACCAGCTGCCGCATTGAGCTTTGTCGAACATCTGCTGGCCATACCCAAAGCCGCAGGCAACGCCTTGCCGACGGGCAAACGCCATGACATTCAGCCACGCGATGTTGACTTCTCATGATCTTGCTCGACACCATGGTGCTGTCAGAGCTGCGTAAAGCCCGGCCCAACGCAGGAGTCATTGAATACCTGAACGCGCAGGCACCCAACACAGTATTCTTAAGCGCCATGACGATTGGCGAAATAGAGGCTGGTATTGAAAAGCAGCGCAGTACCGCCCCCGTGTTTGCCGAAGAGCTGTCCCAGTGGCTGGCGCTGACGGAGCTGCAGTTTGCCCAATCCATCTTGCCCGTCACCCCTGCCATTGCCAAGCTGTGGGGCAGGCTGTGCGCGCAAACCGGCAACAAAGGAATTGACAATTTGATTGCTGCGACTGCACTGTTTCATAACCTGTTGGTAGTGACGCGCAACGTGAAAGACTTTGCAGTTGTTGGCGCGCGGGTTTTGAATCCGTTTGGTGTTTGAAAAAATAGTGACCGATTGATTTTTGCGCAACCGCTCCCACCTCTAACCCCGTCGCTAACCCCGTCGCCAGCCCGGTCTTACTTCAGGCATCCGTGCAAGCTTTCTTAATCTCCACAGGCGTCGTCGCCCTCGCCGAGATGGGCGACAAAACCCAGTTGTTGGCACTGGTGCTGGCCGCGCGCTTCAAACAGCCGTGGCCCATCGTATGCGGTATTTTTGTGGCGACGGTGCTCAACCACGCCATGGCTGGCGCGATGGGCGCGTGGGTCACGACGCAAATCAGTCCGCAAACCCTGCGCTACATCTTGGGCGCGTCCTTCATCGCCATGGCCGTGTGGATGCTGGTGCCCGACAAGCTGGACGATGACGCAGATAAAAAAGCGCCTCGCTTTGGCGTGTTTGGCACGACGGTTGTCTTGTTCTTTCTGGCCGAGATGGGCGACAAAACCCAAATCGCCACCGTTATGCTCGCTGCCAAGTTTGACGCCTACATCGCCGTGGTGGCAGGCACCACGCTAGGCATGATGCTGGCTAACGCCCCAGTGGTGTGGCTAGGCGAGCGCATGACCCGTCTGGTGCCGCTGCGGGTAGTGCACGGGATTAGCGCCGCTATCTTCTTGGGGCTGGGCTTGTGGGCGATTTTTAGCAGCTATTAAATCAAGAGCTGCTTACGCCCGTATTTATTGGCTTATAGGCCTAAATAACACTTGATAATAGCTTGAAAGGTGTTTTGAAGCGGCTTTCCGAAAAGCGAAAGGCTGAAAAATCAGGTGTTTGTAGGGTTTGAGCGTTAAAAATGGCGTTTGTTTAAGCGCACGAAAAATAGGCTTTTAGCCAGTAGCTGTTGGTGCATGCAGCTCCTGGATTCATAGCGCTTGCAAAAAATTTGGGCGCCATGATTTGAGCATTTAGCTTAAACACCCCACAAGCCTAGAAGCCCTCACCCCTGCGCAAGCTTCGCCGCTTACGTTAAGTCCGGCAAGCGCGTACTAAATGTGATCAGCCCTTAGGACTAGGGAGATCTGAGCGTGCTGCGAGGTGCAAGGAAATTTTCTACCCGTACCGAACAAGCAAAAGTCTAAGCACTCAACAGGCAAGACATTTCCAAGCGATTTCTATATTCACTACATAACAATAGCGTTTTGTGCCGGAGGGGTTTCGGTACGCGCTGCGTGAGGCTTTAAGAGTTACAGAGGGAAAACGCTTGGGTACCGAATGGATTGAAGTTGTAATTCCAATAGTCACATTAGCTGTTGGACTGTGCCCGAAGAATCTCTTAGACTTGGATGTAGCCTATTGGATCGTTAAAACTTTCTATCGGATCCCCGTCCGCTGGTTCTTCAGGCAACGTTACCCTGCGCTGTCTGGGCAATGGGAGGAGGCGTGGGAAACAAACGCAGACAGCCACAAAACGCCTCAAGACAGACATAGTCACCCTTATATCCGGCAGCTCGGCCCGTATCTTTATGCGGAACACTTTGCGAAGGGCATTAAGTACGAGGTAATCGGCCGCATACACAACGGTTTTTTAGTTGGCCATTGGTCGGACCTAAATGACAGCCTCGGTTACTTCGGAACATTTCAGCTTCGGATAATTAATGGGAACACGCTAGACGGGCGCTGGATTGGGCAGTCGGTAACCGGGATTGTCAACACTGGGGAGTGGAAGTGGCTCAAATTGGAGCATTGAGCTCCGTCATACTTAACTCGTTTATGCATCGACGGGCATTCCAAACAACAAGCGGAATGCGCCTTACTGCTCCTCCCTATGCATCTGTAATCGCAGCCAGATTCCGATCAACTCTGCAATTAGCCTTCGCAGACATCAAACTCCAAGAGTCTGAGATAAAGCTTAAAGCGGTGTGGTTGAAATGCCGTTTCTGCGCAGAGCTATGCATAATTTATGCCTATATTCCAGTAAAAACGGGCGTAAGAAGCTACTAAATAGTTAGCAATTTAGCTACCCTACAACCGCAGCATCAACTTCAAATTCTGCACAGCCGCACCTGAAGCGCCTTTGCCCAGGTTGTCCAGTCGGGCGACCAGCACGGCATGGCGATAGGTCTCATTGCCGAACACACGCAGCTCCATCTTGTTGGTGTTGTTCAGGCCCAAGGCATCCAGCTTGCCCGATTCAGGCGCGGCTTCAACGGTTACCCATTCACAGCCCGCATAGTGCTTTGCCAGTGCATCATGCAGCTGTGCCGCCGTCGGCTTGCCGGGCAGCAAATCAAGGTGCAGCGGCAATTGCACCAGCATGCCTTGTTCAAAATTGCCGATTGACGGGACGAACAGGGGGCGGCATGTCATTCCTGTGTATTGAATGATTTCAGGCAAATGTTTGTGTGCCAGACCCAGCCCGTACAGTTCAAACAAAGGCGCCTGACCATATTGATAAGCCTCGATCGTCTGCCGTCCGCCGCCGGAGTAACCACTAACTGCAGCCATGCTGAGCGGAAAGTCAGGCGCAATCAAACCAGCGTCCACCAATGGGCGAATCAGTGCAATCGCACCCGTGGCGTAGCAGCCAGGGTTGCCTACGCGGTCTGCTGCGGCGACCAGCGCGTGCTGGCTTTGCGTGAGCTCGGGAAAGCCGTAGACCCAACCGGGCGCGATGCGGTGCGCGGTAGAAGCATCAATGATTTTTGGCTTCCTGCCCGGCAGGCTATCAATCATGGCCACGGACTCACGTGCGGCGTCGTCGTGCAGGCACAAAATCACCATGTCGACGGTTGCCATCAGCGCGCGTTTGGCGGCAGCGTCCTTGCGCAATTCAGGCGCAATACTGACGAGCTCAATGGCCGGCATGGCCTGCAAACGCTCACGGATTTGCAGGCCCGTGGTGCCCGCTTCTCCATCAATAAAAATTTTAGGCATGGATCTTCTCCGTCAATCGCCAAGTAAGAGCCGCATCAGTTTGGTGCATTGCAACATGATACAGTTTAGGGCTTTCTGCAAACAGCAGAAACCCGAATATCGACCTGAATAGCGTTACCGTCCTACAACACCCTCAACCACAGTCCCTTGAAAGTTTTTTCATGAAAATTCACGAGTACCAAGGCAAGGAAATCTTGCGTCAATTTGGTGTACCAGTGCCGCGCGGCATTCCGGCTTTCACGGTGCAAGAGGCGGTAGAAGCGGCCCAGAAACTCGGTGGCCCGGTGTGGGTGGTCAAGGCGCAAATCCATGCAGGCGGTCGCGGCAAAGGCGGCGGCGTGAAGGTTGCCAAAACGATTGAAGATGTCAAACGCATCTCTAGCGAAATTTTGGGCATGCAGCTGGTCACGCACCAGACCGGCCCTGCTGGCCAAAAAGTCCGCCGTCTCTATATTGAAGACGGCGCGGACATTCAAAAAGAATATTACGTATCCTGCGTGACTGACCGCGCCACACAAAAAGTCGCTTTCATTGCCTCGTCCGAAGGCGGCATGGACATTGAAGAAGTGGCGCACAGCCAGCCCGAGAAAATCATCAAGCTGTTTGTGGACCCGCTGGTCGGCCTGACAGATGCGCAGGGCAAAGAACTGGCCGCTGGCATCGGCATGCCGGCTGATTCGGTCGCACAAACCGTCGATATTTTGCAAAAGCTCTACAAGTGCTACATGGACACCGACGCGTCGCTGGTGGAGATCAACCCTTTGAACCGCAACAGCAAGGGCGAAGTGATGGCGCTCGATGCCAAGTTCAACTTTGACCCGAACGCGCTGTTCCGCCACGCTGACATCGTGGCTTACCGCGACCTGGACGAAGAAGACGCCGCTGAAGTGGAAGCCAGCAAGTTTGACCTGGCCTACATCAGCCTGGACGGCAACATTGGCTGCCTGGTCAATGGCGCGGGCCTGGCGATGGCGACGATGGACACCATCAAGCTGTTTGGCGGCGAACCGGCCAACTTTTTGGACGTGGGCGGCGGCGCAACGGCCGAGAAGGTGACAGAAGCGTTCAAGATCATGCTGAAAAACCCGGATGTCAAAGGCATTCTGGTCAACATCTTCGGCGGCATCATGAAGTGCGACACGATTGCTGAAGGTGTGATCACAGCCTGCAAGGCCACCAACCTGTCCGTCCCGCTGGTGGTGCGCATGAAAGGCACCAACGAAGACCTGGGCAAAAAGATGCTGGCCGACTCTGGCCTGCCCATCATTGCTGCGGACACCATGGCCGATGCGGCTACAAAAATCGTTAAAGCCGTCAAATGAATTTGGTACACCCCCGATGCGCCTTTGGCGCTTCCCCCTCAAGGGGGCGGCCACATGTGGCCTGGCAAAGCCAGTTCCACTGCGGCCACTTGGTAAAACCCCTCCCAAACATCACCAAATGAGGTCGTTATGAGCATTTACATCAATAAAAACACCAAAGTCATCACCCAGGGCATCACGGGTAAAACCGGGCAGTTCCACACCCGCATGTGCCGCGACTACGCCAACGGCAAAGAAGCCTTTGTGGCGGGCGTGAACCCCAAAAAAGCAGGCGAAGACTTTGAAGGCATTCCGATTTACGCCAACGTAACCGAGGCCGCCAAAGCCACAGGTGCCACGGTATCGGTGATTTACGTGCCACCAGCAGGCGCTGCGGCCGCTATTTTGGAAGCCGTTGAAGCCAACCTCGACTTGGCGATTTGCATTACCGAAGGCATCCCCGTGCGCGACATGCTGATGGTGCGCAACCGCATGAAGGCCAAAGAAGCGGCTGGCGGCAAAAAAACGCTGCTGCTGGGCCCCAACTGCCCTGGTTTGATCACGCCTGAAGAAATCAAAATCGGCATCATGCCCGGCCACATTCACCGCAAGGGCCGCATTGGCGTGGTCAGCCGCTCGGGCACATTGACGTATGAAGCCGTGGCGCAATTGACTGAAATTGGCCTGGGCCAGTCCAGCGCAGTGGGCATTGGCGGCGACCCCATCAATGGCTTAAAGCACATCGACGTGATGCGCGCTTTTAACGACGACCCAGACACCGACGCCGTCATCATGATTGGCGAAATTGGCGGCCCGGACGAAGCCGAAGCTGCCGAGTGGTGCAAGCTGCATATGAAAAAGCCCATCGTCGGCTTTATCGCTGGCGTGACAGCGCCGCCCGGCAAGCGCATGGGCCATGCGGGCGCACTGATTTCTGGCGGTGCTGATACAGCGGATGCCAAACTGGAGATCATGGAAGCCTGCGGCTTTACCGTGACGCGCAATCCGTCAGAAATGGCGAAATTGCTGAAGGCGCTGCTGTAACCCTGACTGGCATGCCTGGCGGATAAGCATTACTACGAATCGCGGCCTGAAGGCCAGAGCGTACACTCGACAAACAAAGCGCTTATCAGCGCTTTTTTAATTTATAACAATGGAGCAAACATGATTTTTGGACTCGACTTCACCTCCCCACTGTTCTGGAGCGCGTTCGGCTCCATTGTTTTGGCGAACATTGTTTTGTCGGGCGACAACGCCGTGGTGATTGCAATGGCTGCGAGGACACTCAAGCCCGAGCAGCGAAACAAGGCGATTTTTTGGGGCAGCGCTGCCGCCATCTTGATGCG
>JANYGP010000001.1 GCA_025362315.1 Polaromonas sp.
AGCCACCGCGCATCGTTTTGGCCGCGCTCCACGCCGCCGTACAGCATGCTGACAAAAGATGCTGCGCCCAGCCGCTGGGCATGCACCTCAATTTGCCGGAAGGTCAGCCAGATGTGCTCACGCAGCGGCATGTGCTTGCCGGTGGCCGGGTCCACGTAGACAGCGTCCAGCCCAAAACGGCACGCCTGAAAGCGGTTGTAGGTGTAGACCAGGTAGTCATCTTCCTGCGGCATGAAGGGTTCATCCATCATGAACCAGGCCGCTAACGCCTGCACGAAGCCCGACAGCGCGGCCGCGCGAGTCACAGTCAATGGCGTGTCAAACACGCGAATTTCAATCGTGCCAAATTCAGGCTTGGGCCGAATATCCCAATAAAAATCCTTCATGCTTTTGACCACGCCAGTGCGCGTCATTTTGTTGAAGTAGGTGGTGAAGTCGTCCCACGTCAACACGAACGGCGCGCGCCCAGACATGGGAAAGGCAAACACCGAGTTGAGCCGGGCAGAGTCGAACGCGGTGTCTTGCCCCTGCACATACGGGCTGGACGCGGACAGCGCAATAAAGTGCGGAATGTAACGCGACATGCGGTGCAGTGTGAGCAGCGCGGTGTCAGCATTGGGGCAGCCCACATGCACATGCTGGCCAAAAATGGTGAACTGCTTGGACAGGTAACCGTACAACTCAGACAGTTCGCGAAATCGCGGCTTGTCATAAATGCGCCGCTCGTGCCAGGCCTGGTACGGGTGCGTGCCGCCGCCCACCACGGCAATGTTCAGCTTGTCAGCGCTTTTGACCAGCGCATCGCGGATTTGCGACAGCTGCCCCAGCACTTCCGACGATGACTGGCACACACCGGTGGACACCTCAATCATGCTGGACGTCATCTCGGGCACCACTGCGCCGGGCAGCGGTATTTTTTTCATCAGGCGCAGCATGTCGTCTGCGTAGGGGGCCAGGTCATAGTCGTGGGTGTTGACCAGTTGCAGCTCCAGCTCTACACCCAGCGACAGTGCATCCGATTTTTCAAACGCTTCAAGACTCATGTACCGGCCTTTTGGCTACCTGCCTGATTTGCAGTCGGGGCGGGCGTGAGCTTTCACCAGCCCGCGTGATGGCCAGCGCGGCCAGTGCCGCGCCCAGTATTTCCATCAGCAAGATAACGGGCAGGGCAATGCTGGCAATTTGTGCACCCAGTTTGGGGTCAGCCACAATGAAAGTAGACACCAGCAGAAGCACCACCGAAGACATGGGCGACATGGCGCAGCCCACCCACAGCGCCTGGCGCCAACTGGCCCCACTGCCGATGTTGCCAAGCGCCACGCCCACTATTTTTGCCAGCACGCGCACACCCGCCAGCGCGGCGACCAGCGCTGCCACCGGCCCGCCCCAATCGGCCTGCGCAGCAACCACGGAGACCAGCACAAACATCAGCATGGTGAGCATGCTGGACGCCGTGCCCATTTGCCGCGGCCAGGACCACGGACGCGGGTTGAGCTGCTTGAGCAGCATGCCGCCTAGCAGGGCCGCCAGCGGGGCTGAGCCGCCAAAATGAGCGGCCAGTGCGGCGCTGGCTGCAATGACTGCCAGCAGCAAAATGGCCGTGTTTTCACTGGTGGGACTCATCACCCGCAGTGCGGTGCGCAGCACCAGCGCCAGCATGAGCGCCACCACCACTGACAGCCCCAGCACCACCAGCACCGGGTAAAAAGAAGTCCCCAGTGCCATGCCTGAGATGGCTTTTTCTCCGCGGCCTGTCATGCCTGCGCTGGCACTGCACAGGCTCAAGGCATACAGCGTACTCAAGGTGGACAGCACCATGGCCCGCTCGCTGACCGGGCCTGACGCCCGGGTGTCAATCAGCACCCTTGCCAGTACCGCCGGTGACGCTGCCATGGCCAGCATGGCCAGCGGCTGGGCTACGGCATCACGCACACCCATCCAGTGCATGGCCCAATACACAGCCACCAGAGTCAAGCCAGACTCCAGCAGGCTTTGCACCAGCACCATAGGGTTGTGACGAAACCAGCGCAGCGAGATGCGCCCGCCCGCCTCGAACAGGACGACCGCCACGCCCAGCTCAAGCAGGAAAAGGCCAGTGCCCTGCAAGGGCCATGCCGCACCGTTGAAGCCGATCAGGCCTGCAATGGCACCCACGCCGGAATAGCCGATGACTTTGGGAAGGCCGGTATAGCGTTGTACAAGGTGGCCGGCTGCTGCTGCAAGCGCCAGCAGTACAGACCATTGGACGGTAGGAAGACCCGCAGACGGGCGAATCCAGTCTGACCATACGGCCAGTAGTTCGTTCATGTCGACTTGTCTCCAATCTGTTGTGTTATTGGCTGGCCTGCCCTTGCCGTTGTGTTGGCGGGGAACGCATGGAGCGTCTTGGCTGGTAAAGAACACATCGACGTAAGGGAGTCGAAGG
>JANYGP010000040.1 GCA_025362315.1 Polaromonas sp.
TAGGTTGTGCTGGTCTTGTGGTTTCGTGTTGGCCATTGCGAGGTTGATTCGCAGTCCACGAAACGCTCACGTCGCGTGGATGTTTAAGATTTTTTGAATGATTTGAAGGAGAACGCAATGCCTGATAAACACTTGTCTACACAGTTCGACAGCGAACTCAACAGTGTCTCGTCACTGGTTATGGAGATGGGCGGCTTGGTGGAGTCGCAAATTCGCACGGCTATTTACTCGTTGTCAAATTTTCATGCGGAAAGTGCCGATCAGGTTATTGACGTTGAGGTGCGCGTTAACGGCATGGAGCTCGACATCGACCGCGATTTGTCGTCCATCATTGCCCGCCGCCAGCCCACTGCACGTGACCTGCGCCTGCTGATTGCCATCTCCAAGACCACCGCCAACCTGGAGCGGGCTGGTGACGAGGCGGTGAAGATCGCTCGTATGGTCAAGTCAATCATTGCCAGTGGCGCGTCTCGTTCGCTGCCGTCGTCAGACCTGCGTGTGGCCGCCGAGCTGGCGTCGGGCCTGTTGCGCAAAGCGCTAGACGCTTTTGCGCGCCTTGACCTCACGGCGGCAGTGTCGATCCTCAAGGAGGACGACGAAATCGACAAGGAGTTCGACGGCTTTGTACGCAAGCTCATCACCTACATGATGGAAGACGCGCGCACCATTTCCCCAAGCCTGGACCTGCTGTTCGTGGCTAAAGCCATCGAGCGCATTGGTGACCATGCAAAAAATATTGCCGAGTTCACCATCTACATCGTCAAGGGCGCAGACGTGCGCCACACCTCAATGGCGGCCATTGAGTCGGCCGTT
Organism: Polaromonas sp.; assembly: GCA_025362315.1. Lineage (GTDB taxonomy): Bacteria > Pseudomonadota > Gammaproteobacteria > Burkholderiales > Burkholderiaceae_C > Polaromonas. The sequence continues at coordinate 814 of JANYGP010000040.1, forward strand.
CAATAACGACCCCGTGCGCGCCGCACCCCACTGCGGGTGGCTGCGCGCCATGCACTGGATAAAAGCGCCCGAATGAAACACCTCCCGCGTGTACTGATCGTTGAAGACGAACCCGCCATTGCCGAGTTGATCGCGGTGAATTTGCGTCACGGCGGCTTTGAGCCAGTTGTGGCGCAAGACAGCGTGACCGCGCAACGCGAGCTGGACGCTGTGTTGCCAGACGTTATTTTGCTGGACTGGATGCTGCCGGGCCAAAGTGGTTTGTCGCTGGCGCGGCATTGGCGAAAGCAGGAGCGCACCATGGCCATTCCCATCTTGATGTTAACGGCGCGCGGGGACGAGTCGGACAAGATTGCTGGCCTGGACGCGGGCGCAGACGATTACATTACCAAGCCGTTTTCAACCCAGGAAATGCTGGCGCGGATTCGTGCAGTGCTGCGCAGACGCGCGCCGCAGCCCCTGGGGGATTGCGTGACTGTGGGCGATCTTGTTCTTGACGCTGGCACGCACCGCATATCTTTTAAAAACCAGGAACTCAAGCTGGGACCGACCGAGTTCAAGTTGCTGTATTTTTTCATGACGCACACGGAACGTGTACACAGCCGCAGCAACTTGCTCGACAAGGTTTGGGGTGACCATGTGTTCATTGAAGAACGCACTGTGGATGTGCATGTCAAGCGCCTGAGGGAGGCTCTGGGTGCGGCTGGTGCAATGGTAGAAACAGTACGTGGTGCGGGTTACCGGCTGACGGTGATGCCGGTGCTCGCTGCGGCACAATCTGGTGGATGATTTATCGCTGGTTCCTGGTTTTTGTCTGTTTGTGTGCAGGTGCCAGTTTGGGGTTTTTGCTGGCGGCAACAGATGGTTTGATTGCCGGCCTTTTCATTGCAGTGACGACGTGTTTGGCTCTTGACAGCATCCATTTAGGAAGGTTTTTGCGCTGGCTCCGTGTTGTTCAAAGCAACGATGCACTGGCCGCCACACCAGACCTGTTGCCAAGCCTGCAGGGTGTGTGGCTGGATGCGGGTGAGCGTGTCCGCAAAATCATCCGGCAGCAAGAGCGCAAACTTCAAGATGCACAAGCCCGGCTGGACGAATTTTTGGCGGCCATGCAGGCGTCTCCTGTCGGTGTTGTGCTGCTGGACGCACAAGACCGCATTGAGTGGTGCAACGACATGGCCACGCAGCATTTTGGTTTTGATGCGCGGCGTGATTTGTTGCAGCACATCACCAACCTGGTAAGGGTGCCAGGTTTTAAAGCCTACATGGCGTCAAATGATTACTCTCAGGATGTTCTTGTTGCTGGCAGTGCCAGTCAGCCTGGCCGGCCTGTCAACCTGTCTGTGCATGCATATGCTTACGGCAACGAACGCAAGTTGCTTTTGTCGCGCGACATCACTGCCGTTGAATTGGCAGAAGCGATGCGGCGGGATTTTGTGGCCAACGTGTCGCATGAAATTCGCACGCCCCTGACGGTTCTTTCAGGCTTTATTGAAACGCTGCAGACTCTGCCGCTTGATGAGCCAGAGCGTGAGCGCTATCTGGCACTGATGGCCCAACAATCCCAGCGCATGCAGACACTGGTCAACGATCTGTTGACATTGTCAAAGCTGGAGGGCAGCCCACAGCCTGGCGCCAACGAATGGACACCCTGCGATGCGCTGCTGGCGCAGTGCGAACAGGAGGCCAAGGCGCTGTCCAGGCTGCTGGCAACACAAGGGCACCAACTGCTGTTTGCAGCTGAAAAAGGCTGGCAGATAGCCGGGGTTCAGGCCGAGCTTTTCAGTGCATTTTCCAACCTGGTGACCAATGCTGTCCGGTACACCCCGGACGCCGGCCAGATTCATGTGAGCTGGCAGGTTCTTGCTGACGGGCGCGGGAAATTTTTGGTCAAAGACAGTGGGCCCGGCATTGCACCCGAGCATTTGCCCAGACTGACCGAACGCTTTTACCGGGTAGACCGCAGCCGGTCCCGCGAAACAGGCGGAACAGGGCTGGGCCTGGCAATTGTCAAACACGTGGCGCAGCGCCACAATGCGGAGTTGAACATAGAGAGCGTGAGCGGACAAGGCTCGTCTTTTTCTATTACTTTTCCAGCAGCCCGCGTCCGCAAGATTTTATAAGCCTGCTGCTTGCGGGCAATTTATCGCTGGCTCTGTTTGACAGCCCGCCATAACAATGCCAACAGGCAGGCAGCAACACAAACCAGCGCCCATGTGGCTGCCAGCCAAAAACTGGCCGGATTCAAACTGGCCGGTTTGCCCGCCAACCCGACATGGGTCAGAACATAACCCCCATACAAACCCAGGCCCCAAAGCAGCATGCCGTACACCAGCAGCGGCGCAATCGTGATCCGGTAGCACCGAAGTAAAAAAGCACACATGGCTTGCGAGCTGTCTGCCAGGTGATACAAGGCAACCCATCCCAGCAGTACAGAAGCCTGGGCGATGATGCCAGGACTGGTTGAATACAAAGATGCCAGATAATTTTTTGCTATTAATAATGTAGCTGCTAGCGCACATGAAATAACAGCTGCAAGCTTGATTCCCACCATAACCACCTGTTTCGCCTGCTTCGGCTTCCCCGCCCCTAACCACAATGATGTGCGCGCGCTGCATGCAATGGCAATCGACAAAGGCATCATGTAGAGCACTGCTGCCATGCTGGCTGCAATCTGGTGACTGGCCAAAGCGCTGGTGCCCAGTCTGGCGATGAACAAAGCCATCAGCGTGAACGACGTGACTTCCACCAGATAAGCCATCCCACCCGGCAAACCCAGCCGCGCAAACCTGGCAATTGCAAGCCATTCGGGTCGCTCCATGGGCCGCCAGACCGCAAAGGGTTTGTACACGGCCTGCGTTTTGAGCATCACCACGCACAAAGCCAGCAACAGGTAATTCACCACCAGCGTGGCCCATGCGCAACCAACTGCACCCATCGGCTCCACGCCAGCACCGCCAGCCACCAGCCAGATGGACAAAGGTATTTTTACAGCGAGTGCGCCCAGTTGGAGCCAGGTGACAAAAAACGGTTTGCCCAGCGACTGGTTGAAAGTGCTGTACAGCCTGAAAAGCAGGGCAGGCACGAAAGCAAATGCCAGCACCGTCAGATAGTTTTGAACTTCCTGCAACATGTTGTCGGGCACCTGAGCCCACCTTAACAGTGGCGCCGGAAACAAAAGCACGGCAATGCCCACCACTGAAATCAAACCAGCCAGATAAAGACTTTGCCGCACAGATTTGCCAATCGCCGCGCTTTGTCCCGCGCCCAGCATTTCAGCCCAGATTGGCAGCAGCGCCTGCACAATGCCCATCAGCCCAACATACACGCTGATGTAAATGGCAGAACCTACCGACAAAGCGGCCAGGGCAGTGTCGCTGTAGCGTCCGGCAATCACAGTGTCAGCCACGCCAAACGCCATCACGGCAAGCTGGCCTGCCAGCACAGTGCCCGCGTGGCGGACAATTATTTTCAGCTCGCTCAAGGTGTTTTTGAGCTGTTGGCGCTGCCTGGTACACGCCGATAAACCAGCAGCGTTTCGTTTTTGTCAGCGGGTCTGCGCAGCGTTGCCATGAAAGCCCAATCCGGCAAATTGACACGATTGGCAAGTGTGGGTTGAGCGTCGGCATCCACGATCAGGTAAGGGCAATTTGCGTCAGCAGTTGCCTGTCGCAGATGCAATTGCCCGTGGTATTGCAGGGCTGCTGCCTGTGCGCTGGTCAAACCGTAGATCTCGGTACAAGCGGCCGGGCCAATCACCTTGGCCACTTGCCGTGCCATGGGCGCATAACTGCGTGCATAGTCAAGCAACGGCAACCACAATGACATCAGCAGCAGCCAGCACAGCGTTGCGCCACCGGCAGGCAATACAAGAGATTTCCACACTGCGGAGCGATGCGCACCAACACGCCATCTCACCAGCCAAACCCAGGCCATCGTTGCCAGCAGCGCTATAACAAAAGCAAACACTGAAAAACTGGGCTCAAACCCGGGCGCCAGTTTGGCGACATTGGCAGCGGGTTGCCGTGGAACGCCGGTTTGCATGGCGATCCAGATGACCCAGATGATGATGCCGCAACCCGTGAAAAACAGCAGGGTAAACCAGTCAATCAGCGAAGCAACCGAGCGCTTGAAAGTGGGCAGCGCAAAAGCCGCCAGCGCTGCCAGTGGCACCAGGCCCAGCAGCAGGCTGCGGTCGGCTGCAGGCGTTACCAGCGCAGAAGCAATGGCAACCATCGAAAACCACAGCGGCAATGCGACATGCCTGCCGGCCAGCTGTTTGCGCCAGCGCCAGAGTGTCCACAGTGCCAGCGGCCAGGCAGGCCAGGTAAACCACAGCAGCAACCGGGTCAGTTTGCGCCACTCGGTCCAGGCATCTGACCCCGTGATGGGAAGCCACTGGACACGCCAGCGCCACAAGTCCAAAACCACGGCAAGCCCGGCCGAAAGCGCAGTAGCGGCCACAATCAGTACCACCCATTGCAGTGATTGCTGCCGTGTCTCTGTATCTGACAGTTTGCCTGCCTGGTGCCAGCGCACGGTTTCTACAAAAGCGCCGCCACATCCCAGTAAAACAGCAATTGTGGGTGCGCCACTCAGGGCCAGACCAGTTACACCCAGCAGCAGCCCCAGAGCTGGCCCCAGCAACTTTGTCGCGCGGCGATACGGGCTGACTGCCAGCGCGTAGAACACCAGGGAAACAGAGCCCAACTGGGCCAGGGCAGGCGTTGTTTCGTGCGACAGCTGCGCCAGCCCCAGGCTGGCGATCAACGCCAATAAGCCTGCATCGGCAATGGCGCGCGCATAGTCTGTCGGACTGGCTTCGCCGCCAAATGCAAAAGCCACAGGTTGTGCCTGTGGGCTGCGCGCCAGATAGTAAATGGCATACCAGGTGTTTAACAACGTGAAAGCAAGCAGTGCCATGAATGGCACCCGCACTGCAAACGCCGGATCTAAAAAGGGCAGCAGCTTGATTGCCAATGCACCCAGCCAAAAGGGCAACAACGCATCAAATCCATTCGCGACTCCCAACAGCTGTGGAGTCAGCCAATCGGCTCTGTTCAGAGCCAGCTCCTGCATGACGCCAAACGAAGCAATGTCGTCCACTTTCCAGGGCGCACGTCCAAAAAACCCCGGCAAGATATAGGCCACGCAAAACAGCAGCAGCGCAAGACGCGGCAGTCGGCGTACAGCCGACTGGGCGATGATGGCAGGGGAGGGCTTGTTCAAAACGAATATGACTTTACAAGACTATTTTTTTCAGTCAATTCTGGCAACAGCAGGCGAAAAAAAAGCAGCCTGAATTCAGGCTGCTTTGATGAGTTTTTGAGCTCAGTGCGCTACTTAAGCAGCAGCAGGTGCAGCGTCTTTGGCAGCAGTTTTACCAAAACGGTTGCGGAACTTTTCAACGCGGCCGCCCATGTTGTCGACGGATTTTTGTGTGCCGGTGTAAAACGGATGTGACTCGCTTGAGGTGTCCAGTTTGTACAGCGGCAGTTCGCGCCCGTCTTCCATTTTCAACATTTCTTTGGTGTTGACGCATGAACGCGTGACAAATTTGAAGTTGTTGGACAAGTCCAAAAAGCAAACGTCGCGGTAGTTGGGGTGAATGCCGTCTTTCATTTCTCTGATCCTTTGATATCGTTTCGGCAGCCACTCAAAACCATTTTGAGCACTTTCCGGCAAGCCTTGGATTATAGCTTGCCTAGCCGCCCCGGCGCATCATGTCAAAGAACTCGGAATTGTTCTTTGTTGCCTTCATGCTTTTCAGGACCAGCTCCATCGACTCAATCTCGTCCATGTTGTACATGAACTGGCGCAAAATGCGCGACTTTTGCAAGATTTCAGGCGCCAACAGCAGCTCTTCCTTGCGGGTGCCGCTGCGGTTGAGCTGAATGGCCGGGAAGACACGCTTTTCATACAGGCGTCGGTCCAAGTGAATTTCGCAGTTGCCAGTGCCTTTGAACTCTTCAAAAATAACCTCGTCCATCCGGCTGCCAGTATCAACCAGCGCAGTGCCAACGATGGTCAGGCTGCCGCCTTCTTCAATTTTGCGGGCCGCACCAAAAAAGCGTTTGGGCCGCTGCAACGCATTGGCATCCACACCGCCAGACAGGACCTTGCCAGACGAGGGCAACACGTTGTTGTAGGCGCGCGCCAGCCGTGTGATGGAGTCCAGCAAAATAACCACATCCTTGCCCAGCTCGACCAGACGCTTGGCGCGTTCAATCACCATCTCGGCTACGTGCACGTGTCGCGCTGCAGGCTCGTCGAAGGTTGACGAAATCACTTCACCGCGCACGCTGCGCTGCATCTCGGTCACCTCCTCGGGGCGCTCATCGACCAGCAGCACCATCATCACGGCTTCAGGGTAGTTGGCAGTGATGGCGTGGGCAATGTGCTGCATCATCACGGTTTTGCCAGACTTGGGCGGTGCTACCAGCAGGGCACGCTGGCCTTTGCCGATGGGCGCGATGATGTCAATGATCCGGCTCGTCAGGTTTTCTTCTCCCTTGATGTCGCGCTCCAGCTTGAACTGCTCACGCGGGAAAAGAGGCGTCAGATTCTCGAACATCACCTTGTGTTTGTTGGCTTCAGGAGCGCCGTCGTTGACCTTGTCAAGCTTGTTCAGTGCAAAGTAACGCTCACCGTCTTTCGGGGTGCGCACTTCACCTTCGATCATGTCGCCCGTGTGCAAATTAAACCGGCGAATCTGGCTGGGACTGATGTAGATGTCGTCCGTGCTGGCGGTGTAGCTGGAGTCTGGCGCGCGCAAAAAACCAAATCCGTCGGGCAGCACTTCAAGCACGCCATCAGCCACGATCACTTCGCCAGTTTTGCTGCGCTTTTTAATGATGGCAAACATCAGCTCCTGCTTGCGCATGCGGCCGACGTTTTCAATCTCAAGAATTTCAGCTTGCTTGAGCACTTCAGACACATGCAGTGCCTTGAGTTCATTTAAATGCATGGATTAACCTGCTAGTTTGGCTTGATGGTGTTGCATGAAAAGACATCTCGTTGGAGAGTCAAATGAAGCCGGATTGGTTTTTGCAAGCTTGCTGGAAGGGCAACTGTGCAAACCGGTGTTCGAGCAAACCGGCTACAGCCAGCTTGCGAAAAATGATTATGACAGGAAAAAAGGAGACAATCGAGCCGCCGAAAGCAGGCTTTTACGGGGGGCATCGCCGGTACTTGTCGGGTGAAAACATACGATTAAGCATCCGATAAAATACCCTTCAAACGCTGCTTGAAACGCCGAAGTCGACTATTGACGAACAAATCCAGTCAGGCCAACCTTGAAATCAAACAAGCTGCTGATCTATGAAGGCTGTGAGTTGTGACTTGCTCATGGCGCCCACTTTTGTTGCAGCAAGTTCGCCATTTTTAAAAATCATCAGCGTCGGGATGCCGCGAATGCCAAATTTGGCAGGAATATCCCGATTTTCATCCACATTCATTTTTGCTACTTGAAGCTTTCCGCTGTAAGTTGTGGCAACCTCATCCAGGATGGGCGCGATCATTTTGCAGGGGCCACACCACTCGGCCCAATAATCCACCAGAACAGGGTGCGCCGACTTCAAAACGTCTGCCTCAAACGTTGCATCGGTGGTATGTTTGATCAGATCGCTTGCCATGTTGAATCCTTTTTTAAATTTGCTTTTGATGTCTGCAATGAAACTGGCGAAAGAAATTGATTGTGAAATCACCCAGAACGCCCGGTGATCCTTATTTTGTCAGAAACCAGGTCTGCATGTTCATTTTGACCAGCCTCCGCTGCCCATGACTCTGAGAGCCAATTCCGCCAACACCACCAACCCTGCCAGTGCTGCCTGGCTTGAGGTCATGGCTCAATTGGCAGACCTGCTGCTTGCCAGGCGCATACACCCATCACGCACAGTGGTGCTGGTGCCTTATGCCCAGCTGATTCAGCAGGCCCGGCTGGCCTGGACCAGCTTGAGCGCCATTGAAAACAGTTTTTTCATGCCGCGTTTTGAAACGACCATGAATTGGGCCAATGCGCTGCCCGGCCCGGCATTGCTGGCAGACGACATCCAGATGAACTGCGCAATAGACACATTGACCGCTGCCAGTCTTTTGAAAAGGGCGGGGCTCGCGGCACGCCAGCATGAGCTGACGGGCAGGCTGCTTGACGCTGCCCTCTCGCTGGCCCCGATTGCGGCAGCACAAGTACCAGGCGAACGCCTGGCCTGGGGCGCACGCCTGGCCAACGACATCATTGCCAGCATGGACAGCCCTGCCCTGGTGCTGGAATTGGCTATTGCCCGGATTGCCCTGGCGTGGGCTTCGGCGTCCAACTACCCGACAGACGTTTTGTTCAATGCGCAGCCTGACTTGCTCGTGGTGATTGAAGGTTTCCAATCTGACCCGTTGACCGAATCGCTCAAAACGCATTTTGGCCATCGCGCTGCCAGCCTGCAGCTTGTCACGCCCCTGACATCCACCCCCGCCGTGACGCCCACAACGCAAGGGCAGGTCACACTGCACGCTGCGGCTGACCTGGAAGTCGAAGCGCAGCTGGCGGCGGCTTGCGTGCTGACGCACCTTGCAGCTGGATTGAGCCCGGTTGCGCTGGTGGCGCAAGACCGCTTGCTGACCCGCCGCGTGCGTGCCATGCTGGCGGGCAAAGGCGTGGTGATGCGCGACGAAACCGGTTGGAAGCTGTCGACGACCCGCGCCGCTGCCACCGTGATGGGGTTGCTGCGTGCCGTGACCTGGGACGCGCCAGGCGATGCTGTGCTGGACTGGCTCAAAAATGCGCCTGCATTTGATGCGCGCATGCTGGCAAGATTTGAAGCTGCGCTGCGCAAATTGGGCATTGCCCAGTGGCACGCAGTGCCTGCAGAATTACCTGAATTCAAGGCTGTTGTTGCCCAGGCGGCGCTGTGCCGGGATGCATTTCAGCGCAGCCGCCCCATTGCCCAATGGCTGAGCGAGCTGCGCAGCGCTTTGGTGCAAACGGGCCAATGGCCAAGCTTGGCAGGCGACACCGCGGGCCTGGCTGTGATTGCAGCGCTGCACATGGAAAGCGAGCAGACAAACAGCAAGGCACTGCCCGCCAACCCGCGCATGAGCCTTCATGAGTTCACCCAATGGGTCAACCAGGCGCTGGAAGCAGCCAGTTTTACGCCGGTTCATCCGCCCCACGCCCACGTGGTCATTCTGCCGTTGAGCCAGTTGTTGGGCCGCTCACTGGGCGCAGTGGTGATGCCCGGGTGCGATGAGCTTCGTTTTGATGTGTCGCCCGAGCCGCCCGGGCCGTGGACGCCTGCGCAGCGGCTGGTGCTTGGTTTGCCCAGTCGGGTAGAGCTGGCGCGCAACCAGCGCGCCGCCTGGCAACATGCGCTCGGCATGCAGCATATGGATGTGTTGTGGCGGCAAAGCGAAGGAGGCGACAGCCTGATGCCCAGCGGCTTTGTGCAGGAGCTGCTGCTCAGGCAAAAGCTGATGCAGCAACCTGCACCCCCGGCACGCGACCCAAGGCCGCAGCGCACAGTGGTCTTGCAGCCGGTGCTGCCGCCTCAAGCCAGCGGCCATGCCTTGCCAATGTCCCGGCTGTCGTCCACCGCGTATGAAGACCTGCGGCGCTGCCCCTACCGCTTTTTTGCGCTGCGCCAGCTCAAGCTGCAGGAAGCCCACGAGTTGCAAGAAGAAATCAGCAAACGTGACTTTGGCAACTGGCTGCATTTGCTGCTCAATGACTTTCACATTGCCTTGAAAAATGAACAAAATACCGCTGTAGCCCAATCATCACTGGCGCGAACAGCTATGCTAAACATAGCGGCAACCCAGGCCACGGAAAAGCTTGGCCTGAGTGACGAAGAGTTTTTGCCATTTGCCGCGATGTGGCCACGGGTGCGCGACAACTATCTTTTATGGCTGGCCGGCCATGAAGCCACGGGTGCCACCTATGTTGAAGGCGAGGTGTGGAAAAGCGTGCAGCTGGGGGACATCGAGCTGGTTGGCAAAATCGACCGCATCGACCAGCTACCCGATGGCAGCCGGCTGGTGATCGATTACAAAACCGAACCCCGCACCACAACGCAAGCCCGGATCAAAGACAAGAGCGAAGACTCGCAACTGACGTTTTACGCCGCGCTGCTGGACGACGACACGCTGGCTGCGGCGTACGTTAGCTTGAGTGAAAAAGAACCGACCAAAACCTGCGAGCAACCCGACATTGTTGGGCTGCGCGACGATTTGATCAGCGGGATTGTCAGTGACCTGCAGCGGATTGCGGCAGGCACGCTGCTGTCTGCGCTGGGTGAAGGCAAGGCGTGCGAGTTTTGCGCCGCGCGCGGCCTGTGCCGCAAGGATTTCTGGGTGTGACTGAAGCCGCTTATACCCACAACGGCCAGCCCATCGCCGCCGAGGCGTTTTATGCCATTGCCTGCGACCCGCGCCGCAGCGTCGCCGTGGAGGCCTGTGCAGGCGCCGGCAAAACCTGGATGCTGGTGTCGCGCATGGTGCGGGCGCTGCTGGACGGGCAAACCCAGCCGCATGAAATTTTGGCCATCACCTTCACCAAAAAGGCTGCGGGTGAGATGCGGGAACGGCTGTACGACTGGCTGGCCGAGTTTGCTCAGGCAGACGATGAAACCCTGGCAAAAGAGCTTGAAATCAGGGGTTTGAACGATAAAAACGGCCTGCAGTCCAATGAAAATGGGCGCAAGCAGCTATTAAATTTATACCAGCAGGTGCTGACTCATGGTCGTCAGGTACAGATCAGGACTTTTCACAGTTGGTTTGCGGCGCTGCTGCACACCGCACCCATGGCCTGCCTGCAGCAGCTTGGCCTGCCGCTGGATTACGAGTTGCTTGAAGACGACGCGCCGGCCAAGGCGCTGGTCTGGCGGCGGTTTTACGGCGCCTTGCTCAAGTCCCCTAAGCTGAAAGCCGATTTTGAAGCTGTGGTGCAAACCCATGGCCGCTTTCAGACTGAGAAGGCGTTGAGCGGCGCGCTGGACAAACGCAGCGAGTTCATGTTGGCTGATTCTGCCGGCGTGGTGGACGTGTCAGTGCAGCATTTTTCAGTTGTGTTTCCTGACTTTGCGCATCTGGCCCATCCGCACGATGCACTGGTGGCCGGGCCGGTCAACACACTTTTTCTGGCAGCTGCAAAAGTGCTGGGCACGGCAAGTGCTCGCACAATTTCAGCTGCAGGTGTCGAGCTGGAGCGTGCCCTGAGCCTGGGAGATGCTGACGCAGCGCTGTCAGCACTGCTGACCGACAAAGGCTCGGCACGCAAATTCAACGACAAAATTGTGGGTCTGGAAATTATTCGCCAGGCGCAAGACGCAGCACTGCGTGTGCTCGCTGCAGCCTCCCAACATCATGCCTGGGACTACCAGCTGCGCATGGCACGCCTGAGCAGGCTGCTGCTGGCCGAATTTGCAGCCCTCAAGCGCCAGCGTGGCTGGGTTGACATGAACGATGTAGAGCGCGCTGCCCAGGTCATGCTGTCTGACACGGTGCTGTCCGGCTGGGTGCAGGAGCGGCTGGACGCCAACATCCGGCACCTGATGATTGACGAGTTTCAGGACACCAACCCACTGCAGTGGCAAGCGCTGTCCAACTGGCTCAGCGGGTATGCAGGTGCGTCCCGCGCACCAGGTGTTTTTATTGTGGGCGACCCCAAACAAAGCATTTACCGCTTCAGGCGTGCCGAGCCGCAAGTGTTCATTGCGGCCCAGCGCTTTATGCGGGACGCCCTGGGCGGCGATGTGCTGGCGTGCGACCACACCCGGCGCAGCAGCCACGCGGTTGTTGCCACTGTCAACACGGTCATGGCTGAAGCACAGCGCAACAACAATTACGACGGTTTTCGGGCGCATACCACGGCGTCAGGCGAGGCGGGCAGGGTGCTCAGGCTGCCTGCAATTTTGCGGGCCGACCACAAACAGGCGCCTGGCTTGCTAAATGCACAAGATGCCCCAGACGCCCATGAAACCGGTCCATGGCGCGACAGCCTGGACACGCCGCGCGAGCTGCTGGATGAAACGCTAAAAACACTTGAAGCGCGGCAGGCAGCAGCGTGGATCAAAAGCCAGATCGACAGCGGTATTGCACCTGCTGACGTGATGGCTTTGAGCCGCAGGCGCTCCAGCTTGCTGCCGTTGCTGGTCGAGCTGCGCGCCTTGCATGTCCCCGCCCAGGTAGGCGAGAAAACCCGGCTGATTGACTGCTGCGAAGTCCAGGACATGGTGGCACTGCTGGATGTGCTGGTGTCGCCGCAACATGACCTGTCGCTCGCACGCGCACTGCGCTCGCCGCTGTTCAATGTCAGCACAGATGCGCTGGTTGAAATTGTTCTGGCAATCAACGAAGCGCAGGGCCATGAGCAGGATCATGATCAAGGTCATGATCAAGGCGGCAACTCCACCAAACCAAAGCTGTCATGGTATGAACTGCTACAAACAAAGGAGCTGTCAGCGCCCGGATTGATTGGGCTGGGTAGTGTTTTAACCACTTACAAAGCCCTCCTGGACGCCTTGCCACCGCACGATGCGTTGCAAGCCATCTTTGACCAGGGCGACGTGCTGGCGCGCTACGGTGCGGCCGCACCGGCTGCCAGCCGCGCGGCGGTGCTGTCCAATTTGCAGTCGCTGTTGACCCAAGCATTGCAGGTTGACGGTGGCCGGTATGCCACGCCTTATGCGTTTGTGCGGGCGCTGAAAGCGGGTGGCCTGCAGGCACCTGCAGCTGTCAACCCTGATGCAGTGCGTTTGCTGACCATTCACGGTGCCAAGGGTCTGGAGGCGCACGCCGTGCTGTTGCTCGACACCGACACGGCTCCCCGCCCGGCCGACAGCATGAGCGTGCTGGTTGACTGGCCGGGCGAAGCGCCAGCACCCCAAAAATTTGTGTTTTTAGTGAGCGAAAAAACACCGCCTGCCTGTGCTGCCAGCACCCTGGCAAATGAGCAGGCAGCCCGGGCCCGGGAAGAGCTCAATGCGCTCTATGTGGCCATGACGCGTGCCAAAAACACGCTGGCGATTTCATCAATCGAGCCGTTTCGCGCAGCACCCAGCAGCTGGTGGCAGCGGCTTTGCCCGTTGGCAGACATAGCAGAGGTGCTGCCGCCGCCACTGCTTGCACCCGGCACAACGCAATCTCAGGCAACTTTCTGTCTGCCTGGATTGCCGGCTTTTATCAGCAACTTTGACGCTGCGCCCCCGTTAGCGCTTGAGGCAGACACGCCCAGCGCCCAAATTGGCAAAGCCATGCACCGGCTGCTCGAATGGCATGATTTTTCAGACGAGGCAGTCAGCCGGGCTGCATTTGAATTTGGACTGACAGCCGAACAAGCAGAACAAGCTCAAAAAACAGCCAAAGTCATTCGCCATGGCGCAGGTGCCTGGGCCTGGGACGAATCCGTGGTGCAGTGGCAGGGCAACGAGGTCGAGCTGACCCACCGGGGCGTGACCTTCAGGCTGGACCGGCTGGTGCAGCGCGCCGATACGGGGCATGCGGGGCAGTGGTGGGTGCTCGACTTCAAATCAAACGCCAACCCGCAAACGCAACCTGCACTGGTGGCAAAAATGCGGATGTATGTTGCTGCGCTTGAAGCTGTTTACCCGGGGCAGATTGTCAAGGCCGCTTTTTTGACGTCCGATGGTCGGGTGTGGATGGTGGACTGACGCGCCAGCACAAATGGGCGGTTTCTGGGAAACTTGCCGAGTTCTTTCATTCGTTCAAGCCATTCAAACTTCACCACCCGAAAACCCTATGTTCAAACGCCTGACTTTATCGCTCGCCGCATTGGCCATGACCACCAGCTTGTTGGCCCAAACCGCTGCACCAGCTTCGCTTGCAGCGCCTGCTGCCCCGGCCGCCCCAACCATCCGCCTGCGTGCCGTGATTGAAAAAATCGACGCCACCAGCATCACCATCAAGGAGCGCAGCGGCGAAGTTATCACGCTGGTGCGGCCAACTGCCATGGATGTGTCAGAGGTCTACCCCATTGCCCTGGCCGACATCAAACCCGGAAGCTACGTGGGCACAGCCGCCATGCCGCAGCCCGATGGCACGCAGGTGGCACTTGAGGTGCTTGTGTTCCCGGAAGCAGCACGCGGCTCGGGTGAGGGCCATCGCCCGTGGGATTTGCGTCCTGAAAGCACCATGACAAATGCCACTGTTGCTGACCTGGCTGCAGCGCCATCGACCGTGCCAGGCGGTCAGAAAATGACCCTCAAATACAAAGACGGTGAAAAGACGGTTCTGGTCCCCGCTGGTGTGCCCATCGTGACATTCAAGCCTGGCAAACAAGACGAAGCAGCCTTGCTGGTGCCAGGTGCCAAAGTCCTGATCACAGCGCAAGAGCAGGCCGGCAAGCCAACAGCCCTGCGCGTGGTCGTTGGCCGCAACGGCTTTGCGCCGCCGATGTAACTTCCAAATCAAGCCCAAATCAAGCCCAAATCAAGTGTGATACATTCCAGTCATGAACATGTCTTGCCTAGCACTGCTACTAATTTTGCCCAACGGGTTGGGTCAGTAACGCGCGAGCATCTCTGAACAAACGGCCCGTTGCTACCCGCAGCGGGCCGTTTTTTTTTGGGTGATGTGTTTGTGCTGCCGGGTCAATTGAAAAGTAGTTATTTTATTGGTCAAATAGGTTGTTAGCGCCCACAAAATGGGCGTCAACAGCTACTAAAACAGGAGTATTTCATGGCTGACAAACTCATTATTTTCGACACCACCTTGCGGGACGGCGAGCAATCGCCCGGCGCGTCTATGACGCGCGACGAGAAGCTGCGCATTGCGCGCCAGCTGGAGCGGCTGAAGGTCGATGTGATTGAAGCGGGCTTTCCGGCCAGCTCGAACGGCGACTTTGAATGCGTCAAATCGATTGCGGAAGTCATCAAAAATTCAACTGTCTGCTCGCTGGCCCGGGCCAATGACCGCGACATTTCGCGCGCGGCTGAAGCGCTGAAGCCCGCTGCATCGGGCCGCCTGCATTTGTTCCTCGCTACCAGCGCGCTGCACATGGAAAAAAAGCTGCGCATGACGCCCGACGAGGTGTACGAGCAGGCCAAGTTGTCGACCCGATTTGCCCGCAACCTGATGGACGACATCGAGTTCAGCCCGGAAGACGGCTACCGATCGGACCCGGACTTCTTGTGCCGCGTGCTGGAAGCTGTCATCAACGAAGGTGCCACCACCATCAACGTGCCCGACACGGTGGGTTACGCCATACCCGAGCTGTACGGCAACTTCATCAAAAACCTGCGCGAACGCATCCCGAACAGTGACAAGGCGGTGTGGTCGGTGCATTGCCACAACGACTTGGGCATGGCGGTGGCCAACTCACTGGCGGGCGTGATGATAGGCGGTGCGCGGCAGGTCGAATGCACCATCAACGGCCTCGGTGAGCGGGCGGGCAACTGCAGCCTCGAAGAAATCGTCATGGCAGTCAAGACCCGCAAGGACTATTTCAACCTCGACCTGAACATTGACGCCAAACACATTCTGGCCACCAGCCGCATGGTCAGCCAGACGACCGGTTTTGTCGTGCAGCCGAACAAGGCGGTGGTCGGTGCCAATGCGTTTGCGCATGCCAGCGGCATTCACCAGGACGGCGTGCTCAAGGCGCGCGACACCTACGAGATCATGCGGGCTGAAGACGTGGGCTGGTCGGCCAACAAGATTGTGCTGGGCAAGCTCAGCGGCCGCAACGCGTTCAAGCAGCGCTTGCAGGAGCTGGGTGTGTCAATGCAAAGCGAAGCCGAGACCAACAGCGCGTTTGCAAGGTTCAAGGAACTGGCTGACCGCAAGAGCGAGATTTTTGACGAAGACATTCTGGCGCTGGTCAGCGATGAGAACGTGACCCAGGCTGCGGAGCAATATGCCTTTGTGTCCTTGTCGCAGCACAGCGAAACCGGGGAGCGGCCCGAGGCCAGCATTGTGTTTACCGTTTTGGGTCAGGAAGTCAAAGGCACGTCCAGCGGCAATGGCCCGGTCGATGCGTCGCTCAAAGCCATTGAGTCCCATGTCAAAAGCGGCGCAGAAATGGTGCTGTATTCCGTCAATGCCATCAGCGGGTCCACTGAAAGCCAGGGAGAGGTAACAGTTCGCTTACAAAACAGCGGCCGTGTTGTCAACGGTGTGGGGGCTGATCCAGACATCGTGGTCGCGTCAGCCAAGGCCTACCTGAGTGCCCTGAACAAGTTGCAAAGTAAGGCAGATCGGGTTGCGGCTCAGGGGTAGGCCGAAAGTTTAAAAAATAGTGTTTAGTTTCAACGACTTGAAGCATGTATTTGTAAAAATCGTGCTTCAAGTCAGGTTTTTGACATCTCCTCATTCGAAATTTAAGAGACGCAGCTAAGTTTTTGATATTGCGTAAGTTTTTATATCTGTATACACTTCAGCCTTGCAAATTTACGCAATTCAAAGCAGGGCTTTTTACAATGCTTAAACTGACTTTTCAGCGGGTTGCCAGGGTGTTTGGCGTGTTCACGCTGTTTGCGGCCCTTTGTGTTCCTGCTGTCAACGCTGCCAGCACCAAGAAACCCGTCGTCAAGAAGGTGCAGGTTACAAAAACTTCCACGTCGAAAAAAGTCCTTACGTCCAAGTCGAGCCGCCAGTCTGCCCGGTTTATATCAGGCATCAAGCGCAAATCCATCATGCGCATCGCCGCCACGCCGCCCCGGCCATCTTTTGGCCAGATCGCTGGTTTGCATGGCGCGCAGGATGCACTTGAACTGAAATCAAGTGTGGCACTGGTGATTGATCAGGACACCCGCGAGGTGTTATTCCGTAAAAACGACAGCGCGGTGTTGCCAATTGCGTCCCTGACCAAGCTGATGACCGGCGCTGTTGTGACAGCGGCAAAGTTGCCGATGGACGAGATGATCACCATCACGCAGGACGACATTGACACTGAAAAAGGCAGCCGGTCCCGTCTGGCAGTGGGCACCTCCCTGACCCGCGGGGACATGTTGCACCTGGCCTTGATGTCGAGCGAAAACCGGGCTGCCCATGCGCTGGGCCGCACTTACCCGGGCGGCATGGCGGTGTTTGTCAGCCTGATGAACGCCAAGGCAAAGCTGCTTGGCATGGTTGACACCAAATATGTCGAGCCCACCGGGCTGTCGAGTCGCAACCAGTCCAGCGCGCAAGATCTGGCGACGCTGGTCAGCGCTGCACATGCTGACCCTGTTCTGCGCGAATATTCAACGTCTACCGGCTACCAGGTGGCAGTTGGCAACCGTACCCTGCAGTACAACAACACCAACCGCCTGATCAAAAACCCCGAGTGGGACATCGGCTTGCAAAAAACCGGCTACATCACAGAAGCCGGCCAGTGCCTGGTGATGCAGACCAAAATAGCAGGGCGCAAGCTGATCATGGTGTTCCTGGATTCAGCTGGCAAACTGAGCCGCCTGGGTGATGCCGAGCGGGTTCGGCGCTGGGTGGAGTCCAACCCGGTTGCAGCTGAACGCAAAGTCACCATCAGCACCGCTGCCAAGCCTGTGAGCTTCTGAGCTTCTGAGCTTCTGAGCTTCTGAGCTTGCTATTCTTTGAGTAGCTGTCAGCGCAATGATTGTATAGGCTGTACGCGATTTCAATGCCTGAAAACGGCATTTTTCAGACCAGAAGCCAGTTGTCAACGCGGCCGATAACCCAATTCACTCGAAATCTCGTTCGCTGTGGCTTGCAACTTCGTCAGCCAATGCTCTTCCAGCCTGTCCGCCGGGGCTGAAATCGACAAGCCCGCGACCAGTGCATTCTGGTCGTCATAAATACCAGCGGCCATGCAGCGCACGCCCAGCTCCAGCTCTTCGTTGTCTCGGGCAATGCCATATTGCCGCGCTTTTGACAGCTCCCGCTCGAGGATAGGCAGCTGCGTGATCGAGTTGCGCGTCTGGCCCGGCAGGCCAGTGCGGGTGGCGTAACTGCGCAAACGCTGCGGGTCATCAAAAGCCAAAAACAGCTTGCCCACCGACGTCAGGTGCAGCGGCGCCCGCCCACCAATGGCACGCACCACCTGCATGCCTGATCGTTCGCTGTACGCACGCTCGACATAGATGATTTCGTCGCCCTGGCGCACGCTCAGGTTCACCGGTTGCTGGGTCAGCTTGTGCAGCTCCCGCATCGGGCCCAGGGCTGCGTCACGCACATTGAGCCGTGCTTTGACCATGTTGCCCAGCTCCAGCAGGCGCATGCCCAAGCGATACGTGCCAGCCGCAGGGCGTTCGACAAAACGCCCGGTGGCCAGGTCATTCAATATCCGGTGGGCAGTGGACGCATGCAAACCCGACTTTTCGCTGATTTCTTTCAGTGACATGGCCTCTTCGCGGTTGGCCAGAATGTCCAGCAGACTGAACATGCGTTCAATCACCTGAACCGTGGGTTTGACGGGTACAAAGCTGTCCTGTTTGGTCATGCGTAAATTTTACGCTATGAAATTACGATTCGTCAGGCGGCAACAGCAGGGGGTGTGACCCATTGGCCGTCGAGCCACACTTCATGCGGCTTGAAGGCGGCCTTGTAGCGCATTTTGGCGCTGTCATTGATCCAGTAACCGAGGTAAACATAAGGCAAGTTCAGCATCGCAGCCTGCTCTATCTGCCACAGCACGCCGTAATTGCCAAAGCTGTTTTTGCTAACGGCATCGTCGGGCTCATAAAACGTGTACACGGCTGAAATGCCGTCTTCCAGCACGTCCAGGATGGCAACCATTTTGAGGACACCGCCCTGACTGGCATCGCCAGCCTCGCCTTTTTGATCACCGGAAGGTGGCTCCCGAAATTCAACCAGCCGCGTGTTGACCCGGCTCTGCAGCAAAAACTGAGAGTACTGATCAGCGCTGTCGTGGTCCATGCCGCCGCCTGCATGGCGGCTGTTCTGGTAGCGCAAATACAGCTGGTAATGCTCGCTGGTAAAGCAAAGTTTCAGCACACGCACCACCAGGTTTTGATGCCGGGCTTGCGCGCGTCGCTGGCTTTTATTTGGCTTGAAGCTTTGCACCGGCACCCGCAGCGGCACACATGCCTGGCAACCGTCACAGTACGGCCGGTAAGTGAACATGCCACTGCGCCGAAAGCCCTGCGCCACCAGGTTTGAATAAGCATTGTTGTTGATCAAATGGCTCGGCGTGGCCACCTGGCTTCTGGCCTGCCGGCCGGGCAAATAACTACACGGGTAGGCCGCTGTGGCGTAAAACTGCAGGGTCTGCAGCGGCAGGTCTTTGAGATGCGTCATGTTGTTGCTGGCGTCTTGGATGTCAACAGATATTTCCAGTATACGGGGTCAAACTGCCATGTCGGGGCAGGGCGACTGATGGCCTCAGCTACGCCATTGACGAAGACATCCCGGCTGATTTCTTGCGCACCCAGTGATGCCAGATGAGCAGTATTTTGCTGGCAGTCAATCATGCCAATGCCATGCGCGAGGCAAAAAGCCACCAGCGCAGACAGCGCAATTTTGGACGCATCGCTTGCGTCGGCAAACATCGATTCACCAAACACCATGCCGCCCAAATTCACACAATACAGCCCGCCAACCAGTTGGCCATCGACCCAGGTTTCAACACTGTGCGCAGGGCCTGCCGCGTGCAGGGCGCAGTACGCTGCAATCATTTCCGGCAATATCCAGGTGCCCGGCTGGCCGTCTCGCGGCTTGGTGGCACACGCGTTGATCACACGGGCAAACGCCGTGTCAAAGCGGACTTCACAAGCCGGATTGTCTGAAAAGTGCTGCAGCGTTTTGCGCAAGGACCGGTGCAGTTTGAACTGCCCAGTTTGCAGCACCATGCGTGGGTTGGGGCACCACCACAGCGTGGGCTGCCCGTCGCTGTACCACGGGAAAATGCCTTGCCCGTAAGCGCGCACCAACGTCGTCACATCCAGCGAGCTTCCCGCAGCCAGCAAGCCGGGCGCGGGGTCGTCCAGCCCCCAGGCACGGCTGGCAGGCGGAAAGCTTTCACCCGCATCCAGCCAGGGCAAAGGGCGTTGCTGTTTTTTCATTTGGCGTAGGGCAAGGGGAGAGGCAGCGTTAAATAGGACGCTATAATCTTAGGCTGTATTCCTCGATAGCTCAGTTGGTAGAGCGCCGGACTGTTAATCCGTAGGTCCCTGGTTCGAGCCCAGGTCGAGGAGCCAAAAACTCTAATGAAATCAAGCCCTTACGCCACAAGCGTAAGGGCTTTTTTTCTTTGTGGCTCGCCGTTGCTACCGCGTTGCTACCAGTAGCAATCATGTAGAGTGAACTCGCAATAAGGAGTCAACTTGAAAAACGCATTCTTGGAAGAACTTCAAACGCTGGCCGAAAACGTTGAAGTCAGGCTGGATTGGAAAAATCCTCAGCCCTGCCCTGATGCGCAAAGTACCGACAGCGCAATGTGGGCGTGGGAATTTTTGCGAAGAAACCGTCATTACGTCCGTGACTTCGATACCTTTGTCGAGAAAAATGACCAAGAGGTTCATGACAAGTTGGCCGTCGCTTGGGGCATTTCGAGACTAGCTGACCCCGGCCACTCATACGCAAAACTGCGCGAAGAAGACGTCATTATCAAAAGTGCTTTTCTCTTTGACGGCAGTGAGCCCTACGTAGTATTTCCTTACTATTCCAAAAGCGAAGTTATTGAGCAGGCTCGCCCCAACGGTCGGCGACTGCCTGACCCCAATGAGCTTACGATGCTGCTTGCACCGAACCAGATTGCAGTGATCCTCAACCGCGACGGAAACATACAACTCCAAATTGACTCGCTGCTAACGCAACTAAAGCAGCCTAAAATATCTGGACAATCAAGCCGGGATACACGCTGTTTTGTCTTCGAGGTTGATTCATCGGGCAACCAGCCGTCGGGAGATAGTGAAACGCATCTAGTTGGGTTTGAACACGAATATCCAACAGTGCACGTCCTCCTCTCACACCTTTGGCTTTCGCTTCGGTGCCTAGATGCGATGGGCGAATTTCAATCACCCAGTTTGGCGATCACTTCAAAACATTTTGTCGATCAATTGGTCGCAAAATTCAATGTTGAACGGGCATCGGGTGTCAGCGCCGCCTCGACATTGAAAACCAATCCTGATGAAAACTGGCGCAGGCAAGAAATAGTGGACGCTCTGCGCTACGGCTTGCGCTATGGCCTCTCAATGAGGCACATCACCGTCGCATCAACTGACCTTGAGAGTCAGGTAAAGAAATTGCGTTCGATCAAAAAGAAGCCTTTCAAATAGCTGAGCAATCGGTCCACCAGGGTGCAAATTTTGTCGATGCCGCGAGAAAAGACTTTCTGACCTATCCAGCAGTTCACATCATCGGACTAGGGCAGAATTCATCTAGTACCAACAAAAGCCACGCTTTGGGGTGAGCGAAAGCACATCGCCAATTCAAACGCGGTACGCATCTCGGCGCTTAACGGCGCTATGAGATTAAAGGGTCAAACCTAAGTCGCTTTGCATCGGCATCGCGCAGACCAACGCATTTAGCGTTGCAACCTTCACTGCTTGTTGCATCCACTTACGGCACACGCCTGCGGCTCTCGAACTTAGCTTTATTGAAAAGTTTTGGCAACGAAAAACGTTGCCAAGGAGTAGCTATGTCTTTAAAAAATATGCCGATATGCACCAGTCCTGAATCTGCATCCACGCCAATATGCGCTTTCATGCACCATCCGTTAGGATGACCTTTGATCATGTACCACTGGTTGCCCTTTTTGCTCGAATGCATCTCGGGGTCTCTTCCTTTGTCTTTGTTCTTTGGTGATGTGGGTGCCGCTATCAACGTGGCATCAACGGCCGTGCCAACTTTAAGCAGCAGGCCTTTGCGGGTGAGCAGCTCATTGACAGTGGCCAGTATCTGTACGGCCAACTTGTGCTCTTCCAACCTGTGGTGAAATCGCAAAATAGTGGACTCATCTGGCAGGCGGCCATGCGCATCGAGCTTGGCAAACTCGCGGTACAGGGGGATATCGAAGAAGGCCTCTTTCATGGCGGGTCGGACAGGCTGAACAATTGCTGCATGAAGTGCACGCGCAGCATGGTCTCAAGAGCAAACGGGGGTCTGCCGTTTTTACCCTCGGGGTAGTACGGTGCGATGAGCTCGACCAGCGCGGCTCACGGAACGACGCGGTTCATCTCACGCAAGAACTCGCCTTTGCGGGTCCACTTGTTGCTCAGGTTCAAATCAAGGCTGCTTTGTTTCATGGGCTCTATGTTCTCAGGCTTGCCTTACGTCGCGCTCACACATGACAGGGGGTTATGCAGAGTTTCCTTAGAGCAAATTCCCATTAATTTCAGATTTAGATAAAGCCCGCCACAATACAAACAATTAAAACTAAAGTCAAAAGCCTAATTCTTGAAGCGGTTGAACAGACTGCCAGCGACCTGCATCGGCTCAGTTTTATTGATCGAAGCAAGATGCGCAAGTTCGACGGTCTGTGAGGCGCTAAAAAAGTTGAAGTTGTGTTCACCACTTTGCCTTCCAGCCGGCAATCGAAAATTGGTCAGCGCGCTGCACGGCTTGCCAATCAAAAAGCAGCTGGATGAAAGTCGCCAGCCACTTTTTCATTCAAAACCTATGTTTGCTATTAATTAAATAGCTGCTTGCGCACATAAATAGAGCGCTAGAGGCCTTAAAAATGCCTAAGAGCTGGCTGATCTGGCTGATCTGGCTGATCTGGCCAGCTGACGCGCCAAATGGACTGCCAAGAGGAGCTTGAAGGCAAAATATTTCGTATTCGCCCTACAGTCCAATGGATATATGCGCTTGCAGCTGCTAAATTTGTAGCGCTTACCTTGCTTGAAGGGCGTTACCATTCACCGAATACGGCGCACCTCAACCCCCACAGCCTTGGCCACTTGCAGCCAAGGCTTGTCGGCCGTCAAAACCACCGCTTTTTTGGCGCGCGTCAGTGCCAGGCAGGCGCGGTCACCTAATGACAGCCCAACCGTCCGCGTTATGCTCCGCACCCAAGCGGCATCGGCTGATTGCGTTTCGTCGAGTGCCACGATTTGCAGCTCGACGGATGTCATGACGGTCGCCGCATCTGCTGGGCTTAGGCGGTTGGTCAACGTTGCGGTGCTTGCCGTGTGTGCATACAGCACAGTACCAGCAATTGGCTGTCTTCAACTTTGTAAAGAACTGAATACGGAAAGCGTTTTAATAAAACACGTCGCACCTCTTGATGTACTTCAGGGGCAGCAAAAGGATTGCGCGCTATTCGGTTGATGGCCGACTCGAGGCAGCGAGCAAACTCATCACCCAAGCCTTGCCGCTGCAGGTCGTACCAGGCTTTTGCAGCAACTACCTGCGCATCGGCGCTGGTGCGAAAAACAACGGTTAGCGTCAATCGGCTCAATCAATTTGCAAATGAGTTTTGACGGTGCTCCAAGGCACGACTTCTTGAGGGCTGGCGCGGTGCTCGGCCAAGCGTTTTTCTATCTCTGCAACTTCATGGGTTTTGAGGGGCTGCACCGCCGCCTCCTGTGCCACGCTGTCCCACAGGTCTTCGGCCAGTTCAATGCGTTCGGCAGCGCTTAAGGACAACAGCGCTTGCAGGTCTGACTTTCCCATAAATGCTCCTTTGTGATGTATTTGAATTGTAGAAGGCTTGCCAGACATCAGATACCTTCTATTGAGTCAAGCGTGGTGCTAGTAAATAAATAGCTGCTTGCGCATATAAATACTGGGCTAGAGGTCTAAAATAGATCTAAAAATCGCCTTAATTCACGCAATCTGGCGGTTTTCTGAGGCAAATAGACGGCGTACGAGCTGATTAAAAACCAAAAACCCGTTATTTAGCGCTACAGCCCAATGAATACGTGAGCGTATAACTCCTAAATTCGTAGCATATTCTTAGTTGTAAAAGTTCTACTTCTTAACGAATACACCGCACCTCAACCCCCACAGCTTTGACCACTTGCAGCCAAGGTTTGTCTGCCGTCAAAACCACTGCCTTCCTGGCGCGCGCCAGTGCCAGGCAGGCGCGGTCACCTAACGACAGCCCAACCGTGCGGGATGCGTTGCGCAGCCAGGCGGCATCGGCTGATTGCGTTTCGTCAAATGCCACTAATTGCAGCTCGACGGATGTCATCACGGTTGCAGCGTCTGCTGGGCTCAGGCCTTTGTCCAACAGCTTGGTCAGTACTTCGGTGTGATTGACTGCGCTGAACAGGTAGGGCTGGTTGAATGCGTTGATCACCTCGCCAGTGCCTGGCTCGTCGTTGAACAGTGCCAAAAGTGCCGACGCATTTAGCACGATGAAGTCGCTAATCGGGCCTGTTGTTACCGCTATTGCCATTATCAGCTTCGGCACGGCGCTCTGCTATCAGCTCGTCTGCCAAAGATTGGCCGGGAGGTACGTGCCTGCGCACCAGTGCCTGGGCTTGGCGAATGCGCTGCGCGCGTGTGGTGATGCGCGCTTGCCCTTCGTGCAGCTCCCATAAAACAGCATCGCCTTCTTTCAACTCCAATGCCTGCCGAATTTCAATTGGGATGACAACTCGACCACCTTCTGACATCTTCATTTGAATCATTGAATAACTCCTTTGAGAGCGTTGAATGACATCTAATGTCCTCTGGGGAATTAGTCACAACAGAAAATTAGGGTCATACTCCCATGAACTCCCATTAATTTCGTAATCAACACCCGTCTAGTCATCAACTTCGTTCGCCCGCAACACCTGATACTCAAAGCCTCCCACAATCGTCGGGTACCGGTCGTTCAGCAAACCAGTCAATTGTCGTATCGGCGGTGCGCTTGGCGATGGTGATGTGGTCGCCTCCTGCTATCTGCAGGAACTGCACGGGTTGTCCGGCACGGCAGGTTTCTGCTACGAACTTATGTGTGACTGCCGCGGAAACGATGAGGTCTGCCGAGCCTTGGGCAAGCAGGATTGGCACACCAAAATTGCGCGGCACAACAGAGTTCGCCTTCATCTGCTCAGCCTAACGGGGCGACGCGTTTAAATTAAGGCCGCGCAGCTGCCGAGTCAGTCGGACCAGTCCAATCTTTGTCCTGGTCTTGAAGCCATCCAGCGTTACGCAGTTTTTGGCCAGCCGACGGATTAGATCCTGGCCCGTTGGCCCTGTGATCGTGGACAGCGGTCTGTCATACACCTAAGACCAGGATGCACCCGCGAGGGCGGTCAACAGGGCGCGAATAGTTGCGTTTGCATTGCCCGTCAAATTTGCTGCCAGATCAACGGGGGGCGCTGCCGCAGCCGCACCCATCAGCTGCAACTCGGGGGCGTAGCTGGCCGCGAGTTGCGCAGTCCAGTGCGTTGCGTGACTCCCCTGCGTCTCACCCCACACGACAAAACGGTTGCTGGCAGATTCTTGCGGTACTTCTCTTGCAGCACGAACAAGGTCAAGCACCGAATGCCCGGCGCTTGGACCAACCAGATAAGGGTGCGGGCCCGGGCCACCCAGCCCTCGATAATCCGTTGCAGCCACGATATACCCTTGGCGCAACAAGCTCGACAAGCCCGCAATGCTGCTGAACAGCCAACTGTTTGTTGACGGTGCGCAATCGTCAGCAATGTCACTGGTGCCGTGCGCCCAGGCAACAATGTTGCGGCCCGCAGCAGGCGCAGGCCCGGCGGGGACGATCACCACACCCGTCACGTCAGTAGCTTTGTCGCCAGGCTCTGCCAAGCGATAAACAACGCGGTAGACTAGAGCGCCTTCTGGCGAGCCAACTATGGGCACGGCAGCAACCAGGCGGGGCGCAATGGCTGGCTGCGAGGCTTCGGTGGTGGCAGCCAAGACGGCAGATGCGAATACAAGAAGAATTTTCATCAGTTCACCCTATCACGCAGGGTCCAGTCGGATGGACTCAAGTTGCGTGAATTCAGCAGCCGCCAGATCGTTGACGTCGGTATTGCGGCTGATCTCTCATTCAATTGCGAACAACATTAGCCGGCCGCAACCGCGTCTTCTTAGCCACCCCATCGGGCGAAAACAGAATTACAAACTCCGCTTTCGCATCTGAAGGCCCGCGTGACTTCGCGCGGTACACCCACACTTCAAAGCCGCTGTCGAAATTGATCACGGTGGCTGCACCCAATGCTGCCATCACGTCGGCTTTGCTGCTTTTGCCAATCGTGATGCTGGCGCTGGCGCTTTGCATCGACATGGCTGGGTTACTGAAAGGCGGCGCTGCTGTGCTGCTGCCGAATATTCCCGGACCCGCGCACGCTACCAGCCAAAAGCAGCTTGCGCCGGCGATGCTGATGCGCGTCACTCTAGCGGTCGTACCCATGCTTAATCGCCGTCCATGTATTCAAACTCAACCAGCGTGTCGTCTGGCCAACTTCGGTCGCCCAGCGGCAGCACATAAGTGCGGTCAATCAATACTTCGCAGTCGCAATACGGCAGGTCACTTTTCAGCCCCGGGTCATCGCTGGCCGATGCGTACAGCTTGTCAATGGACAGCACTTCACGCCGATTGCCGGACACCAGCGCCACGCTGAACAGCGGGCGGTCAGCAAAGAACAAATACAGCGGGGCCTTGCGGTCGCAATAAGCCGGTGTGTCCAGCACGGCCTGTGTGAGGCGGCCGATGATGTTGCTGCTGTTGGATATCAGACCGGCTTCCATGCCCACCCGGCATTCAAGCCTCAAGTCGCCCAGGCGCCTTGTGTTGGGCGGCAGCCCGGGTGTGCGAATGTCACTGCGCCAGGTCATGGTTTGGGACTTGCGGTTGGGGATGACCGTTGCGTTCTCATCGAGGGCTTTGGCGTTGCGCTCCAGCGTGAAGGTGCCGTCTGGCGACACCTCGACCGGAAATGCAACGGTGGACCCGATGACTTCCATCTCGATGCTTTTCATGTCGGTGTCTGGCTTGCGCGGCAACAGCTTAAAGCGCAGCACGCCATTGGGTGACAAGCTGCGCTCGGCCGCAAACAGGTCCATGCCCCGCACCATCTTGCGGAAAGACTTTTCAACCGGGTCGCCGTTGGCTTTGGCGGCGATGATGACGGGCGGCAGGGCGATGGTGGGTTTGACTTGGGCGTTTGCATGGGCGCAGAACAGCGTCAGCAGCACAAACAACGCTGGCCGACTCTTGCGATTAGATGAAAGGCGCGATTTTCTTGGCAACTTTTTACTGTCCAACGTTGTTGACCGAACACTTCATTTCAATATATTGGCCTTGATTGCCAAGTTTTGTAGGATAAATTCCCCTGTGGCGGGGCTGCACAGCAGCCCACTTCCGCTTGATTCCTTGAAAACACCATTTTTGAGTATCAAATATGCCTATAGCCCAATTAATACGAGCGCAAGCAGCTCCCAAATATATAGCATCTACAAGGCAGTCACGCGGCACTCAAATCAACAACGCGTTCTGCCAAAAACTGATTGCTGCTGTCTGCCATGCTCCGGTACATCGCCGCACACAAGGCACGCGCCTTGTTGCCTGACCAGTTGTCTGGCAGCAAGTCAGCGGGCAGTTGTGGGTCGCGCAGCAGCACCTTGCGGTATTCGTGGATCAGCAGCGTGCGGGTGTAAAACGCATTGGCTGGGTTCAGGCCTGCAGCGTCTGGCTCAACGGGTGCAAAGCGTTTGATGAAGTCTTGCCACGCCTGACCTACGGCTGCCAGCTTGAAGGTGTCTTGCATGACGGTGGCCAGTGGTTGCCCGGTGTAGCCGTCAATGCTTTGCGCGCGCAGCACGACCAGCTGGCTTTGGGTTTGCGTGCTGCTGATGATTTCTTTCAGGGCTGTGTGGTCTGCATGCGGGTGGGCAAACACATTGCTGGAAACTTGCCCAAAGCCTGCCCACAGCAGGTCGCGCAAAAGGCGCTGGCGCGTGCTGGCTTTGAGCTGCGCGCTGACCAGGGCCAGCGTCCAGTGCCCGTCCCATGGCAGTGGTGCAAAGTCGTAGATGCGGCGCTGTGCGTGCACCACGCGTTGCTGGCCCAGCGTTGACAAGCCGTAAAAACTGCGCCGCCCCAGGCGCGTCACGTCAAACCAGCCATCTGCTGTCAGCCGGAAAGCACTGGTACGCACCAGACGCGACGTCAGGCCAAACAGCCCGGCCAGCTCGATCAGGCTGCCCAGACTGACAGGCGCTTTCCGCGCTGCCAGTGCGTCCCCGTACAAGGTCACCAGCAGTGAATTGGCCCGCAGCTTTACCCCGCTTTTAAGCAGGGTCATATTTTGAGGCAAGTGATACATCAATACAGGTTGAACAAAACAATATGTATCACTACTATAAGCCCACTCGGGTCTGCAAACCTGTTCAAACTCTCAAGGTTTTATATGTACGCACAACTTGTTGAAACCGGCACCAAAGGCGTTAAAGCGCTGGAAGACATGTTGCCCCAGGAGCGCGCCTGGCAAGAAAAAATCAACGCGGGCATCAAGGTTGAACCCAAAGACTGGATGCCAGACGCCTACCGCAAAACTCTGGTGCGGCAAATCTCCCAGCACGCGCATTCAGAATATGTGGGCATGCTGCCCGAGTCCAACTGGATCGGCCGCGCGCCGACCCTCAAACGCAAAGCGATTTTGATGGCGAAGGTGCAGGACGAAGCCGGCCACGGCCTGTACCTGTACAGCGCGGTGGAGACATTGGGTGTGACGCGTGATGCGGTGTACGGCGACTTGCTCTCAGGCAAAGCCAAATACTCCAGCATCTTCAATTACCCCACATTGACCTGGGCCGACATTGGCGCGGTGGGCTGGCTGGTCGATGGCTCGGCCATCGTCAACCAGGTGCCGATTTGCCGCTGCTCGTACGGCCCGTACGCACGCGCGATGGTGCGGGTGTGCAAGGAAGAGTCCTTTCACCAGCGGCAGGGCTTTGACATCATGGTGGCGCTGTGCAAGGGCACGCCCGAGCAGAAAGCCATGGCGCAGGACGCGCTGAACCGCTGGTGGTGGCCGTCGATTGCGATGCACGGCCCGGCCGATGAGGTGTCTACCAACAGCGCGCAGTCAATGGCGTGGAAGATCAAGCTGAACAGCAACGATGAGCTGCGGCAGAAATTCATTGACCAGACCGTGCCGCAGATTGAATTTTTGGGGTTGAAGCTGCCCGACCCTGACTTGAAGTGGAACGAGGCGCGTGGCCATTACGACTATGGGCAAATTGACTGGGTTGATTTTTTCAACGTTGTCAAAGGCAAAGGCCCGTGCAACGAGGAACGTCTGGCGGCGCGTAACAAGGCTTGGGACGACGGTGCATGGTTTCGTGAAGCCTTGAGCGTGCATGCTGACAAGCAGGATGCTGAGCAACTCAAGGCAGCATGATGGCTGAAGTCGCGACTCCCCGCGAATGGCCGATGTGGGAGGTGTTTATCCGCAGCCAGCACGGCCTGGCGCACAAGCATGTGGGCAGCTTGCACGCAGCCAATAGCGAGAGTGCCTTGCAGCATGCACGTGACGTGTATACCCGGCGCAACGAAGGCGTCAGCATCTGGGTCGTGCGCGCAAGTGACGTGGTGGCCAGCAGCGTTGCGGACAAAGCCGCACTGTTTGACCCGGCGCAAAGCAAGGTGTTCAGGCACCCAACGTATTTCCCTACGCCTGATGGCGTCAAGCATATTTAGGCTGCCAAGACCTTCATGGCGCAAGGCAAAAACCTGTTTTCTTGTTCACTCTCCCGCATGCGAAGCTTAAGGCTTTGCCTTCAGGTGCGGGAGTGGGCCAGGGTGAGGGTGTTCACCCATCGCAGGAAGCCCCTCACCCCAACCTTCTGCCCAGGGGGCGAGGGAGCAGGCTCAGCTCTCATCAGCCGGTTGTCACCATTTGAGCCAGTGACGACACACAACCAATGACCGCCAAATTTGAATACCTTTTGCGGCTGGGTGACAACTGCCTGGTGCTGTCGCAGCAGCTATCGAGCTGGTGCGGCCACGGCCCGGCGCTGGAAGAGGATTTGGCCCTGACAAATACCGCACTTGATTTGCTTGGCCAGGCACGGCTGTGGCTGTCGTATGCAGGAGAGGTAGAGGGCTCTCGCAGGGATGAAGATGCGCTGGCGTATCACCGCGATGCAAATCAATTTCGCAACCTGTTAATTCTGGAGCAGCCCAACGGCCACTACGGCAACACCATTGCGCGGCAGTTTTTGTTTGACGTGTGGCACCAGCAGCTGCTGGCGAGCTTGTGTAGTTCAAGCGACATCCGCATTGCTGAAATTGCGCAGAAGTCAGTCAAGGAAGTGCGTTACCACGTGGAACGTTCTGCCGGCTTGATGGTCGCGTTGGGCGACGGCACTGCCCTTAGCCATGAGCGGATGCAGGGCGCCATCGACAAGCTGTGGCCCTTCGCGCATGAGTGGTTTGAATCTGATGCGGTTGATGCGCAGTGTACAGCAAACGGCTTGTGCCCAGCCGCTGCCAGCTTGGCCGATCATTGGCAGGCCAGCGTGAAAGCGGTGCTTGACCGGGCCACGCTAACCATGCCCGCCTACACCGGCCATCAAAAAGGCGGCAAGCGCGGCCTGCACACCGAACACTTGAGCCATTTGCTGGCGCCCATGCAGGTGCTGCAGCGCACCCACGTGGGAGCGCAGTGGTGAATGCCATCGCCAAGATAAGCCGCGACACGCTACTTAGCTGGCTGGGCCAGGTCATGGACCCTGAAGTGCCTGTGGTGTCGATTGTTGACTTAGGCATTTTGCGGGACGTGCAGTGGACAGACAGCGCTCAAAATTCAGTGCTGGTCACGGTCACGCCCACCTATTCGGGCTGCCCAGCAACTGAGGTCATTGCGCAGTCGATTCGTGACGCGCTGCAAGCGCGTGGTGTTGCCCAGGTTGAAGTCCGCACGCAACTGGCCCCGGCTTGGACAACTGACTGGATGACCCAGCAGGGCCGCGACGCCCTGCGCGCCTACGGCATTGCGCCGCCAGCAAGCGGTGCGCCCAGGGCCGACGGCAGCTTGCCCATCGATATCAGTGCGCTTACTAGCGGCAAGGTGGTGGTGCCGTGCCCACAATGCGACTCACGCAAAACGCGCTTGCTGTCGCAATACGGCTCTACTGCGTGCAAGGCGCTTTACCAGTGCAACAGTTGTCTGGAGCCGTTTGATTATTTCAAGCCGCACTGACCAAATTTGACGGTAGCTGATTTTGACAACCCATTCATTTCACAAACTTGCTGTGGCCAGCGTTGAAGTGCTGACGCGTGACAGCATGGCCATCACATTTAACGTGCCCGAGCATCTGGCGGGCACTTTCGCCTACGTGCAAGGCCAGTACGTCACGCTGCGCACGGTGATTGATGGCGAAGAGGTGCGGCGTTCGTATTCGATATGTTCAGCAGTGCAAGACAAACGCCTGCGGATTGCTATTAAAAAAGTAGCTGGTGGCGCATTCAGTACCTGGGCTACAGGCTATTTACTGCCTCGGTCAACGATTGACGTGATGCCGCCGCAAGGCAATTTTCACATTCCGATCCAGCCAGACGCCGCCCGCCATGTGATGGCTTTTGCCGCAGGCAGCGGCATCACGCCGATGCTGTCGATCATCAAAACCACGCTGATGGCCGAGCCACTCACCCGCATCACACTGGTGTACGGCAATCGCTCATCGGGCAATGTGATGTTCAAGGAAGAGCTGCAGGATTTAAAAGACACCTACCTGGACCGCTTCAATCTGACGTGGGTCATGAGCCGCGAGACACAGGACATTGAGTTGTTCAATGGGCGGATTGATTACGAAAAAACCAGCGAGTTGCTGGGTCGATGGATAAATTCGACAGCTGGCTCAGCCAATTTCGACGCCTCCTTTATTGACGCAGCTTTTATTTGCGGACCGCACGATATGATGCTGGCCGTTAGCCGCGCTTTGCAAGACAAAGGCATCGACAAATCACGCATCAAAGCGGAGCTGTTTGGAACAGGCGTGTCCACCCAGCCCAGAGCGATGCAAACGGTCGCGCCAGGAGACGAGCCGTGTGAAGTTGAAGTCGTGCTCGACGGCAGCCGCCACAGCTTCAGCATGGCCAAAAACGGCATCAGCCTGATCGATGCCGGACTGAAAGCAGGCATTGACATGCCTTACGCCTGCAAGGGCGGCGTGTGCTCAACCTGCCGCGCACAGGTGCTGTCTGGCGAGGTCGATATGGACAACAACTATGCCCTGGAAGACTACGAAGTCGCCCGCGGCTTTGTGCTGTGCTGCCAGAGCTTTCCGGTGTCCAATAAACTGGTGATTGATTTTGACCAGGAGCACATTCATGCATGACTCTCAGTATATTCAGTACAGCGTTGCACATGGGGTGGCAACGCTTACCCTGAACCGCCCGGACAAGCTCAACAGCCTGATGGGCGCGATGATGCTGGAGCTGTTCAGTGCACTTGGCACCGCTGCGCAAGACGACGCTGTGCGCGTGGTGGTGCTGACAGGCACAGGCCGCGCATTTTGCGCCGGACAAGACCTGGCTGACCCGGCCATGTCGCCCAAAGCCGGCTCCAGTGCGCCCGCAGACATTGGCGATGTGGTGGACACTTTTTACAGCCCGCTGGTGCGCCGCCTGCGCGCCATGCCCAAGCCGGTGGTGTGCGCTGTCAATGGCGTGGCAGCCGGTGCGGGGGCCAACATTGCGCTGGCTTGCGACATCGTCATTGCGGTACAAACGGCCAGTTTTATTCAGCCGTTCTGCAAGCTGGGCCTGGTGCCCGATGCAGGTGGTACCTGGTTGCTGCCGCACCTGGTAGGTCGGGCCCGCGCGGTTGGTCTGGCATTGCTGGGTGACAAATTGAGTGCCGAGCAGGCAGCCCAGTGGGGTTTGATCTGGAAGAGTGTGGCGCCTGCGAATTTTGAATCGGAGGTTGCCAGTGTTGCGCGTAGCCTGGCTGACGGACCCACACTGGGTTTTGTGCGGACCCGTGAGGCCATCGACGCGGCAGCGACCGCAACGCTGGACGCGCAGCTGGACCTGGAAGCCGCCATGCAGCGTGAGCTGGGCAACAGCCAGGATTACGCTGAAGGCGTCAAGGCGTTTATGGGCAAGCGCCCGCCTGTGTTTGTGGGCAAGTGATTCGGTCGTCTCGTTGTCATCTCACACACATTCATGGCCATTCACACAACACCCACACAGCTGCTGGAGCCGATCGAGACAGCCAGCAGGGACGAGATCACTGCGCTGCAAACCCGGCGCCTGAAAGCCACGCTGGCAAACGTATACCAAAATGTGCCGCACTACCGCAGAGCTTTTGATGCGGCAGGTGTGCATCCTGACGATTTCACAGCGCTGGCAGACCTGACCAAATTCCCCTTCACCACCAAAAAGGACCTGCGCGCAAACTACCCGTTTGGCATGTTTGCCGTGCCGCAGTCCCGCATCATGCGCATTCATGCATCGTCAGGCACCACGGGCAAACCGACAGTGGTGGGTTACACCGCCAATGACATCGACAATTGGGCTGACCTGGTGGCACGGTCCATTCGGGCGGCGGGTGGGCGTGCCGGGGACATGGTGCATATTTCTTATGGCTATGGTCTGTTCACAGGCGGGCTGGGTGCGCATTACGGCGCTGAGCGTTTGGGCTGCACCGTCATTCCCATGTCTGGCGGCCAAACTGAAAAGCAGGTGCAGTTGATTGAAGACTTCAAGCCGCGCATCATCATGGTCACGCCGTCTTACATGCAAGTCATCATTGAAGAATATGCGCGGCTGGGGCTGGATGTCAAAAAATCATCGCTTGAAATCGGCATCTTCGGCGCAGAGCCGTGGACCAACGCCATGCGCCGCGACATTGAAGCCGCTGCGGACATGGACGCGGTAGATATCTATGGCTTGTCTGAAGTCATGGGCCCGGGCGTGGCCAGCGAATGCGTTGAGTCCAAAGATGGTCCGGTGATCTGGGAAGACCACTTTTACCCCGAGATCATCAACCCGGACACGGGTGAGTTGCTGGCCGATGGAGAAGAGGGCGAACTGGTGTTCACGTCACTGACCAAAGAGGCCTTTCCGATCATTCGCTACCGCACGCGAGATTTGACGCGGCTTTTGCCACCCACATCACGGGCCTTCAGGCGCATGGGCAAAATTGTAGGGCGCTCTGACGACATGCTGATCATTCGGGGCGTTAATGTCTTTCCAACGCAGATAGAAGAGTTGGTGCTGGCGCATCCGGAGTTGACGGCCTTGTACCAGCTGGTCATCACACGTGAGGGGCATCTGGATGAGGTTGAAGTGCTGACAGAACTGCTAAGCGCTGCAGTGTCTTCAGAGCAGACAGCGACCCTTGGCAACACCTTGCAGGTGCGGATCAAGAACCTGGTGGGCATCAGTGCCAAAGTGTCTGTACTGGCCCCGGGTGCGATTGAGCGAACACAAACGGGCAAGTCGCGCCGCGTCATTGACAAACGGGCCAAAGCATGACGCCCCAAAAAGTTGCGGATGAGGTCGGCATTGGCATGATGGCCAACGACCGCGCTTCACGGGGGATGGGCATGCGCCTGACGCACATCAGCCCGGGCTCTGCGCACATCGACATGACGGTACGCGCAGACATGATCAACGGGCACAACACCTGCCATGGCGGCATGATCACCACGCTGGCCGATTCAGCGTTTGCGTTTGCGTGCAATTCGTATAACTTTTTGACGGTTGCATCCGGTTTGAGCGTTGATTTCGCAGCCCCCGCTTTTGAAGGCGATGTGTTGACAGCCCGCGCAGTTGAGGTGAATTTGAGCAACAGCACCGGCGTTTATGACGTCATGGTGTTTAACCAGAAGGGTGATTGCATCGCCGTATTTCGCGGGCGTTCGCATCGGATCAAGGGCAAGCAGACGGTAGAAATCTCAAATTGACTTGACTCTCGCTCCCTCTCCCGTTGGGGGGAGAGGGCGGGGGTGAGGGGATACACAACTGGTTAGGCAGCGCTATACGTATCGCAATCTTTCCTCACCCCAACCCCCTCCCCGCAAAGGCAGAGGGAGTTAAAACAGCGCCGAATAGCTGAAAATATCAACGAATATAGCCGTAGCGCTTGAAATACGGGCGCAAGCAGCTATTCATTAAATAGCAATCTCAAACAGCCTTGCGCAGCGTCGGCAAACCTACACCCGATGCATCAAACCCACCATCGACTGCCAGCACCTGGCCATTGACATAGCTGGCACCTGCACTGCACAAAAACCCGACAACCGATGCGATTTCATCGGTTGAGCCATAACGGTTCAGGGGAATGGCGTCGTAATAGTCCGACCGTATCGCCACGCTGTGCACCAGCTTTGACATGTCAGTGTCGACAGGGCCTGGTGCCACAGCGTTGCAGCGAATGCCGGCGTTGCCCAGCTCAACAGCCTGCTGCCTGGTCAGCGCAATGATGGCCGCCTTGCTGGTGCCATAGGCCACCCGCAACGTGCTGGCGCGCAAGCCGGAGATAGACGCAATATTGACCACTGCACCACGCGAATTGCCAGCCTGTGCGGCATTCTTCAGCATGTACGGTACACAAGCCTGGGTACATAAAAACGCACCGTCCAGATTGACCGACAACACAGACCGCCATTCAGCAAATGTTGTCTCACCAATTGGCTTGAATACGGCAATGCCCGCGTTGTTGACAAGCGCATCAATGCGGCCAAACTGAACATGAATCTTCGCCATCACTGCATCCACGCTGGCCTCGCTGGACACGTCGCAGGGGAGGCACATTACCTTTTCAGGGTTATGCAATCTTGCAGCTGTTGCCGCTAGCGTCGCTTCATCGACATCAACCAAAGTAATGCGGTAGCCATTGGCCAGAAACCATTGACCGATAGCCAGGCCAATGCCACGGGCACCGCCTGTGACAACTGCAACAGGTAAATTTTTAGGGGTAGGGTTCATGGAAACTTTCTTTAAACAGCATTTAGGCTGACCTGATCAGGCAGGCATTCGTCCGGCGTAACTTCAAATGTCATGCAAATTGAGTTGTGACCAGGCCCAAACCGGCCACCGTAAATGTTACCTTGCGTGTCTGCCACCACGCCCGAATGCGCGGCGCCAAGCAAGCTGTCTGCCTGTAGTCGCACATCGCCAGCCAGACTGGCAATTTTTACTGCAGGGCCTTTGATATATTGCCAGCTGTCGGTGCGTCTGGCCAGGCAGCAGTCGACCGGACAGTGATGGTCTGGCCTGCGAAGCTGCGTTTGCCGCGATTGAAAAGCACCGCGTGACCAACATGTTCGCTGTGCCGTGAATCCTGGAACGCCTGGCAGTGTTCGCGGGCTACCGGAACTACCCGAGGCCCATGCCCAGGCTTTCAAACGCGGCTGGTTTCACACGGGCGACCTGGGTGTGATGAATGCCCGCGGCTTTGTGACAATGACCGGCCAGTCATCAGACATGTACATCTCAGGCCGCTCCAGCGTGTACCCGCGTGAAGTTGAGGAAGCGCTTTTAAGCATGCCCAACCTGCTTGAAGCTGCAGTATCTGGTGTGCCCGATGCAAATTGGGGTGAGCGAGGTGTGGCTGTGCTGGTTTTGCGTGATGCTGCAACTCCAGTTGCTATCGACCAAGTACTGGCACTCTTTGACGGCAATCTGGCCAAATACAAATGGCCTCGTGACATTGTGTTTTGAGTAGCGCTCCCGAAAAGCGCTTACGGGAACCTTGTTAAAAAAGACATTCGGTCGGCGTAACTTGCAGCAGCGGCACAATTGGGTCGATGACCAAACCAGCCAGCCACCCAAACAGCCACGTTGATTCGCCAGTTGTATTTGAAGATGAATTTGCCGCGAGCCTGAAGGATCTGTTCGAAGAAAAAATCGTTTTCAACAAAACACTGGGACTGCAAATCACATCGCTGCAGCCTGGCCAGATCACAGCGCGAATCGCCATGCGCGGCGAGCTGATTGGCCACTACGCGCACAACCGCATTCATGGCGGCGTCATCAGTGCTGGACTTGACGCCATGGGCGGGCTTGCAGTGATGGTGGCCATCGGCGCAAGGCACATGGACGAGCCACCTGCGCAGCGCTTGCTGCGGTTTTTGAAGCTGGGCACCATTGACTTGCGGGTGGACTATTTGCGTCCCGGCATTGCAAAGCCTGGCGATGTGTTTGAACTGCGTGCTGAAGTGCTGCGCCTGGGATCCCGTGTGGCCAGCACGCGGATGGAGTTTTTGAGCGCTGATGGCAAGCTGCTGTCCAGCGCGGCTGCCGCCTACATCGTGTCTTAGCCTCGACCTTGCGGTTGGCTGATTTTTCGCGGCTTGCCAAAATCGTCAATCGCTACATAGGTTAGATTGGCCTCGGTCACCTTGATGATCGGCTCGGGTTGGCGCATGCGCTGGGCGTAAACCTCGACTTTTACCGTGATGGAGGTGTTGCCCACCCGCTCAACTTCAGAATAAAAGCTCAGCAAGTCGCCAACCTTGACAGGTTGCTTGAAAATAAACTGATTGACTGCAACAGTGGCGATGCGCCCGCCTGCCACACGTGCCGGAATGACGGAACCTGCCAGGTCTACCTGCGCCATGACCCAGCCACCAAAAATATCACCGTTCACATTGCTGTCAGCTGGCATGGTGATGACTTTGAGCACCAGCTCTTTGTCAATTGGCAGCTGAACCAGCTCGCCCGTGGGCGAATTACTGGGCTTGTCACTTGTTTGAGTTGTCATAGGCACAATCTGGGTAATTATTAATAACAATCGCGATTGTCTCTGAAGGTTTGTAGTTTTATGCGTTCCATGGCCCCTGATTCTGCCGCCCAGCCTGTTCTGGCTACCAAGTCAACTTCAAGTACACCGCCATCTCGTTCTGACTGGGACACCCTCAAGCGTCTGTTTCCCTACCTGTGGGACTACAAATGGCGGGTGCTTGCCGCATTGACTTTCATGCTGGGTGCCAAGCTGGGCAACGTCGGTGTACCGCTGCTGCTGAAAAACCTGGTGGACACCATGAACATCAAGCCCGGTGATGCCCAGGCTTTGCTCGTTGTACCTGCCGCATTGCTGCTGGGATACGGCTTGCTGCGCCTGTCGACGTCGCTGTTCACTGAACTGCGCGAGCTGGTTTTTTCAAAAGCCACCGAAGGTGCATCCCGCAAAATATCGCTGCAGGTGTTCAGGCACCTGCATGCACTGAGTTTGCGCTTTCACCTGGAGCGCCAGACCGGCGGCATGACGCGTGACATTGAGCGCGGCACACGCGGTGTGCATTCACTGATTTCTTATTCGCTGTACAGCATCATCCCCACGCTGATTGAAGTCACGCTGGTGCTCAGTATTTTGGCGGTCAAGTTTGATGTGTGGTTTGCCTGGATCACACTGGCTGCGCTGGCTTGCTACATCACCTTTACCGTGACGGTCACCGAGTGGCGCACGCAGTTCAGAAAAGAAATGAACGAACTCGACTCGTCCGCGCACAGCCGCGCCATTGACTCGCTGCTCAATTACGAAACCGTCAAGTACTTCAACAACGAAAATTTTGAGGCCACGCGCTATGACGAAAATCTGGCCAAATACCGCAAGGCCGCCATCAAAAGCCAACGCACGCTGAGCATGCTCAACAGCGGCCAGCAGTTGATCATTGCTATCGGGCTTGTGGCCATGTTGTGGCGTGCGACCCAGGGCGTGGTCGATGGCCGCATGACATTGGGCGACCTGGTCATGGTCAACGCGTTCATGATTCAGCTGTACATTCCGCTTGGATTTTTGGGTGTGATTTACCGTGAAATCAAGCAAAGCCTGACCGACCTTGACAAGATGTTCACGCTGATGGAAAAGGAACGCGAGGTGGCCGACGAGGCTGGAGCCAAGGCGATTGAAATCACAACGTCGCCTGCTGTCAAATTTCAAAACGTTGATTTTGCCTATGACCCGGCGCGGCCGATCTTGAAAAACATCAGTTTTGAAATCCCACCGGGCAAAACAGTCGCTGTGGTTGGCTCATCCGGTGCTGGCAAATCAACTCTTGCGCGCCTGCTTTTCAGGTTTTACGACGTTCAACAAGGCAGCATCACCATTGCCGGGCAAGACATCAAGCATGTCACCCAGGCCAGCGTGCGGCGTGCCATTGGTATCGTGCCGCAAGACACGGTGCTGTTCAACGACACGGTCGAGTACAACATTGCCTATGGGCAGACAGGTGCAACCCGGGCGCAAGTGGAAGAGGCTGCCAAATCTGCCCGCATCCACGACTTTATTGCCAGCACACCGCTGGGCTACAACACCATGGTGGGCGAACGCGGCCTGAAATTGTCAGGCGGTGAAAAGCAGCGTGTGGCCATTGCCCGCACACTGCTGAAAAACCCGCCTGTGGTGATTTTTGATGAGGCTACTTCTGCGCTGGACTCCGCCAACGAGCGCGCCATACAAGGTGAGTTGCGCGCCGCAGCACAAAACAAGACCACACTGGTCATCGCCCACCGCCTGTCAACAGTCGTGGATGCGCATGAGATTTTGGTGATGGACGGCGGACGCATTGTTGAGCGTGGCACCCATGCCCACCTGCTCAGCCTGGATCAAAAATATGCCCGCATGTGGAATTTGCAGCAGAGCAGCGAATCACTGGTGAGTTGACGGATCTGACGGCAGCGCAAAGGGCGTGATCAAGATGTTGCGATTCGTCTTGTGCTGAGAAAAACATGCTGTGTCGGCCAATTGGTCACCATGCTTGCAAGGCAATGTTTTTGGAGCGAAATAAGCCTTAGGCCCATGATATATGTGCGCAAGCAGCTCCTGAATTAATAGTAAACAAGGTCCTATGAAAGGGTTGTGCTTTGCAGTTCGGTTTCAACACGCTTGTTATAGACTGCCGTACGGCGCGATTTTCAGGAGTTGACCACGACCACACCCGTAGCTGAACGGGTTGAAAACGCCGCATGCCGCTTCGCCTGGCTGGACTGCACCCGGTACATATCTGGGTAGCAGACACTTGATTGCCAGGCTTTGTGATCCAGTGCAAGCGTCAATCCAGTTTGGTCGGCCAGTTTGACTTGCCAGATGCAGAACTGCACACCTGGATGGACAATCAGCAGTTCTTTGCTGGTATTTGGCGGTATTTTTAGGCATAGCGCGCTTGACAGCAAAATCGTTTGAATCAGCCATCATTTCAAGTTAAATTAATCAGGCGCAACAGGTGCCGATAATTCGATTCTCTGCTTGCCCTATTTTTAAATACCATTATGAAAATTTTGCTCACTGGTGCCAAAGGTAATTTGGGCACAGAATTCATGCGGCAAGCCGGCACGCAAGGCGGCCTGCATGTAATGCCGGTTGGCCGTGATGACTGGACGCACCTAAACGACAAGCTGGTCGGCTGCGACGTGCTGGTGCATGCCGCCAGTGATTTGCGCACTGCGGCTGCCACTTCACCCACGCGTTTGATGGATTCGAATGTCATGTCAACAGCCGTGCTGCTTGAAGCGGTGCGAAAGTGCGGCGTTAAAAAGTTCGTTTTTTTAAGCAGTTGTGCGGTGTATGGCGAAGACATGCAGACCGGGGAGGGCAGTTTGTGCTGCCCCATCACCATCAACGGCATATCCAAGCATCTCAATGAAAAACTCATTGCAGAATTTTGCACGGCAAACAACATCCAGTTCCTCATACTGCGGGTCTTCAACAGTTACGGCGGGAACGACAGGTTTTCAATTTTCAGCCGGCTCGAGCATGCGCTGCTGACCAACACACCTTTCACGCTGAACAACTTTGGACGCATGCAACGCGACTTTGTTCATGTGGCCGATGTGGCGTCGATTGTGCTGAAGCTGGCAGCTACCGAAACCACTTACACACACCTGAATATTGGCACCGGCATTGCAACCAAGGTTGGTATGTTGGTTGAGGCCTTGTGTGTGCAGTTTCCGGCTCTGAATGTTCAGCATGGCGTGTCGAAGGAGGCTGAGTACTCCCGTGCCGAGATTTCCCGGTTGCGTGAATTCTGGGGCCATGACTTTATTCGGGTGGAAGACTTTATGGCGCAAACCTACGCACCCAGGCTGGCTGCATCCCTTGCCAGAGCTGCCCAGGGCTGAACACTGAAGCCCAGCGCCTTCGCTGACTGAAATTGTCTGAACATGCGCCGCATTGCACACCTGGACATGGATGCGTTTTTCGCATCCATCGAGTTGCTGCGCTACCCGCAGCTCAAGGGTTTGCCAGTGGTGATTGGCGGTGGCAGACGCAAGGTGGATGATGCACTTTTAACTGCCCAGCCCGAGCGCGACCTGCGTTTTATTCCGGTGGCTGATTTCCCGCTGCTCAAAGACTATGTGGGGCGCGGCGTCATCACCACAGCCACCTATGCTGCACGGCAGTTTGGGGTCGGCTCGGCCATGGGCATGATGAAAGCGGCCAAATTGTGCCCGCAGGCAATTGTTCTGCCGGTTGATTTTGACGAGGTTCGCAAGTATTCGCGGCTGTTCAAAAGCACCATTGTTGAAATCGCGCCGCAGATGGAAGACCGGGGTGTTGACGAGGTGTACATTGACTTTACCGATGTACCGGGCGGCCAGCGGGAGGGAGGGCGTGTATTGGCCAGGCTGATTCAAAAAGCCATCACTGAAGCAACAGGCCTGACCTGTTCAGTCGGCGTGGCCCCCAACAAATTGCTAGCCAAGATGGCCAGTGAATTCAACAAGCCAAATGGCATTTCAGTCGTTCATGAAACAGACCTGCAAAACAAAATCTGGCCGCTGACCTGCCGGAAAATCAATGGCATTGGCCCCAAGGCAGATGAAAAATTGCAGGCGCTTGGCATTCACACAATTGGCGAGCTGGCCGTGCTGACGCCGGAATTTTTAATCCGTCATTTCGGCAAAGCCACCGGGGCGTGGATGCATGAAGTGGCCTGGGGCCGGGACGAGCGCCCTGTTGTGACCAGCAGCGAGCCTGTCAGCATGAGCCGTGAAACCACATTTGCACGTGACCTGCACGCCGTGCGTGACAGGGCAGAGCTTGGCAATATCTTTACAGGCCTGTGCATCAAACTGGCCCACGACCTGGCGAGCAAGGGATATGCCGCCAAAACCATTGGGATCAAATTGCGCTACGACGACTTCAAAATAGCCACACGGGACCAGACGCTCGTCGGCCACACGCACGATGCTGCGGTCATCCGGCAGACTGCAGGCCAGTGCCTGAAGCGCGTACCGCTTGGCAAGAAGCTGCGGTTGCTGGGGGTACGTGCCGGGACGCTTGAAAAAACTGAAAATTTGCCCGAAAACCCCGAAAAAGGTATATTTAATGCATCAAATATGCCTGACGCCTATATAAAACGGTCGCTAATAGCTCCTGAAAATATAGCTAATGATGCACTGACCCGTCAGCTGTTTTGAGCAGGCACCGCCTCACTTTGCTTTCAAAGTCGCCAGGTAAGCGATCAGGTCGCCCCGTTCCTGGGCATCGTCAACTGCAAATCCCATGCGCTGGCCGCTGACCAGATCTTCAGGGTCGGCCAGCCATTTGTTCAGGGTTTGCGGTGTCCAGCGAAGGCGGGATGCAGCCAGTTCCGCCGAATACTTGTAACCCTGCAGACTGCCAACCCGCCTGCCCATCACGCCTCGGTGTGCGGGGCCGGTGCGGTTGGCGTCAATGCTGTGGCACGCAGTGCAATGCGCCTGGTACAGGCTTTCGCCCCGCCCGGCATTGCCTGGCAGCGGGTTTTGCCAGTCGCGTGCCAGCTCAGGCGCCGAGTCAGCAAAGCTGAAACCAGACAAACAAATCAGGGCTGCGGGCAGGATGGATCGGGGATGCATTCAATGGATACGGCTTGAAGTTCCCCATGGATTCAGCTTGCAGTCAATATTGCAAAATACACAAAAATAAAAAACATTGAAACATCTTTCAACAAATTGAATCCATTGAAAAAACGGGGACGTATTGACTCAGGCCACCGCGGCGAATGCTCATGCTGACTTTGAGCTGCTTAATTACCTATCGAAGGATTTCCATGACCACCAAACTGATAAAAACTTTCACTCTGGTTGCAGCCAGTGCAGCCTTGTATTGCGCAGGTGCCCATGCCGAAACAGGCAAATTGTTGCTGACCAGTGGCGTCAGCAGTGTGGATGGCGCTGCGGGTGGCGGCTTGACGCCCTGGGCAGTCATTGGCAGCAATGCCACCGACGGCGAAGTTGGCGCATCGGCATTTGTGTCCCGCTTGGGAACCAAAGACTATGGCCTGAACATTGTGGGCGCTGCCTTGGGATTCAATGACCGCTACGAGCTGTCCATTGCCCAGCAGGATCTGGACACACGCGGCACGGGCACTGCGCTGGGCGTGCCCGGGCTGCACTTGAAGCAGACCATCGTTGGCGCCAAAGTCCGTGTTGCAGGTGATGCCGTGCTCGACAGCGACACCCTGATGCCGCAAATAGCCGTGGGCTTGCAGTACAAAACCCTGGGCAGCACCG
This sequence comes from Polaromonas sp., assembly GCA_025362315.1. Lineage (GTDB taxonomy): Bacteria > Pseudomonadota > Gammaproteobacteria > Burkholderiales > Burkholderiaceae_C > Polaromonas. The sequence goes on from JANYGP010000040.1 coordinate 44,084, forward strand.
GGCTGGATACGACGCTGAACGCACTGGGTGCCAAGCGCAGCGGGGTGGATGCCTACGTCAGTGCCACCAAACTGTTTTTAGGCACTGGCCTGCTGGTCAACGGCACATTGCGGGCAACCAAGGCCAATCAGAACGGCCTGCTCGGCTACGGCGCAACGCTGGGCGGAAACGAAAACCGCTACACGCTGCAACCCGAGCTTTCGGTGGCCTATCTTGTCAGCAAAAATGTGGTGGTGGGTGCGGAATATCGCTTCATGCGCAACAAGCTTGAACGGGCAGGCGCCACAGCCGGCCTGGGCAACGGCCTGCGCTCTGAAGACTGGAAAGACATTTTTATTGCCTGGGCACCGAACAAGAATGTTTCACTCACGCTGGCTTATGTTGACCTGGGTGTTGTGGTGCCGGCAACAACTGCCAGCCGCAGGCAGCAAGGCGTTTATGTTTCTGCCCAACTGGCATTTTGAATCTGCCCCGGCAACTTAACTTTTAAAATTCAGGAATCCCATGCAAAAATCTGTTACTTTCATTTCTACTGTCGCAGCTGTCGCTGTGTCTGCCCTGTTACTGACAGGTGCGTCGTTTGCTCAAACTGTGACTGCCAAAGACGACCAGCTGTACAAGGCCTTTGGTGAAAAGCCTGGCCTGGTCTTGTTGATGGACGACTTCATGACCCGCTTGCTGGCAGATCCCCGCACTGGCCCGCACTTCAAGCCAGCCAACCAGCAGCGCGTCAAGGACCAACTGGTAGAGCAGCTGTGCATGCTGTCAGGCGGGCCCTGTGTGTACAAAGGCGCTGACATGAAAAGCTCCCACGCCAACCTGGACATCACCAAATCAGATTTTCACGCGCTGGTTGAGGTGCTGCAAATCGCCATGGACGCCAAAGGCATACCGTTTCGCAAACAGGGTGAAATGCTGGCATTGTTGGCCCCCATGAACCGTGACATCATCACGCCCAAATAAATTTCTAACCCGGTCAAAGCCACCATGACAAAAAACCTAGTTTGTATTGCAATTTCAATGCTGTCAACGGCAGCGTTGGCAGGCAGCTTGACAGTGACAGTCATTGACAAGGAGGGCAAGCCTGTACCTGATGCGGTGGTGGTCATCATGCCAGCCAACAAAACAGTGCTGCCCAAAAAACCAATGGCGTCGCAGGCCACAGTTGCGCAGGAAAAAATGCAATTTATTCCCAGCGTCACCCTGGTACCCGTTGGCGCAAAAATCAGTTTTATAAACAACGACCCGTGGGACCACCACGTGCGCTCCTCACCAGCCGGCATGGGCCAGTTCAACACCACCAATGCAGGCTTTGAGCTGCGGCTGGAAGGCAAAGCCGATGGCAAGCCGGCAAAGCCCAGCGAGGTGACGCTTGACAAGGCAGGTGTGCTAGGCGCTACGCTGTTAGGCTGCTTTATTCATGGCTCCATGCGCGGCTATGTGTATGCGAGCGATTCCCCCTGGGCCGCCAAGACAGGGCTTGACGGCACTGCACAGTTTGACGACTTGCCGGATGGGGCTGCACAAATCAAATTATGGCAAGCCGACCAGCTCATCGACGCGCCGAACCAGAGCGCCAGCGTCGGTACAACAGCTGCAAAAAATACGTTTCAGCTCTCAGTTGTGCCGCGCAAGCGCCGGGTTTGAACGGTTAACCCAATCGGCCTGCATACCCCTTAAAAGCTGAGTTGTCGGCCAGTTTTGCTAGAGTAAGAAGTCTGCGCAGCATGCAACTGCCTGTTTATGCGGTCAGCTTGTCGTTCGATTTCCTGTATCACGGGTTAACCGTTTGGCGCTGCGCAGCTTCGGGGTTGCTTGCCGCTTTCGCAAGCGATTCAATTTTAACTTTTATAAAGCTACTCATGAACAAACTTGCCGTCATCAAATTTGCTGCTTTGCCCATACTTTGCCTGGCTTTTGCAGGCCAAGCCCTGGCTGCTGACACCCCGTCTACACCGGTTGAAAACGCCAAGGCAGATGATTACGCCATTGGCAAAAAAGCTGTTGATGCCAAAAACTGGGCGCTGGCAGCGGCCAGCTTTAAAAAGGTAGTGTCCGACAATCCAAAAAGTGCTGATGGCTACAACATGCTGGGCTATTCAAACCGCTGGCTGGGCAAATACGATGAGGCATTTGCAGCATATGACAAAGCACTGGCGCTGGACCCCAAGCACAAGGGCGCACTCGAGTATTCAGGCGTTGCCTACCTGAAGGTCAAACAAAAAGGCAAAGCAGATGAACAACTGGCCAAACTCAAGGCAATCTGCGCCAGCTGTGAAGAGACCTCGGATCTGGCCAAAGCCATTGCTGCCTACAAACCATAGTCTCGGCGATATGTTGGCACAGCTCAATGCAGAGTACTTTCCGGTCCGGGCGATTGATGCGCTTCCAGTTTGAAAAAGCCCGTACCCATGGAGCCTTGCGCCAGCTCTGCAGACGTGGCAGCCCGCACGGACTCCACTTTTAGCTGCAGCCGCAATGCAATGCCTGCAAGCGGATGATTGCCATCCAGCACAACATGCTCGGGGTAGATTTCAGTGACGGTGTAGATATTGTCTGTTGGGGCGTTGCTTGAAGCGCCCGCAGGCATCGCAGCACCGTCATAAGTCATGCCTTCTTCCAGCTCAGCCGGAAATATCACGCGTTGCTCCAGGAAGACGAGGCTTTCGTCATAGTCACCAAAAGCCTCTTCTGGCTCGAGTTGAAATGAAAGTGTGTCGCCCGCAACATGGCCAGCCAGGTGTTCTTCAATTTTTGACAGCAGGTCTTGCCCGCCGTGTAAAAACTCGACAGATTCGTCCAGTTCATCCAGTACCTCACCCAGAGTGTCTTTTAGTGTCCAGGTCAGGCCAATAACGCAGGGAGATGTGATTTTCATCGCACAATTGTCCCATGGATATTCATCACGCACTCCCCTTGCTCGCCGGCATGACGCCTGCGCAATTCATGCGCCGGCATTGGCAAAAAAAACCTTTGCTTGTCCGCGGCGCCATTGCAGGTTTCAAGCCATTGCTGAGCCGTGCGGAGCTGGTCACACTGGCAGGTCTGGAAGAGGTTGACTCGCGCCTGATCAAAAAAAACAAGGACAGCTGGCGCATGAAAAATGGGCCTTTTGTGCCGCGCAGTTTGCCGCCCATGAGCAAGCCGGGCTGGACGCTTCTGGTCCAGGGCGTGGACGGCCACGACCCGCAAGTGCACCAGCTGCTGCAACAATTTCGATTTGTACCAGATGCAAGGCTCGATGATCTGATGATTTCCCTGGCATCACCTGGCAGTGGCGTTGGCCCGCATTTTGACAGCTACGACGTATTTTTATTGCAGGCCAGCGGGCGCCGGCAATGGCGAATTGGCCGGCAAAAAGACCTGACACTGCAAACCAATGTACCTTTGAAAATTCTGGAAAATTTTGAGCCGGAAGAAGAGTTTGTCCTGGAAGCAGGCGACATGCTTTACCTGCCGCCGCGTTATGCGCATGACGGCATTGCACAAGCCATGACAGGACCTGCCGGCCAAGCAGTGGACTGCATGACATATTCAATCGGTTTCAAAGCGCCTGCCCAGTCAGGGCTGGCTGCCGAAATGCTCCACAAACTGGCTGAATTCAGTGAAGACATTGAAGAAAGTAAAGAAGGCAGTGATAACAAGCGCGTGGCCGCGATGTACCGTGACCCGTTGCAGGCAGCAACCCCGACGCCCGCTGAGCTGCCTGAATCGCTGGTTCAGTTTGCAGGCGCTGCAGTGGCGCGGGCTCTGGCAGACCCGCTTGCATTGGCTTGTGCTGTGGGTGAGATCATGACTGCGCCCAAAGCCAACATGTGGTTTGACGATGCGCGTGAGCCATGGGAGCAATCGGCAGGGCTGGGGATTTGCCTGGATGCAAAAAGCCGCATGATGTATGACGCTGACCATGTGTTTATCAACGGTGAAAGTTACCTTGCAAAAGGCGCTGACGTTGACCTGATGCGGCACCTTGCCAACGAACGCAATTTGCAGGCACCATTTTTGGCCAGGGCAAGCAAGAGCGCAGTTGCCCTGTTGTCTGACTGGCATGCTGCTGGCTGGATTCATTTTTCAAGAGACTGCTGAGTGGCGTGCGTACCCGATGATGTGGAATTGCCGCAAGGGCGATTCAGTGGCCGTCTGGAATTTGAGCAGTTGATCCGCCTTGGGTTTACCAAAGCCGCAGAGCAAGGCTGGCGGGAAATCATTCTTTGCGATGGCACCTTTGAGGACTGGCCCTTGGGCGAGCGTGCTGTTGCCCAGTCACTGCAGGACTGGTCTGCATCAGGCCGCAAACTCACAATATTGGCCAAGAACTACAGCGCAGTCGTGCGCAAGCACGCCCGCTTTGTGACGTGGCGCCAGACCTGGTCTCACGTGGTTTATTGCCGCTCAAATGCAGCTGTTTCAAGCGATGACATGCCCAGTGCGCTGTGGAGTCCAGGTTGGGTTTTTCAAAGGGTGAATCTGGTGCATTGCACTGGATTTTCGGGCAGCGAACCGGGTCGTCGGGTTGCCTTGCGGGAGCGTCTTGACGCTTGCCTCAGGCAGAGTTCGCCTGCCTTTGCAGCCACCACATTGGGTCTGTGATGTTTGTTTATTGCAACACGGCAGGCGCAGGGGCTGGACTTATTCGGGCTATACTCGAAAGCTGGACAAAAGTGCTCGAGTCCCTTTTGTCTGGTCAACTGTATTCTGACAATTCTTCGTTTGCGACGCCGTTGCCAGCATCAGTTTTGACAATTTCCGGAAATTGTTTTTATATTTATATTTGAAGGATAGTGAAATGAACAAATCTCTAGTTTTGGCAGCTGTTGTTGCTACGATGGCCCTTGTTGCTTGCGGTGAGAAAAAAGTTGAAGTTCCAGTTGCAGTACCCGCTCCGGCACCTGCAGTCGTGGTGGTTCCAGCACCTGCCTCTGATGCAGCTGCGACAGCAGCATCTGGCGCTGCTGCCATGGCCAACGGCGCTGCTTCTGCTGCGACTGGCGCAATGGCTGCTGCCAAAGACGCTGCTGGCGCTGCCAAAGATGCAGCCGGTGCGGCCAAAGATGCAGCTGGTGCTGCTGGCGATGCCGCCACGAAGGCTGTTGACGCTGCCAAATCAGCAATGCCTGCAAAGCCCTGAGTCTTTCAGACTCTGTGAAAAACCGCCGCAAGGCGGTTTTTTTATGGGCTCCCAAAGGCTACTTTCGGGCTGCTTTATCAATTTAACTTCACTGTGTGCAGGTTTTTGAATGGCACCGCTCACAATAGGCTTTAATCAAGCTTGACGGTCAGACATCCAGCCACGCACAGCCTTCATCGGGTGTTGCAATCACGATGCCATGCACCTCGCGAGACAGCGCATTTGCCAGTATTTGACCTGCCAGAGCTGGCCGGTTGTTTTGCTGGCTGAGATGAGCTGCCACCACATGTCGCAAGTCGCTGTGCTGAACGGTGCAGGCAATGTCTGCCGCCTGTGCGTTGGACAAATGGCCATGATTGCCGCCTACCCTCAGCTTTAAAAATCCGGGATAACTTGAAGCAGTCAGCATGTCGCTGTCATGGTTGCATTCAAGCAGCAACGCATTGCATCCCTTGAGGTGATTTGCAATGTGGTCAGTAACGTGACCCAAATCAGTCAGAATGCCGAGCTTCGCCCGGCCATCAGTGCAAGTCAATTGCAACGGCGCCCGCGCGTCATGCGGAACTGTGAATGGCGTCAGCTGGAGATCGCCGAGCGTGATTTTCAGTCCGTCATGTGCGGTATGCAGTAAACCAGACGAATTGTCAAAATTCATTGCAGCAGAAGTACCGGCGCTCATCCACACCGGGATGCGGTGTTTGTCGGACAGCGCCTGAACGCAACCGACGTGGTCGCCATGCTCGTGGGTGATGAAGATGGCGTCCAGATCCTGGGCCTGCACTCCCGCTTTTTCCAGTCGGATTTGCAAATGCTTAAAGCCAAAGCCGCAGTCAATCAACAGATTGCAGGCATCAGGGCCTGTTGTCTGTACCAACGTGGCATTGCCGGTACTGCCACTGCCCAGACTTTTAAAACGCATTGATGTACAAAGCGCGACTCAGTTGCTGCGCATTGCCCTTTGTGTTATTTCAGATCGTCAACGATCACCTGAACAATACGCTGCGCATTGACAGAAGACTCTGGCAGACCCTGCGCGTTGAGAATTGACACAGTGGTTGCTTCACCCGTGCTTTTCAACGCAACGCGGTACTTCAGCGGCGCACTTGCAGATGCACTGGCGCTGAACAATTTGCCAAAAAATCCAGGCTCTTTTTTATCAGACGTCACGTCAACATACCGCACAAAATAGATGCCTTGTGCGCGGTCACGGTCTTCGACCGTGAATCCGGTTCTGTCAAGCGTCAAGCCAACACGGCGCCATGAACGGTCAAAACCCTCGTCAATTTGAACAATCGGCACGCCATTGACATTGGCCAGACGTGACGTGGTGCGCGGGGCAGCAGAAGCCACCAAAGCCTTGGACTGCTCCTGGGTCACGCCAAGCTTGACCATCAAACGGCGCAAAAATTCAGCTTCAAGCTCAGGGTTCGGCGGTTGCGGCTGCCAGACAGTGCTGTCGCCCGATGTACCGCCAGACTTGCCAACAACGGTTTCCACCAGACTGCGGTGGCTGATGTAAATTTCAGTCCCGCCTGTGGCATTACGTTCCAACCGGGTGCGAAACTTGTCGCGCTCGCCTGTGGAATACAAACTTTCCAGCACTTTGCCCAGCGCATTGCGAATAAAGTCCTGCGGCAATTTGGCCCTGTTTTCTGCAAAGTCGGTTTCCATGATGCCCAGGTTTTCCTGGTCCAGTGCCAGCAAAAACCCGCTCTCAAGCCAGAAGTCGCGTACCGGCCCCCACAACTTGTCAGCAGGTCGATTGACAACCAGCCAGCGCTGGTTGCCCGCCCTTTCAATGCGCACATCGCCAACCGCCAGGGATGCAACAGGCAGCGACTGTGTGCCTTGACCCACCTGAAAAGCGTTGGCACTGGCAACTGTGCCCGGTACCACGTACCGGGTTTCGCGGCTGAGCTGTGTCAGGTCTGGCGGAACGTCAAGAGACGGTCCGGCTTTGCCACTGGTCTTGTAATCAATTTTGTCGCTTTGCAAAAGGTTGCCAACCGAAGAGCAGCCAGACAGTGCAAAGGCGGCACTCAGCAGGGCCACGCTGCAAAATTGTGCAGGTTTGTTTTTCTTCAGCGTCATAAAAAGGAAATCCTTCAAAAATCAAATCAAATCAAATCAAATCAAACCGCATGCACGCAAAGCGTTTTCAACCACAGCCACATTGCCTGCTTCCAATGGGGTCATCGGCAAGCGCAGCGTCGGGCCGCACAGGCCCATTCGCGCCATTGCCCACTTGACGGGTATCGGGTTGGCCTCCACAAACAGGTTTTTGTGCAAAGGCAGCAACTGCAGCTGTAAGGCCATGGCGCGTCTGGCGTCACCCGCCACAGCAGCTGCGCACAGTTCATGCATCAATTTTGGGGCCACGTTGGCAGTCACGCTGATGTTGCCCTGACCGCCGCAAAGCATCAGCGCCACGGCTGTCGGGTCATCGCCCGAATAAACTACAAAGCCCTGGGGAACTTCCCTGATCAGCCACTGGGCGCGTTCGATGTTGCCCGTGGCTTCCTTGATGCCAACGATGCCAGGGATTTGGGCCAGCCGCAGCACAGTGGTGTGCGCCATGTCGGCCACCGTGCGACCGGGCACGTTGTACAACACACAAGGCAAATCGCCCGTTGCTTCGGCAATGGCCTTGAAGTGCTGGTACTGGCCTTCCTGGGTTGGCTTGTTGTAGTAAGGAACGACTTGCAGCTGGCAATCTGCACCAACTTGTCGTGCGTATTTGGCCAGCTCAATGGCTTCAGCCGTCGAGTTGGCACCGCAGCCTGCCATGATGGGCACGCGTTTGCTGGCTTGCTCTACGGCCACACGAATGATTTCAACATGTTCCTGCACATTGATGGTGGGCGATTCACCGGTTGTGCCAACAACACCAATACAGTCGGTCCCCTCGGCCACGTGCCAGTCCACCAGTTTGCGCAGGGCAGCATAGTCCACACCGCCATCAGGAAGAAGGGGCGTTGCCAATGCAACGATGCTGCCAGTAATTGGGTTCATATCTGGGATCCAGGCTAACAGGGGGTTCTGCTCAAAACACAGTGGCCCTATTCTACCCAGTCAGGGCCTTTTTTTAAGCCAGCAGGTAGCGTATCGGCGTGGCAGTGGAACCCACTGATTTGGTTGCCGAATTGACAGCTGCGATGCGCTGGACAAATCGTGCCGCCGTTTTGTACGTCGCAGGATAAAAGCCATTTTCATAAGCCACAACAACCAGGTCCTGACAAGCTTCCAGCAATTCACCGGAACAAAGTAAAAAATCAGGTCGCGACGGTTTGCCGACAGTCTCATTGCCCTGGGCAAAAGTTTCATAAATCAACACGCCATCTGGCGCCAGGCTGGCCAGCAAAGTTGCCATCAAAGGTCGCCACAAGTAGTTTGTTACCACCACCGCGTCAAACTGTCTGCCCGGCAACGGCCACGGCCCATCTTCAATATCCGCAACCACTTTCTCGCAAAGATGTGCTTCAATTGGTATGGATTCAATAGCTGCTTGCGCCCTATCTATCAGGGTAATCCGGTGATTTAGCCGGTGAAAATGCATGCTGTGGCGGCCATAACCACAAGCCACGTCCAGTACCGTACCTTTCGGCCTGACCAGGTGGGACCAGCGTTTGACCCAATCCGAAGGTGGCTCATTGCCGTGCAACTGTTCGTCTTTCAAGGCAAGTTGACCTTATTTTTCAGCGTAGGCAAGACCCTATTTTTAACGCCAGTGGGGGTGCAATAACCCGCCAGTTGCTGCGACATTCCAACGTAAATGGCTTCGAAAGTCAAAGCAGTCACTATTATTTTCATAGCTGCCAGCGCCCGTATCAATTGGGCTAAGTGCTTAAATAACACTTGAAATGGTTCAAACTCACTGTACGAACTCAAAAACAGGCCCAGACCTGGTTGGCCAGCACCACCAGAAAATCTGACTGCGTATACAGCGCAAATACTCCCAACAAAGCCGCTGTCGCCGCTAACCACGAAAGCGTTTGCACCAGGCGCGAACGGGTCACATCAGGCTCCTGCCGGCTGCCGGCCGAGGGGAGGGCGCTGAATTGGCGCTTCACGCACAGGCAAGTTGATCAGCCCGGCAAAGACCCCCAGCACAATGGTGATGTACCAGACGATGTCATAGCTACCCGTTCTGTCGTACAGCACGCCACCCAGCCAGACGCCTAAAAACGAGCCAACCTGGTGGCTGAAAAACACAAAACCGCTGAGCATGGACAAATGCGCCACGCCGAAAATTTGCGCCACTGCGGCATTCGTTGGCGGCACTGTCGACAGCCATAAAAACCCCATCACGCTGGCAAAAACATAAACGGATGCAGGGCTCAGTGGTGCAGCAATAAAAATTGAAATCACCACGGCCCGCGCGAAGTAGATGAAAGCCAGAATATTTTTCTTGGCCATCCGCTGACCCAGCACCCCTGCGGTGTAAGTTCCAAAGACATTGAACAACCCAATCAAGGCCAGGGCGTAACCGGCTACTTGTGGTGACAAGCCCTTGTCTTTCAAATAGCTTGGCATGTGCACACCGATGAAAACAACCTGAAAGCCACAGACAAAGTATCCTGCCATCAACAGCTGGAAACTGGGGTATTTGAAAGCCTCACGCAGCGCCTGGCCGATGGATTGCTCACGTGGCGGCGACTGCCCGCCTGCAAAGCCGCTTTCACGCAGCCCAAACGCCAGCGGCATGATCAGCAGCACAGCGCCTGCCAGTATCAGCAGCGCCTGCTGCCAGCCCAGATTGCTGATTAAAAAGCCTTCAATAGGCACCATCAGAAATTGGCCAAACGAGCCTGCGGCCGCTGCCACACCCATTGCCCAGGAGCGCTTGTCGGCCGAAATATTGCGGCCAATGATTCCGTAAATGACCGCGTAGGTTGTGCCAGCCTGCGCCGCGCCAATCAATACGCCCGCAGTGAGTGTGAACATGAATCCCGTAGGTGACAGGGCCATGCCAGCCAGCCCAAGTGCATATAAAACAGCACCGCCCAGCAACACCTTGAACGCACCCAACCGGTCGGCCAGCATGCCGGCGAAAATCCCGCAAACGCCCCAGGACAGGTTTTGGATGGCTATGGCAAAGGCAAAAGTTTCTCGCGTCCAGCCCTGGGCCTGCGTGATGGGTTGCAGCCACAAACCAAAGCCATGGCGGATGCCCATCGACAACGTGACAATGGCGGCACCGCACATCAGCAGCTGCACAATTGAAAGTTTTTGATTGTTGGCAATTAGATTGGGTGTCATGGCCTGACTTTAACTTGTTGGTCTGCTGCCCGGGGGCTGGTCCTGAAGTTGAACGCGTGAACTGAACAAACAGGCCAACACTGTTTTTTTATCCAGCTTCCTGGCTATTGCCGTCTACAATTACGCCTTAATATTGATTTTTATGGCGACAAAACCCTCATTTCCTACAGCATCTGCAGCGCCTGAGTATTCTGAAAGCTCGATACGGGTGCTCAAAGGACTGGAGCCTGTCAAACAGCGCCCGGGCATGTACACGCGCACGGACAACCCGCTGCACATCATTCAGGAAGTGCTGGACAACTCTGCCGACGAAGCACTTGCAGGCTATGGTAAAAAACTGAAAGTCACGCTTCACATTGATGGATCCGTCAGCGTGGACGACGACGGGCGCGGGATTCCCTACGGCATGCACCCTGAGGAAAAAGCGCCTGTTGTTGAAATCGTTTTTACCCGTCTGCATGCCGGTGGAAAGTTTGACAAGGGCAAAGGCGGTGCTTACAGCTTTTCCGGCGGTCTGCATGGCGTAGGCGTCAGTGTGACCAATGCGCTTTCCAAGCGCCTTGAAGTCACGTCCTATCGCGATTCCATGGTGGCCCACCTTGTTTTTTCGGGCGGTGATGTCATAGAAAAGCTGAGCGTTCGCAAAGGCGCAGAAGGCGATCGCAAGTCTGGTACGTCCGTTCGTGCCTGGCCTGACGCCAAGTATTTTGAGTCATCCGTGCTGCCCATCAACGAGCTCACGCATCTGCTGCGCAGCAAGGCTGTATTGATGCCGGGCGTCAGCGTCACGCTGACAACCGAAAAAACCAAAGAGAGCCAGACCTGGTTGTACAAGGGCGGCCTGCATGACTATCTGGCGCAAACACTGAACGGTGAGCTGGTCATTCCGATGTTTGAGGGCAAAGGCTTTGCAGATGCGCAGCATGAAACTTTTGCAGAAGGCGAAGGCGCTGACTGGTGTGTGGCCTTCACGGAAGATGGCCATCCTGTGCGCGAAAGCTACGTCAATCTGATCCCGACCAGCGCTGGCGGCACGCATGAAAGCGGCTTGCGCGATGGCCTTTTTACTGCGGTCAAAAGTTTTATTGAGTTGCACAGCCTGCTGCCCAAGGGTGTGAAGTTGCTGCCCGAAGACGTGTTTGCACGCGCCAGCTACGTGCTGAGCGCCAAGGTGCTGGACCCACAATTTCAGGGCCAGATCAAGGAGCGGCTCAACTCCCGTGATGCCGTGCGGCTGGTGTCCAGTTACGTGCGACCAACGCTGGAGCTGTGGCTGAACCAGCACGTAGACTACGGCAAAAAGCTGGCCGAACTGGCCATTCGCGCAGCGCAAACCCGTCAAAAAGCAGGCCAAAAAGTTGAAAAGCGCAAGGGCTCTGGAGTGGCTGTCTTGCCCGGAAAGCTGACGGATTGTGAAAGCAAGGACCTGGCACACAACGAAGTGTTCCTGGTTGAGGGAGATTCAGCAGGCGGCAGCGCAAAAATGGGCCGCGACAAGGAAAGCCAGGCGATTTTGCCCCTGCGCGGCAAGGTGCTAAACACTTGGGAAGTCGAGCGTGACCGCCTGTTTGCCAACACGGAAATTCATGACATTGCAGTGGCCATTGGTGTTGACCCACATGGACCGGATGACTCGCCGGACATGAGTGGCTTGCGTTACGGCAAGGTGTGTATTTTGAGTGACGCGGACGTTGATGGCTCGCACATCCAGGTGCTGCTGCTGACACTATTTTTCAGGCATTTCCCCAAGTTGATTGATGCCGGTCATGTGTATGTGGCTCGCCCGCCGCTGTTCAGGGTCGATGCCCCGGCACGTGGCAAAAAACCGGCATCCAAAGCTTATGCGCTTGACGATGGCGAGTTGACGGCCATTTTGGACAAGCTGCGCAAAGAAGGCGTGCGTGAAAGCTCATGGAGCATCAGCCGTTTCAAGGGGCTGGGCGAGATGAACGCCGAACAACTCTGGGAAACCACACTCAACCCTGACACGCGGCGCTTGCTGCCTGTGCAGTTGGGCAACCAGAGCTTTTTGCAGACAGAAAGTTTGATTACCAAGCTGATGGGCAAAGGCGAAGCTGCTGCCCGACGAGAGCTGATGGAGCTGCATGGTGATGCCGTGGAGATTGACGTTTGACTATCAGTTGCCTGCGCACGGTTGTTTGCCAATGGGTTGTGGTTTGCCTGGGCGGCCTGGCCATGCCCGCCTTTGCCGATGTTTGGGGCTACATCGATGCCAAGGGCGTTGCACATTTTTCCAATGACAAGCTCGATGAGCGCTATGAGTTGTTCTTCAAGGGCAGCGAGAGTTTTTCAGCCGGCAAGGCAGATGGTCTGCCCGGCTCATCTTCAGTCAAAGCCGCCGACGCCAGTTCATCTGCACCAGCTACTGGAAGCGCCCATGCGCCAACCAAATTGCTGGCTTACTTTGACGTGTCGCCCAACTACAAGGCAGTCAAGCATTTGCTGAAAGATGCTGCACAAACGCACGGCATTGACTACGAATTGCTGCAGGCCCTGATCGCTACTGAATCCGGTTTTGATACTTTCGCTGTGTCTCCCAAAGGTGCTGTTGGCCTGATGCAACTCATGCCGCATACAGCGGAGCGTTATGGTGTCAGGGGCGAGCCAAAGATGCCGATTGAAAAAAAACTGACTGACCCGAAAACAAACATCAGGGCCGGTACCAACTACTTGCGCGATCTGATCAAAATGTTCCCCGATCAGCTTGAACTGGCCGTCGCAGCCTACAACGCAGGCGAGGGTGCTGTGCAACGCGCGGGCAACAAAATACCCAATTACCCGGAGACCAGGAATTACGTCAAAACCGTGATGCAGCTTTATGGACATTTAAAGCCGCCAGTCGTGCTGCAGGATGCCCGCAAAGCTCCCAATCGTGTGCGAATGGAAATGATGGGCGGCGTGTCAGGTGTGCCAGGGCGCAGCAATATGGTGCCCACTTTGACAGCGCAGTCACCCGCTTTGCAAGCTGCGGTGCCTGATTAACTTTTCCGGAATTTTCGTACGACTCATGGATCTTTTTACAGCAGACCCCGCGGCCAGCAGCCCTGATGCGGCTGATCAAAATTCACTTTCTGCCTATGCCCAGCGCGCTTACCTTGAATACGCGTTAAGTGTTGTCAAGGGCCGTGCGCTGCCCGATGCCTGCGACGGTCAAAAGCCCGTGCAGCGGCGTATTTTGTACAGCATGTCGCGCATGGGCTTGGGCTTTGGCGGGGCCAACGGCAACAGTGGTGCCAAGCCTGTTAAAAGTGCCCGCGTGGTGGGTGATGTGCTGGGCAAATACCACCCACATGGCGACAGTGCCGCTTATGACGCGATGGTGCGCATGGCCCAAGACTTCAGCCAGCGTTACCCATTGGTGGATGGCCAGGGCAACTTCGGCAGCCGTGACGGCGACAGTGCCGCCGCCATGCGCTACACAGAGGCACGTCTGGCCCGCATCACCAGCTTGCTGCTTGACGAGCTGGACGAAGGCACTGTTGATTTCATTCCCAATTACGATGGCTCGTTTGAAGAGCCTCGCCAGTTGCCAGCGCGCCTGCCTTTTACGCTGCTCAATGGCGCCAGCGGTATTGCCGTTGGCCTGGCCACTGAAATACCCAGCCACAATCTGCGTGAAGTAGCTGACGCCTGTGTCGCCCTGATCAAAACGCCCAGGCTGCAGGACCAGGAACTGTACGACCTCCTACCTGGGCCAGACTACCCGGGTGGCGGGCAGATTATTTCGAGCGCGATTGAAATTGCAGCTGCCTACACAACGGGTCGGGGCTCACTCAAGGTGCGTGCCCGTTGGAAAATTGAAGACCTGGCGCGTGGCCAGTGGCAACTGGTGGTCACTGAATTGCCCATAGGCGTCAGCACACAAAAAGTGCTGGAAGAAATTGAAGAGCTGACCAATCCAAAGGTCAAGGCGGGTAAGAAGGCCTTGGGCGCGGAGCAATTGAATGTCAAGCAAACGCTGCTGTCTGTGCTGGACGTGGTGCGCGATGAGTCAGGCAAAGAAGCTGCCGTACGGCTAGTGTTTGAACCCAAAACCAGCCGCATTGAACAAAGCGAGCTCATCACCACATTGCTGGCGCATACAAGTCTGGAAAGCTCTTCGCCTGTCAACCTGACCATGATCGGGCTGGACGGCAGGCCAGCGCAAAAGTCGCTTCGGCAAATCTTGACCGAATGGATTGCTTTCAGGCAAGCCACCATTGCCCGCCGCTCTCAACACCGATTGACCAAGGTGCTTGACCGAATTCATATTCTGGAAGGCCGCGCACTGGTGTTGCTCAACATTGACGAGGTGATTGCCATCATCCGCCAGTCTGACGAGCCCAAAGCCGCGTTGGTGGAGCGCTTCAAACTCAGCGACAGGCAGGCTGAAGATATTCTTGAGATTCGCCTGCGCCAGCTTGCCCGGCTGGAGTCCATCAAGATTGAGCAGGAGCTTAAAAGCCTGCGTGAAGAGCAGGGCAAGCTGCAAGAAATACTTGACAATCCGGCTGCTTTGAAGCGCTTGATGATCCGGGAAATTGAGCTTGATGCCAAACAGTTTGCTGACCCACGCCGCACGCTGATTCAGGCCGAGAAAAAAGCCGTGCTGGAAGTCAAGGTACTGGATGAACCCGTGACGGTTGTTGTCAGCAGCAAGGGCTGGATACGTGCACGTACCGGGCATGGCCATGAACCTTCCAGCTTTGCATTCAAGGAAGGCGACAGCCTGTATGGAACTTTTGAATGCCGGACAACTGACACGCTGCTGGTGTTTGGCAGTGCCTCCAAGGGAGCGGGGCGTGTTTATTCAGTCGCTGTGGCACTGTTGCCCAATGCACGCGGCGATGGCCAGCCAGTCACCACATTGATCGAGCTTGAATCTGGAACACATCCAGTCCACTATTTTGCGGGGCCGTCCAGCGCTGTTTTGTTGGTGTCCAGCAGTGGCGGGTATGGATTTTTAGCCAGTGTGGCGGTGATGACATCGCGGCTTAAGGCGGGCAAGTCTTTTATCAGCTGTGCTGAAGGTGAATCCATCTGTGAACCATCGCATGTCATGGGCACTTCAGGCAGTTTGCCTTTGAGCCCGGCAACCCATGTGGCCTGCGCGTCAACAGCGGGCCGCATTCTTACCTTTGACATTTCTGAGCTCAAACAAATGGCAGGTGGTGGACGCGGCCTGATGCTGATTGACCTGGATGCCAAAGACACAATGGCTGGCGCAGCAGCCTACACCCGCAGCGTGCGCATCACCGGCATTGGGCGGGGTGGCAAAGCACGTGAAGAAACCCTTGAAATCAGGACCCTGAACAATGCAAAAGCAGTCAGGGCTCGCAAAGGCAAGGCTGCTGATCTGGGATTCAAACCCCTGTCCATCATCCGGGTGACGTGAGCTTCACAGGATCATTCGGAAGGCCCAATAACCGGAGCAAACCAGATCACGCCAGATGAGGCCAGATGAAGCCAACTGGCGCTGAGTGACACTGAATGATGCTGAGTGATGCTGAATAAATTTTGGAGTTAAATATGCTCTTGACGCCCATCATACGGGCGCAAGCAGCTATTGATTCAATAGCAATTATCTTTGCTCTGGCGACAACTGGGCGGCAACAGTTGTTTCAGGGTAGTTTGGCGAAACTGAGTCTTCAGCAATGGAAGAGTCAAACACCAGTGTTGACACCCGTGCAGCATTGCCACCCATGGCTGGTGATGACAAATCCCTGCCCATCTGTTTTTCCCGCCTGCCATGTGCATGCGCCGCCTTGCTGGCTGTCGTTGTGATGCTTGCTGCAAAGTACAGACAGGTCAGGTCTCTTGCCAGATCCTCATGCCGTCCACCCAGATGATCAACAAGCTGCAGGAAGTTAAGAGGCCTCACCGTTAGCTCATGCAATATGCTCAGCTGTTCATCTGTCAGCCACGACGATGTGACCTTGGGTGGTTGCCGAAAATAAATGGTTTTGTGCCGGTAGCGTCCCGGGAACAGATCTCGACCCGAATGTTGCGCATAAATCCAACGGACTTTCACAACATCGGTGAGGAAGAAATGCGGCGGAATGGCGGCTGCCTGAGTTGGGCGCTTTTCCCAGACAGCATCTTCAAAATTCTGAGGATCAGTGTCTGGCAGCAGACCAATCTGAAATGACAGCAGGTCAACCACTGCCAACAGCATGTTGGCATGCAAGACATGATAAGCAGTTGCCTTCAGATCTGGCTCACGCCGCGTCAAATGCTTGCCCAGCACAAATTGCGTCATCCGTATCCACAAACACCTTTCAAATTGCATCAGGAGGCGGTGGATACTGGCGGGCGAGGCAACATCACAGGTGAGGCCAGGTTCAATGTTCGGGTCAGCAACTGGGAGTGAAAAAGCAATGGGACGGTTCATGCTGCGCAAACTCAGCGTCATGGATTTTTCAGCCTTGTTGCCCGCCAAAACCTTCAGGTTGTCATTCTGCGATGCCTGAGCCGTCGAGCTCAGATGGGCATGGGAGCCACAAACCAGACGGGCATCAGCTTTTTCAAAGTCGCCAATTTCCCAGTCAGACGTCTGATGCAAAAGCAGCTTTACCATGCCCTTGATGTGTGCCCGTTGCTGATCGTTGAACCCGATCATTCCCAAGCGCAGTGTGGGCTTGTCACCCTGCTTTCGATCGTCATCGGAACCCGACGCGAAATTGGAATCGGGTGGCCTGGAAGTGAACATTTGTGGAATATGCACGAATTCTCACAATTTGTACATCCTGCAAATAGACTAATACCAAATTGTTAATTGAAACAGTCATATTCACACCGTTTTTTAGCAGAAAAACCGACTGTGTAACTCTTGCCTAAAACGTCTACAAGGCCTGTAAACGCTTGAGGGCTGCGTTTAATGTCTCGTCTTTTTTGGCAAAACAAAAGCGTACAAGCCTCTGATCGAACCCATTGCCATAAAACGCAGACAGTGGTATCGCAGCAACACCTATCTCGGTGGTTAACCACTTGCAAAATTCCGCTTCATTCAAGTCGCTGACATCTGAAATGTCAACACACTGGAAATAACTGCCTTCACAAGGCATCAATTTGAATCGTGTTTTGGCCAGACCCGCACGAAACAGATCACGTTTGCGCTGGTAAAAAGCTGGCAAACCCAGGTAAGCCCCGTCGTTGCCCATGTATTGGGCCAAGCCATACTGCACGGGTGTGTTGACAGTAAAAACATTGAATTGATGCACCTTGCGAAACTCGGCGCTGATGGCAGCAGGCGCGGCAACGTAGCCAATCTTCCAGCCAGTGACGTGGTATGTTTTACCAAAGCTGCTAACAATCAGTGACCGGGCAGCCAGGCCCGGAAAACGTGCAGCGCTTTGATGCATGCGGCCCAGATCTGCATCAAAAACCATGTGCTCGTATACCTCATCACTGATCAGCAAAACTTCAGTGCCATGCAGCAGGTCTTGCAGTTTGAGCATGTCTGAATCCGACCAGACGGTTGCGCTGGGGTTGTGCGGCGAATTAACCAGGATCGCGCGGGTTTTCGGGGTGATTGCAGCCCTTATTTTGTCAAAGTCTGGCCGGAAAGTGCCGGGTGTGAGCGCCACGCGAACCACAACACCGCCAGCCAGCTCAATGCCTGGCACATAACTGTCGTAACAAGGCTCCAGCACAATGACTTCATCTCCCGGGTGGACAACAGCCAGTATGGCCGTGATGATGGCCTGCGTTGCCCCAGCGGTCACGGTAATTTCAGTTGTCGGGTTGTAGGTGCGGCCATACAGTTTTTGCAGTTTGCCTGCGATGGCTTCGCGCAGCACTGGCACGCCCGGCATGGGCGGGTACTGGTTATGGCCTTTGAGCATGGCCGTGGTTACTGCGTTGATCAGCTCGGGATCGCAATCAAAATCCGGGAAGCCCTGGCCCAGATTGACTGCATCATGCTCAAGCGCCAGAGCCGACATCACACTGAAAATGGTGGTTCCAACGGCTGGCAGCCGGGACGCAAGTGTGGGGGTGTGTTCAAGCACTGTGTTCATCGGGTTCATCACATTCATCTGTCAATTAAAAATCGTCCAGCAGGCCAGACATGGCTTTTTCAATCTGGCTACGGGTCAGATCGCTGCTGAGCAGCTCTGCAAATGTAAACACAAAGTTGCGAAGGTAAGCACTGCGCTTGAAAGCCACACGCGCGACATTGACACCAAACAGATGGCCCACAGGGATGGCAACCAGATCGTTGTTCGAGCCGTCATCGCGAATCGCCATTTCAGCCAGCAGGCCCACTCCCAACCCAACCCTGACGTATGTTTTGATGACATCCGAGTCAATGGCTTCCAGGGCAATCCGGGGTTGCAAATGCCTCGCTGCAAAAGCCTGGTCAATCTTGGTTCGGCCAGTGAAGGACGGGTGGTAGGTAATCAAAGGCTCCAGAGCCAGGTCTTCCAGGGAAACATCGTTTTTGGTAGCCAGCGGGTGGTTGACTGGCAATACCAGCATGTGCTGCCATTCATAACAGGGTAGGGTGATCAGGTCAGCGTACTGCGTCAGTGATTCAGTAGCAATGCCAATTTCAGCGACTTCATCCAGCAGCATTTGCGCAACCTGATCCGGCGAGCCCTGGTGCAGGCTGACATTGACTTTTGGAAAGGCTTGCCGCAACCTGGCAATGGGTTGCGGCAGCACGTACCTGGCTTGGGTGTGCGTTGTTGCAATCGACAAGGTGCCGCTGTCCTGCTTGGAATACTGGTCCCCGATGCGCCGCAAATTACCCACTTCACGCATGATGAGGTCAATGCTCTTGAGCACGTGCGTCCCCGGCTCGGTGACCCGTTTCAGACGTTTGCCATGGCGGGCAAAAATCTCAATGCCAAGTTCTTCTTCCAGTTCAATAATGGCTTTGGACACACCCGGTTGGGACGTGTGCAGCGCCTTGGCTGTTTCGGTCAGGTTGAGGTTGCGCCGAATGGCTTCCTGGACAAATCTGAATTGATGAAGGTTCATGGGCTTGGGGTGTTGCTGTCACGTCGTTACATGCGGGGCCAGGGCAATGTCTGCCATCAACTCAATCAGGGCATTGTTTTCGCCAACGGTGGGCAAAAGCTCAAAGCCATTGGCGGGGTGAGCCGCCCGGATTTGCGCCATCAACAGCGGCAAGTCCTCCCGTGCATGCTTTCCGACGCCTAAAAATAACGGCAACACCCTTACATTACGGGCGCCAGCAGCTATCAAATCAGAAGCAGCTTCCTGCAGGGTCGGAGCGCACAGCTCAAGGTAAGCGCAGCGCACCAGCGCTTTTGGATCACGTTTGAGCATGCGCGCTGCAACGGCTTCAATTGGCAGCCGCCACAGCGAATCACGCGAGCCATGTGCAAAAAGAACAATGCCAGTTGTCATGTGTTTTGAATTTGATTTGTAATGTCAGCGTCTCAGAACCAGCCAGCCAAAAGCACCCAGTGAAATAGCCATGTACAGCAAGCCGGGTGTAGCTGCCGCCAGCCAGGGTTGCCAGTTTTGCAGGTTGCCAATATAGCCAAAAACATTGTTCAAAAGGAAAAAGCTGATCCCAATCATCACTCCGGCAAATACATAAGTGGCGATGCCGCCCGAGCGAAAGTGCAGGTAGGCAAATGGCAATGCCAGGATTACCATGACAAGACAACTCAGTGGGTAAAAAACTTTTTTCCAGAACTCGATTTCATATCTCTGAGCCGTTTGGGCGTTGGCGTCCAGGTGCCGGATGTAGTGAAACAAATCCAGCGTGCCCATGCGTTCAGGTTTGAGCAACGCCACCGAGACCATTTCTTCGGTAATTTCCGTTGGCCAGCGAAAGTTTTCAGTCTTGGCACGAACAACACCTGCAGTTTGGGATGCGGCAGATGTTGACTTTGCTGCGGCTGAAATTGAAGTTGAAGTTGAAGGCACAGCAGCAGCCGCAGTTGCGCCAGCTACGGTGAATTCCACGCGTTCAGCATCTTTTAACACCCACGATCCGTCATCACCAAAGCTTGCCATCGGTGCCTTGAGGGTCAGCGCCAGCAAACCCTTGCTGTCAAAACCAAATATCTGTATGCCAAGCATTTCATTTCGGGATGAAAGAGTTTTTACATTGACAACATAGCTGCTGTCATCGTGCTTTTCTTTCAGCCAGGCTCCGGTTTGCCCGACGGTGACTGTGCCCTGGTACCTGGCCTTGAGAAGCTGTGCGGCGCGTTCGCTCAGAGGGGCCAGATAATCACCGATCAAAAAACTCAAAACAACAAAAAAAGCGCCAAGCCACAGCAGCAACTTCAAAGCCCGCCAGGGGTCCAGCCCACTGGTTCGCAAAATTGTGTATTCAGAGCTTTGGGCCAGACGGGCCATCACGAAAATCGTGCCGATCAGCACTGAAATTGGCAGCAGTTCATACAAGTGATTGGGTATCAGCAAGCCTACGTAGAGGAGTGCGTGCCTGATTTGATAAATATCACGGGCGGTGGGCAAGCTGGCTGGCAAGCCGTTGTTTTTGCCCAAAAACTGCAGTTCATCGACCAGGTCAAAAAAGAAAAACAATGCCAAAAAACCAAGCGCTACCATGCCAATTGAGGCCAGCACTTCCCCGTAAACCAGCCTGCGAATGGTTTTCATGTCTCGCCCCCGGCAGTCCTGCGGCGACCTGTTGACTTTGCCTGCAGGACCGATCGCAAAGTCCAGTTGGTATGACGTTTTGCCAACCACAACAAGCCCAAAATCAGGCACCCACCGTGCAGCAACACCAGCAAGGCGCCAAAGCTGACAAGTCCGCTGAACACCCAGCTTTGCCCCAGATTGACCAGATTGTTGTAAACCATGAAAGCCAGTATGGCAAACACCAGGCTGCCGCTGCGACCACGGCGCGGATTGGCGTCGGTAATTGCCAGTGCCAGCACAACAAAATTGACTGCCGCCAGACCCAGGCCCAGCCGCCAGGCCAGCTCACCCAGATTGGCACGGGTCGGCGTTTCAATCAATGTTGGCACGGCCATCAGCTTGGCATCCCGCATATCGGGATTGACGGAAGCAGACGTGCCAGTATTGCTGCCATATTCTTTGAAATTGCTGATTTTCAGCGCCGACTTGCCATTCTCATTTTCCAGTCGCTGACCATTTTCCAGAATCAGTACCTGCTTGTCGGATCTCAGCTCAATGCGCCCAGAACGCGCTGTGGTCACAGAGTTTTTGCCGTTTTCATTGGCTGCGATAAAGACGTTGTTGCTTGATCTTTGTTCAGCCTTGGTATCGCGGTCAATGAAAAAAACCCGATTGCCACTGGACGATTCCTGAAACTGACCCGGCGAAATGCGGTCAATGTCACTGCGGTTGCCAAAGCTTTCCTGCATGCTTTTGGTTTGCTGGTTTGTCCACGGCCACACAAACAAGGCACTCAAAAAAATGATCAGCAACACAGGCCAGGCAAAGCGAAACAGAGGCGACAAAAAACTTGTCAAACTGCGGCCACTGCTCATCCACACCACCATTTCGCTGTCCCGATACATTCGCGTCAAGGTGCTGACCAGTGCAATGAACAGCGACAAAGTCAGGATGGTGGGCAAGCGGCCCAGTGCGGCGTAGGACATGAACAACATCACATCTTGCGGGCTGATGATGCCGCGGGATGCCTGGCCCAAAGTCCGAATCAGCACGATCGTCAGCACGATGGTGATCAAGACCACAAACGTGGCGCCAAAACTGCGGGCCAGTTCTCGGCGAATGGAAGATTGGAATAACATGGACAGAGCGCGGGACTTGACGGCTTAACTTTTGACGAAACAAACACAGATTATGGACTTTCAACTTAAAGCTTTAACAGCTTCGCAGCTTTGCATTGAAAAATGTGATGCGCTGGTTGTGCTGGTGGCCCAAGACAGCCTTCCAGCAGGCGCGTCGGCTACCCTGATCGGCAAAATGACAGACCATGCCGTGGCTGCAGGCGACCTTGAAGCCAAGCCAGGCAAATGTTTAAGCAGCTACCGGGCGCCTGGCCTGGCTGCAACGCGCCTGGTGCTGGTGGGCATGGGAGACGCAAGCGCCAAAAACGTGCGTGTGGCAGTTACTGCTGCCATCAACCTGCTGAAAAATACCAACGTCAAACGTGTTGTACTCAGCGCAGGACCGAATCCGGTAGCGGCCAGCACGGTACGCACCATGGTGACGGCCTGCAGCGACGCTGCATACACTTACACAACCACCAAATCCAAGCCGGGACAGTCCGGGTTCGAGCACATTGTGATTGCCGCATCGGACGTTGCCACGGTCCAGGCTTCTTTTGATTTGGGAGTTGCCCTCCATCATGGTGTTGGCCTGGCCAAGGAGTGGGCCAATCGCCCAGCCAATTACGCAACCCCTGCAATGCTTGCAGATGCTGCCAAAAAGTTAGGCAAGTTACCCAAAATCAAGGTGGACATTTTTGGCCCTAAAGAAGTTGCCAAACTGGGCATGGGCTCATTCATGGCAGTCGCTCAGGGATCACGTGAGCCCTTGCGTTTCATTGCCCTGCATTACCACGGCGGGGCCAAATCCGATGCGCCAACCGTTTTGATAGGCAAAGGCATCACCTTCGACACGGGCGGCATATCGATCAAACCTTCAGCCGAAATGGATGAGATGAAGTTTGACATGTGTGGTGCTGCCAGCGTGCTGGGTGTGTTCAGAACACTGGCTGAGCTCAAACCCACCATCAATGTCGTCGGCTTGATTCCTGCGTGTGAAAACATGCCGGATGGGCTTGCCATCAAGCCTGGCGACGTGGTGACCAGCATGAGCGGGCAAACCATTGAAATACTGAACACCGATGCCGAAGGCCGTCTGGTGCTGTGCGACGCACTGACTTATGCAGAACGCTTCAAGCCGCTTGCGGTGATAGACATTGCCACATTGACGGGTGCCTGCGTCGTGGCGCTGGGTGGCGTGCGCAGTGGCTTGTTTTCAAGCAACGATGCTCTGGCCAATGCCTTGATCAACGCAGGTGAAACTGCGTCAGATCTGTGCTGGCGCATGCCGCTGGACGACGACTACGCTGAAGGTTTGAAAACCAATTTTGCAGACGTTGCCAATGTCGGTGGACGGGCCGGCGGCGCTGTGACAGCTGCCAAATTCTTGCAGCGGTTCACTGCCAAATTTTCCTGGGCGCATCTGGACATTGCAGGCACTGCCTGGAAGAGCGGTGCTGCCAAGGGTGCCACAGGCAGGCCTGTTGGCTTGCTGGTTGATTATTTATTGGGGCAAGCTGCCGGGCAGTCGGTGCCAGCCACATCAGCTACATCAACCACACCGGGCAAACCCGTCAAGTCGCGTATTCGCCGGACATGACCGCTGTTGAGTTTCATGTCAATCAGCCTGACAAGCTGCATTACGTCTGCCGTTTGCTGCGCAAGGCGTATCGTGCAGGTGCCAACATGGTCGTTACTGCAGAACAATCACTGCTTGATGCGCTGGACCCATTGTTGTGGCAATTTTCTGCAACTGAATTTGTGCCGCACTGCAGTTTTCAAAGTCCGGCGCTTACCCTGGCAGCCACGCCGATTGTGCTGACAACCGAGCTGGACAAATGCGGTTTCAGTCAGGTGCTGATCAACTTCGGCCAAAGTGTTGCGTCGGGTTTTGAGCGATTTGAGCGCGTTATTGAAGTCGCTTCCATCCTGGACAGTGACCTCCAGGCAGCGCGAGTCCGGTGGAAGTATTACCAGGAACGTGGCTACCCATTGAAACGGCACGAGGCCGTTGCCATTGATTCAAAAGCCGCATGACCCATCCGACTGTTCCGCCGCGATTTGTTCCTACCCTGACCGACGTGTTTGAACCACCGCTGCCGGGCGACAACCGCCTGCTAGCTGGGTCCCTGCCACCAGCCCTGCAGATGGAAGAACAGATGTTTCACCGCGTGATGCAGCGGGTGGATGTCGTTCTGGACAGGCGGCTGCGCGAGGCATTGGGGCAAGTCATCCTGGCGCAAACGCAAAATCTGGTGCCTTTGCTGCGGGAAGAAATTGAGCTGGTTGTGCGCGAGGCTGTTAGCCAGGCGATTGCCCAAGAGTTGCCGACTGACTGAAACAACCAATTTCCAGCGTTCTCCAGCATCATTTAGCTTTCCTGGCAATTTCACAGGCAGCTTTAGCAATATCGTATGGTGAAAAGCGCCCATGCTGCAGCGCACAAAAATTTCTCAATACAAGAAATTTAATTTCTCATTGCGAAATTAAATCCATAAGTTGTTGATTTTATTCATTTAAATAAATTGTCTTATATAAGACATAAGAGATAAATTAGTCTTGTAGAAGACTTAAAATTTGGATGTCTAAATCTTCTTTTACTTTTGATTTCACCTTACCGACGGAGCTCACCATGCCCAAAATCCTGAATGACCCATTGACACGAGACCAGCAAATCGCAGCCCTTGAAAAAGACTGGGCCACAAATCCTCGCTGGAAGGGCATCAAGCGAGGTTACAGCGCAGCTGACGTGGTGCGCCTGCGCGGCTCGTTTCATATTGAGCACACTCTGGCCCGCCGTGGCGCTGAAAAGTTGTGGGACCTGGTGCATTCAGAGCCTTACGTCAATTGTCTGGGCGCATTGACAGGCGGTCAGGCCATGCAGCAGGTCAAGGCTGGCGTCAAAGCCATTTACCTGTCGGGCTGGCAAGTCGCTGCAGACAACAACAGCTACGCTTCGATGTACCCTGACCAGTCGCTGTACCCGGTTGACTCCGTGCCCACTGTTGTTGAGCGCATCAACAACACGTTTCGCCGTGCCGATGAAATCCAGCACTCCAAAGGCATCGACGCTGGCGACAAGGGCTATATCGACAACTTTGCGCCCATCGTGGCCGATGCTGAAGCCGGTTTTGGCGGCGTGCTCAATGCGTTTGAGTTGATGAAAGCCATGATCAAGGCCGGTGCGGCAGGTGTTCACTTTGAAGACCAGCTGGCATCCGTCAAAAAATGCGGCCACATGGGCGGCAAAGTGTTGGTGCCTACGGCCGAGGCCTGCCAAAAACTCATCGCTGCCCGTATGGCGGCTGACGTATGCGGCGTACCCACTTTGGTGATTGCCCGTACCGACGCAGAAGCCGCCGACCTGCTGACCAGCGACTACGACGCGAACGACAAGCCCTTCATCACCGGTGAACGTACCGCTGAAGGCTTTTACAAAACCCGCAAAGGCATGGACCAAGCCATCAGCCGTGCTGTTGCTTACGCACATTACGCTGACTTGGTGTGGTGCGAAACCGGCACGCCTGACCTTGAATTCGCCAAGAAGTTCGCAGACGCGGTGCATGCCGTTCACCCCGGCAAAATGCTGGCTTACAACTGCTCGCCATCGTTTAACTGGAAGAAAAACCTCGACAACGCAACCATTGCCAAGTTCCAGAAAGAACTCGGCGCCATGGGCTACAAGTACCAGTTCATCACGCTGGCTGGCATCCATTCTATGTGGTACAACATGTTTGACCTGGCGCAAGACTACGTTGCACGCGGCATGACGGCTTATGTTGAAAAGGTGCAAGAACCAGAATTTGCAGCTAGAGACCGTGGCTACACCTTCGTGTCGCACCAGCAGGAAGTCGGCACCGGTTACTTCGACGAAGTGACCACTGTGATTCAGGGCGGCAAGTCAAGCGTGACGGCGCTGACAGGCTCGACTGAAGAAGAGCAATTTCATTGATTTGCAACGGTTTCAAAAACTGAACACAGCGTTATGCTTTTGATAGCAACCTGCCCGCACAGTGTGAGCATGCGGAGGCAGGTGCGAACCGGCTAGACGCGCAGCGTTAAAGCGCGTCGGCAGTCGTTCACTGCTTCTTGATCCAATCATAAGAAAAACCGAAGCGATGGCACTGAACGCGATTGACCGGTGGCTCATGGCCACATCGCCCCTGCAAGGCGACCTGTCTGGCTTCAAGCGTTTTCTCCTGGAATTTGGCTACTTTGGCCTGAAGGAAGCCAGAGCCTGTTTGTTTGCGGGTTTATTTTTTGCGTCAGTTTTTTTGCTGCCGCGCGCAGGGATTGTGGGGATTCCCCGCTACGACGTGTTGCTTGCGATGGCGCTGGGTATTCAGGTGTGGATGGTTGCAGTCCGACTTGAAACTTTAGATGAACTCAAAGCCATCGGTCTGTTTCACGTGGTGGGTTTTGTGCTGGAGGTGTTCAAAACGTCTGCCGCAATTGGGTCGTGGAGCTACCCCGATCTTGGCTACACCAAGGTTTTAGGTGTGCCGCTTTTTTCTGGCTTCATGTATGCAGCTGTCGGCAGCTACATCATCCAGGCGTGGCGGCTTTTTGACTTGCGAATTGAGCACCATCCGCCGTACTGGATGTGTGGACTCATGGCCATGCTGATTTATGCCAATTTTTTTACCCATCATTTTATTGGCGACTATCGTTGGTACGTAGCTGCCGGGTTGTGCGGCTTGTATGCGCGGGCGACTGTGGTTTTCACGCCTTATGACCGCGAACGAAAAATGCCTTTGCTGGTGGCTTTCGTTCTGATTGGATTTTTCATTTGGCTGGCTGAAAATATAGCTACTTTGTTTAGCGTGTGGAAATACCCAAATCAGATGGGCGCTTGGACAACTGTTCACCTGGGCAAATGGAGCTCGTGGTCGTTGTTGGTGGTGATGACTTTTACCATCGTGGCCAACTTGAAGCACATCAAAGCACGTATCCACGTGCCTGACTAATTTTGGAGTTGAGCACGTGTCGACACAACAGGCAAGCGCAATTGGCATAGGATTTGACCGCGAAGCGTTCTTGTTCGCCATTCTCATTTTTATTGTTGAGGCGCTGATTGCGACAGTTTGGTCACACCACACGCTGTTGCGAAGTTTTGGAGGTGATGTGCTGGCAGCGGTTTGGGTTTATTTTGTTCTTAAAACTTGCATCAAAGCACCAGTTGCCATTCTGGCAATCGCCGCGTTTGCCGTAGGATGTGGCGTGGAAATAGCGCAATTTGTGACCTCTGAAATTGGCTGGCGTTCTGACCATGCGGTATTGCGGATTGTCCTTGGCTCGGTCGCAGACTGGCGCGATGTGGCGGCCTATGGTGCTGGTGCGACGCTGGTGGCAGCTTTTGAATGGGTGCGCCAGCGGCTCACCTTTAGCTGAGCACGGCTGGCTTGCAGCTATCGGGCAGCTGCTTGGCGTTTACTCAAAAATACCAACATCACGCCTGCCAAAATCACGCTGCAAGCCATCCATTCAGCGCTGCTCACTACCTCGCCGCCCAGCGCTACTCCCATGCCCAGCGCAATGACCGGGTTGACAAACGCATAGCTGGTGGCCACCGCTGGCGTTGCGTTGGCCAGCAAGTACAAATAGGCACTGAACGCCACCAGCGAGCCAAAGACCACCAGATAAGCCCACGCCGCAAGCGCTAATGGCCGCGGCGGCCAATGAGGCTGCTCGCCAAGGATGAGTGAAATCACCATCAGCACGGCACCACCGCAAAGCATCTCGCTGGCGAAACCCATGGGGCCTGGCGCCAATGGCAGGTGCGTGGTTTGAAGTACCGAGCCCAGCGACCAGGCAATCACAGACCCACCCATCAGCGCAATCCCGACTGGCGAGGCTGAAAAGCTGGCCCCACGTACCAGCAGCAGCACACCCAACGCGCCCAGGAGCATGCCCGCCGCTTCGACACGGGTCGGGCGCTTGCCGGAGAGCAAGCCAAACGCACAGACCACAATGGGGACTGTGGCAATGAAGGTGGCAACAAAGCCCGAACCAATGGTCTGCTGCGCACTGGCCAGCCAGCCCATCGCAGCGGCCAGCATCAGGCAGCCAGCAACAGCCGCGTTGCGCCACTGGAGCCGGTTAGGCCAGGGCTGGCCACGCCACCGCATCCAGACCAGCAGCAATGCGCCTGCCACAACAAAGCGTGACCCCATCTGAAAGTAAGGTGGAAAACTGACCAGTGCAAAGCGGATGGCCAGATAGGTTGATCCCCACACCAGGTAGCAGGCCAGCAAGGCTGGCAGCAGCCAGCGTGCAGGGTCTTTCTGGCGATTCAACGTTGTAGCAACAGCATTCATGGGGTTAATATTAATTTTATAAAGCGGGGATGAACATGCATAATTAATGGTGTTTATTCTCTTTGACCTTACTTTTGAACGTTGATGAACACTTTGGCAGAAACCCATGAATTTGACGCTT
This sequence comes from Polaromonas sp., assembly GCA_025362315.1. Taxonomy (GTDB): domain Bacteria; phylum Pseudomonadota; class Gammaproteobacteria; order Burkholderiales; family Burkholderiaceae_C; genus Polaromonas. The sequence continues at coordinate 72,614 of JANYGP010000040.1, forward strand.
ATGACACCGCCATTCTTGCGGCGTTGCAAAAAGATGCACGCATCACGATGGCGCAACTGGGCCGGCTGGTGCATTTAAGCCAGCCGGCTGTCACGGAAAGGGTCAGAAAGCTTGAGCTGTCGGGCGTCATTACGGGCTACCGGGCTCAGGTCAATTACGAGCGGCTGGGCTACGGCATCCGGGCCATCGTGCGGGTAGGCCGCGCCGAATACGCACGTGTGGTCAAGCTGGTTGAGCAGACGCCTGAAGTTATCACGGCTTACAACGTCACAGGCGACGACAGCTGGGTGATGGAAATTGCGGTGATTGACGTTGGCCACCTGGATGCTGTGGTAACCAAATTCTGCATCCTGGCCGAAACCGCCACCTGCATCGTGCTGAGCGCACTGCGCGAAGGTTTGGCCGTGCTGCCAGCCCGCCGGGAAAGCATCAAGCCAACCATCAAAAAAGTTACGGGCCGCTAGTCTGCCACCGGTTCGCAACAGCCAATATGCGCTGATTGGCGTAACGCAGATTAAAATTGGCAGATAGCCCAATAGATACAGGCGCTGGGAGCTCCTGAAATAGGAGCATCATGCGCCATGTGTCATATCTTCAATACCGTCACCAACTCCGCCATGGATTGCGCTATTTGTCCAGCCTCTTGCAAAGCCTTTTTTATCGAGCCGTTTACACAGCCTTTTATCAGGCGTTTACCGAAGTCTTTGTCAGGCGGCTTTGGCTGCCCGTCGCTGGGCAAAAGCAGTAGTGCGCTTGACAGTAGCGTTGGCAATGTCGTCACCAGCTATTTTGCTGGCCAATGCTGCTGATTTTTGCTCGACTTTGGCAGCAAATTCACTGAGTGCCAAAACGCCTGGCTTGCTGACTTGTGCAAGCGTATTGAGCGTACCCAGACCCGTTTTTTCCTCAAACAAACTGGCATTGGCTGCAACGCGTTCAATGCCAGCCTCGGCCAGCCTGACCAGCTGGCTCACCATCAGTTCTGCGCCTTTGGTGGTTTGTGTCAATCCACGTGTGTAGTACATGCTAAATGCCAGCTGGGCAGCGGTTGCATTTTTGGCGACTTCGCTGGTCAGTTGCGAACGTGATTGCTTCAGGGCTGAATTCCAGCGCTGTTCAAGCACGGTCACCACACGCTCGCCCCCTGCCTGATAAGCGTCGATGACGTTTTTGGCGGTGTTGCCGTAGGTGCCAATCAGGTCAGCAGCAACAGTTGAAAGATTTTTGGTGGTCATAACGGGTCCTTGAAAAAAATGAGATAACCGAAGGATACGTAATTACCCTAGGTGGTGCGCCCTAACGGGTTAGAGCAATTCGTCCAATACCGCCATTGTCAGCATCGGAATGTCGTGCTTTGCAGCCAGCTGGTCCAGTTGCTGGCGTGTCTTGCCCATCAGCCACGCAGCGATGGCCAGGCGGGTATCCGCTTCCATCATGGCATGTGCGCTGGTGGCCGGCAAACCTGCCGCGGCGCACAGCCGAGCCGCAAAATGTGGCTCCAGTGCAGCAACTGCCACCCGGCCATTCTGGCAGGCATACAACTGATATCCGGCATGTCCGCCACCGACCGCAGCGCCAGCTGTTGTCAATCCCCAGGTTCTGGGCAGTGCCAGGCAAGCCGCTGCAAAAGACAAGGCAATTTCAATGTACACACCCTTGCCATGTCTGGCTTGGTGCAGGGCAGCCTGCAGCACGGCCTTGCTGGCTTGAAGTGACCCTGCCATGTCAGCGTACAGCGTAGTGGGCAAGGCCATTGCAGTCACCAGGCCCACCTCTGCCAGATAAGTCAGGTCGTGGCCAGGCTCCTCTGCCCGAAGTCCCGTGCCGCCAACAATGGCCACCTGGCTCAGTTGCGGGTGCTGTTTGTGCAGTGCAGCCCAGCTCAGCCCCAGCTTGGCCAGCGCGGATGGGCGAAACGATGTCAGCAGCACATCCGTGCGGGCGAGTTGGCGATGCAGGGCTTTTTGCCCGGCACCGCTTTTCAGGTCGGCAGTTGTGATGCGGATGCCATGGTGCAAAGCTGCATAGGCAACAGGGCTGTACAGGCGCATTGGGTCGCCGCCAGGCGGCTCCAGTTTTGTGCAGCGGGCACCCAGTTGCTGGCATTGCATCAGCGCTGCCGGGCCGGGCAGGTTCAGCGCCAGGCTGAGGATGCGCGTGCCTTTGAGGGTTTGCAAAGCCGGTTTTGAAGCAGGCACTTTGATGGGATCCATTGCTATGATCAGAGGAGCTGCCAGCGCCCATTTTGTATGGGCTTGAGTGTTATTTTATTCATAAACAGCAGCTTTTGGTTGCTGTATAAAAAAAGCCCCGGTAAAGGGGCTTTTGCGCTGAATGTGATGCATCAAGGCAGCTTGGGTTGTTCCCACGTTTCTGTGCTGGTCAGTGTTTTCAAAAACGCCACGACCTGACCCACTTCCTTGTCGGTCAGCTGGGTGTCCCGCAAGATGGGTGACTTGTTGGGGTCAGGCTTGCCGCCGCCGGCCATGTAGCGAACCGCGTCTTCCAGCTTGGCCACGCTGCCATCGTGAAAGTAGGGGCCCGACAACTCAATGGAGCGCAAAGTTGGTGTTTTGAACGCGCTCATGTCGGCCGGCTCTTTGGTGACGTTGAAGCGGCCCACATCCGGCTTGGCCTTGCCATGCTCCAGCCCGATGTTGAAAAACGTGCTGTTGCCATACATCGGCGGGCTGTGGCAAACGATGCACTGGCCCTTGCCGGCAAAGACTTTGTAGCCTTCCACCGCATCTTTGGACACAGCTTTGACATCGCCCATCTCATATTTGTCCCAGGGTGCGTTTTCGCTGTTCAGCGTTCTGAAAAAAGTCGTCAGCGACTTGACAATGTTGTCCGGCGTGGCGGGCCCGCCATAGACCGCCTGAAACTGGGTGACATAGCCTGGCACAGTGTTGATCAAGGCCGCAATCTTGACTGGATCGGCCAGTGTCTGCCCACGCCATGCGGCCAGCGTCTGGCCTTCAAGGGTGGCAGCCCGGCCGTCCCAGTACCAAAGCGACTGATGGCCCACGTTGTACAGCGTGGGCGTGTGGCGGGTGTTGATGCTGCCGTCTTCTTTGGCAGACAGCGCGTTGGCATCTGTCCAGCCCAGGTCGCGGTAATGGCAGCTCTGGCAGGCTGCTTTGCCACCGCCCGACAGGCGCGTGTCAGCAAACAATTGCTTGCCCAAAGCCACCTTGGCGGGTGTCGTGGGATTGTCAGCCGGGTAGGTCATGGGCGGCAATGCGGACATGCGGCCAACAATGGGTTTGGCCTCTTCGGGTGTGGCGCAACTGGCAAGCAGTGTCAGCGCGCCTGCACTGCAGGCAGCGGCCAGCAACCACGCTGTTATTTTTGTCATGTGTGTCTCTGTTCGTTGAGGTGAAAGTATTTTGCATTACAGGCCAGACGGTTGGTATTAAAAAATACCCTTGGTTCATCACAAAGGCAGTCCCACATAATTTTCCGCCAGCGCCGTGGATGCGGCTTTGGAATGCACCAGATAGTCCAGCTCGGCCTCCTGCATTTTTTGGCCAAAGGCATCGGTCTCGGGAAAGCGGTGCATCAGCGTTGTCAATGACCATGAAAAGCGCTCGACTTTCCAGATACGGGCCAGCGCCCGCTGCGAATAGCCGTCAATGCCAGCGCTGCATTTTTCAAGATAAAAATCAATCAAAGCACTTGACAGGTACTTCACATCCGACGCCGCCAGATTCAAGCCTTTGGCCCCCGTTGGCGGCACGATGTGCGCAGCATCCCCGGCCAAAAACAGGCGGCCAAAGCGCATCGGCTCTGCCACAAAGCTGCGCAGCGGGGCAATGCTTTTGTCAATCGACGGGCCGGTGGTGATGCGCCCGGCCAGCTCCGGGTCAAGCCGCAGGCGCAATTCATCCCAAAAAGCAGCGTCACTCCACTGCCCAACTTTGTCGGTAATCGGGCACTGAATGTAGTATCGGCTGCGCGTCAAGCTGCGCATGGAGCACAGCGAAAATCCGCGCGCGTGGTTTCCGTAGACGATGGCGTGGGGGGACACGGGCGGTACATCGGCCAGCACGCCCAGCCAGCCAAAAGGGTAGATGCGCTCAAACTCCTGGATGGCATCTTTCGGAACGCTGGACCGGCACACCCCGTGAAAACCGTCACATCCAGCAATGAAGTCACAAGCCAATTCATGGTGCTGGCCGTCGGTGACGTAATGCACTTTTGGCTGGACAGTGTCAAAGTCTTCAATGCTGACGTCACGTGCTTCATACACCGTGGCCAGCCCTGCTGCATGGCGTGCATTCATCAGGTCATGCGTGACCTCAGTCTGCCCGTAAGCAGTGACGACCTTGCCGTCTGTCAGCCCTGTCACGTCAATGCTGTGGCGCTGGTTTTTGAAAACCAGTTCAATGGCGTGGTGCACCTGGCCTTCAATAGCCAGCCGTTGGCCTGCACCCACGCTGTGCAGCATGTCAACGGTGCCTTGTTCCAGAATGCCAGCGCGAATGCGGCTCAAGACATAGCTGCGGCTTTGGCGCTCAATGATGATGCTGGCAATGCCTGCCTTGTGCAGCAGCGCGCCGAGTAAAAGGCCGGCAGGACCGGCACCGATGATGGCAACTTGAGTACGCATGTTGTTGATTTTGAAATGATTGATTTTGACCAGTTTGACAAGATTGACTCGGAGGTTACCAATCGGTAACAATAAGACTACTGAGTAATTACTTTAAAAAAACGGATCCATCGATGTTATTTCAAGCCTCCACACGTCGCCACTTCAACAAACTGCTGGCAGGCCTGGTCACATCAGGCGCCATGGTCCAAGCGGCAGCCCAATCACCCGCGAAGCCGCCAAGCGCATCCAGAGTACCCGGTGAGCTGAACGCTTTTGCCCAGGGTACAGGCTGGCAGATGCAGGGCACAGGTGTTTTGCGTTTTTTCGGTTTCAAGGCTTATGACGCCAATTTATGGACGGCTGGTTCAGTCAAGGCCAATCCGCTGGCAGACAAAAGCCTGTTTGCGCTTGAAATTGTGTATAACACCGGCATCAAGGCTGAAGAAATCGTCAATGTTTCCCTGATTGAAATGGCCCGCCTGAAAAAACTCAGCGATGCGCAAATCAAAACATGGACAGCTGACATGCAGCGGACGTTTCCCAATGTGGCACAGGGCGACCGCCTCACGGGCGTGTACGTGCCGAAGGTGGGCACACGGTTTTTCTTCAACTCAAAATTGATCGCAGAGATCAATGACCCGGCGTTTGGCGATGCGTTTTTTGCCATCTGGCTGGACGAAGGCACCAAGCGGGCTGAGCTTCGCCGGGCCTTGCTGGGGTTGCCAGTTGCTGCAGCCACTGCCATCAACAACTGAAGTTGACAGCTGATATCGACAACTGATGTCAACAACTGATCTCAACAACGGACAAGAGCTGTCAAACACCCAGGTATTGCTGCAACAGTTCAGGCTGGTCGTTCAGCGCTTTTGAGGTGCCCTCAAACACCACTTCCCCCTTGACCAGAATCACGTTGCGGTCGGTGATTTGCGTGACATGTTTGTGATTTTTGTCGACGATCACGGTGCTGATGCCAGTGGTTTTGATCAGCTGGCAAATGCGCCAGATGTCTTTGGCAATCAGCGGTGCCAGGCCTTCAGTGGCTTCGTCCAGGATCAGCACGTCCGGGTTGGTCATCAGCGCGCGGCCAATAGTCAGCATTTGCTGCTCGCCACCGCTCAGTTGCTGTCCGCCATGGTTCAGGCGTTCTTTCAAGCGTGGAAAGGTGTCGAGCACACGGTCGTAGGTCCAGTCGCGCTGACCGCGGGTTCCGGCCCGTGCGGCCATCTTCAGGTTTTCAGTCACATTCAGATTGCCAAAGATACCTCTGCCTTCAGGCACATACGCGATGCCCATCTGGGCAATTTCATAGGGCGCCCGGCCTGTCATGGTTTTGCCTGCAATCTCAATCGAACCACCGCGCGGTTTGACCAGCCCCATGATGCTTTTGAGCAGCGTGCTTTTGCCCATGCCATTGCGGCCCATCAGGCCAATGGTTTGCCCACGCGCGACGGTGAAATTAACGCCGCGCAGGATGTGGCTGGCACCGTAGTAGGTCTCCAGGCCGTGGGCGTTGATCAGGTTGGTCATTGTGGTTTGGCCCCCACCTCAGCCCTCCCTGGGTGCGGGAGGCAGGAAGTCAGTGCTCCGCTCCCAAGTAAGCGGCTTGCACGCCTGCATCTGAACGAATTTCAAGTGGCGTGCCACTGGCAATCACTTGCCCATTGACCATCACCGTCAGCTTGTCAGCGAGTTGAAACACAGCGTCCATGTCATGCTCGACCAGCAAAATACCGTGGTCTTTTTTAATTGCCAGGAGCAGTGTCACCATGCGCTCGGCTTCGGCTGCGCCCATGCCCGCCAGCGGCTCATCCAGCAAAATAACTTGTGGCTCGGTCGCCAGCGTCATGGCAATCTCCAGCTGGCGCTGCTCGCCGTGGCTGATGGTTCCTGCAATGCTTTTCACCCGATTTTTAAGGCCAGATAGCTCAATAGCCTTTTCAATACGGGCGCTTATAGCTATAAATTTGGAAGCATCTGTCAGCCATTTGTGTGCTTGCGGTGATCTGGACTGGGCGGCCAGATGTACGTTGTCCCAAACCGTAAAAGGCAAGAATATGTTGGTCTTCTGGTAGCTGCGGCCCAAACCCTGGCGTGAGATTTTTTCGGGCGTCCAGCCTGTCACACTTACATTGCCGATAGTTACAGTGCCGGATGTTGGCGGCAAATCGCCTGACAGCAAATTGGTCAGCGTTGATTTCCCTGCACCGTTGGGGCCAATCACGGCATGAATGTGGTTGCGATACAGGTCGATGCTCACGTTATCGACCGCAGCCAAACCGCCGAATTTCTTGGTCAGATTTTTAGCCGACAGCAGCACCTCATTCATCAGAAGTCCCCTTTGCTGCCTTGCGCTGTGAAAATTTTTCAACCAGACCCAAAATACCGCGCGGAGCAAACACCACCAGCAGCACAATGAACAAACCCATCCACAGTTGCCAGTGCTTGCCCAGATTCACTTTGCCAAGCGTTGGCAAATCCTTGAACGCATGCAGCAAATATTCGAACGCAAACGCGCCCACAATCGCGCCGGCAAAGTTGCCCATGCCGCCCATGATCACCATCAGACAAGCGTGCGCACTCATGTGAAAACCCATCAGCTCCGGGTTGATATAGCCCGTTTGTGCGCCCCACAAATAACCCGACAGCCCGGCCAGGCTACCTGCCACGGTAAAGGCAGCCAATTTGTAGCCAAACACGCCGTAGCCCACGGCACGCATGCGATGCTCGTTGACGCGGATGCCGCTGAGCGTGCGGCCAAAGGGGCTGAACAGCAAGCGGCGCAGAAACCCGTAGGTGCCCAGCAGTGCAGCAAGCGTGAAGAAATACATCGCGCGCTTTTGACCCAAGTCAAAGGGCACCCAGCCCAAAATTGCCGCACTCGGTTTGAAGTTGATGTACAGCCCGTCCGAGCCGCCAAGTGCCTTGTTGTCAAAAAACAGGTAGTACACCATCTGCGCAAACGCCATGGTGACCATGATGAAGTAAATGCCGTGCGTGCGCACAACGAAAAACCCAACGATGAGCGCAGCCAGTCCGGAGGCCAGCACAGCGACAGGCAGCGTCCACCACAGGTTGACGGCCTCGCCCTGCGGTGTGAGGAAAGCCAGCGCATAGCCTGCCAGCCCAAAGTAAGCCGCATGGCCAAGGGACACCAGCCCGGTCACGCCCTGCAGCAAGTCAAGGCTCATGGCAAATATTGCCATGATCATCATGCGCGTGACCATCTCTGTGTAAAACGGCGTGCCGACGAAAGGAAAGGCGAGCAGGGCGATCAAACCCATGCCAAGCACCAGCTTGATGCTGACTGGGAGCACCTCGAGGTTGGCCGATTGCGCGCTCATTGTTTGAACAAACCTTCAGGCTTGAACAAAAGTACAGCTGCCATCAGCATATAAACCAGCATGCCCGCCATCGATGGCAGCAGCACTTTGCCAAAGGTGTCGACTACCCCCACCAGCAGCGCGGCAATCAGCGCACCGCGCACTGAGCCAATGCCGCCAATCACCACCACCACAAAGCACATGATCAGCACCTGCGAGCCCATGTTGGGGTAAACGCTGGCCACTGGTGCCGCGATCATGCCGGCCACGGCTGCCAGGCCAACGCCTATCGCAAACACGACGCTATGAATCAGTTTGATGTTGACACCCAGCGATTCAGCCATGTCGCGGTTGAATGCGCCGGCGCGAATCTTCATGCCAAGGCGGGTTTTTGAAATAAGCAAATACAAACCGATTGCCAATGCAATGCAAACACCCGACATGAACAGACGGTACACCGGATAAGACAAATTTTCAGTCAGCGGAATCGACCCGCCAAGAATTGCAGGAATGGTGACGCCATGCACATCGTCACCCCAGACAATCGACCGCAGTTCTTCAAAGATATAAATCAGACCAAACGTCAGCAGCACCTGGTCCAGATGAGGGCGCTTGTAAAAGTGCCTGAACAGCAGCCATTCGAGGACCAGGCCAAATGCGACTGCCAGCACCGCGCCAGCCAGAATTGCCAGCGTCAAGCTACCAAAAGCAGAGCTGAGCGACCAGGCCAGATAAGCGCCCAGCATGTAAAAGCTGCCATGCGCCAAATTGACCACGCCCATGATGCCAAAGATTAGCGTCAGCCCGGCAGCCAGCATGAACAGCAGCAGCCCGTACTGCACGCTGTTGAGCAGCTGGATCAGAAACTGGGGCAAATCCATAAAAATGTTGTCTCCTGTGGCAGGCAGGGGCCACGAAACCGGCTTTGTTGGTCTGTAGGCGCAGCGGCCCCCCAGGGGGGCAGGAAGCGACACGAAGTGAGCGACCGTGGGGGCTTCATGTCCGTTTTGTGAACAGCAATGCCACACCCATCAGGGTGAACAGCCCACCGCACACACGGTTGACCCATCTCATCGGCCCACTCTGGCGCAGCAGCGGTGCAATGCGCGACACGCCGAATGCACAAGCTGTTAACACCGTCAGCTCAAAAGCCATAAAGGTTGCAGCAAGGATGGCAAATTGCGGTACAAAGGGCTGCGCTGGGTCCAGAAACTGCGGAAAAAACGCTGCAAAAAACAGCAACGCTTTGGGATTGCTGGCACCAACAAACAAACCCCGTAAATAGCTTGCACGGCCTGTTTGGGCTATGGATACTTCGCTTGAATCACTGGTCAGAACAGTGCCCTGATTGCGAAAAGTTTTGATGCCCAGCGCGATCAGATAGCTCGCACCCAACAGCTTGGCAATGGCAAACGCCACTTCAGACGCAGCCAGCAATGCGCCCAGCCCCAGCGCTGACAGCAGCATCACGCCCAGCACAGCGGTCACGCTCCCGCCAGCCGACAACATTGCTTTACGCGGGCCTTGATGGATGGCAGTGGTGATGCACATCAGCATGGTCGGGCCAGGGGACAGCACGAGCAGGGCGACAGCGGCGAGGTAAAGCAGGTAGGTGGTGAGGGTCATGAGAGGAAGTTTTGGTGTGTTGTTCCGTCCTCAGGTGGGGGAGGAAATTTTAAATTCCCTCCCCTCCCGGGAGAGCAAAGTTTTAAATTCCCTCCCGTGCCGGGGGAGGGCTAGGGTGGGGGCAAGCGAAGAATTGACACAAGCATCGCGCGTGCCCCCATCCCTGCCTTCCCCCAGCGGGGGAAGGAGTAAAACCCATCAGGTCATTTTGCAACCGGCTCCTGAATCAGCAAGCGCCTTTGCAGCCACACCCAGCACCTTGTTCTCCTTGTTCTCCACCTGGCGAACGTAAATGTCCTGAATCGGGTTGTGCGACGCGCTCATGGTCCACTTGCCGCGTGGGCTGTCGACCACTGCGCCTTCCATTGATTTGTACAGCGCCGCCTTGTTGGCCAGATCGCCTTTGACGGCATTGGCACCCTGCACCAGCAGCAAGCCAGTGTCATAACCCTGGACTGCATACACATCCGGCTGGGCCTTGAATGTTTTGGCAAAGTCAAGCCGGAATTTCTTGTTGCGCGGCGTGTCCAGCGAGTCGCTGTAATGCATCGTGGTGATGATGCCGTCGGCAGCCGGGCCAGCTGCGTCCAGTACGCCTTCGGTCAAAAAGCCTGAGCCATACAGCGGAATTTTGCCTTTCAGGCCAGCAGCTGCGTAGTCGCGGATGAACTTGGCCGCACCGCCGCCCGCCCAAAAGCAGGCCACGGCATCGGGCTTGAGCGCTGCAATTTCGGTCAGCAGTGCCTGAAATTCAACCTGTGGAAACGGCAGGCCAAGCTCCTTGATGATGGTTCCACCAGCAGCTGTGTAGCCTTCCTTGAAGCCTTCAAAAGCTTCGTCTCCAGCTGCGTATTTCCAGGTGATCCAGACTGCTTTTTTGTGGCCCTTGTCGACCATAACCTTGCCCAGCGCCCGGGTCGGCTGGGAATTGGCAAAGCTGGTGCGAAACACATTGGGCGCACACAAGCCGCGCGTGGCGGCATGCACGCCAGCGTTGGGAATGAGGCTCAGCACGCCGGTGTCACGCGCCACTTTCTGAATGCCCATTTGCACACCTGAATGCACTGTGCCCACAATCACATCGACTTTGTCGCGCTGCACCAGTTTGTTGGCGTTTTCGATGCCTTTGGATGGGTCTGACTCGTCGTCAACTTTGAAAAATTCAATTTCACGCCCACCCAGCTTGCCGCCTTGCTCATTGATGGCCATGCGAAAACCGTTTTCAATTGCCACACCCAGTTGTGCAAAGGTGCCGGTATAGGGCAGCATGAAGCCGACGCGGACTTTGGCGCCTTGCGCACTTGACATGGTGGGAAGCAAAAGCCCCGATGAAGCCGCTCCAAAAACGGCAGCACTGCGAGTCAGGATGTGGCGGCGTGTGGACATTAAAAAACTCCTGGAGTAGGGTGAAAACGGACTGCCACGATATTAATCGCGGCTCGAAAATCCAGTCTAGTGTGAAACCCGTGCTTTAGTAGCGAATTGTTTAAGTCTAAAGTAATTTCGGGCAGTCGTTTATTTTCTTTGTCAGTTGCAGCAACAAAAATACTATGAATTCAGGAGCTGCTTGCGCACATAACATGTGGCTCGTGGGCACGAATCATGCTAAAAACGAGCCTTTTTATCCACAATCTTAAAATGTCAGGCAACAGCGGCACTTTGCAAAGCGTCTGTCAGCCACTGCCTGCACCAGGCCGTCGCCTCTTCTTCCGGCATTGTTCCAGTGCTGGCATCGTGGCAGTACACCTGGCCAATGCGCTGCGCGCCCAGGTCGATCAGACGCTCGTCAAATTTTTTGCCGCCAAAGCAGAAAGTTTGCAGGTAAGTGCGGTCGCCCAAAGCAATCACACCGTATTTGACATGCCCCAAAAACTGCGGCGTTGCTGCCATTGATTCAAACAAGGCCCGGGCGTTGTCAGGCACATCGCCTTGACCGTACGTCGACGTGCAGATGAGATATAGCGCATCTTTCGCGTTATCGGCACTGAAGATGCCAATGTCCAGACTGTCCATCAACTCAATCTCAATATTGGGGAGCAGATCTGTGCAATCCATCTGGATAGCCTGCGCCACGTAGTCAGCTGTGCTGGTCATCGTGCCCACCAGTATCTTTAGTTTCATGTTGAGTTCCGGTAAAAATGCAATAAACTGCTTGACGAAAAGATTTAATGAAGTATATTGCAATTCATGAGTGTGGCAACCGACATTGAGCAAGACAGCAAGGCCACCCTGGCGGACCTGGGCAACCGCGTGCGTGCCTGGCGAGCGCGGCGCGGTATGACCCGCAAGGCCCTGGCCGCTGACTCAGGCTTGAGTGAGCGCTTTTTGGCCGACGTTGAAGGCGGCAAGGGCAATGTGTCCATCAACTCGCTGGAAGCTACTGCGCGGGCCTTGAACATCACGGTGATTGACCTGCTGCAAGATGCACCGCGACCGGCCTTGGCCAGAGCACAAAGTTTGTTGGCACGACTGGACGATTCGCAGCTTGACCAGGCCTGCAGTTTTCTGGGCAGTACCTTTGCCCTGTCAGACGCGCAAGGCAGGGAACAACGAATAGCGTTGATTGGCCTGCGCGGTGCGGGCAAATCAACCCTGGGCATGCAACTGGCGGCTGTGCATGGCGTACCTTTCATTGAGCTGGACCGCGAAATTGAACGCGAAGCCGGCACCAGCATGAACGAAATTTTGCTGCTGCATGGGCAGGCCGGTTACAGGCGATACGAGCGGCGCGCACTGCTGAGAATCGCTGAAGAACACGCGCAGGGCGTCGTCATAACCACAGGCGGGAGCATCGTCAGTGAACGCGAAACATTTGACATGCTGCAAAGCCATTTTTACTGTGTGTGGCTTAAAACCAGCCCTGAAGAACACATGGCCCGTGTGGTGGCGCAGGGTGACATGCGACCGTTCGATTCAACGGGCGCAAGCCACGAGGCACTGGACGACATTCGCCGTATTCTGGCCAGCCGCGAGGCGTTGTATGCGCGGGCTGATGCAGTTGTTGACACGGCAGCCCGCACACTAATACAGAGCATGACGGATTTGAGAAGAGCCGTCCCGCATAAAAATGCTATCGAGACCACATGAATGCCATGACTGAACCGCTGCTTTTCAAACAAACCATCGCCGGTGTTGAGCGCGACATGGTCAGCTTTGCCACTCATCCGGCCAGGTACCAGCACTGGACTTTGACAGTTGATGGCGATGTGGCGCGGCTCAAGCTCGACATCAACGAAGACGGCGGCATCAAACCAGGCTACAAATTAAAACTGAACAGCTACGACCTGGGCGTGGACATTGAGCTGCACGACGCCATCAACCGCGTGCGCTTTGAGCATCCGTCCGTCAAGGTAATTGTGTTTGAGTCTGGCAAAGAAAAAATCTGGTGCTCGGGTGCCAACATTTACATGCTGGGCGTGTCAACGCATGCATGGAAGGTGAACTTTTGCAAGTTCACGAACGAGACGCGCAACGGGCTTGAAGATTCGTCAACGCATGACGGCCTCAAGTCAATTGCGTCCGTTACCGGCGCGTGCGCTGGCGGAGGCTACGAGCTGGCGCTGGCATGTGACCGCATCATCATGGTCGATGACCGGTCATCGACAGTCAGCCTGCCTGAAGTGCCGCTGCTGGGCGTACTGCCCGGCACAGGCGGTTTGACGCGCGTGACAGACAAGCGCAAGGTCCGACGTGACCTGGCTGATATTTTTTGCACCACTTCAGAAGGTGTGCGCGCTGACCGAGCCAAAAACTGGAAGCTGATCGACGCACATGCCAAGCCGCAAGCGTTCGGAGAATTACTTGCTACTGAAATAGGAGCTGCTTGCACACATTCTATAAAGGCTAGCGGTATAAATGGCATTCAATTAACAGCTTTGAATCCACTAATTGACGACGCTGGCTACCACTACAGCACGGTCGATGCGCAGCTTGACCGCAGGAGCCGCATTGCGACGATTACCGTCAAGGCCCCTGACGCTGCCATTGAATCAACGCCTGAATCCATTGAAGCTGCTGGCGCCAATTGGTACCCGCTCAAACTGCAGCGTGAGCTCGACGATGCGATTTTAAACTTGCGCACCAACGAGCTTGAAGTGGGAACATGGGTCATCAAAACGCACGGCGATGCTGCGCAAGTCATGAAGATGGACCAGGTACTGGCTGATTTGAAAAACCACTGGCTGGTCAAAGAAACCACAGGTGCCCTGCGCCGCACGCTGGCCCGACTTGACGTGACCAGTCGTTCGCTGATTGCATTGGTTGATTCAGGCTCTTGTTTCGCTGGTACGTTCTACGAATTGGCGTTGGCTTGCGACCGCATTTACATGCTGGACTTGCCCGATTCGCCCCTCGCATCCGGCGCTGCCGGTGCGAGCTCCGAATGCTCTGCGCCCGCTCTGCAGTTGAGTCCGGCCAACTTTGGCTGGTTCCCGGCCGTCAACAACCTGACGCGTTTGCAAACCCGTTTTTGCGAAGACGAAGCCACCATTGATCAGCTCAAAAATCTGGACGACAGCCGGTTGCGCGCCGACCAGGCGCTGGCACTCGGCCTCGTCACTTTGACACCCGATGACATCGACTGGCAAGACGAAATCCGCATCATGCTCGAAGAACGCGCCAGCATGTCGCCCGACGCGATGACAGGTCTGGAAGCGTCGCTGCGCTTTCCCGGCAAAGAAACCATGCGAACCCGAATTTTTGGCCGCTTGTCTGCCTGGCAGAACTGGATTTTTATTCGCCCCAATGCGGTGGGCGAAGAGGGCGCTTTGAAACTGTTTGGAACAGGGAAAAAGGCGCGTTTTGATTGGAAGCGTGTTTAATTTTTATTGGAGCACATCATGAGCAACATCGACCTGCAAGCCTTGATCCCGAACAACGTTCACTTGGGTGAAAACCGTCAGCTCCAGCGCGCGCTTGAGCATTGGCAACCCGCCTTTTTAAACTGGTGGGACGAAATGGGGCCGAGTGACTTCAAAGCCAAAGAAGTTTATTTGCGCACTGCGGTGGGTGTGGACGCATCGGGCTGGGCCAGCTACGGCTACACGCCCATGCCCGACTACCGGTGGGGCATCTTTTTGGCCGACAAAGAAGAAGGCCGCAAGATTGGTTTTGGCGACCACAAGGGCCAGGACGTGTGGCAAGAAGTGCCGGGTGAATATCGCTCAACCTTTCGCCGCCTGATCGTCACGCAAGGCGATACCGAGCCCGCATCGGTCGAGCAGCAGCGACTGCTGGGCCACACCGCGCCATCGCTGTACGACTTGCGCAACCTATTTCAGGTCAACGTTGAAGAAGGCCGCCATTTGTGGGCCATGGTGTATTTGCTGCACGCGCACTTTGGCCGTGATGGCCGGGAAGAAGCTGAAGAACTGCTGATGCGCCACAGTGGCGATACCGACAAGCCGCGTATTTTGGGCACCTTCAATGAGCCGATGGACAACTGGCTGAGTTTTTTCATGTTCACGTATTTCACCGACCGTGATGGAAAATTTCAGCTCAAGTCGTTCGCCGAAAGCGCATTTGACCCACTGGCCCGCACCACCCGCTTTATGCTGACGGAAGAAGCGCACCACATGTTTGTGGGTGAAACCGGCATTGGCCGCGTCATCAAACGCACGGTTGAAGTGATGAAAGAACTTGATACGTCTGATGCCGCCACGCTGCGAAACGCCGGCGTGATTGACCTGCCCACGATTCAAAAATTCATGAACTTCTGGTTCACGTCATCGCTCGACCTGTTCGGCTCGGAATCATCCAGCAACGCTGCCAACGCGTTTGCCAACGGCATCAAGGGCCGCCCTGACGAAGCCAAATTTACCGACCACGTTGAGCTGGACACTGAAATGCAAATCTGCGTGCCCGACGGACTGGGAGGCATGAAGCAGGAAACCATTGCCACCCGCGTCGGCATGAATGAAGTCACCCGGCTTGAATACGTCAAGGACTGCAACGTCGGCGTGACCCGCTGGAACATGGGCCTCAAACGCGGGGGCATCAGCTTCGAATTGTCTCTGCCATCCACCCGCTTTCGCCGCAGCGTCGGCGCGTGGGCAGGGATGCACACCGACCCGCAAGGCTCGCCAATCAGCGCTGCTGAATTTGAAGCGAAAAATGACGAGTGGCTGCCTACCGATGCAGACAAAACATTCATCCACAGCCTGATGCATCGCGTCACCGAGCCCGGCAAGATGGCCGGCTGGATAGCAGCGCCAGACCGTGGCATCAATGCGCTGAATGTTGAATATGAGTATGTGCGGCTGTAGGCAAAATGCCTATTGGCAACATTAGCTAACCCGAAAGATTAAACAATCAACCATCCAATTGCGACTCTTTGGGTATTATCCAAATTCCTTTAACAACCCGGAGATTGCTATGGCTGGATGGTTTGAAATTCATACGAACGCGAACGACAAGATCAGTTTCGTGCTGAAGGCGGGTAACTCAGAAGTCATTTTGCGCAGCCAGCAGTACGCCAGCATGGCGTCGGCTGAAAACGGCATTGCTTCGGTGCAAACCAACAGCGGCATGGACGAGCGCTACGAAAAGCTTGAGGCGTCAGATGGACGCCCGTATTTCAATGTGAAAGCTGCCAACGGCCAGATCATCGGCACCAGCCAGATGTACGCTGCAGCCGCTGGCCGCGACAACGGCATTGCATCGGTCAAAACCAACGGCGCCAGCACAACTGTCAAGCACATTGAAACCAAAGCAGCTTAGGGCAGCTAAAAACCAAAAAATCGGCTGCGCGCAATGCACACAGCCGGTTTTTTTAAGTCATTTCAGCCTCCAAACTAGGTAATATGTGCGCGGGCAGCTATGAAAATAGCAGTGAAACTGGTCTGCCCGACAGGGATCGAACCTGTGACCCTCAGCTTAGAAGGCTGATGCTCTATCCAACTGAGCTACGGGCAGATGCTGCGCCAAGTGCAATGTTTGCACCCGAAAAAAAAGCCCATCAAACGATGGGCTTTTTTTGTTGTTTTCTGGTCGGAGTACAAGGATTCGAACCTTGGACCCCCTGGTCCCAAACCAGGTGCGCTACCAGACTGCGCCACACTCCGACAAGTTTTAGATTATAGCTCGAACTTTTTACGCCGATCGTGTTGATATTAAAATGCAAGACTGCACCCGTACGGGTAAGCAGGGGGTACAAAATTCCGGCGTCATGGTTCAATATAAGCCGTCTCTTATATAAAAAACATGACAAAACACCTGGAGCCAGAACAACGACGCGTTTTTGATGCAGCTGCCGCGTTGTTTGCGGTACTGGCCACGCCCATGCGGCTGCAGATTTTGAGCGCATTGTGCGGGCACGAAAAGTCTGTCAGCCAGCTGCTTTTGGGCATCGACACCACACAGCCCAATTTGTCACAGCATCTGGCGGTGTTGTTCAAAACTGGCGTGCTGGCCAAACGCAAGGACGGCACACAGGTTTTTTACCGGGTACAAAGTGAAAAAGCAGTGGCCCTGTGCCGCAGCGTGTGCACCCAAATTGCCATTGAAATGGACGAGCCCGATGCCGTGCCCGATGGCCAGACGCTCAGCCCTCGCGTGCCTGTTCTGGCGTGATGGCCATGCTCAACCGATTCATTCAGCGTGCGCCTGAAAACTTTTTGTCTGCCCGGCAGATCAATGATGTCAAAGCCGGCCGCCGCGGGTTTCTGGCAAGCGCCTTCGCCTCTGCGGCTGCTGCTGCCGTGGCAGGTGCGCAAGCGCAAACCCAGGCGTCAGCAGCAGTAGGCGACACCAACATTCTTGATTTGCCAGCCCACACAAAAGGCCTCGGTCAACCGGTTGCATCCCGCCCATACGGACAGCCCAGTGAATTTGAAAAAAACCTGCAGCGTCGCGAAAGCCCTGGCCTGACACGCGTGGGCGCGGCCAGCGTCAGCTTTGCGCCGTTGCAGTCGCTGTTTGGCATCATCACGCCCAGCGGCCTGCATTTTGAAAGGCATCATCAGGGCTGGTGGGACATTGACCCGTCAAAACACCGGCTGATGATCAATGGCTCGGACGACAGCCTCATCAAACGCCCGATGGTGTTTGACATGGACGATCTGATGCGTCTGCCCAGCGTCAGCCGTATGAGCTTTATTGAATGCGGTGCCAACACGGCCATGGAGTGGAACAACACCGCTGTGCCCACTGTGCAGTACACACACGGCATGATCAGTTGCAGTGAATTTACCGGCGTGCCGCTGATCACGCTGCTGGAGATGTGCGGGGCAGATTTGAAGCGCGGCAAATTCATATTGGCTGAAGGTGCAGACGGCTCTGGCATGACGCGCACCATCCCCTTGAGCCTGATTCAAAGCGGCGAAGTGCTGGTGGCCTATGGGCAAAACGGCGAAATGCTGCGGCCCGAAAACGGCTACCCATTGCGCCTGGTCGTGCCGGGCATTCAGGGCGTGAGCTGGGTCAAGTATCTGCGCCGCATTGAGGTGGGCGACATGCCGTATGGCACCAAAGACGAAACGCTGCACTATGTTGACTTGATGCCGGACGGCACCCACCGCCAGTACAGCAGCGTCCAGGAGGTAAAAAGCGTGATCACATCGCCCAGCGGCGGGCAGGTCGTGCTGCAAAAAGGGTTTCACAGCATCACCGGGCTGGCCTGGAGCGGACGCAGCAAGATTAAAAAAGTTGATGTGTCCATCGATGGTGGACGCAACTGGCAGGCTGCGCGGCTAGAAGGCCCGGTGCTTTCAAAATGCCTGAGCAGATTCAACGCTGATTTTGTGTGGGACGGCAAACCCATCATTTTGCAAAGCCGCGCACTTGATGACAGTGGGCACATTCAACCCACATACCAAGCGCTGCGGGCAGTGCGCGGGGGCCGGAGCATCTATCACAACAACGCCATTCAGTCATGGCTGCTCAGCGAAAACGGTGAGGTGAAAAATGTTCAAGTGGGTTAGCGTGGTCTTGTGTTTGCTGCCCATTGCTTCAAGCGCACAAACTTCCAGATATCAAGCCATTGGCCGCACCGCTACGCCGCAAGAAATCAAGGCCTGGGACATTGACGTGCGGCCAGACTTCAAGGGCTTGCCCAGCGGGCAGGGCAGCGTCAAGCAAGGCGAAGTCATCTGGGAGGCGCAGTGCCAGTCCTGCCACGGCCACTTTGGTGAATCATCCGAAGTCTTCACACCGATTGCGGGCGGTACCACGGCTGATGACATGAAAACCGGACGCGTCAAAAACCTGCTGCCCGGCGCAAACCAGCCCCAGCGCACCACGTTGATGAAACTGCCAACACTGTCAACGCTGTGGGACTACATCAACCGCGCCATGCCGTGGAACGCGCCCAGGTCGCTCAGCGCTGATGAGGTGTACGCAGTGGTTGCCTACACGCTGCACCTGGGTGATGTTTTGCCAGCTGATTTTGTGCTGAACGACAGTAATATGCGTGACGTGCAGGCCCGGCTGCCGAACCGCAGCGGCATGACCACTGCCCACAGCCTGTGGCCTGGCAATGAATTTGGTGGCAGCGTCAAGCCGGATGTACAAGGGTCTGGCTGTATGGCCAACTGCGCCGTGCAGACAGCGGTAATCAGCAGCCTGCCAGCGCATGCCCGTGATGCGCACGGCAACCTGGCCGACCAGTCACGCCCACTGGGCCCAAGCCGAGGCGCGGTTACTTTGAAGGTATCAGATGCACAAATGCTTCAATCAGGCCAAAATAATGCATTAAATCGGCCTCTAGCCCAGATAAATATTGCGCAAACAGCTCCTGAAATAATAGCAAATTCCGTTGTTGTGACATGGCTGCAAATCAAGCCGGTTCTTGAGAAAAACGCCTGTCTGGCCTGCCACGGCATGGCGTCAAAGTTGGTGGGGCCGTCTTTCAAAGACATTTCAGTTCGGTACAAGGCGCAGGCTGGTGCGGTAAATTTGCTGTCAGGCAAAATCAAAAACGGCAGCCAGGGTGCCTGGGGCGCAGTTCCGATGCCTGCACAGGCCTTGAGTGCAGCAGAATCAGCCCAAATTGCACAATGGCTTGTCAAAGACATGCCGCCTTAGGAGGTAACCTGTCTTGAGCCGTGATTTTTATGTCCAAACGCGCAAAATCGGTTTATTTGCGCAGTCAGTTTTATTGTTTTTGAAGGAGTTGACCATGGAACGTCGTGATTTTTTACACTGCACTGCTGCAGCAGCAGCCTTGGCCAGTGTGTCGCCTGGTGTACGTGCCCAAACGGCGGCAATCAATGCCCCTGGCTGGAACAGAGCCGCTTTTGACAGCAAATCTCTGGCGGATGCGGCCAAGGCGATGGGTGCAACCAGTGCACCGGTAGAAAGCAAAGATCTGGTGCTGCGCGCTCCCGAAATTGCTGAAAATGGCAATGTGGTGCGTGTCGGTGCGCAAAGCAACATTGCGGGCACCACGCAAATTGCTTTCGTGGTCGAGAAGAATCCAAGCGCTCTGGCTGCAAACTTCGACATCATCTTGGGCACGGACGCCAATGTTGAGACCAACATCAAAATGGGCCAGTCGTCCAATGTGTATGCACTGGCGAAGGCGGGTGACAACTACTATTACTCGGTCAAAGAAGTCAAGGTCACACTTGGCGGCTGCGGCGGCTAATTTCGTTATTGACACAGGAGAACAACATGTCAGATCCGATGAGAATCAGGGCACAAGCCCAAGGCGAAAAAACCACCGTGCGCGTGCTGGTCAGCCATGAAATGGAAAGCGGTCAACGCAAGGACGCCGCTGGTAAAACAGTACCCGCCTGGTTTATCCAGTCCATCAGCGCTGCCTGGAATGGCAAGCCGGTGATGAGCGCGCAGTGGGGCACGGCGGTGTCGAAAAATCCTTATCTTCAGTTCAGCTTCAAAGGCGGCAAAGCTGGCGACAAGCTTGCGGTGACCTGGGTCGACAACCGGGGTGAAAAACGCACTGACGAAGCTGTGGTGACATGACGTTAAAACTTGGGCAACTTGCTGCAGCTGCTGCGGCTTTTTGGCTGTTGGCATGTACGCCTGCTCTGGCCCAAAAAACCACTGCGCAAGGCATCGCGGAATATCGCGCAATGCTGGCAGACGGCAACCCGGCCGAGTTGTATGAGGCAAGGGGAGAAGGTCTGTGGAAGCAGACGCGTGGCCCGAAAAACACGACGCTTGAAAAGTGCGATCTGGGCAAGGGTGCCGGTGTGGTCAAGGGGGCATTTGTTGAGCTGCCGCGCTACTTTGCCGACACGCAGCGGGTGCAAGACCTTGAATCGCGTTTGCTGACCTGCATGGCGCAACTGCAGGGTTTTAACGCGGCTGACATTGCCAAAACCCGGTTTGGTGAAGGCGAGCAAAAAACCATCGAGTCACTGGTGGCTTACATCTCCAGCGAATCGCGCGACATGGTTTTTAATCTGCCGCAAAAACACGCGCAGGAAAAGCTGATGTATGAAGTCGGCAAAAAGGTGTTTTATCTGCGTGGCGGGCCGATGGACTTTTCATGTGCATCCTGCCATGGTGAAGACAACAAGCGCATCCGCCTGCAAGACCTGCCTAACCTGACAAAGCAACCCGGTGCCAGCGCAGGCTTTGGCTCGTGGCCAGCGTACCGTGTTTCTGCAGGTGACCTGTGGAGCATGCAGCGCCGCCTCAATGACTGTTATCGTCAGCAGCGCTTTCCATATCCTGGTTATGCGTCCGACGTGACGGTTGCGCTGGGTGTTTACATGGGTGTGAACAGCAAAGGCGGGATATCAACTGCGCCTGCCCTGAAGCGCTGAACGAACAACATGAAAAATACACATTTAAAACTATCCTTGATTGCCGCCGCTGCGCTGGTTTCAGGCTGCGCCATGACGCCCAGCGCACAAGATGTAGACCTGGCCACCAGTCAGGCGCTGAAAAACTCTTTCAGGGAACAGGGCGATGCCAAACTCGACCGCCTGGTGCTGGACGCGTCCAACCAGGCTTGCTCGGACGCGCAAGACAAATCGGTGGACGACAAACTGGCCAAATCGATTGAGGAAGCTAACCTGAATACTGTCAAGTTTCCGGCGGATGGCAATCTGATTGGCAACTGGGCCGAAGGCGAAAAAATTGCCCAAAATGGGCGCGGCTTGACCTGGACGGACAAGGCGGCGGATGCCAACGGCGGCAGCTGCTACAACTGCCACCAGATCAGCAAAGCCGAGGTGTCTTATGGGTCGTTGGGCCCCAGTTTGTACAACTACGGCAAGCTGCGCGGCGTGACCGACCCCACGGCTGTGGCCAGCAAACCGATTGTTGACTACACCTGGGGCAAGTTGTGGAACAGCAAGGCCTACAACGCCTGCTCCGGCATGCCACGCTTTGGCCATGCAGGCATCCTGACGGTAGAGCAAATCAAGGATGTGATGGCGCTGCTGCTGGACCCGAAGTCGCCGGTGAACCAGTAGTGAATGCTCCTGTACTCCCTTCCCAGACGGGGGAGTGTGGTGTAGGGGCAAGTGCAAAAAACTTGCTGGCATTGTGCGTGTACCCATCCCCGCCTTCGTCTGGAAGGCGGAGGAGTTTAGTGGATGTAAACGAAATCTTTGCGTCTTTTATGCTTCTAACGTACATAAAATGTGCGTGAGATGCTGCTGAATTCATAGCAAATTAATCTCGTCAAGGCCCTTATGAACCTGTCTCGCCGAGAGTTTTCAAGTGTGATGGCGGCTGCACTTTCTGCTGGGTTTCCACTGCACACAAGCGCGGCCGCAAAAGCAGGCGCTTTGTACGACCTGCCCAAAACAGGCAACGTGCATTTGCTGCACATGACGGATTGCCACGCGCAGCTGATGCCCAGCTACTTCCGTGAGCCTTCGGTTAATTTGGGGGTAGGGGCGATGCGCGGGCAGCTGCCGCATCTGGTGGGTGAGCACCTGTTGAGAGCAGCGCAAATCAAGTCCGGTACCCCCGAGGCGCACGCCTTTACATATTTGAATTTTGAGCGTGCAGCCAGGCAATACGGCAAAGTTGGCGGCTTTGCGCACATGGCCACCCTGGTCAAACAGCTCAGAGCATCACGCCCCGGTGCGCTGTTGCTCGATGGTGGTGACACCTGGCAGGGCAGTGCCACAGCTCTGTGGACGCAGGGCCAGGACATGGTGGACGCGGCCAAGCTGCTGGGCGTTGACATCATGACGGGCCACTGGGACTTCACTTACGGCGAGGCACGCATCAAGAAAATTGTGGATGAAGACTTTGCAGGCAAGGTTGAATTCCTGGCGCAAAACGTCAAGACCAGCGATTTTGGTGATTCGGTTTTCAAACCCTATGTCATCAGGGAAATGAACGGTGTGCAGGTAGCCATTGTTGGCCAGGCTTTCCCGTACACGCCGATTGCCAACCCGGCCTGGCTCACGCCGAACTGGACGTTTGGCATTCGTGAAAGCGAGATGCAGGAGACAGTCAATGAAGCGCGTGCCACCGGCGCGCAGGTCGTGGTGCTGCTCAGCCACAACGGCATGGATGTGGACCTAAAAATGGCCAGCCGGGTGACCGGTATTGACGCCATTTTGGGCGGCCACACGCATGACGGTGTGCCTGTGCCTGTCATTGTTAAAAACCCGGCTGGTCAGACCATCGTGACCAATGCGGGCAGCAATGGCAAGTTTTTGGGTGTGCTGGATCTGGATGTGAAAGGCAAAGCGGTGGTTAGTTTTAACTACCGACTGCTGCCGGTATTTTCAAATTTTTTGCCTGCTGACAAAAGCATGAACGCATTGATTGCCAGAAGCCGTGCACCCTTTGAAGCCAAACTAAATGAAAAGCTGGCCACCACAGAAGGCACGCTGTACCGGCGAGGCAACTTCAATGGCACTTTTGACCAGCTGATTCTGGATGCCTTGATGAATGTCAAAGGTGCCGAAATCGCATTTTCGCCCGGCTTCCGCTGGGGAACGTCGCTTCTGCCGGGACAAGGCATCACGCGAGAGCACCTGATGGACCAGACCGCCATTACTTACCCATGGACAACCCTCAGCGACATGCGTGGCGACACCATTAAAACCATTCTGGAAGACGTGGGCGACAACCTGTTTAACCCTGACCCCTACTACCAGCAAGGTGGCGACATGGTGCGCACGGGCGGGCTGACGTACACCTGTGAGCCCGGCGCCAGCATGGGTAGCCGCATTCAGGACATGCGCCTGAACGGCAAATTGATAGAAGCGGACAAGGTTTATAAAGTGGCTGGCTGGGCTCCGGTAGCTGAAGCCAGCAAAAATGCCGGCCCACCTGTTTGGGACGTGGTGGAAAGCTATTTAAAAGCTAAAAAAGTCATCAAGCCCGTCAGGCCTAACACGCCTTTGCTGGTAGGTGTTGCCGGAAATCCTGGCTGGAGTGACTGACGGCATTCCCAAAACGCATGGCATCATGCTTTGCGATGCTGCGGTTCAGTGGCACAATCTGTATTGCAACGCAGTTCCTTCCAGGCACAGTCGCATCCGCTAATCGGTTCAGCCGTGGCAAGCGGGAGGTTTAAACAACCGGTTACTTTTGTAATCCACTAATGTTTCCCCAAGGGAAACGGAGGTCAGTCGATATGAGTTCAAATCCGCAAGCGCCTAGCGCTTCGTCACCCGCAGGTTCGTCTGTTTACGCGGCCTACAACAGCAACACCTACCTCTTTGGCGGCAACGCGCCTTATGTTGAGGAGATGTACGAAAACTACCTTGAAAATCCTGGCAGCGTGCTGGACACGTGGCGGGAATATTTCGACGCGCTTCAGCATGTGCCAGCAGCTGATGGCACGGATGCAAAAGATGTGGCGCATCTTCCCGTTGTCAACGCTTTTGCTGAACGTGCCAAGCAGGGTCAAACCCGCGTTGTGGTGGCCAATGTTGACCTTGAAATGGGGCGAAAACGCACTGCGGTTCAGCAGCTGATTTCAGCTTACCGCAACGTTGGGGTGCGTTGGGCTGACCTGGACCCGCTCAAACGCGCAGAGCGCGACAAAATTCCTGAGCTGGACCCAACGTTTTACGGGTTTACCGACGCTGACCAGGAAACCGTCTTTAATACGAGCAATACCTTTTTTGGCAAGGAGGCCATGAGCCTGCGCGAGCTGATGAATGCATTGCGCGAAACTTATTGCGGCACGATTGGTGCTGAATACATGTACGCCACTGACCAGACCCAGAAGCGCTGGTGGCAACAAAAGCTGGAATCCATTCGGAGCAAACCCAGCTTGAGCAAAGAAAAAAAGCTGCACATCCTTGATCGTTTGAGTGCGGCTGAAGGCCTGGAGCGCTTTTTGCACACCAAATATGTGGGTCAAAAGCGCTTTTCACTTGAAGGCGGTGAAAGCTTTATTGCCAGCATGGACGAGCTGATCCAGCGCGGTGGTGAGGTGGGCATACAGGAAATCGTCATCGGCATGGCGCACCGTGGCCGTCTGAATGTGCTGGTTAATTCACTGGGCAAAGTTCCAGCTGACCTGTTTGCCGAATTCGATCACACCGCGCCTGAAGATTTACCCAGTGGCGACGTGAAGTACCACCAGGGTTTCAGCTCGGACGTCACAACGCCGGGCGGCCCGGTGCATTTGACACTGGCGTTTAACCCTTCGCATCTGGAAATTGTCAACCCGGTGGTGGAAGGCTCAGTCCGTGCCCGCATGGACCGCCGTGCTGACCCCAAGGGCTTGCAGGTGCTGCCCGTGCTGGTGCATGGTGACGCCGCTTTTGCCGGACAGGGCGTGGTGATGGAGACTCTGGCTTTGGCTGAAACGCGTGGTTATTCAACAGGCGGAACAATTCATCTGGTCATCAACAACCAGATTGGTTTTACCACCAGCGACCCCCGCGACAGCCGCTCGACCCTGTATTGCACCGACGTCGTCAAAATGATTGATGCACCGGTGTTGCACGTCAATGGCGACGACCCCGAGGCGGTGGTGTTGGCCACGCAGCTTGCGCTGGACTTTCGCATGGCATTTCACAAAGATGTGGTGGTCGACATCATTTGCTTCAGAAAGCTCGGCCACAACGAGCAGGACACGCCAGCAATGACGCAGCCGCTGATGTACAAGAAAATTGCCCAGCACCCCGGCACGCGCAAGCTGTATGCAGACAAACTGCAAGCCCAGGGCATGGGCGACACGCTGGGCGATGACATGGTCAAAGCCACACGCGCTGCACTGGATGCCGGCAAGAGCACTTTTGACCCGGTGCTTACCAACTTCAAAAGCAAATACGCGGTTGACTGGGCACCCTATCTTGGCAAAAAGTGGACAGATGCTGGCGACACCGCCATTCCCATGTCGGAGTGGAAACGGCTGGCCCAAAAAATCACGACTATCCCTGAGACCGTTACGCCGCACCCTTTGGTGAAAAAGGTCTATGACGACCGCGCAGCGATGGGTCGGGGCGACATTCCGGTTGACTGGGGCATGGGCGAACACATGGCCTTTGCCTCGCTGGTTGCCAGCGGTTATGCAGTGCGCCTGTCAGGTGAGGACTGCGGACGCGGCACATTCACCCACCGCCATGCAGTGATACATGACCAGAACCGTGAAAAGTTTGACACCGGTACCTACGTGCCGCTGCAGAACGTGACTGACAAGCAGGCTCCGTTTGTTGTCATCGATTCCATTTTGAGTGAAGAAGCTGTTCTGGCGTTTGAATACGGCTACGCATCGAATGACCCGAACACGCTGGTGATTTGGGAGGCGCAGTTTGGCGACTTTGCCAACGGCGCTCAAGTGGTGATTGACCAGTTCATTGCTTCTGGTGAAGTGAAATGGGGCCGTGTCAACGGCATCACCCTGATGCTGCCGCATGGCTACGAGGGCCAGGGGCCGGAGCATTCCTCGGCCCGGCTTGAACGTTTCATGCAGCTGTCAGCCGACACCAACATGCAGGTTGTGCAGCCCACAACAGCCAGCCAGATTTTTCACATCTTGCGCCGCCAAATGATCCGCCATTTGCGCAAGCCTTTGATCATCATGACGCCTAAGTCGCTGCTGCGCGCCAAGGATGCTGCGTCGCCATTGAGCGAATTCACCAAAGGTGCGTTTCAAACGGTTATTCCTGAGAACAAAGATATCAAGGCCGACAAAGTCCGCCGGGTGGTTGCTTGCTCGGGTAAGGTGTACTACGACTTGGTGAGGAAACGAGAAGAAAAAGGCTTTGACGACGTGGCGTTGATTCGCGTGGAGCAGTTGTACCCGTTTCCACACAAAGCGTTTGCAAATGAGCTAAAAAAATACCCAAATGCTTCAGACATTGTGTGGTGCCAGGACGAACCGCAAAATCAGGGCGCATGGTTTTTTGTGCAGCACTACATCCATGAAAACATGACTGAGGGTCAAAAGCTGGGTTATTCAGGTCGGGCAGCGTCTGCATCGCCAGCAGCGGGCTATTCGCATTTGCATCAGGAGCAGCAAAAAGTGCTGGTGGATGGCGCATTTGCCAAGCTCAAGGGCTTTGTGCTGACCAAGTAGGTCGCGCAATTTAATTCAACCCTCCCATTCTCACAAAACTTAAAAGAAAATTCATATGGCTATCGTAGAAGTCAAAGTCCCTCAGTTGTCCGAGTCTGTGGCCGAGGCCACCATGCTGCAATGGAAAAAGAAGGTCGGCGATGCGATTGCCGTTGACGAAATTCTGATTGACATTGAAACTGACAAAGTCGTGCTGGAAGTGCCAGCGCCGTCCGCCGGAGTTCTCGTTGAGTTGCTGGTTGCCGATGGCAGCACAGTTGCAGCAGAACAGGTGATTGCGCGAATCGACACAGAAGCCAAAGCCGGAATTCCTTCTGGTGCCAATGCCGGGGTTACGGCCGGCGCCAGTGTGCCCGTTGCTGCTGTGCCTGCGGCAGCAACTGCTGCTGTAGCTGCACCAGTTACCGTAACAGGTTCTATGGCTGGCGTCACCATGCCAGCTGCTGGCAAGCTGATGGCAGACAACAACATGCCTGCTGGATCAGTCGCCGGCACTGGCAGAGACGGTCGCGTAACCAAGGGCGATGTTCTTGGTGCTGTGAGTGCTCCTAAACCAGTAGCTGCTCGCGCCGTATCTATCGGCACTCCACCAGTATTGTTACCGCAAGTCGCCGCACCCGCGCAAATTTCAGACTTGGGTGACCGGCCTGAAGAACGTGTGCCAATGAGTCGTCTGCGCGCCCGCATTTCAGAGCGCCTGCTGCAGTCGCAATCTACCAACGCCATTCTGACCACCTTCAATGAAGTCAACATGGCTCCGGTGATGGACATGCGCAAACGCATGCAGGAAAAGTTTGAAAAAGAGCACGGCGTCAAGCTCGGTTTCATGAGCTTTTTTGTGAAAGCAGCTGTGCATGCGCTCAAGAAATTCCCGCTGCTCAACGCATCGGTTGACGGCAACGACATCATCTACCACGGCTACTTTGACATCGGCATCGCGGTAGGCTCACCACGCGGTTTGGTCGTGCCGATTTTGCGCAATGCAGACCAGATGAGCTTTGCCCAGATTGAGAAAAAGATTGCGGAGTTCGGTAAAAAAGCATCCGAAGGCAAGTTGGGCATTGAAGAAATGACAGGCGGCACGTTTTCCATCAGCAACGGCGGCACTTTCGGCTCGATGATGTCCACGCCCATCATCAACCCGCCGCAGTCTGCGATTCTTGGTGTGCATGCGACCAAAGACCGGGCGGTCGTCGAAAACGGCGTGGTGGTCGTGCGCCCCATGAACTACTTTGCCATGAGTTACGACCACCGCATCATTGATGGCCGTGAGGCTGTGCTGGGCCTGGTTGCCATGAAAGAGGCGCTGGAAGATCCGGCTCGCCTTTTATTTGATATTTGATATGGACTGGTTCCTTGGGCTCCCTGCAAAGCTTCTTCGCCTTCATCATTGGCAATTTGATTTTGCAGGTTTTGCTCGGCGGATTATTTGCTTTGGTGCAGGGTGCTGTGCCTGGATTTGCAAGCTTGCTTCCTGTCCATTGCAAACAGCCTGAAAAACAGAATGGAATTTCATGAATAAACAATTCGACGTCATCGTCATCGGCGGTGGCCCAGGCGGCTACATTGCCGCTATTCGTGCAGCGCAACTCGGTTTCAACGTGGCATGTATTGACGAGTGGAAAAACGCCAATGGCGGCCCGGCGCTGGGCGGTACATGTACCAACGTTGGTTGTATTCCATCCAAAGCCTTGCTGCAATCGTCAGAACACTTTGAGCAGGCTGGTCATCACTTTGCCGACCACGGGATTGAAGTCAAGGGCCTGAGCCTGGACATGGCCAAGATGGTTGGCCGCAAGGACACAGTGGTCAAGCAGAACAACGACGGCGTGCTCTATCTGTTTAAAAAGAACAAGGTCACGTTTTTTCACGGGCGCGGCTCTTTTGCATCCAGCAAAGACGGTTTGTATGACATCAAGGTAGCTGGTACTGCTGAAGAAGTTATCACGGGCAAGCACATCATCGTGGCTACCGGGTCTAACGCGCGCACGCTGCCTGGAACGCCGTTTGACGAAGAAATAATTTTGTCGAATGACGGTGCGTTGCGCATGCTGGACGTGCCCAAAAAGCTGGTGCTGATTGGCTCGGGCGTGATTGGCCTGGAGATGGGATCTGTCTGGCGACGTTTGGGCGCTGAGGTCACAGTGCTGGAAGGCCTGCCAACCTTTCTGGGTGTGGTGGACCAGCAAATTGCAAAGGAAGCGTACAAGGCTTTCAAAAGCCAGGGCTTGAAGATTGAGTTGGGTGTAAAGGTTGGCGAGATCAAAACCAACGAGGCTGGTGGTAAAAAAAGTGTGTCAGTTGCTTACACCAACGCCAAAGGCGAAGCGCAGTTGCTGGATGTTGACAAGCTCATCATTTCGATTGGCCGCGTTGCCAACACGATTGGCCTGTCTGCCGAATCTGCGGGCCTGAGGCTGGATGAACGGGGCGCGATTTTGGTTGATGCTGACTGCAAAACAAATTTGCCAAACGTCTGGGCGATTGGTGATGTGGTGCGTGGCCCCATGCTGGCTCACAAGGCCGAGGAAGAGGGCGTTGCTGTGGCAGAGCGTATCGCTGGCCAGCATGGTCATGTCAACTTCAACACCATTCCCTGGGTCATCTACACAAGCCCCGAGATCGCCTGGGTGGGCCAAACTGAAGAGCAACTGAAGGCTGCTGGCAAAGCCTACAGGGCTGGCACTTTCCCCTTCCTTGCCAATGGCCGTGCGCGGGCCATCGGCGACACAACCGGCATGGTAAAAATGCTGGCAGACGCTACAACAGATGAGATTTTGGGCGTGCATATTGTGGGCCCAATGGCCAGCGAGCTGATTGCTGAATGCGTGGTGGCCATGGAGTTCAGGGCCAGCAGTGAGGACATTGCTCGTATTTGCCATGCCCATCCGTCGTTGAGCGAAGCCACAAAAGAGGCGGCTCTGGCTGTTGACAAGCGTACTTTGAATTTTTAATTTTCAAAATCCGAATTGACTTTTTTAATCATTTCAAGTGTCAAATTTGGCTTTGACGCAATAAGAACGGGCGCTAGCAGCTCCTGATATAATAGCAGACTGAGAGTTGTTCCGTGAGCGTCAAGCAAGTCTATGAAGCCGTGCTGCTAGCCAGAGGCTACCAGTCAGACCCAGCCCAGTTGCGTGCTGTTCAAGCCCTTGAGCGTTGCGCAAGTGACTGGGCTGATTACAGGATACAGCGCTCCAACGCGTTTAAAAAACTGATTCACCACCCTGACACTCCCCGGGGTGTGTACATGTACGGTGGAGTGGGGCGGGGCAAAAGCTTTTTGATGGACTGCTTTTACAACGCCGTTCCCATCAGGCGAAAAACCCGCTTGCACTTTCATGAATTCATGCGGGAGGTACACCGGGAGCTGCGCGATCTGTCGGGCACTGTCAATCCACTGGATGAGCTGGGCAAAAAAATGGCGCTGCGTTACAAACTGATTTGTTTTGACGAGTTTCATGTGGCTGAAATCACCGATGCGCTTATTTTGCACCGGCTGCTTTCTGCACTGTTTGATAACGGTGTGGGTTTTGTCACCACTTCCAACTTCAAGCCAGATGATCTGTATCCAGGCGGAATGCATCGGGACCGTATCCTTCCTGCAATTGAATTGCTCAATCACCATCTGGAAGTTATCTGTGTTGACAATGGCACTGACTACCGCCGCCTCACAATGGCGAAGCTCAGTCTGTACCACACGCCGCTGGGCCATGAGGCTGAAGTGGCGATGACAGATACCTTCAACCGTCTGGCGGAGTCACAGGACGAAAACCCGATTTTGCAGATTGAATCGCGACAGATTCGTGCACGGCGCAAGGCTGGAGGACTGGTGTGGTTTGATTTCAAAATCTTGTGTGGCGGACCCAGATCGCAAAACGATTATCTTGAAATAGCGGCGCAGTTTCACACTGTGATGCTCAGCGACGTACCTGTCATGCCACCGCGGATGTCCTCAGAAGCCCGGCGTTTTACCTGGCTGGTTGACGTGCTGTATGACCGCAGGGTCAAACTTGTGATGTCGGCTGAAGCACCTGCTGAGGCGTTGTATGTCGAAGGACCTCTGGCGCATGAGTTTCCAAGAACAGTGTCCCGCTTGAACGAGATGCAGTCAGCGCAGTTTTTGGCACTTGAGCGCCGCACAGTGGACACTGCGTTGACATGAAAAAACTGCAAACACCCTACCTTGTATCTTGTCTGGTCGCACTGGCTTTTGGCACTGGTGCAAAGGCGCAAACTTCCTACGATGTTGAGCGTTCACGTATCACCAATGAACGCGCTGCACTGGAGGCTGGTTTCAGCGAGGCAAATTCTGCTTGCTATAAAAAATATTTGGTCAACACCTGTCTGGACGAATTAAGAGAAAAGCGCAGCATGGCAACGGCCGATTTGCGTCGCCAGGAAATATCGCTGGATGACCAGGAACGGAAACTCAAAGGTGCACGACAGATTCAAAAAACCGAAGACAAAACATCGCCTGAAAAGCAGCAGCAAGCAGCTGACAAACGTGGCGCAGCATTGAAAGATTTTGAGGAACGCATGGAGCGTGACCAGGAGAAAAGCGCGGCGCGCAAAGCAGCCGTGACGAACAAAAAGCTTGACAGAGAGGGCGAAAAAAGCCGTGCTAAAAATCAACAGGAAAAAAGTGCCAGTCGTGCAGACAAGCAAAAAGCAGCAACTGAAGCGCTAAAAAGATACGATCAGCGGCTGGAAAAAGCCAGGCAGCGTGAGGTCAGACTCGCCAGCGAAAAAGCAAGCCAGACAAAACCATCTGCCCAGCCATTGCCTGTTCCCAACTAGGTCAAATCATGGTTCGACAACGTCGCCCTCAAGAATTTTGGTTTTTCAAGGCCCCAAACTTATTCTTAATTAATCAAGAGGTTCAAGTTTGACAATCACCAGCGACAGGTTGTCACCAGTACCACGAGCCCGGGTTCTGGCTTTTTGAATCAAGAATTCCGTTGCCTCACGGGGCGACAGCATCGACAACGCCGAACCCATTTCGGCAGGGCTGAAGTAATGCCAGACGCCATCGCTGCAAGCAATCAGGATGTCGTTGGGTTTAAGCGTTGTAATGGCATGGTGGGCAACTGGCGGAGCCTCTTCCGTACCCAGACATCCCATCAAGATGTTGGACTGAGGATGAACATTGGCTTCGTCTTCGGTCATCTCATCTTTGTCGACAAGGCTCTGCACGTATGAGTGGTCTTTTGTCCGGTGAACAAACTTATTGCCGTGAAAATGATACACGCGCGAGTCGCCAGTGTGCACCCAGTGGCAGTCGCCAGACGGGTTAATCAAAAAAGCCGCCAGGGTGCTGTGCGGCTCCTGTTCGGTAGAAATAGCAGTGAGCTTAATGACAATATGCGCTTCCTTGACAATCTGATCGAGCAGATTGGGTGCATCGTCTGTCAGCGGGTCATAGCGATCAAAGAGCTGCTGGGTTGTCATCATCACCTGGTCAGAAGCCTTGCGCCCACCACTTCGCCCGCCCATGCCGTCGGCCACAATTCCGAGAAGGCACCCTGCCACACGCTTGTGGGTAATCAGATTGACCTGATCTTGCTGGTAGTCACGGTCTCCCTTGTGGATGCCGGTTGACGCGGTGATTCGGTAGCCTTTGGACATCATCAGGTGCCGGTAAAGTCGGTCATTTAAATTTTGCAGCGAACGCCGTATTATCAAAGATTCTGACTTGATTTAGAAGGCATCGTGGAACTGAACCTACATTCTCCGGAAAGAAGGCTGATTGAGCTGAGAATCGAGCATGCCGATTTGAATGCGAAGGCTGACAGTGCAGCCCACAGCGTCCCATTTGACGAATTGATGCTCAGACGTCTTAAAAAACGGCGTCTGCTGTTGCGCGATGAAATTGCGGTGCTTGCGCTTTCACTTGATTCTCCCGAGCCAGCTTGATGAACCTGGCTTTTGAAGTCAAAGCGGCTTTTGCGCCAGCAGGTGTGTTGTCCCGCGCAGAAGATCATTTTGTGTCCCGCAGTGGTCAGACTGACATGGCTCTGGCTGTTGCGCATGCCATTGAACACGCTGAAACTTTGGTTGTGGAGGCCAGTACTGGCGTTGGCAAAACATTTTCCTATCTGGTTCCTGCATTGCTGAGTGGCGAACGCGTGCTGGTATCTACAGCCACCAAAGCATTGCAGGACCAGCTTTACGGTCGCGATCTCCCGCGGCTGGTTCAGGCGCTGGGTGTTCTGGTGAGTACAGCGCTGCTGAAGGGCCGTGCCAGTTACGTGTGCCTTCATCGCCTCTCAATGGCGCGGCATGAAAGTGGCACTGCAGATAAATCCGCATTGCGTTCACTTGCAAAGATAGAGCAATGGGCACAGACGACAAAAACAGGCGATCTGGCTGAACTGCCTGGCCTGGACGAACGCTCACCGCTGATTCCTTTAATCACTTCCACACGGGAAAACTGTTTGGGATCCCAGTGCCCCCAGTTTAAAAATTGTCATGTCAATTTGGCAAGACGCGAGGCAATGGCAGCTGATGTTGTTGTGATTAATCATCATCTGTTTTTTGCAGACCTGACAGTGCGCGAATCAGGGATGGCCGAGCTGCTGCCAAGCGTACGCATTGCTATTTTTGATGAAGCGCATCAGCTCAATGAAACGGGTGTCCAGTTTTTGGGGGAAAACCTGACAACAGGCCAGCTGCTCGACTTCTGCCGTGATCTTTTAGGCGCAGGGTTGCAGCTCGCGCGTGGCCTGCTGGACTGGTCAATCGTTGTCGGCAACTGTGAGCGAGCTGCCAGGGACCTCAGGCTTTGTGTCGGCCAAAGTTACCCGGGTGCCAAGCTGCGATGGACTGAACTTGCGCCTGAAAACCTGGATCATGCAGTTTGGGAAAACGCACTTGATGGCGTATCCGCAGCCCTGGATGAAGCCTGTGCAGCACTTGATACTGTCAGTGAAATCGCTCCTGATTTTGTCAGGTTGCATGAGCGGGCTGTCGTGTTGACAGAACGCGCGAAAGATTTCGCAAAATCCGCCAAGCCCGGTTTTGTTCGCTGGGTTGATGTAGGTACACAACTGCGTCTGGTTGAGTCGCCCCTGACGATTGCAGAGGCGGTTAAAACAAGGTTGCTTTCGACATCAGAGGGCTCGTCAAAAACCTGGATATTCACATCAGCCACACTGGGCGAAGACGAAGCGCTGAGCTGGTTCACACAGCCTTGCGGGCTTGAATCAGCGCACGTCTTGCGGGTGGGCAGCCCGTTTGACTATCCGAACCAGGCAGCGCTTTACGTGCCGCAAAATTTCCCAAAACCTGCAGAGCCTGCACACCTTGAAAAAGTAGCTGAGTCAGCGGCCAGGTGGGCTCGCACTCTGGGGGGTCGCACCATGATTTTGACGACCACTTTGCGTGCCATGCGGTTGATCGGCAATTTGCTGACAGATGATTTTGAAACCACTGGCGATCTGGAAGTGCTGGTGCAAGGCGCCTTGCCGAAAAGGGTGTTGATTGAGCGGTTTCGCAGTGGCAATGCTGGTGGACAAAAGGGTTGTATCCTGGTCGCGTCCGCCTCTTTTTGGGAGGGCATTGATGTTCCAGGAGATTCCTTGCAACTTGTCATTATTGACAAATTGCCTTTTCCGCCCCCAAATGATCCCATGGCTGAAGCACGCTCCAGAGCATTGGAGGCCCAAGGGCAAAACGCGTTTAACGGTTATTTTTTGCCTGAAGCGGCAATCGCGCTCAAACAAGGCGCAGGCCGACTGATTCGGCGGGAAACTGATCAGGGTGTGCTGGTGGTGTGTGATGGACGGCTGGCCAGCATGGGTTATGGCAAACGTCTGATTCGGGCGATGCCGCCCATGAAAAAACTGTTCACCGAGGACGAGCTGATCGCGCAACTCCAAATACTTACCAAACCTGGTACCACGGTTTGTTGGCCTTCCTGAAACCCTTGGTTAAAAAATCACTGTTTGGGTAAGTTTTTTCAATGATGCGTTTTGTGTCGTCACGAAGCTGGTTCATGCCCAGCGCGTCATAGGATTTGTAAACAATGTAGGTTGCTTCTTCAAGCGCCGGCACATCCCGGTATTCGGTGATAGCGGTTTGCGCACGGTTGATTGCCGCAACATATGCGCCTCTGGAATAGTAGTAGCGTGCAACGTGAACTTCTGACTCCGCCAACGAATTGACTGTGTATCCCATCCGCAATCTGGCATCGGCTGCATAACGGGAGTCAGGAAACCGGGTCACCAATTCCCTGAACGATTCAAACGATTCTTTGGCTGCTCGCTGGTCACGTTCAGACAAATCCTGACGAATCAAATTGCCAAAGAGCCCGAGGTTGTCGTTGAAATTGACAAGTCCTTTCAGGTAAAAAGCATAATCAAGCGCCGGGCTGGCAGGATGCAATTTGACAAACCGATCCAATGTAGCGGTTGCCTGGGCCTGGTCACCGCCCTTGTATTGTGCGTAGGCTTTTTCAAGTTGTGCCTGTTGTGCCAGTGGCGTGCCTGCGGCGCGTCCTTCCAGCTTTTCAAAAAGTGGAATTGCCTTGTCATATGCACCCGAGCGCGATTCGTCTTTTGCCTCTGAATACAGCCGGTTTGGGCTCCAGTTACCCGTGGGATCAATTGGCTTGCTGGAGCAGCCCGATGCAAATACCAGGGCAGCCAAGGACAGCCTTAAAACAGTGCATGAAGAATTAACGACCGATAATTTGGCGTAACGCATGGCAGATCACCTCAGGGGTGTACCTCAGTGAGCAAGGCACTTGAAAAAACAAAACCAAATTATATCGATTGAGCACCCAAACACGCTGATTCCAAACGAAGGCGAGACAGATGTTGAATTTGCTGCCGACTTGCCGGAACCTGAGTGGCGTCAGTTGGTCGTGCCTGCAAGCGCGCATGGAGAGCGTCTTGATAAAACTCTGGCATTGCTCGTACCTGAGTTCTCCCGCAGCTACTTGCAGCAATTAATTGCAACAAATGCTGTGCTGTTGAACTCCGCGCAGACCTTGAAGTCGTCTACCCGCGTCAAGGCCGGAGATGCACTCACAGTTGAGCTCCGGCCAACGGCACAAAGCCAGGCCTTCAAGCCGGAGGTGATTGAGCTGAACGTCGTTTATGAAGACGAATGGCTTTTGGTGATCAACAAACCAGCAGGCTTGGTCGTCCATCCGGCGCCTGGCAACTGGAGCGGTACGCTGCTCAATGGCCTGCTCGCTCGCGACAGCAGGGCCATGTCGCTGCCACGCGCGGGGATCGTGCATCGGCTTGACAAACACACCAGTGGCTTGATGGTAGTGGCAAGGACCCGGCAAGTGATGGATCAACTGGTCGACATGATTGCTCGCCGTGATGTCAGCCGCCAATACATTGCACTGGCGCACCAGCCCTGGGCAGGCCCCAAAACACGTCTTGTAGAGTTACCGGTTGGACGTGATCCAAAAAATCGTTTGCGAATGGCCGTTGTTGACCTGGCAAGGCAGGCAGGTAAAAGTGCAGCAACTGAAGTTACTGCAATCCAAAGTGCGGCCGGATTTTGCTTGGTAAGTTGCAAGTTGCATACAGGGCGTACCCACCAGATCCGTGTGCATATGGCTGCAATTGGACATTGTCTGGTTGCTGATGAGGTGTATGGCGGCTTGCCTGCAGGTGGCTTGCAGAGACAGGCTTTGCATGCCTGCAGACTGGCGTTTAAACATCCGCAAAAGGGCGCTGCACTGGTGTTCAATTGCCCTTTGCCCGAAGATCTTCGGGACGCGATTGCCCACATAGGTCTCAGCTACAATGAAACAATATCAAACGCGGCAGATTGCGCAAAACAAATTGCTTGAATTGATTTGTGGATCGAATACAACGCCGAAGCCAACGCATGGCGTTTTAGCCTGCCTTGACTTAACTAAATCAAACTGAAAAATGAACACGTTGGATGCAAAACGCGTCCTGGAAACAGCACTTATTTGCGCCCAGCTGCCCTTGCCGCTGAAAGATATGGGAGTTCTGTTCAATGGGGCCATAAATTTTGACAGCATCAGGCAATTGCTTGAAGATTTGCAGGCAGACTGGTCTACGCGGGGGGTCGAATTGGTGCAAGTCGCAACCGGCTGGCGCTTTCAGAGTCGTCCTGGCATGCGTGAATATCTGGACAGATTGCATCCTGAAAAGCCGCCTCGCTACACACGTGCGACCCTTGAGACTCTGGCGATCATTGCTTACCGCCAGCCTGTGACGCGCGGCGACATGGAAGATATCCGCGGCGTTACCATCAATAGCCTGATTTTAAAACAGCTCGAAGACCGGGGTTGGGTAGACGTCATCGGACATCGTGAAACGGCGGGCAGGCCAGCACTGTACGCAACAACAAAACTGTTTCTGGACGATCTCGGCGTTATGTCACTCAATGAATTACCCGCCATGAACAGTGGATCTGAGCCAATTGCAATGCTGGAACAGACAGAGTTTGGCTTGTCGATGCCCAAATTTGAGACAGTTGCTCTTCCACCCCCCAATTTGTGAAGTATCGCCATGAATTCATCTGATCCAGCAATCACGCAGGAACCGCGCATACCGGTTGCAATGAACGCTTTTGATGCTGTGGTGAGCGGGCAATTTGATGCGGATGAGAGTGATCCGAAAGTGGTTCCGGTTAAACGCGTATTGGCGCCACAGCCAGAATCTCCCAAACTACACAAAGTATTGGCACAAGCGGGTTTGGGTTCGCGGCTTGAGATGGAGCAGCTCATCTTGCAAGGGCGAATTTCGGTCAACAATGAGCCCGCACATATTGGTCAGCGAGTCCAGTTTGGTGACAGCGTAAAAGTCAATGGCAGGCCTTTGCGCGTTCGGATTGACCCACCGCCGCCCAGAGTGATCGCGTACCACAAGCCAGCTGGCGAAGTGGTTACACATGATGATCCTCAAAACCGGCCAACGGTGTTCAGGCGTTTGCCCAGGTTGTTTCAGGGTAAGTGGCAATCCGTAGGCCGCCTTGATCTGAA
This sequence comes from Polaromonas sp., assembly GCA_025362315.1. Taxonomy (GTDB): domain Bacteria; phylum Pseudomonadota; class Gammaproteobacteria; order Burkholderiales; family Burkholderiaceae_C; genus Polaromonas. The sequence goes on from JANYGP010000040.1 coordinate 110,548, forward strand.
TACCGAGGGTCTGCTTTTGTTGACCAGTTCAGGTGAATTGGCGAACCGGTTGATGCATCCACGGTTTGGACTGGACCGTGAATACGCAGTCCGGGTGCTTGGGGCTTTGAGTGCCGAAGAAAAAAAACGCCTGCTCGAAGGCGTGACACTTGACGACGGACCTGCACACTTTTCATCACTGGAAGCCGGTGGCGGGGAAGGGGCAAACTGCTGGTACAAAGTCACTTTGTCGGAGGGGCGAAACCGGGAAGTCCGGCGCATGTTCGAAGCGGTCGGTCATGCAGTCAGCCGCCTGATTCGCATCCGATATGGTGCCATGGTACTTCCCAGAGGCCTCAAACGCGGTGCTTTTGTGGAGCTTGACGAGCGTGACATTTGGGCTTTGACCAGTGCGGTTGTCAAATCGGAGTCAACCCAGCCTTCCGGGGCTTCAGATGAGGTCGTACCAGAGCAGGCAGGGCGGCGTAACGCACAGGGCTTGCGCTCCAAAAATGGGTCGCCTCCCGCTGGCCGACGCCTGCAAAGCAGCCCCAGTCAAAAACGCGGAGCCGGTTCTGACAATTCAGGGCAAAGCATCGGTCAACCAGACCCGATGAAAACAACATTCGGATACATCGGCGTTGATACCTTGACGCGGCAACGCGATATGCAAGGTCTTCAGCGGGGAAGTGGTAACGCCAGCGGTGCAAACCGCAACACCAATCGCAGGAACACTGGCAATAGTGGCGGTGGCGGTGGCGGCAAGCGCAGCATTCGCAGCAACAACAATAGTGGAAATCGCTGACTGCAATCACACTGTTCCAAAGGTGATGCAGGCTAGCGGGTTAAACTCATAGGCTGTATTCGCATTGAATATTTTTAAATTTCCCCGTCGAAAGAAAACACATGCCGATTGAACGCACCCTTTCCATTATCAAACCAGACGCTGTCGCAAAAAATGTCATTGGTCAGATTTACGCGCGTTTTGAAGCAGCCGGCCTGAAAGTTGTGGCTGCCAAGCTGGCACATCTGTCGCGTGGTGAAGCAGAAGCCTTTTACAGTGTCCACAAGGATCGCCCTTTCTTCAAGGACCTCGTCAGTTTCATGATTTCAGGTCCTGTGATGATCCAGGCTCTTGAAGGCGAAAACGCTATTTTGAAGAACCGCGACCTGATGGGTGCTACAGATCCCAAAAAAGCATCTGCGGGCACCATTCGTGCAGACTTTGCTGAAAGCATTGATGCCAACGCAGTTCACGGCTCGGATGCAGCTGAAACTGCTCAGGCTGAAGTTGCTTTCTTTTTCCCGGGCATGAACATTTATTCACGATAAATTGCGTTTGCATCTGCTTTTTGTCCACTTTTGGAATTCTCGGCAGCGCTTGTTCTGGCACTGCGGACAGTGTTGCTGACAATGCATTCAGTTCTGGCACCAGCTTTCATTTGACTTCTGACAATCTCTATTTGCCCTGATTCGTAACCGCAACCCTACACAATGACAGTCAACCTTCTTGATTTTGATTTGGAAGGTTTGACTGCCTTTTTCGAAAGTTTGGGTGAAAAGCGTTTTCGGGCTGTTCAGTTGTTTCGGTGGATTCATCAAAAAGGAGCGGCCGAATTTAATCAGATGACTGACCTGGCCAAATCGCTGCGTGACAAGCTGCCAGCTTTGGCTTGTGTGTCATCGCCTCGGGTGGTTTCACGTTCAGACTCGAAAGACGGCACCATCAAGTGGCTGTTCGACTTGGGTGCCGGCAACATTATTGAAACCGTTTTCATACCGGAATCTGACCGCGCAACTCTGTGTATCTCTTCGCAGGCAGGGTGCGCTGTGGGATGCCGGTTTTGCTCAACAGGGCATCAGGGGTTCAGCCGCAATCTGACGACTGCAGAAATCGTGATGCAATTATGGTTTGTTGAGCATTCATTGCGGCGTGAGCTCGGTTGCAACGAGCGCATCATTTCCAATGTTGTCATGATGGGCATGGGGGAACCTTTACAAAATTACGGCCAGTTGTTGCCAGCATTGCGGACCATGCTGGACGATCATGCTTATGGCTTGTCGCGCAGGCGCGTCACCGTTTCAACGTCTGGGGTTGTGCCTATGATGGATCGCCTTGGCGAAGACTGCCCGGTTGCTCTGGCCGTTTCTTTGCATGCGCCCAGTAATGCTTTGCGCAGCGATCTGGTTCCGCTGAATAAAAAATATCCCATTGATGAGCTGCTGCAGGCATGTGTCCGTTACCAGGTCCATGCGCCCCGGGATTTCATAACATTTGAATATTGCATGCTCGACGGTGTCAATGATCAGCCTGCCCATGCACGCCAGTTGATCGCCCTGATGCAAAAACACCAGGTAGATGGCCTGTCTGCCAAGATCAATCTGATTCCGTTCAATCCGTTTCCTGCCTCTGGTTTGAAGCGTTCTGATCATGCCGCGGTTGTGGCGTTTTCTGAAATTTTGCTGGATGCCGGTTTGATAACCACTGTTCGCAAAACTCGGGGTGATGACATTGATGCGGCGTGCGGGCAACTAGCTGGCGAGATTCAAGACCGCACAGGCGCAAAAAAGCGCATGTTTTCTCAGCGGCAAGGTATGCTCGGCAATATAAAAATTGTTGTGGACTCAGGAGTCGATACATGAAGTTGTTCAGTCCGAAAACCACGTTAAAAATTTACCTTCTGGTCGGCCTTGCCAGCCTTGCGTGCTTGTCTGGCTGTGCCGGAGGCAAAGGCATGTCTGGCGGCACTGCAAGCAAGTCTGACATCGTGACCGACTCAGATGAGCCCGAAAGCCGTCGCCGCGCCCGCTTGAGGCTGGAGCTTGCCAGTGGCTACTTTGAGCAGGGTCAAATCAACGTGGCACTTGATGAGCTCAAACAAGCACTGGTAGCTGACCCGTCGTATGCGGATGCATACAACTTGCGTGGACTTGTTTACATGCGGTTAAACGACGCTTCACTGGCTGAGGACAGCTTTAAACGGGCGCTTGCCATCAATCCGCGCGATGCCGGTGTAGCGCACAACTACGGCTGGTTTTTGTGCCAGCAGTCACGTTACCCGGAATCTTTCAGGTTGTTTGAGCAAGCGATCTCCGGTCCCACTTATCAAAATCCTGCAAAAAGTTTGATGACTCAGGGTATGTGTCAAATGCGTGCGGGTCAAAATTTGCTGGCGGAGCAAAGTCTTGTCAAATCTTATGAGCTGGACGCGGGCAACCCTGTCACTGGCTACAACCTGTCCCGTTTGTTGTTTGAGCGGGGAGAATTAGTCCGGTCCCAGTTTTACATCAGGCGTCTGAACAACAGTGAGCTGGCAAACGCAGAAACATTGTGGCTAGGCATAAAAATTGAACAGCGGTTAAGCAACATGGATGCCATGCAGCAGCTGGGTGGTCAGCTCCAAAGGCGCTATGCTCAATCAAAAGAAGCTGCTTTTTTTGAAAAACGAGCCTTCAATGAGTGACATGGGGGTTATCTTTGACACCCCGGCTGCGCAGGCTGAAGTGCCTGATGCCGGGTATGCCCTACGCCGGGCGCGCGAAGCAGCGGGATTGCACATTGCTGCGTTGGCGGTGATGCTCAAGGTACCCGTTAAAAAACTGGAAGCACTGGAAGACAACCGGTTTGATTTGCTGCCAGATGCGGTCTTTGCTCGCGCTCTTGCAGCAAGCGTTTGCCGCACCCTGAAGGTGGATGCTGCACCAATATTGGCAATGTTTCCTTCAACATCAAAACCAAATCTGATGGGTCACAGTGCGGGCATTAATCAACAGTTTCAGTCTCCTGGTGGTTCGCGTGGCCCGTCAATGTGGGCGCAGTTGTCACGGCCAGCGGTGCTCTCGGTGTCGGCACTGCTTTTAGGCGCACTTGTTCTGATGTTTTTTCCCGCGATAAAAGCAGGCATTCAAGTTGTCAAGTCTGCCGTGGTCGATTCACCATTGGCCACTTTGACTGGCGTGGGTGTCCTCAAGCCTGCTGATAAATCAGTCCAGTTCAAGTCAACTTCCATTGTTTCTGAGCCCGCGCAGGTGTCAAGTGCAGGCGCAAGTACAAGTTCAAACGGAGCGCGGTCTGTGCCTGCTGAAAACCCGGAAATCGGTTCGCTTGTGACTCCTAACGTGAGTCCAGCGGCTTTGCCCCTACCACTTGACATAAAAGAAAGCGTTTCTGGCAACACCGTGGCGGCAGACATTGTGGTGCTTACCTCACAGGGTGACTCCTGGATAGAAGTCACAGATGCCAAAGGCCAGACAGTTTTAAGGCGCATGCTGAGCAGTGGCCAAGTGGTGAGCGCCACAGGGCCGTTGCCCCTGAAAGTTGTTGTTGGCAAGGCCAATGTGACACAAGTGCAAATACGCGGGCAGGCATTTGATTTGAATCCGGTTTCAAAAGACAACGTTGCACGGTTTGAGGTGAAGTAAATGCTGAGTTGCACACCGATTCGCATTGCCCAGCCAGCCATTCGTGCTACGCGCCAGGCGCGGGTGGTTTGGGGGGCACGCACAGTCACTGTAGGCGGCGATGCACCCGTGCGCATCCAGTCGATGACCAACACCGACACGGTCGACGCCATTGGCACAGCCATTCAGGTCAAGGAATTGGCAATTGCTGGTTCGGAGATGGTGCGTATTACGGTCAACACGCCTGAAGCTGCGCAGGCCGTACCGTATGTGCGGCAGCAGCTGGACCGCATGGGAATTGACGTACCGCTGGTTGGTGACTTTCATTTCAATGGACACCGCTTGCTGACCGACTACCCGGATTGTGCGCAAGCCCTGTCGAAATACCGGATCAATCCCGGAAATGTGGGCAAGGGTGATAAACACGACAAGCAGTTTGGCCAGATGATTGAGGCAGCTGTGCGCTGGAACAAGGCAGTGCGAATTGGTGTTAACTGGGGTAGTCTTGACCAGGAGTTGCTGGCCAGCTTGATGGACGAAAACAGTGCCCGGAGCCAACCGTGGGACATCAAGCAGGTCATGTATGAGGCGCTGATCACCTCTGCGCTCGATTCCGCCAGGCTGGCTGAAAAAATGGGTCTGGCACGCGAACAGATTATTTTGTCCTGCAAGGTCAGCGGGGTGCAGGACCTGATTTCTGTGTACCGCGAGCTTGCAAAACGCGACAACTATGCCTTGCATTTAGGCTTGACTGAAGCAGGCATGGGCACCAAAGGGACGGTCGCCTCTGCGGCTGCCTTGTCAGTTCTGCTCCAAGAAGGCATAGGCGATACGATTCGCGTGTCGCTCACTCCGCAGCCGGGGGAAGCGCGTACGCAGGAGGTTGTCGTTGCGTCCGAAATACTCCAGGCCCTTGGCATGCGCAGCTTCAATCCCAGCGTCACGGCATGTCCCGGTTGTGGCCGCACGACCAGCACCACATTCCAGGTGTTGACGCAGGAAATAGATGATTTTCTGCGCTCGCAGATGCCAGTGTGGCGGAGCAAATACCCCGGCGTTGAAAAAATGAAGGTGGCTGTGATGGGCTGCATTGTCAATGGTCCCGGTGAAAGCAAACACGCTGATATTGGCATCAGTTTGCCTGGCTCAGGTGAAGCCCCGGCTGCCCCGGTTTACATTGACGGTGAAAAAAGTGTCACCTTGCGGGGCGATAACATTGCCCAGCAGTTCCGCGGCATTGTTGAAACTTACATTGAAAATCGTTATGGCAAGTCTGTTGCCACAGCCCACTAAAACGCCATGGCAGAAAAACTGGTTGCTGTAAAAGGCATGAACGACATCTTGCCGCCTGAATCAGCGCGGTGGGAGTGGCTTGAAGACATCGTTCGCACGCTGATGGCCCGCTATGCCTACCGCAACATCCGAACCCCCATTGTTGAGCCAACGTCCCTGTTTGTCCGTGGGCTGGGCGAGGTGACAGACATTGTTGAAAAGGAGATGTACTCTTTTGAAGACAGGCTCAATGGCGAAGCATTGACACTGAGGCCAGAAAACACAGCCGGTGTTGTCCGCGCCGTGGCCGAGCACGCCATGTTGTACGAAGGTGGCAAACGGCTGTACTACATGGGGCCGATGTTTCGCCATGAGCGCCCACAGCGTGGCCGTTATAGACAGTTTCACCAGATAGGTGCCGAGGCACTCGGCTTTCCTGGAGCTGAACTGGATGCAGAACTTATTTTGCTGGCCGATGCCTTGTGGAAAGCGCTGGGTTTGAAAGACGTGCAACTTGAACTGAACAGTCTCGGCCAACCAGAAGAGCGCAGACTGCACCGGGCTGCACTGGTTGCCTATTTTGAAGCCAACAGTGATGTGCTTGACGAGGAAGCGCGGCGCCGCCTTTATAAAAATCCACTGCGTTTGCTGGACAGCAAAAACCCGGCGATGCAAACCATGCTGGAAGCTGCCCCCAGGCTGATGGATTTCCTGGGTGATGCTTCGCTGGCTCACTTCAACAGCGTCAAATCGATACTCGAAGCCAACAACGTTGCCTTCCGGATCAATCCGCGACTGGTGCGCGGCATGGACTATTACAACCTGACAGTTTTTGAATTTGTCACCCAAAGCCTTGGCTCCCAAGGCACCATTTGTGGTGGTGGTCGTTATGACTATCTCATTGAGCAAATTGGCGGCAAAGCTGCCCCTGCAGTTGGTTGGGCCCTGGGTGTTGAAAGGGTGCTTGAACTCATCAAGGAGCAGGGCCGGGAGATGGCTTTGCCCGTGCCAGATGCGTATGCAGTCATCCCGGAGTCTTCTTCGCTGCCTGCTGTATTCCAGGTAATGCAGGTGTTGAGGAGCAGTGGCATCAGTGTGCAAATGCATTCTGGCTCAACGCTCGAAGGCATGGGCAGCATGAAATCGCAGTTTAAAAAAGCAGATGCCAGTGGTGCGCGCTTTGCCCTGGTTTTTGGAGCGGATGAACTTGCGCAGGGCTGTGTGGCACTCAAGCCACTTCGGGCGCCAGCTGGAGCTGACAAGGCTGATGCCCAAACCTTGCATCGGCTGGACAGTGCAGCCGAATGGGCTCAGCTTCTGCATCGATAGTCTCTGCGCCTGCCTGGCAGCTGCCCCCTACAATCAAGCCTGTACACCCGGCCTTGCCCGACAATCTGGTTTTGTTTCGAAAACCATTATTTAAACTGACTTTTATGGCACAACACCTGGATCTGGAAGAGCAAGAACAACTTGCAGAACTCAAGCATTTCTGGAAGCGTTTCGGCAACATGATCACTTGGGGATTGATTGTCGTTTTCGGAACAATCGCTGCCTGGAACGGCTACCAATATTGGCAGGGCAAGCAGGCCACGCAGGCGTCCAGCATGTATGACGAGGTAGATCGTGCAGTGCAAAGCGGTGACATAGCGCGTATTGATCGCTCTCTGGCCGACATGAAAGACCGTTTTTCAGGCACGGTATACGCCGATCAGGCTGGCTTGCTGGCAGCCAAAGCCTACTATGACAAAGGCAATATCGAGTCTGCCAAAGCCGCATTGGTGTGGGTTACGGACAAAGCCAAGGACAACGGTTATCAGTCAATTGCGCGGCTGCGACTGGCAGGTGTTTTGCTGGAAAGCAAGGCTTATGACGAAGCCTTGAAAACTCTTTCAGGTAATTTTGACAAGGACTTTGCGCCACTGGTCAGCGACCGCAGGGGCGATGTTCTGCTGCTGCAAGGAAAAACAGCCGAAGCAAAAGTTGAATATGAAAAAGCTTACAAGGGACTTGACGAGCGTGCTGAATATCGCCGCCTGGTTGAGGTCAAGCTCAATTCGCTTGGCGTTGACCCAGTTGCCGCAGTTGCACCACCGGCAAGCCCGTTAGAGGCAAAAAAATGAGTTTTTACAAGACATTTAACCCTCTAGCCCACACATCATGGGCGTCAGCAGCTCCTGTTTGTATAGCATTAGTCATTTCGCTTTCGGGTTGTTCATTGATACCTGGTTTGTCTGGACCAGCCAGACCGCAACCGGCTGCATTGCAGTCGGTCAGTGGTGATGTTGTTGCCAAACAGGCTTGGGTGTCCCGTGTGGGTGCCGTGAATTTTCCATTGGACGCTTCAGTCGTGGGCACCAGCGTATTTGTCGCTGGCAGCGACGGCAGTGTGTCTTCAATTGACGCACGAACTGGCGCAGACATGTGGCGCGCCAGCGCGGGCGCGCCGATTTCAGCAGGCGTTGGCAGCGATGGCAAGACCGCAGCAGTGGTCACGCAAGCCAATGATGTTGTGGCGTTTGCAGACGGACGGGAAATCTGGCGCCAAAAGCTCAACGCGCAGGTTTACACATCGCCATTTGTGGCGGGCGGGCGTGTTTTTGTTTTGGCTGCCGACCGGTCCGTCAATGCTTTTGATGGGCAAACTGGTCGCAAGTTGTGGACTCAGCAGCGTCCCAACGAGCCCCTTGTTCTCAAGCAATCTGGGGTGTTGACAGCAGTGGGTGACACCCTGGTGGTGGGTTTGTCAGGTCGACTGGCAGGCCTGAACCCGGCCAATGGCAGTGTTCGTTGGGAAGCGCCCATTGCTTCACCGCGTGGCGTTAACGATGTGGAACGCCTTGTTGACCTTGTGGGCCGCGTCAGCCGTGATGGTGATGTTGTCTGCGCCAGGGCTTTTCAGGCTGCTGTTGGTTGTGTGAATACCGTACGGGGTGCGTTGCTCTGGACAAAGCCTGCAAATGGCTCGCAAGGAATTCATGGGGATGACAGGCGTTTGTACGGCACCGAGGCAGATGGCACGGTTCAGGCCTGGAGCCGGGTCGACGGTGAGCGGGCGTGGACCACCGATGTGCTGCGCTACCGCAGTCTGACAGCGCCTTTGGTAGTGGGACGTTCGGTGGCCGTGGGCGATTTTGCGGGCATTGTTCATTTGCTGTCCCGAGAAAATGGCAGTTTGTTGAATCGGCTGAACACCGATGGCTCGGCGATAGCTGCTGCACCGGTTCTGGCGGGCAACACGCTGGTTGTTGTGACCCGCAATGGCGGAATCTACGGATTTGTGCCTGAATAATTGATAGATAGATTGACCGCCAGGTCATATGAAAAGTCGAGATGAAACCTGTTATCGCCCTGGTGGGCCGGCCCAATGTAGGCAAATCAACTTTATTTAATCGCCTGACCAAAAGCCGCGATGCCATTGTTGCGGACTACGCCGGATTGACACGCGACCGGCACTACGGCAACGGCACACTGGGGACGCATGAATACATCGTCATTGACACCGGTGGATTTGAGCCCGATGCCCAAAGCGGCATCTACAAGGAAATGGCCAAGCAAACCCGCCAGGCAGTGGCGGAGGCCGATGTCGTCATTTTTGTGGTCGATGCCAGAGCCGGTGTCAGCGCGCAAGACCATGACATTGGCAAATACCTTCGCAAGTTGGGCAAGCCGTGTGTCCTGACAGCCAACAAGGCCGAAGGCATGCTGGAAGGCGTGCAGCTGTCAGAATTTTTCGAGCTTGGGCTTGGCGAGGTTTTGGGAGTCTCTGCAGCGCATGGCCAGGGCATGCGCACACTGGTCGACACGGCGCTTGAATTGCTGCATTTGCCAGAAGCCCTGGAAGACGCCGAACCGCAAGATCCGTCAATCATCAAGCTGGCCGTTGCCGGGCGGCCCAATGTGGGGAAATCAACTCTGATCAACACCTGGCTTGGCGAAGAACGCCTGGTTGCGTTTGACTTGCCGGGCACGACACGGGATGCGATTTCAGTTCCATTTGAACGGGAAGGGCAACGCTTTGAGCTGATTGACACGGCAGGCCTGCGGCGCAAGGGCAAAGTTTTTGAAGCAATTGAAAAATTTTCGGTCGTCAAGACATTGCAGGCCATTGAGGGTTGCAATGTGACCTTGCTGCTGCTGGACGCAACGCAAGGCGTGACCGATCAGGATGCGCATATTGCGGGTTATGTTCTGGAAAGCGGCCGTGCTGTTGTGCTGGCCATCAACAAATGGGATGCTGTTGATGCCTACCAGCGCGAGACATTGGCACGCTCTGTTGAAACACGCCTGGGATTTCTGAAGTTTGCCGCGATCCATTACATCTCGGCCATCAAAAGGCAGGGGCTGGGGCCAGTATGGAAGTCCATTGCTCAAGCGCACGCATCTGCCAATCGCAAAATGTCCACCCCGGTGTTGACACGCTTGCTGCTGGAGGCTGTGCAGTTTCAGCAGCCACAGCGGGTCGGCGTTTTTCGGCCAAAACTGCGTTATGCCCATCAGGGCGGCATGAACCCGCCCATCATCATCGTCCATGGCAATTCACTGGAGCATGTGAGCGAATCGTACAAGCGATACCTGGAAGGACGCTTTCGCAAAGAGTTTGATTTGACTGGAACACCTATGCGTATCCAGATGAAAACGTCGTCAAACCCTTACAAAGACAAGGAATCGCCTTAGACCTACAAGTCATGGCTTCTTGCTGTGATATTGTTCAGGTCTACCCACTCCCAAACACGGAACATATCGTGAGCAACAACAAAAGTCAGTTACTCCAGGATCCATTTCTCAACACTTTACGTCGAGAGCATGTTCCTGTATCAATTTACCTGGTCAACGGCATCAAATTGCAGGGCCAGATTGAGTCTTTCGACCAATACGTCGTTTTGCTTCGCAATACAGTCACGCAAATGGTTTACAAGCACGCCATATCTACCATTGTCCCGGGCAGGGCTGTCAATTTTGCACCTGCCGCTCCTGAAGAGAGCGCCGTCAGCTGAGCACGATTCTTTTGCCCGCCAGCGTCAAGCCACTTGCCATTTTGGTAGGCGTTGACTTTAGTTCTGCCAACTTCGACAACACACTTGAAGAGCTGGGACTGCTGGCGCAAACAGCCGGAATGCAGCCCGTTGAAAAGGTCACCTGCAAACGGCGTGCGCCCGACGCAGCCCTTTTTATCGGCAGTGGCAAAGCCGATGAAATCAAAAGGCTGGCCCAGCAAGTGGGGGCCACCGAGATTCTGTTTGACCAGGCGCTGAGTCCCTCACAACAGCGGAACCTTGAACGTCACCTCGAATTGCCGGTGAACGACCGGACGCTTCTGATTCTGGAGATATTTGGTCAGCGGGCACGAAGTCACGAGGGAAAGCTTCAGGTTGAGCTGGCCCGCTTGCAATATTCGTCTACCCGGCTGATTCGCCGCTGGTCGCATCTGGAGCGCCAAACTGGCGGCGCAGGTGTGCGTGGCGGCCCAGGTGAAAAGCAGATTGAGCTGGACAAGCGAATGATTGGTGAAGCCATCAAAAGGTGCAAGGAGCGCCTTGTCAAAGTCAAAAAGCAGCGGCAAACCCAGCGCCGGCAAAGAGACCGGCAAAACTCGTTTTCTATCTCACTTGTTGGCTACACCAATGCCGGTAAATCTACGCTCTTTAACGCGCTGGTCAAGGCCAAAACATACGTTGCAGACCAGCTGTTCGCCACACTGGACACCACAACACGCCAGTTGTTTTTGGGCGATACCAGGCAGATGGTGTCGCTTTCAGACACGGTCGGTTTTATACGCGATTTGCCACATGGCCTGGTCAACGCATTTGCCGCAACGTTGCAGGAAGCTGCCGATGCTGACTTGCTGCTCCATGTGGTTGACGCTTCCAGCCCGGAATATCTGGACCAGATCGAACAGGTGCAAAGGGTACTTCAGGAAATTGGGGCCGCTGAGGTTCCGCAGATTTTGGTTTTTAACAAACTCGATGCTCTTGAAAAGTCACGCTGGCCACTGCATTTGAGTGACATGTTTGAAGTCAATCATGCATTTACGCAGGGTGTCAGCCGTGTAGAGCGCATTTTTGTCAGCGCACAAACTGGCGAGCAGGTGCCTGAGCTCCGGCGCCTGCTCGCCAGGCACGCCACAACTCTTTCTTCTGGACATATCCTTGACACGCATGAGGACGTTGTACAGAAAACGGTGTAAGTTGGGCACAATATCAGTATCACGAAATAAAATCAAAAACCCATGAATATGAATCCCGGGCTGCAGACGCTGGTCACTTGGCATGACCGCTTGAAAAACCGCGCTATCGGCGTGTTTAACCTGAATGACAACCGCTGGGGCCGCGACGGTGACAAACCACCTGCGGACAAACCTGCTGAAGGAGATTCCCGTCCCAATGCTGCTCCTGAAAGTCCGCCGCAGGCGCCAGAGCAGCGCCCACGGCCGAAAGGCAGCAACCAGGGTCCGCCGGATCTCGACGAGTTGTGGCGTGATTTCAATAAAAAGCTCAATGGTCTGTTTGGGAACAACAAAAACACACGCGGACGTGTTGGCGGCACCCATGGCTCGGGGGGCGGTGGACCACCTTCCGGCGGTGGTTTCCAGCCCGACATGAAGAGCGCTGGTATCGGTGCTGGTTTGATTGCTGCCGTTGCTGTTCTGATATGGCTTGGCACCGGATTTTTCATTGTGCAAGAGGGTCAACAAGCAGTTATTACACGCTTTGGTGAGCTCAAGGGTACCCGGGATGCTGGCTTTAATTGGCGCCTGCCTTACCCGATTGAACGCCATGAAACCGTGGCCCTGACTCAGCTGCGATCGGTTGAAATCGGCAAAGGTTCGTCTGGCGGTGCTGCTGGACTGAAAGAGTCGTCCATGCTGACGCAGGATGAAAACATTGTGGACATCAAATTCACAATCCAGTACCGGCTGAAAAGCGCTGCGGATTACCTGTTTCAAAACCGCAATCCTGATGACGCTGTCAAAAAAGCAGCTGAATCGGCGATTCGCGAAGTCGTCGGAAAAGGCACGATGGACACAGTGCTGAACAAGGACCGTGAATCGATTCAACGTGATGTGGTCAAGAGTGTTCAGGCTCAGCTTGACCGGTATAAAACAGGCATCCTGATCCAGACTGTCAACATTCAGAACGTTCAGCCACCTGAACCCGTTCAGGCTGCATTTGACGACGCCCTCAAAGCAGGTCAGGACCGTGACCGCCTGAAGAATGAAGGTCAGGCATACGCCAACGACGTGGTGCCGCGCGCCAAAGGTACCGCTGCACGATTGAAGGAAGAAGCTGACGGCTACAAATCCAATGTTGTGGCCCGCGCAGATGGTGATGCCCAGCGATTCAAATCTGTTTACTCTGAATACCAAAAAGCGCCGCAGGTGACCCGTGATCGCATGTACACAGACGCCATGCAGCAAATTTACAGCAATGTCACGAAGGTGATGGTTGACTCAAAGCAGGGCAGTAACCTGCTGTACCTGCCGCTTGACAAACTGATGCAGGCCGCTTCCGGTGCCGGAAATCAAAGCGTTGGAGCCAGTTCAGACGCCGCAGTTATTCCCAGCGTCACCGCACCAGCACCTGCGCCAGCTGCTGTTCCCGCACCCGATACCCGGTCCCGCGACGGTGGCCGCACCCGTGACCGTGATGGCCGTTAATCAGGTAAACAACAATGAATAAACTTGGACTTTTCGTCACCTCTCTGCTTGTATTGCTGGCAGTGTTTGCCTCTACCCTTTTTGTAGTGGACCAGCGCCAGTTTGGCGTTTTGTATTCGTTTGGTCAGATCAAAGAAGTCATTACTGAGCCGGGCCTGCGTTTCAAATTACCGCAACCATTTCAAAACGTCGTGTTTCTTGATCGCCGCGTTTTGACACTGGACAGCCCAGAGACAGGTTCCATCCAGACCGCTGAAAAGAAAAACCTGGTGGTTGATTGGCTGGTCAAGTGGCGCATTGCCGATGCACGCCAATTTATCCGCAACAACTCGGGCGGCACCAGCATCCAGACAGCCGAAGCACGGCTGACATCGGTGGTGCAGGATGCATTGAATTCAGAAGTTACCAAGCGCACAGTCAAGGACGTGCTGTCCACTGACCGCGACAAGATCATGCAGGGCGTGCAGCAGCGCCTGGTCGACGATGCAAAAACTTTCGGCATTGAGATTGTGGATGTTCGGATCAAGCGTGTTGACTTTCCCACATCGGTGGCTGACTCGGTCTACCAGCGCATGAAGTCTGAACGCCAGCAGGTAGCCAATGAGTTGCGCTCAACGGGCAGTGCTGAAGGTGAAAAAATCCGTGCCGATGCTGATCGCCAGCGCGATGTGCTGATTGCAGAAGCTTACCGTGATGCCCAAAAAATCAAGGGTGAAGGGGATGCCAAGGCATCGGCCCTCTATGCCGATGCCTTTGGTCGTGATGCCCAGTTTGCGCAGTTTTATCGCAGCCTGGATGCTTACAAGGCCAGCTTCAATAAAAAGAGCGACGTGATGGTGGTTGATCCATCGTCAGAGTTCTTCAAGGCCATGCGCGGCAACGTTGCAGCGGTACCAGCCTCCAAAAAATAGAGCTGACAGGGCAGTCCGGCACATTGTCAGCTCCTGCTCTTGCTCTTGCTCTTGTTCCTGCTCTCGCTTTGGTGATGATTCGGCTGCTACAGGAACTGTTGCCTCCGGTGTTCCCAAGCGACGGCAGAGCGTTTTCAAACAGGATTTCAAAATAACAGTCGCGCAAATCCGAATATTCGGTTGGCACAGTGTTGTTTTAGGATTACTGGCAATTGTTTTTTTAGGCTGACACTGCACCGATGCGCGTCTGAAAAAGATTCTGCTGTGTTCGCCCGGTAAAATTGGGTCTTTAACAGCCTCCGAATCAACACATGCCAGCCTGGTCGTCGTCGTGGCAATTGCCGGATCAAATTGCCGATGTTTTGCCGTCCGAGGCACGCCACATTGAAGAGCTCCGCCGCCTGTGGTTGGACACCGCCCGCAGCTACGGTTATGAACTGGTCATGCCGCCTTTGCTGGAGCACATCGAGTCGCTGCTGACGGGCACTGGCGAAGCATTGGATCTGCAAACTTTCAAGCTGGTTGACCAGCTCTCGGGCCGCACACTTGGCCTGCGGGCAGACACTACACCGCAGGTTGCCCGTATCGATGCCCATTTGCTCAACCGCCCCGGCGTTACGCGCCTTTGCTACTGTGGCCCGGTGTTGCACACCTTGTCTGATCGGCCCCATGCGACCCGCGAGCCGCTGCAATTGGGTGCTGAAATTTACGGCCATGCCGGGCCGGAGGCAGACCTTGAGGCGCAAATGCTGGCGCTGCAGGGCCTCAAAGCCTCGGGCATTGAGGATTTGAGTGTGGACATGGCGGATGTGCGGATTGTCAGCAGCTTGCTGCAAGGCACCCCGGTTGCTGCCAACACATTGAGCCGTATTCATGCTGCGTTGGCCGCCAAAGACGCTTCGGAGCTTGTCCGCCTGACGGGCAGTGTGAAAGACTTGCCTGCTGCATCGCGCGACGGTTTGCAAATCCTTCTCCAGCTTTATGGAGACATCACGGTGCTGGATGAGGCGGAAAAAGCCTTGGGAACCAATAAAAACGTGCGCAAGGCGCTCCTGAATTTGAAGTGGCTGGCGTCCAATGTCGAAGCCTCTGCAAAAGTCAGTTTTGATCTGGCTGACCTTCGCGGCTATGCCTATTACAGCGGTCCGCGTTTTGCCATTTACGGCAGGGGCCGGGAACTGGTCAGGGGCGGACGTTACGACGAAGTGGGTGCAGTCTTTGGCCGCAACCGGCCGGCGGCAGGATTCAGCCTTGATTTGAAGGAGCTTGTCAGTGTGCTGCCGCCGCGCCCCCTGAAGGCAGCTGTGCGCGCCCCGTGGGCTGAAAATGCTGGACTGAGCACTGCCATTGCCAGGCTGCGGGCAGCAGGTGACACAGTGGTGTGCGTCATGCCCGGCCATGAGCATGAGGTCAATGAATTTGACTGCGACCGTGAACTGGTGTTTTCAGGCAACCAATGGCAAGTCGTTGCGATGGCCAAATCTATGTGATTTCTGCGTGATTTCCGTCTGATTTTTCTGCAATTTTTGAGTCCCCTTTTACGAGGCAAAACAAAGACATGATGATGAACCAACAAGCCACCACCGCTGGACGCAATGTGGTGGTGGTCGGCACACAATGGGGCGATGAAGGCAAAGGCAAACTGGTGGACTGGCTGACCGAGTCCGCCCAGGGCGTGGTGAGGTTTCAGGGCGGCCACAATGCGGGCCACACATTGGTGATCAACGGCATTAAAACTGCGCTCAACCTGATTCCCAGTGGCATCATGCGGCCAGGCGTCAAGTGCTACATCGGCAATGGGGTGGTGCTGTCGACCACGCATCTGTTCAAAGAAATTGCACAACTGGAATCGCAAGGCGTTGAGGTTCGCTCCCGCTTGCGCATCAGTGAAGCTTGCCCGCTGATTTTGCCCTTTCACGCTGCGCTTGATGCTGCCAGAGAGGCTTTGCGTGAACAAGGCGGCACTGAAAAAATTGGCACCACTGGCAAAGGCATTGGCCCCGCTTATGAAGACAAGATTGCCAGACGCGCCCTGCGCGTGCAGGACCTCAAGCACCCGGAGCGCTTTGCCACCAAGCTAAGCGAACTGCTTGAGTTGCACAACCATGTATTGACAACATATCTGAACGCGCCAGCCGTTGATTTTGAAGCGACTTACGCTGAAGCCATGAGCCATGCCGGGCAACTTGAGCCGATGATGGCCGACGTGTCGCGCGAACTGAACGATGCGCATCGGGCTGGGGCCAATCTGCTGTTTGAAGGCGCGCAAGGCACGCTGCTCGACGTTGACCACGGCACCTACCCATATGTGACGTCCAGCAACTGCGTGGCGGGCAATGCCGCCGCTGGCTCTGGCGTTGGTCCAGGCATGTTGCATTATATTTTGGGCATCACCAAAGCCTACTGCACCCGGGTAGGCGGTGGCCCCTTTCCAACCGAGCTGGATTGGCAAAAAGAAGGAACACCCGGCTGGCACATGAGCACGGTAGGTGCAGAACGCGGCGTGGTCACAGGCAGATACCGCCGTTGCGGCTGGTTTGATGCAGCGCTGCTCAAACGTTCAGCCCAGGTCAATGGCCTGAGTGGCTTGTGCATTACCAAGCTGGATGTCCTGGATGGCATTGACAAGTTGCTGCTGTGCACCGGCTATGAGCTGGATGGCAAGATGACGGATATTTTGCCAATGGGCGCGGATGATATTGCACGCTGCAAGCCAATTTACGAAACCCTGGACGGCTGGAAAGACGTGACAGTTGGCATCACCGACTACGCCAAACTGCCATTGAACGCGCGCCTGTATCTTCAGCGCATTGAGCAGGTCACCGGCGTGCCAATTGCCATGATTTCCACCAGCCCGGACCGCGACCACACGATCATGCTTGCGCACCCCTATCTGGCCAATTAGAAGCATTTTTATGCATAAAACAAGTCTCTAGCCCAATCAATACGGGCGCTAGCAGCTATACTAACAGGAGCAGATGACATGTTGACAGAAGACGGCAAGCACCTTTACGTCAGTTATGACGAATACCACAACCTGATAGAAAAGCTGGCCATCAAGGTGCATCAATCGGGCTGGCAGTTCGACACCATCTTGTGCCTGGCACGCGGTGGTATGCGGCCCGGCGACATCTTGTCGCGCATCTTTGACAAGCCCCTGGCCATCATGTCAACCAGCTCCTACCGGGCCGATGCTGGCACCACTCAGGGTGTACTGGACATCGCACGTTTTATCACTACACCCAAAGGCGAAATCGCAGGCAAGGTTTTGCTGGTCGATGACCTGGCGGACACCGGCCACACCTTGAACGCTGTTATTCACCAGCTCAAAAACAACTACGCCCCCATCACCGAGCTACGCAGCGCTGTGATCTGGACCAAGGGCATATCGAGCTTTCAGTGTGATTATTCGGTTGAGACTTTGCCGACCAATCCCTGGATTCACCAGCCTTTTGAAAGCTACGATTCCCTGTCGCCAACTGAGTTGCTGGCCAAGTGGAAGATTTGAGGCAAATCATGGCGCAATCCAGATTGATGACCCGCCGGCAATTCAGTCTGGCTGCAACTGTTGCTGCCGGTGCAGTATGTGCGCCCGTTTTTGCTCAAAACACATGGCCCAACAAGCCGATCCGCCTCATCGTGCCCTATACCCCGGGTGGCTTTACCGACCAGATGGCGCGCATTGTTCAGGCGGGCCTGCAAAACCGGTTGCAGCAAACCGTGACGGTCGACAACAAGCCCGGTGCCAACAGCATTATTGGTGTGGACATGCTGGCCAAGGCACCAGCTGACGGCAGCACGTTTGCAGTTGTGATTGCCGCTTATGCTGCCAACAACACGCTGTACCCCAAGCTGCCGTATGACGCCCGCAAGGATTTGACGGGTGTTTCATTGATGGGCATATCGCCACTGTTGGCGGCTGTCAACAATGATGCGCCTTTTAAAACTGCCAAAGAGCTGATTGACTATGCCCGTGCCAATCCTGGCAAGGTGAGTTTTGGCTCATCGGGAAATGGCTCGGCTGCGCACCTGACAAGCGAGCTGCTGAAATCACTGACCAAAACCTACATGGTCCACATACCGTATCGCGGCGCAGTGCCTGCACTGACGGATTTGATGGGTGGGCAGATTCAGCTGTTTTTAGATGCAGCAACCGGGCTGATTGCCCAGGGCAAGGCGGGCAGGGTGCGTTTGATCGGTGTGGCCAGCGACCGGCGCTTGCCTGCCGTGCCCGATGTGCCCACATTTATGGAACAGGGCATACCCGGTCTGGCAGGATTTACCGGCAGCACCTGGGCCGGCATGCTGGCTCCAGCTGCAACGCCCAGGGACATCGTCAAGCGCATGTCTGACGAGGTCAGCCGCATCATCAAAAGCGACGAAACGCGCGCCCGGCTCGATGCCATGGGCACGTTTGCTGCAGGCAGCAGCCCGGAAGAATTCGATGCTTTTGTCAGTGCTGAAACGGCCAAGTGGGCCCGCGTTATCAAGGACGCTGGCGTAAAACCAGACTAATCTGCGTTTGGGTTGGACGTCTGAACCCGGCGCGCCCCGTCAAAGCGGCTGGTCCAGTAGTTGTTGGTCATGCTCTCAACCCGCACTTCTGCGCCCGGCTTGGGTGAGTGAATGAACCGGCCTTCACCTACGTAAATGCCCACATGGCTGAAAGCCCGGCGCATGGTATTGAAAAACACCAGGTCTCCCGGTTTGAGTTCAGATTTGTCAATGTTTTGTGTGGCGGCAGCTTGCTGTTCTGCACGGCGCGGCAGCACGAGACCTATCGTTTGCTCAAACATGGACCGCACAAAACCGCTGCAGTCAAAGCCGGTTTCAACCGTGTTGCCGCCTCGTTTGTAGGGCACACCCAAAAACCCCATGGCATTGACCACCAGCTCGGACGCCTTGGTCCCCATGGTTTGCCTGACCTGATCAATCTGGCCCAGCAATCCCTTGTCTGCCAACAGCTTGTCCAGATCATCACTGGGTGCTGCGTAGGTGTTTACCGTCAAGAGCATGGCCGTCAAGCAGGCTGTCAGGGCAGGTTTCAATCGCATGGTTTGCAGGATACTTGATGCAGAACAGTGAAGTCAACCCGTAGCACAGGTAAAAAACAATGGTAAACCCCTGAGTTGTAACGACATTGTTGCTGTTGATGGTCATGTTGTTTCCATTCAGCGACCTGAATGTCTGCCAGTCAAAATGATGGCAATACCCACTTTGAAAGCCTCAAAATGTTTGCCATAGCCCCTGTATGTGCGTCAAATCAGCCTCTAGTCCAAATAAAACGGGCGCAAGCAGCTATTAGTTTTATAGCGTTCAGCCTGCTGTGTCTGGCTTCACATGCCCAGGGCGTGCGGCCGGAGGTGGTGGCCAGCGGGTTGCAGCACCCATGGGCAGTGGCTTTTTTGCCGGATGGGCGATTTTTGGTCACAGAAAGGCCTGGGCGGCTGCGGGTTGTGGATTCGGCTGGCAGGCTTGGCAAAGCGATTGAAGGTGTCCCTGACGTGGCGGCAGGCGGGCAGGGCGGCTTGCTTGACGTGGTGCTGGACGCTGACTTTGCCAGCAATCGCACGCTTTACTTTTGCTTTTCTGAGCCTGCAAATGTGGGAAACGGCAACAGTACAGCGCTGGCCCGAGCCACCTTGGGCCCCGACATGAGCCGGCTCAACGATGTCAGGATCATCTTCAGCCAAAAACCCAAAGTATCCAGCAGCGCGCATTTTGGCTGCCGCATTGTTGAAAGCCGCGCGCCGGGCATAAATGACAAGGGGAGTGGCAAGCCCGATGGCAAGCTGTTTTTAATGGTGGGTGAGCGTTATTCCCGCATGGCAGATGCGCAAACCCTGAACAACCATCACGGCAAAATTATCCGCATCAACAAAGACGGCAGCGTGCCGCCCGACAATCCCTTCTTTGGCAAGGCAGCCGCGCTGCCTGAAATCTGGAGCTACGGGCACCGCAACCCCCAAGGCGCCACGCTGGCCCCTGATGGCACGCTGTGGATGCACGAGCACGGCCCGCAAGGCGGCGATGAGATCAACCTGCCCAAGCCCGGCCTCAACTATGGCTGGCCCATCATCACCTATGGTGAAAACTACGGCGGCGGCAAAATGGGTGAAGGCTTGACTGAAAAAGCTGGCATGGAGCAGCCTCTGCACCACTGGACACCCTCAATTGCGCCATCAGGCATGGCGTTTTTAACCAGCGAACGCTACGGCAAAGCCTGGCAGGGCAACCTGTTTGTGGGCTCGCTGAAGTTTGCCTACCTGGACCGTATCGAACTGAGCGCACCCTACAGCGGCAAAGTGGTACGTGAAAGCAGATTGCTCAGCGAAGCCGGTGACCGTATTCGCGATGTAAGGCAAGGCCCGGATGGGCTTCTGTATGTGCTGACGGACAGTCCGAATGGCAAGCTGATACGCCTGCAGCCAACGCCTTGAATGTCTGTAAAACACCGCATGTGAAAATCCGGGAATCAACTTTCCCAAGGCTTTAACCAACCCACCCGTGCGCACCGCCTATCTGAGTGGTGTGTGCCACTCCGTTCTGGTCATCCCGTCTTATCTGCCCTTTGGCCTGGTGTGTGGTTTAGCGTCCGTCAATGCCGGGCTGACGACGGGCGCTTCCGTTGCACTCCCTGCTCTTGTGTTTGCCAGGTCATCTCAAACAGTCTTGGTGCAATTTTTGCAGGGTAACGCTTCGCTTTGGGTAGCGATTTTGTCGGGCTGCGTGATCAACCTGCGTATGGCGGTGTACAGCGTTGCCATGGCCAGCACGGTGCGCCATTTAGCCAAGCCTCAGCGCATCGTGGTGGCAGCCCTTTTGTTTGATGCCAGTTTTGCTTTGCTGCAAGAGCGCGAACGCATGCACCCGCATGACAAAAACAGCATTGCCTGCTGTGCAGGCCGCAGCACCATGTTCTGGAGCTTCTGGTTGTTGTTTTGTGCTGTCGGCATTTTCGCAGGCAATATTGTCCAAAGCAGTTGGCAGCTTAACTTTGCCATTCCGTTGTCGTTTGTTGCCATAGCCGCCACGTCCATTCGCAGTGTGCCGATGGCAGCAAGTGCACTGGTGGGCGGCGTGGCCAGTGTGGTGCTGTTTGGTTTGCCACTTAAATTGGGGCTGATTGCAGCGTGCCTGGCGGGGCTGCTTGCTGGCTTGCTGGCGCAAAAATTAACCGGGACAAAAACATGACAAGCTTGAGCACATTTGACAGCTGGACGGTTGTCCTCTGCCTGGCTATCGGTACGTCTTTGATTCGTTATTCCTTCATTGGCCTCTTTGCCGACAAGGGCATGCCGGCTTGGTTGAACCGTGTATTAAAACTGATGGTGCCAGCAATATTTGCGGCCATCGTGTTTAGCAGCGTCGCCATGGTGGGCGGTGAAATGGCAGGCTGGACACATTGGACGAGATACGGTGCGGCAATCATTGGTTTGTTTGCAGCAATTGCCACGCGCGGCAACATGCTGATCACCCTAGGCGCAGGCATGGCAACATTGCATGGCCTGCCCTGGCTTTTTTCATAGTCACGCCTAAGCAAAAAAGTGGTTTGCCTGAGTGTTCTGCGGAGGTAAAGGAGGAGCCCCCAAAGGGGGCAGAGGACACGCAGCAAAACACTCAGGCAAACCGCTCGCTGTAACACCTGGTCTCCATCGTCGATCAGGCGAATCGCAGCGCCAGTTATCATGAAAGCATGATTTCGAATGGCCCGTGGCGCGAAGCGCTGGCACGCACCAACCACAGCGCCCGGCACTGGCTGGTGCAGTGGTGGCGACTGGCGCACCTCGGTGCGGTGCTGCTGCTGCTGGCAGTGACACCGTCCAGCTACAAGCGTGCAGACGCCCTTGTGCTGGCCCGCCATGTGTATGACAACACGGCGCCCATCATGACCAGCTTTACCTTGCTGTGCGCACTGATCAGCCTGGTGCTAACCCGGATTGTGACAACAACTGCCTTGAGTTACGGCCTGTCGCAGTACGCGCTGCAAGTGGTGATCAGGGTGCTGGTGCTGGAGCTGATTCCCCTGACTGCTGCACTTTTTGTAGCGCTTCGCTGCACGATTCCGGACGGCGCCGAGCTGGCTGAGTTGAAGTCCCGCGGTGACATGGACAAGCTTCGCCAGCAGGGCATCAACCCGATTGCCCGGCTGGTGCTGCCGCGCGTGACAGCTGGTATTTTTTCAACTGTCACGCTGGCGGTGCTCAGCTGCGTGGTGGCGTTGCTGGTGGCCTACGTCGCGATTTATGGGTTTAATCTGGCCGGTTTTGCAGGCTATACACGCCTGTTTGGCCAGGTGTTTACACCCGCAGTCACACTGATTTTTGTCTTGAAAACCCTGCTTTTCAGTCTGGCGGTATCGCTGATCCCCATGGCATCGGCGCTGTACGGCGGTGCTGCCAACAACACCCGCACCAGCTCTGAAATGCGCAGCCTGGTTCGCATGTTTGCCATAATTTTGCTGATTGAAGTGCTGTCACTCGTTGGCAATTATTATTGAGTCATGAGCGACAAAATTGACCTGACATCTGGCAACCCCCAAAGTCCGCCAGAAAATGATCACCTGGAGTTCAAGGCAGTGCTTTTGTTGGGCTTTATCGTGGCGCTGATTGTGGCGGCGGCCCTGTATGTGATGTATGCGCGCGGCATGTTTGAAAGCACCCAGCGCCTGGTGCTGGTTTCTGAAGACTCCGAGGGCGTTGTGGTGGGCATGAACATGACGTTTTCAGGTTTTCCGATTGGCAGGGTGCGCCGCATCGAACTGGCAGGCGATGGCAAGGCACGCATTTTGGTGGATATTGCCAGTGCAGATGCACATTGGCTGCGCCAGTCCAGTGTGTACACCGTGGTGCGCTCGCTGGTGGGCGGCACCAATATTCGGGCTTACACCGGCGTGATGACCGACCCGCCGCTGGAAGATGGCGCAATGCGCACAGTGCTGCAGGGTGATGCAGGCGCCGAAGTGCCCAAATTGATTGCTTCAGCCAAAGACCTGCTGGAAAGCGTCAGCTCGCTTGTCAGCAGCCAGGGCGCGCTGGGTGCCAGCTTTGGCAATTTGCAAACGCTGACTGCCAGGATTAACGGTCCGGGCGGTGCGCTGGCAGTTGCACTCGGTGGCCCCGATGAGGCGAAAAAGCTTTTGAACTCTCTGGACACCACCAGCAAAAACGTCAATTCGCTGCTGGTCAAGGTTGATGCCATGACCGCCAAAGCCGACGCCCAGGTGTTTGGAGACAAGGGCTTGATGCCAGAGACACGGGCCACGGTGGTGCAGCTCAACGGCTTGCTGACGGATGCCCGCACCAGCCTGAAAAAGGTTGATGCCGTGCTGGTCGAGGCGCAGGCCATCGGAACAAATGTGAAAGACGCCAGCGGCGACCTGGGGACGCTGCGCGGCGAAGTTGAGTCAAGCCTGCGCAAGGTTGATGGCCTGATCAACGACATCAATCGCAAATGGCCTTTTGCACGGGACACGGAAGTGAAGTTGCCATGAAGCTCATTGCAGCCTGTGTAGTTTTAGTGGCTCAGACAGTCCTGGGTGGTTGCGCGTCCGGCCCCAAGCCCGCTGACTGGCAGCTCAGTGCCAAAGGCGCGATGGACCGCGCAGTGGCCGCCTACCTGGAAGGCAACAACCGGGTACAAGCGGCTGAATTGTCCCAGGCCAAAAGTGAAATTGCCAGTACCGGGCGCATTGACCTAATGGCGCGCGCCGAGTTGCTGGCTTGTGCCAGCCGCGTGGCCAGCCTGGTGTTTGAGCCTTGTGCAGGTTTTGAAAAACTGCGCCAGGACGCGCCACCAGCCGAGCGGGCTTACGCCGACTATCTGGCCGGCACGCTGCAGGCACAAGACGCCATTTTATTGCCGAAAAATCAACAAATAAGTGCTCTGGCGACCGTAAATAATGCGCAAGCAGCTATTTTAAGCATAGCAGACCCCTTGAGTCTGCTGGTTGCATCCGGCGTTGCCGTGCAAGCTGGGCGGGCCAGCCCTGCAGTGGTGCAAGCCGCGGTTGACACAGCCTCCAGCCAGGGCTGGAAAAGAGCTTTGCTGGCCTGGCTGGGGGTACAGCTCAAGCTGGCAGAGTCCACCGGCAACAGCGTGGAAGCTGCACGCCTTCAACGCCGCATCAACCTTGTTTTAAAGCCTTGACGGCATGACAGTCCGGCCTTTGGCTGTTGCAGTTGCGGGGGCTCTGGCGCTGGCCACTGCCATGGGCATCGGGCGCTTTGCCTTCACGCCGCTGCTGCCCATGATGCTGTCCGATGGGGTGGTGGACCTGGCCGGTGCCAGCTGGCTGGCCACAGCCAATTACTTTGGCTATTTTGTCGGTGCCATGCTGTGCACGGTGCAGCCCAGGCTGTGGGCGCACTTCAGCGGACTGCCGGCCATTGCACCCACCACGTGGCTGCGCGCAGGGCTGGTGGCAACTTGCGCGCTGACGCTTGGCATGGCGCTTGATGCACCCACACTGTGGCCTTTTTTGCGATTTGCTGCCGGTGTTGCTAGCGCATTTGTGTTTATTTTTACGTCGGGCTGGTGCCTGGCGCGCCTGGGCGAACAGCAGTCCAGCCACCTGGGCGGCATCATGTACACAGGGCCCGGCGCTGGCATCGCATTGAGCGGGGTGCTGGCCAGCGCCATGGTGGGCTGGCACTGGCACGCAAGCCAAGGCTGGTTGCTGATGGGCGCAATGGCCTGCGCCTTCACGGCGTGGGTGTGGCGGGTTTTTGGGCAACGCTCAACGGCGTATGGGTTGCCCCAGTCTGCTGGCATATTGTCCGCAGCGCCGCATCCGCTGGTTCCAGCAGTTCCGGTGGTTTTGCCAGTCGGGGTCAGCCGCTGGCACATGGCATGGCTGGCGTTGGCCTATGGGCTGGACGGTTTGGGCTACATCATCACCGCTACATTTTTGCCGGTCATTGCCCGCCAGGTCGTGCCAGGCTCGCCATGGCTGGACTTGTTCTGGCCGCTGTTTGGACTGGCAGTGGTGGCCGGCGCGCTGCTGTCCACCCGGGTGCCACTCAAGGTGGATTTGCGCTTGCTGCTGGCCGCGTGCTACGTCATGCAGGCATTTGGCGTCATCATGACCGTGTGGCTGCCAACGCCGCTGGGGTTTGCCATTGGCAGCCTGCTGCTGGGCCTGCCGTTCACGGCCATCACGTTTTTTGCCATGCAGGAGGTGCGCCGCCTCAAGCCGTTGAATCCAGCAAGCAGCATGGGGCTGCTCACCGCTGTTTATGGTCTGGGCCAGATCGCTGGCCCGCCGCTGGCTGCGTGGCTGCTCAGCCGCAGCGCAACAGTTGCCCAAGGTTTTAACCTGGCCCTTGAAATTGCCGCCAGCGCACTGGTCATCGGCGCTGTCATGTTCATGGGGATGTTCCGCGCTTATCCTCGGCCGGTTGCCTGAATGCTGCGCAATAATTTCATCCGACACGCCAAATTTACAACCCGCTTTTTATGCAAAACCCTGCTGCCACCCAAACAACGCACAAACAAAGTGAGCCGCATGGTGATGCGCCAAGTTACAGCGCTTATTTGCGCCGGCATATCCGCACGGTGCCTGACTGGCCCGTGGCCGGCGTGCAGTTTCGGGACATCACGCCGCTGCTGCAAGACCCCAAAGTATTCAGGGTGCTGATCGATGCTTTTGTTCACCGTTATATGGACCCGGCGCTGCGCCCCGACGTGGTGGCCGGTCTGGACGCGCGGGGCTTTATTTTGGGCGCGGTCGTGGCTTATGAGCTGAACATTGGCTTTGTGCCAATTCGCAAAAAAGGCAAGCTGCCTTTCACCACCGTACAGGAAACCTACGAGCTTGAATACGGCAGTGCCACCGTTGAGCTGCACACCGACGCTGTCAAACCAGGTGACAAAGTGCTGCTGATTGACGATCTGATAGCCACGGGCGGCACCATGATGGCGGGTAAAAAGCTGCTTGAAAAGCTGGGGGCAACGGTCATGGAAGGCGCTGCTATTGTTGATTTGCCTGAGCTGCAAGGGTCAAGCAAGCTGCGTGCTGCGGGTCTTAAATTGTTCACGCTGCTTGACTTTTCCGGGCATTGAAGCGGTGGCGGTGCAAGCTCTTAAATTTGCCGTGATGGGCGCCGGTGCAGTTGGCTGCTACTTCGGCGGCATGCTGGCGCGCGCGGGTCACCAGGTGGTGCTCATTGCCCGGCCGCAGCACGTGGCGGCCATCGCCAACGCGGGGCTGCGTCTGCAAACCCAGAACTTTGACGAGGTGATTGCCTTGCAGTCCAGCGTTGATGCCAGCGAAGTGAGCGGCGCCGACGTTATCTTGTTTTGCGTCAAATCTGGCGACACCGAGGCCGTCGGGCGTTTGATGGCGCCTTTTTTGGGCTCGGGCACGCACATTTTTTGTTTGCAAAACGGGGTGGACAACGCCGAGCGGCTGCGCGCCGTTCTAACTGCGCAGGGTGGCCATCAGGTCAGCGCCGCAGTGGTTTACGTCGCCACTGAAATGGCAGGGCCCGGGCATGTCAAGCACCATGGCCGGGGTGACCTGGTGTGTGAGCCCACGCCGGGCAACACAGCAGTGTTGCAAGCCCTGCGGGCTGCTGGTGTGCCAATCGCGGAGTCAAACAACGTGCGGGGCGAGCTTTGGGCCAAGCTGATTTTGAACTGCGCCTACAACGCTGTATCAGCCATCACGCAGCTGCCATATGGCACAACAGTCGCAGGCGACGGTGTGCAGGACGTGATGCGTGATGTCGTTGCTGAATGCCTGGCTGTGGCCAAGGCAGACGGCGTGGATCTGGCAGGCGACGTACACGACGCAGTTGCCAGACTGGCCAACAGCATGCCAATGCAAAAGTCATCTACTGCGCAAGACTTGGCGCGCGGCAAACCCACTGAAATTGACTACCTGAACGGTTTTATTGTGCGGCGTGGCGCGGCCTTGGGCATTGCCACACCCGTGAACCGGGTGCTCTGGTCGCTGGTCAAGCTGCTGGAGTCAAAAACAGCCTGAAATATGACTGTTTTGGTGCTATATCGCACGTTATATATGCGCTAGCAGCTACATTATTAATAGCAAATTCACGTCTGCAAGAGTTTGCCAATCAGCTGCCAATGCAAAGCGCTCACTGGCGTGATGGACAGGCGATTGCCCTTTTTCAGCACCAGCAACTCCCCCAGTGCAGGCACGGCGCGCAGCTCAGGCAGCGCCAGGTTACGGGTTTTGGCAACGACCTGCACGTCCACCAGCATCCACCTTGGCTCGGCAGGTTTTGACCTGGCATCAAAGTAGGGTGAGCCAACTTCAAACTGGGTGGGGTCAGGGTAGGGCTTGGACGCCACCCGCGCTGTGCCCACAATGCCCGGCTCAGCGCAGCTTGAGTGGTAAAACAAAACGCCATCACCCACACGCATCGCATCACGCATGAAGTTGCGCGCCTGATAGTTGCGCACGCCAACCCACGGCACGGTTGCTTTGTTGGCTGCCAGCGCATCGTCAATTGAGCATTCGCTGGGCTCAGATTTCATGAGCCAGTAGCTGGTCATGGCGCAGGCTCTAACCGTTCAAAGTTAAAGGAAATCTGTTTGTGATGGCGTATTGAAAGCAAATAAATAACCGGCTCGCCTTTCGGAACGATGTAAAGAATCAGGTAATCACCGTGCAGGTATTCCCGTAGCGCATCCGCTGCGCCTTTGGGCAGGCTGGCAAGTTGCACCAGCGCTTCCGCAGACTGGGGCAGCCTGTCTGAATAGCGACGCCCCATCCGCGGAAAGCGGCGCAGGTTTGGAATCACTTTTGCTCTCAACCCCGCCAGCAACTTGTCGTACGCTGGTAATGCGTCTGCGTCGGTCAGAAAGCGTTCAATTGCTTCAAGCCGGTCTAAAAAGCTTGTGGTTAATTCAACCCGGTATTGTCTTGACTCCCGCTCATCAACGCTTGGCTTGTTAACGCCCGGTTTAACCACGTTTTTGGACGCGGTATTTTTGGGTGAGCTTGTTGGCACTTTTGGTTTGGGCTGTGGCGCCAAGTTGCTGCAAGCTTTCCAAAGCTGCATCTGCTTCAAAGGTTCGTCCGGCTGCAATGTCATCAAGCCCACGTCGCGCATCGTCTATCAACAGCAAATGAACGTGCTCCCGCTCTAGCTGGTGGTAGTAGTCCAGTTGTCTGGCGTCAATCAGGGCAACATAGCTTTCGCCATTTTTGGTGATGATTTTTTCTGCTCCGGCTTTGACCTGAATTGCCAGGTCAGACAAATTTGCCCGTGCCTGGGAGAAGGGGACGACGTCGCTGGCTTGGAATGACATAGAAAATCACCTTTCTTGGTTAGCACTGAAGTTTGTACAGTATATTGCGCAGACCGCAATTGGCGTCACGCCATTTCACATTCGTTCAGCACCGTCACATAAATATTTTTATTTTAAAAAGCCAAGGCTAAAAACTTGCGGGCGCAGTTTGTCGCTGAGGGCTTGATACGCTGACTCCAGGCCGCCGAAGCTCACTGGCATGGTGTCGCCGCTTGAATTGCGCGCTGCCAGCGCATTGCGAATTTGGTACCAGCCTACGTCGGGGCGGTTCAGCTTGTAGGTGTCGCGCACGGTGCGCACATCGATATGGGCAAAGAAGGCTCGCCACAACGTGCGACCCGCGTCCAGCACGGCCTGCGCTTCGCTAGACAAGGTCAAGCCTGCCAGATACTGCACCATGAAGTCAGATTCAAATCGGTCAGCTGCTCCTACTTCAGCTTCAGTAAACGGGATGAAGTGGTTGACGATTGACCACTTTTTGTTGTTCCATTCGAGGTCGTTGGCGCTGGCGGTGAGGTTACTACCGTTGAACAGCATCCAAATGAGACAGTCGGTTTTAAACTCTCCCGTGAGTGATTGCGTTGGTTTTAAAAATTGATCTCGATCGTTCAGCCATGTAGGTTTTATCAATCGGCGTACCGCAAATAGGACAGCAATTTTCCAAAGGTTCTCCTGATTTACAAAATAACCGCGTGCGCTCCCATAGCCAGAGGAAAAAATAACGGTTTGTTGCCTTGCGTGCTGCAAATCGTTACCACCGCTCAACATGTAGCCGATAGCATCATCAGACCACTTTGTGCCCCTCAAATCTTTCGTGGCGGTGGCTGGCGTAACTGCGTTTTTTAAAGGGATGACGTCTTGCTGGTTCGTTTTAGGACGATTAATCCACGTTGTGAGTAACTGGTTATTTGGCAGATTAAAAAACCTCTTTTCCCCAATTGCTTGAGCGTTTTTGTCCAATATTTCCGCTTCGATCTGCGTGATACTGATATTTTTAACGCCTAGCTGATTAGTTTTCCAAATCAAGAAACCAATAGGAAAATTGCCTTTCAAGCCATCAAAAGCTTGGGAAGGGACAACAAACCCGTTCAAATATGTCGCCTTCCAAACTTGTCTGAACGTTTCCAAAGTAGGCGCGTTTACATATTTCAGCTTGCTAAACATTGCCAATGTCGCCGTTGGTATTTCTTTAGTAATCCGTACTACAAACTGGGTAAAAAGCTCGTTGCTTGCTTTGCCATAGTTGGACATCGCCAAGGTGGCAAACTTCGTTTTCGCAACACCTTCTTTGCTTGTTGTCTGAGCGCCCACAACTGTATTTCCACCGCTTGTAGCTTCCGCATAGGGTGGGTTAATTAACACCAATATCCTCTTGCCCGCCGCAATCGCAGCCCGCAACGGCGCGGGCACCTTGTTGGTCAAGCTGTAGTCAATTGTTCCATCAGGGGTAACATCATCATTCAGGTAGTCGTACTGAAACCGCTGCGCTGCCACACAGGTTTTAGTGGCTTTCATCACGTCGATATCAGCCTGGTCTAGCGTGCTCATGTAAATGTTGCGAGGGTTGCTGTGTTTAACCTCCAGGTTGCCCACGCCACAGCACATGTCCCACACGATGTAGTCTTTTTGCCAGTTTTTACCCAGCGTTTCAGTTAGTTTGTCATATGCCTTATCAGCCATATGCAGCGGCGTGTAAAACGCGCCTTTGTAGCTACGCTCGTCCAGCGGAATCAGGCTGTCGCGGCGCTCCAGCAGGTAGTCGCGGTATTCAGACTTTGGGGGCTTGTGGTAAATCGCCCAAAACTGGCGGTAGCCCTCTTTGTTGCCCAGCTCGAAGTTTTTGCCTTTCAGGCTGAATACCGGCGCGCCAATTTTGTGCAATAGCTCGGCGGGCAGGTTGGCGTGAGTCGACAGCGTACCGTCATGCATGATGTCGGCAAAAAACAGCAGGGCATAGTCCTCTTCGGCAACGCCCACAATTTCACGGCCAACCATGGCGACCCATTTGTCAAATACCTGTTTCAGGTTGTCCGGCGTGATTTGTGTACGCAGAATGTCGCCAGACTTGATGGCGGCTTTGACGGTGCTGATGAACTCGTCTTCATGCGTGGCGATTTTGAAGGAGACAAAGTGCGCGCCAATATGCGCAGAAATCTCGTCCAGGGCCTCTTGCGAAAACTGACTTGCAGACTTGCCCCATTTGACGGTTTTTTTGGCCAAGAACGGCAGCACGTCGGTGCTCTTCATCAGCGCCGCTTTTTGCGTGTCTATCACCGCCAAGAATGGCGGTACCGCTTCTCCCTTGTTCAGCGCCACCTGCACGTAATGCAGCAGCTGCGTGAACATGGCGTAGCTGGATGTCTTGCCCGTGTCTTTTGCCTCAAACCATATTTCTTTGGTTTGCATGTCGATCAGGCCTTTGGTGTAGCCCTTCAGGCCCAAAGCTTTGATGTAAGCGTCTTTGACGTCTTCTTCGCTGTTGTCGGTTTGTAATTGGGTGTGGAGTGTCAAGGTTTGCCTGGGTAACGGTCAGCTAACAAGAGTTTTTTTCTAGTATGAACTGCGGGACAACTGCTATTGATTTATGAGCTGTTCACGCATATTTCCTTTGCGCTACAAGCTTATTTAGTCCCAAAAATCCGGTCCCCAGCATCTCCCAGCCCCGGCAAAATATAGCCGTGGTCATTGAGCTGGCGGTCAATGGCTGCTGTGTAAATCGGCACGTCCGGGTGAGCTGTTTGCAGGGCAGCAATGCCTTCGGGGCAAGTCAGCAGGCACACAAACTTGATCGATTTGGGATGGAGTTTTTTCAATCGGTCAATTGCTGCAATGGCAGAGTTGCCTGTGGCCAGCATGGGGTCCACCACAACAATGTCGCGTTCAGCCATCTCGCTGGGCATCTTGAAGTAATACTCCACCGCCTGCAGCGTTGCGGGGTCGCGGTACAAGCCGACGTGACCCACCCGGGCACCGGGCACCACGTTCAGCATGCCTTCCAATATGCCATTGCCAGCCCGCAAAATGGACACAAACACCAGCTTTTTGCCATCAATGGTCTTGCCGGTCATGGTTTCCAGCGGGGTGTGAATCTGCACGTTCTGCAGCGGCATGTCGCGTGTGACTTCATAAGCCATCAGACTTGACAGCTCATTGAGCAGCGTGCGAAATGTGTTGGTCGACGCATCCTTGCGGCGCATCAGCGTGAGCTTGTGCTGAACCAGCGGGTGGTTGATGAGGTGAACGTTTGACATGTTTGAGTCCTTTGTGATTTATCTTTTTCCGCCAAACAGGCTGCCAAGCACGCCCCGAATAATTTGCCGTCCCACGGCAGAGCCCATTGTGCGTACAGCAGAGCGGGCCATGCTTTGCGCCAGGCCATCATGCACACCACCACGTGGCCCGGTGCTGCCGAAAAGCACATCTTTCAGCCCGCCCAACATGCCGCCACCCTCGGCTTGCCCCGCCGCGCCGCCAGCGGGAAGCGACTGCGCAGCCGCCGCACCTGCCTGTGCCCGGCTGCTCAGTTTTTCATAAGCCGATTCGCGGTCAACGATTTTTTCATACACACCTGCCACCAGCGAGTTTTGCATCAGGGCTTGGCGCTGTTCAGACGTAATAGGCCCAATCTGGCTGCCGGGCGGTAACACAAAGGCACGCTGCGTGATGCTTGGCGTGCCTTTTGCGTCAAGCAGGCTGACCAGCGCCTCACCGACAGCCAGCTCGGTGATGGCAGTTTCTATGTCGAGACCCGGGTTTTGGCGCATGGTCTGTGCCGTTGCTTTCACGGCCTTCTGGTCACGCGGGTTAAAAGCGCGCAGCGCATGCTGAACCCGGTTGCCCAGCTGGGCCAGCACCGAGTCGGGTATGTCCAGCGGATTTTGGGTCACAAAATAAACCCCCACGCCTTTCGAGCGCACAAGCCGCACCACCAGCTCGATGCGTTCAATCAGCACCTTGGGCGCTTCGTTGAAAAGCAAGTGCGCTTCGTCAAAAAAGAAGACCAGTTTGGGTTGTTCAAGATCACCAACTTCGGGCAGCTGCTCAAACAGCTCCGACAGCATCCACAGCAAAAACGTGGCGTACAGGCGCGGCGCGTTCATCAGCTTGTCGGCACTCAGGATGTTGATCACGCCTTTGCCCCCACCGCCAGCAGCAGCTCCGCATGAACTGTCGGTTTGAATAAAGTCACTGATATTGAGCATCGGCTCGCCAAAAAACTGCGCGCCCCCCTGGCTTTCTATCTGCAGCAGCCCACGCTGGATGGCGCCCACACTGGCTGCGCTGACATTGCCATATTGGGTGGTGAACTGACTGGCGTTGTCGCCCACGTACTGCAGCATCGCGCGCATGTCTTTTAAATTCAGCAGCAACAGGGCGTTGTCATCGGCAATTTTGAACACCAGGTTCAGCACGCCGGCCTGGGTCTCGTTCAAATTGAGCATCCGCCCCAACAGCAGTGGCCCCATGTCTGAGACAGTGGCGCGTACCGGATGACCCTGCTCGCCAAACACGTCCCAAACCGTTGTCGGGCATGCGGTGGATTGTGGAAGGTCTATGCCGCGCTCATTGAGCAAACCGGCCATCTTTTCACTTATCTTGCCAGCTTGACTGATGCCTGCGAGGTCGCCCTTGACATCCGCCATGAAGACAGGAACGCCAATTCGCGAAAAATTTTCCGCCATGGTTTGCAGGGTGACGGTTTTGCCGGTCCCCGTGGCACCAGTAATCAAGCCATGACGGTTGGCCAGTGCTGGCAGCAGTTCACATACAGTCTTGGCGTTTTTTGCAATCAATATGGGTTCGGCCATGGATATCCTGTGGTGTAAAAGTAAAATACGATTCCTACGCAATCTGCAAGCGTCATTCACAAGCGTAATTCAAAACTCCGTCGAAATTCAAGGAACACAGTGGCAGGTCACAGTAAATGGGCGAATATCCAGCACCGCAAAGGCAGGCAGGACGAAAAACGCCAGCGGATCTGGACGCGCGTGATGCGGGAAATCATGGTGGCGGCTCGCCTGGGCGGGGGCGATGCTGCGACCAACCCGCGCCTGCGCCTGGCCATTGAAAAAGGCAAAGCAGCCAATATGCCGCTGGAAAATGTCAAATATGGCATCGCCAAGGCCACTGGCAGTCTGGAAGGCATGCACTACGAAGAGGTGCGCTACGAGGGCTATGGCATTGGGGGCGCTGCCATCATCATTGACTGCATGACCGACAACAAAACGCGGACTGTCGCTGAAGTGCGCCATGCCTTTGTCAAACACGGCGGCAACATGGGCACTGAGGGCTCGGTGGCATTTCAGTTCAAGCACTGCGGGCAACTGATATTTGCGCCGGGCACCAACGAAGACCGCGTGATGGAAACAGCACTGGACGCGGGCGCTGACGACGTGATCACGCATGACGATGGCGCGGTTGAGGTGTTGACGCCCTACACAGCGTTTGAAGCTGTCAAAGCCGCACTGGAGGCCGCAGGTCTGAATCCTGAAATTGCCGAAGTCACCATGCGCGCTGACAACACAATAGACATGGTGGGTAACGACGCGGCACGCATGCAAAAATTGATTGATGTGCTGGAAGATCTGGACGATACGCAGGATGTGTTTCATAACGCTTCAATAGAAACATGAAAGTCAGCTCATGAAAGTGTTGGTTGTAGGCGGCGGTGGCCGTGAGCATGCCTTGGCATGGAAGCTGGCGCAGTCCCCAAAAGTGCAGGCTGTGTATGTTGCACCTGGCAACGGCGGTACTGCGCTGGACAAGCGCTTGAAGAACATCAATATTACCGATGTGCATGATTTACGTGCGTGGGCAGCTACTGAAAAGATAGCGTTAACCGTGGTGGGGCCTGAGCAACCACTGGCTGCCGGCATTGTTGACGAGTTCCGGGCGCATGGGTTGCGGGTTTTCGGCCCCACCCAGGCGGCTGCCCAGCTTGAAAGCTCAAAAGCATTTTCAAAAGCCTTCATGAAGCGGCACGGCATTCCAACAGCTGACTACGAGACTTTTACCGATGCTGCAGCAGCGCATGCTTATGTCAATCAAAAAGGCGTGCCCATTGTTGTGAAAGCGGATGGTCTGGCGGCAGGCAAGGGCGTGGTGGTGGCAATGGCCTTGCACGAGGCTCATGAAGCCATCGATTTCATGCTGACGCCGGATTCTGCAGGCAACCCGCTGGGTGTGACGCACAACGCCGGTGGCGCCCAGGTTGTGATTGAAGAGTATTTACAGGGTGAAGAAGC
Organism: Polaromonas sp.; assembly: GCA_025362315.1. GTDB lineage: Bacteria > Pseudomonadota > Gammaproteobacteria > Burkholderiales > Burkholderiaceae_C > Polaromonas. The sequence goes on from JANYGP010000040.1 coordinate 145,290, forward strand.
CAGCTTCATCGTGATGTGCGACGGTAAAAACGTCGCTGCCATGGCCACCAGCCAGGACCACAAGCGCTTGCTGGATGGCGACAACGGTCCCAACACCGGCGGGATGGGCGCATATTCACCGGCGCCCGTTGTGACGCCTGATGTGCACGCCCGGGCCATGCGCGAAATCATCATGCCCACCATTAAGGGAATGGAGAAAGACGGCATTCCATACACGGGGTTTTTGTATGCCGGTTTGATGATTGATGCCCAGGGAAAACCCAAAACGCTTGAGTTCAATTGCAGGATGGGCGACCCGGAAACCCAGCCCATCATGATGCGGCTCAAAACCGATCTGGTTGACGTGATGATGGCTGCCACATCAGGCGGCCTGGACAAGCTGGAGCTGCAATGGGATCGCCGTCCGGCACTGGGCGTGGTGATGGCTGCGCATGGTTACCCGTTGCAGCCGCGCAAAGGTGATGTGATTGCAGGCCTTCCTCCAGAATTTGACGACTGCATGGTGTTTCATGCGGGCACGTCGGCAAGCATCAATGAAACCGTTGAAACTGTTACTTCGGGCGGCCGGGTGCTTTGCGTCACGGCGCTGGGCAGCACAGTCAAAGCTGCGCAGCAACGGGCTTATGAAGTGGCGCAAGATATTCATTTTCCTGGCAGGCAGATGCGCAAAGACATTGGCCACCGAGCCATCAAACCATGAGCATGACACCCCCGGTTGCTGTAGATCTGCCCGCCGTTCGCCAGTTCTTGTTGGGCCTTCAAACGCGGATCACCGCAGCTGTTTCAGACATGGATGGTCAGGCTTTCACAGCTGACCATTGGCAAAAAGCGCCGGGCGAGACGCTGCAGGGCAACGGCATCACGCAAATTCTGGAAGGAGGTCGCGTGTTTGAGCGGGCAGGCTGTGGCTTTTCTCATGTGCGTGGCCCCAAACTGCCTCCGTCTGCAACCCAGCACCGGCCCGAATTGGTCGGCGCGCCATTTGAGGCGCTGGGTGTGTCACTCGTGTTTCACCCCCGAAATCCGTATGTGCCCACGGTACACATGAATGTGCGCATGCTCGCTGCAACGCCAGTTGATGGCAGCGCGGTGGTGTGCTGGTTTGGCGGTGGCATGGATCTGACGCCTTACTACGCTTTTGAAGAAGACGCCATGCACTTTCACCAGACTTGCAAGGACGCACTGGACCCTTTTGGTGAAGACAAATACCCGCGCTTTAAAAAGTGGTGTGATGAATATTTTTACTTGAAGCACAGGGACGAACAACGCGGCATCGGCGGCGTTTTCTTTGACGATTTTCAGGAGCTGGGAGCCCAGCAAAGTTTTGCCATGATGCAAAGCGTGGCAAATGCCCTGACAGCCGCATATTTACCCATTGTTGAAAAGCGCAAAACCACTCCTTACGGTGAGCGGGAACGCGAATTTCAGCTTTACCGGCGCGGCAGGTATGTTGAATTTAACCTGGTGTGGGACAGGGGCACGCACTTTGGTCTGCAGTCCGGTGGCCGCACCGAATCAATCCTGATGAGCATGCCGCCCCTGGCCAGCTGGTCTTACCAGCGGCCACTTGAGCAAGGCTCTCATGAAGAGCGTTTGACGCGTGAATTTTTACCCCGGCGGGATTGGGTTTGAGTCAAATTTTGAAAAAAATCGGGGTTTTCGGTGGTGCGTTTGATCCGCCGCACAAGGCGCATCAGACATTGGCGCAAGCTGCGTTGGTCCAACTTGAGCTGGATGTGCTTTACGTTGTTCCGACAGGACAGGCCTGGCACAAAGCGCGCGTGCCCAGCGCCGCTGCACATCGTCTGGCCATGACCCGGCTGGCGTTTGAAGACATGCCACAGGTGATCGTGGACAACCGGGAAATAATGCGAACCGGGCCAACCTTCACCATTGACACTCTGAAAGAATTGCAGGTTGAAAATACAAACGCACAACTTTATCTGCTGATGGGCGGCGATCAGCTGGCGGCCTTCAGGCAGTGGCACGAGTGGCGGGCCATCGCCAAAATTGCTATGATATGCGTAGCTGACAGAGCCCAGGTTGATGGGGCTAAAGAGCTTTCTGATGTCAATAATGAGCTCTCTGGCAGGATTTTGATGCTATCCATGCTGCCAACAGCCATCAGTGCAACATCGATCCGTCAGCAACTGGCCGCCAGATTAGGCGAAAATCAGGTATCGGCTGACTTGCTGTGCCCCACCGTTGAAAGCTACATTGCTCAGCATCGACTTTACAAGTCCCCTTGAATCCATTGCCCTTAATCGAAACACCGCATGAACACACCAAACAAATCTTCTGCAGCCCTTGAAAAAAAAGACGTACAAAAACTTCAGCGTGCCATTGTTGATGGACTGGAGGATGTCAAGGGCCAGGACATTGCGGTATTTGACACTGAGCACATCACCTCATTGTTTGAACGGGTCATCATTGCATCTGGCACATCAAACCGCCAGACCAAGGCCCTGGCTGCCAGTGTGCGTGACGCTGTTCGTGAAGCAGGCTTTGGCAAGCCGCGCACTGAAGGCGAAGACAACGGCGAATGGATCATTGTCGATTGCGGTGCGGCCGTTGCCCACATCATGCAGCCCACCATTCGCCAGTATTACCACCTGGAAGAGCTGTGGGGTGACAAGCCCATCAGACTCAAACTTGGCGCGCCTGCACCCCTTGTCAAGGCTGCCAAGGTCGAGACCAGGGAGAAGGCACTTGTCAACGCAAATCCAGTCAAAAAAGTCGCGGGTAAAAAAGTTGCGGGTAAAAAAGCTGCTCTGAAAAAGCCCGCGGCTAAAGAGCCAGTCCGCATACCCACCACAACGGTGGACCCTTCCTATGTTGGCCGGGTGGGTAAAACCAACGACTGGACAGCCAGGCGCAATGCGACTGAAACTGCTGCTGAGCCCGTCGTCCAGGCACGCAGGCCCGCAGCCAAAACACCGATTGTCAAAGTGCCTGTTGCCAAGAAGTTGGCTGCCAAAAAATCAGCGCTTAAGACAGCCCCTAAAAAACCAGTTGCGAAAAAATCTGCCCCACGCAGCAAATGAAGTTGACGATAGTCGCCGTCGGGCTGAAAGTGCCTGACTGGGCGCAAACAGCGTATGACGACTATGTCAAACGGTTTCCGCCTGAGATCAAAGTTGAGTTGAAGGCAGTCAAAACCGAGCCGCGCGCGTCAAAAACCCTGGATACGTTGCTGCTCGCTGAGAAAATCCGGATTGAAGCCGCCATTGCGCGCGGCACGCACATCGTGGCATTGGACGAACGTGGCACCAGCGTGACTACCGTTGCACTGGCTGAGCGCCTGAAGACCTGGCAATTGTCGGGAGGCGATGTGGCCATCGTGATCGGTGGGCCGGACGGACTGGAAGCTGGATTTAAAAAAGCTGCACATGAACGCTTGCGCCTGTCCGACCTGACGCTGCCACACGCCATGGTGCGGGTGTTGTTGATTGAGCAGCTGTATCGAGCGTGGAGCATCACGATCAATCACCCCTACCATCGTGAGTAATATGGCCCCCACGCTTTTCACTTCGTGTACTGTGTCGCCTCCCATTGAGGCTATTTTTTTTCAAGGCGGCGCGTCGAAAAAATGATGGCTTCCTTTGTTTATCTTGCCTCCCAGAGCCCGCGCCGCAGGCAGTTGCTCGAACAACTCGGTGTGCAATACGAGCTGCTGTTGCCGGACGACAACGAAGACCCGGAAGCAATGGAAGTTGCTCTGAAAAACGAAGCGCCTGACGCCTATGTTACAAGGGTTACAGGCTTGAAGCTGGACGCAGCTGTTGCACGTTTAGGGCGCAGAATGCTGCCAGCTGGCCCCATTTTGTGCTCTGACACCACGGTCGCGCTTGGCCGCACCATTTACGGCAAACCTGATGGTGCAGAAGACGCAAAACGCATGCTGTCAGAGCTTTCTGGCCGTACCCACCGCGTGTTGACTGCAGTGGCCGTGCAGTCAGGGCGCAAAAGATCTGGCGTGCTCAGCACGTCCAAAGTCACATTCGCTGCCATGACACATCAGCACATCCACACCTACGTGGCTACGGGTGAGCCTGCAGGCAAAGCAGGAGCGTACGCCGTGCAGGGTAGGGCAGCAGTGCACATCACGCGCATCGAAGGCAGCTACAGTGGCATCATGGGCTTGCCCATTCGCGAAACAGCCCTGCTGCTCAAGGCAGCTGGCCTGAAAATTTAAATCTTACTTTCATGCAACAAGATATTTTGATCAACTGGTCGCCCCAGGAAACCCGGGTGGCAGTCATTGAGCATGGTGCCTTGCAGGAGTTGCAGGTTGAGCGCGCACTGGAGCGCGGCCTGGTTGGTAACGTGTACCTTGGCAAAGTTGCGCGTGTATTGCCAGGCATGCAATCAGCTTTTATCGACATCGGCCTGGACAAGGCCGCCTTTTTGCACGTGGCAGATCTGATGAGCAGCATCAACAGCCGCCATGGCGATGCAGACATACCTGCGTCCCCCGTTAAACCGATTGAAAAGCAGCTGTTTGAAGGCCAGGCATTGATGGTGCAGGTGCTCAAAGATCCGATCGGCACCAAGGGTGCCAGGCTGACAGCGCAAATCAGCATTGCTGGGAGGTTGCTGGTTTTTTTGCCACAAGACAACCACATCGGTGTGTCACAAAAAATACCGCCCAGGCAGCGCGAAGATTTGCGCCAGCGAGTTGTTGCACTTGCAGGGGAGGCCGGTGGTGGTTTTATCCTGCGCACCAACGGTGAAGATGCGCTGGACGCAGCGCTTGCCGAAGACATTGCCTACCTGCGTAAAACCTGGGCGCGCATCAAAGACGCGTCCGTCCGTTTGCCACCTGCATCGGTGCTGCACCAGGACTTGAATCTTTTGCAGCGCGTGTTGCGTGATGTGGTGTTTGACGGCACGCAAACCATCCGTATTGACTCGCATGAGCAGTTTGACCGGCTGAAAGTTTTTGCTCAGGAATTCATGCCCGCCACAGCGCTAAAGCTGCAGCATTACGCGGGTGAGCGACCGATTTTTGATCTTTTCAACATCGATGAAGACATCGCCAAAGCACTGGGTCGCCGGGTGGATCTGAAGTCTGGCGGGTACCTCATCATTGATCAGACTGAAGCGTTGACCACGGTGGACGTGAACACGGGCGGCTTTGTCGGTGCACGCAATTTTGACGACACAATTTTCAAGACCAATCTGGAAGCGTCGCAAGCGATTGCCCGGCAATTAAGGCTGCGCAACTTGGGTGGTATTGTGATTGTTGACTTTATTGATATGGCTCGCGACAACCATCGCGACTCAGTGTTGGCAGAGTTTCAAAAGCAACTGGCACGCGACCGCATCAAAACCACAGTCAATGGCTTTTCAGCACTTGGCCTTCTGGAGATGACCCGAAAGCGCACCCGTGAATCGCTGGCACACCAGCTGTGTGAGCCCTGCAGTGCATGCAGTAGCAAGGGCGTGGTCAAAACAGCACGTAGTGTGACGTATGACATTTTGCGGGAGATCTTGCGTGAAGCGCGGCAGTTCAATCCGCGTGAATTTCGCGTGGTGGCCTCGCCCAAAGTGATTGAACTTTTTCTGGATGAAGAAAGCCAGCACCTCGCTGGTTTGAGCGAATTTATTGGCAAGCCGATCTTGTTGCAGGCCGAAGCGGCCATGGCGCAAGAGCAATACGACATTGTCCTGATGTAGCCTGAGCTGACAAACCATGACCAGCCAGATCATTCCCATCTTGATGTACCACCAGGTCGATGCAGCACCGCCTAAAGGCTCGCCCATGCGCGGGTTGGTTGTCTCACCTGGCGCGTTTGCAAGGCAAATGGCCGCGCTTCACATTCTGGGCTACCAAGGCAAATCAATGGGCGACTTGCTGCCCTACTTGCGCGGTGAAAAGCGCGGCAAGGTGTTCGGCATTACTTTCGATGATGGTTACGAAAACAATTTGCGTTGTGCCTTGCCGGTACTCAGGCGTTACCGCTTTACGTCCACCTGTTATATCGTTGCCAACCAAGTTGGCAAGACCAATGCGTGGGATAAGGGACTTGGCGTGTTGCAGGTGCCTTTGATGAATGCGCATGATCTGCAGTCCTGGATTGATGCTGGTCAGGAAGTTGGTTCACACACCATGAACCACGCCAATCTTTCAACGCTGAGCTCTGAAGAGCAGGCCTTTGAAATCAGTCAGTCAAAAATTGCACTTGAAGCGATGATTCGCCAGCAGGGCGGGGTTCAGCACTTTTGCTATCCCTACGGCGGCCTGAATAAATCTGCTGTGCAAAGCGTGCAAGCTGCAGGTTATTTGACAGCCACAACCACCATCCGGCGAAGGGCAATTCAAGGGCAGTCGTACAACCTGCTGTTGCCGCGCGTGCGCGTTACCCGCACGACGACATGGCCGCAGCTGTTGCTTAAGTGTCTGACAGCCTATGAAGACCGGCGTGCGCACGACCATCCAGTTGAAATTTACGCCCCGTGAAAACCCGGCTTGCCATCCTGACCCGCAATTTTTCAAAAATCGGCGGAGGCGCCGAAAGTCTGGCGGTATCCATGGCTACTTCCATGTTGAACGAATGTGACATCACTGTTGTGTCACAGGCGTTTGACCAGTCGCCAAAATTATTCAGGCACATTCATGTTTCCAGACTACCCATCCGGACTCGCTGGCTTAACCAGCTTTGGTTCAACTGGCAGACAAAAAGGCTCACGCGATCGGGCTTTGACATTGTTCATTCTTTTGAAAACACAACCCATGGCGATGTGCAGACAGTCAGCGTCAAGACAGTTCATGCCAGCCTGAAGGAGCGGGGCATGAGCACCTGGCGTGTCGCTCTCAGCCCAAGGCTTCTCGCTTACTTGTGGCTTGAGAACAAACGCATGTGCACATCTGGGCATCACAGCGTTTTTGTGTCCCGATTTGTACGTGACGAAACTTTGGCTGTCATGCCTGGCGTGTATTCAGCAAGCGTTGTGACGCCAGGGGTAGACATTCCGCTGCATCAGTCAAGTGCTGCAGAAAAGACAGCAGCACGAGAAATTTTGGGCTTGAAACCAGGGGTCATGACCGTAGGGTTTGTCGGTCACGACTTCAAAAAAAAAGGCCTTGCAACCGTGCTGAAAAGCGTAGCCCTGTTGCCTTTTGACGTGCAAATCATTGTGATTGGCAACCCCTCTCAAGGCAGTCACTACACCGACCTGATTGAAAAATTAGGTGTGGGCAAATCATGCCGCTTCATGGGTGTTGTCAGTGACATGCCAAATGCCTATGCGGCCATGGACTGCCTGGCTCATCCGACGACGCAGGATGTATTTCCGATGGTTGTGCTGGAAGCCATGGCCCGACATGTGCCGGTGGTAACTACCAACGAGCCTTTTAACAACATGGGTAGTCTGCTGGTTGATCATGTCGATGCGATATTGCTGCCTGAACCAGACGACGTTGCTGGCATGGCCCAGGCGCTCAGTCAGATATGGCTGGATGAACAGATGCGCAATGAACTTGCAAAAAATGGATTCGAGTTTGCCCAAAAATACAGCTGGGCGGAAGCAAAAGCAAAATATTACGATGTTTATCGGCAGGCTGTTACTGACAGGCATCCCCGCCTCACACCTCATTAGTCAGCATTGAGCCCCAGTCTGTAAAGATGTGCGTATGCTGTGTTTTGTGCCATCAACTCGGCATGAGAACCGGTCTCCAGAATTTTGCCTCCACTCATCATGATGATGCGGTCAGCGTGTTGCACAGTTGACAGCCTGTGAGCAATGACCAGGGATGTCCGGTTGACCGTCAACCTTTTCACCGCTTCCTGCACAGCTTGTTCTGACTGGCTGTCAAGTGCTGACGTGGCCTCATCCAGAATCAAAATAGGCGCGTCTTTGTAAAGTGCCCGAGCTATTGCCAGGCGCTGGCGCTGGCCGCCTGACAACTGCATGGCGTTGTGGCCCAGAACAGTGTCAATGCCTTGCGGCAGGCTGGCAAGCAATGGCCCCAGGTTGGCGGCTTCCAGACACTGAATCACTTTTTGTGCGTCAAACGGCTGACCCAACACGACATTCAGTCCGATTGAAGCATTGAGCATCACAACATGCTGGCTGACAACAGCAAATTGGGCCCGCAACGAGGCAAGGCTCCACTGCCGAATATCCAAACCATCAAGCTTGACGTGGCCTGACGTCACATCGACAAAACGGGGCAACAGATTGGCCAGAGTTGTTTTGCCTGAGCCAGATGCACCCACCAGTGCGATCGTCTGTCCTGCATTGATTGTCAAACTCAAACCGTCCAAAGCTGGCGTTGCGTCCTGTTTGTAGACAACTCCCACATTGACAAACTCAATTGCCCCGGCAGCCCTTGACTTTGAAAAAGTGCCTTCAGCTTCGTCATCGGTGAGGTCCAGCAAGTCAAGACCACGCTCTAAGGCAGCCAGGCCCCTGGTCATGGGCGTGGCACCATCAGAAAGCCCTTTGATGGGTGCAATCAGCAACAACATGGCAGTCACAAATGCAACAAAACCGCCCACAGTTGCCGTGTTTTCAGAACCCTGCAGCAATGCGATTGAAATCACTGCTGACAAGGCAATGGCAGCCAGCACCTGATTGATCGCACTCATGCTGGCGTATGCCACAGTTGATTTCATGGACAGTCTGCGCAAAGTCTGGCTGAGCATGTCAAAGCGTGACGCCTGACCGGGCTGTGCGTTGTGCAGCCGGATATCACGACAAGCCAGCACATTTTCTTCCACCACATAAGCCAGATCATCGGTGGCTGTCTGGCTCTGCTTTGTCAGGCGGTAAAGCCTGCGGGTCAAAAGCTGAATGACCAGGGCCACAGCGGGAAACAACAGCGAAACCACCAGCATCAGTTTCCAGTTTAAAAAGATGAGGTAGGCCACCAGCGCCAGTAGCGTCAGCACATCTCGCGCGAGCTTTAAAAGTGCGTTGTTCAGGATGGTGGAGCCGTTGTAGACCTCGTATACCACTGTGTTTGAAATCGCGCTGGCAGTCTGCTCTGCAAACAGTGACAACTTGGCAGTCAACAGCTTGTTGAACATGGCCTGGCGCAACAACTGAAGTCCGACATTGGTCACTTGTGCAATGGCATATTGCGCAACAAACCCTGCCAGCCCCCGCACTGTAAAAAGCAGCATCAAACTGGCTGGTACCAGCCATAAATTCAACGATCCAGCCTGGAAACCGCGGTCCAACAGTGGCTTCATCAATGCAGGAATGAACGGTTCAGTGGCTGATGCAATGACAGTTGCCAAAATAGCCACGGCCCAAGCCCCACGTGAATGCCTGAAATACGGCCACACGCGTACAAAGCGTTGCCAAACCGACTTTTTCAATGATTTGGCGTGCAGCTGCTCCATAGATGGATCAACAGGCATCAGGCAACTTTCAGCGCCGGGTGATTTGTGACCGGCACATCATGCTTGTGATGCAATGCAAGCGCCAGCAACAAGCCAAGCACAACACAGAAAAAATCACCAATCAGGGCATCAAAAATGGTTGAATTGAAAAGGCACGAAACCGCCAGTGCTGCCAAGGCTGACAAGCCTGCCCGGCGGGCCTGGGCATCTGCTTGCACCATGTCCCGAACAATACACATTAAAAATCCAAAAAAAAGAACAATGCCCAGCACGCCCAGCTGCACGCCCCACAACAGATACTCCTGATGCGGATTGCTTTTTTCCCCCAGCATCACACTGCCGGGACTGAACTGCTTTTCCAGCCGGTTGTATTCGTTGCTCCAGCTGCCAACGCCTGAACCCAGCCATGGGCTTTGTTCAATTGATTGCAGCGCCCGATGCCAGAAATGAAGCCGTATGCCAGACGATGTACCCGTAACAACGCTTTCACCTTTGTCAAATGAAAATGCCTGCACTTCAGTTTGCACCTGTGTTACGCGCATCTGCACTTTAGGGGACACCGTGTAGGCAGCGGTTAACAAAATTGCCGGCAATATCACCAGCAAAAAACGATAACGCCGCGGCAACTCCCACATGATGGCAAGTGACAGTACGACGATGGCGACAACATGGCCACTGCGTCCAATCAAAGCGAACAGCACGTTTGACATGCAAATAAACGCAATGGCCACTGCAATCTTCTGCCCGTGGCGAGTTGGTGCGCTTGCCCTTAAGTGCCAGCAAACTGCAGCTGTCACTGCACTCATGATGCTTTGATCGAGGTAAGTTGAGAACACTGAAAATTCCAGAACAGCCCTCTGGGAAGTCGCCCATGGCACAGGCAATCCAAAAAACAGCAACCAGGAACTGATGGCGAGCAGAGCCTGCAAAACAGCAAACACGGTTAAAGCCTGAATGACTTCTCGCCGGGACCTCAAAAGCATCGGTAGCAACAGCAAAGTCAACAGCTTGCCGTACTTGCCAAGAGACCCAAGCGACTCGCCCGACTGCGCCGTTGTCCAAAACAGACTTAAACTGAATGCGAGCAAGCAGACCGCAATGGCTCGCCCGGTATTTTTGGGGATTTGCGAAGATCTTGCGTCTTTAGTGAAACGCGGGCGTCTTGCCAACCGCCAGGTCATCGCCACCAGAACAAAAATGAACAATGCAAACTTGGCAATACTGACCCAAGCCATGGAAAGACCCACCGATGCTGCTACAAAAAAAGCAAGCATTAACCTGAAGTCGAATTTATTTTGGTGATTTTGGCTGGGTGCAATCATCGTCTCTCACATTATCGGTGATACCGTTGGCACTGATTTGTCCCGCACTCGGGTCAACAAACGCAGGAAATAAGACTTGATTCAGTTAACCGTGATTGTGATAACAAAAAATGAAGCGCACAACATGGACGCCTGTTTGAAATCGGTGGCGTTCGCTGACCAGATTGTGGTGCTTGATGCTGGCAGTACTGATGAAACGATTGAGCTTGCTCGAAAAGGCGGGGCACAGGTCAGTGTTGCGCCAGACTGGCAAGGCTTTGGTGTTCAAAAAAACCGAGCGCTGCTGCTTGCTGAAGGTGATTGGGTGTTGTCCATCGATGCAGATGAAAGAGTGACTCCGGAGCTGCGTGCTGAAATATTGGGTGTGATGCACAGTGCTGAATTTGATGTCTACAGTTTTCCAAGGCTGTCGAGTTATTGCGGTCAATACATTCGCTATTGCGGATGGTACCCAGACTTCACCTGTCGCCTCTTTCGGCGCGATAACGCCAGATTTTCAAACGACCTGGTTCATGAAAAACTTGTAACCTCAAAACCTGTCGGGCGTTTGAAATCACATTTGCTGCACGAAAGCTTTACCAGCTTTGAAGCTGTTTTAGACAAGGCAAATCGGTATTCAAGCGCAGGAGCGCTTGCCTTGTACAAAGCGGGCAAAAAAGCATCGTTGCGCAAAGCGCTGGGACATGGACTCTGGGCTTTTCTTCGTACCTATATTTTCCGGCTGGGTTTTCTCGATGGCAGGATGGGACTTGTATTGGCTATTTCAAACGCCGAAGGTACCTACTACCGGTACCTCAAACTTTGGCTCATGTCCAAGCCATTGAAATCACGTCAGTAGTTCTATGTTGATCAGTTTTATTGTGCTGACATACAACCGCACAGATGCGCTGCTTTGCGTATTGCGCGCCCTGGCGCTACAGTGCACCACAAATCATGAAGTTTTGATAGCTGACGATGGCTCGACGGTTGCGCAAGTAAAGTTGTTGCATGAAAATTGCCCACCATTCAAATGCGCAGTGCGGCATATCTGGCATGCTGACACTGGATTTACCGCTGCTGCCGCCCGCAATTTGGGTGCCCGACATGCAGTGGGCGAGTATCTTGTGTTTCTTGATGGCGACTGTATTCCCGGTAAATCCTTTGTCCAGGCACAAACGCAACTTGCACAAAAACACCATTTTGTGAATGGCAGTCGCATCCTGTTGAGTGAGCGTCTTACGGCAAGAGTGGTCAACCAGCAAATTGATTTACTGGCCCAGTCGCCCAGCTTTTGGTTGGCTGCCCGCATTAAAGGTGATAGCAACAAACTGTTGCACATGCTTGGCTGGCCGTGGTCTTTATTCAGGGTACAAACAGCTTTCAAGTGGCAGGGCATCAGAAGCTGCAATCTGGCGGTCTGGCGTAAAGATTTTGAAGCTGTCAATGGTTTTGACGAAACTTTTGAAGGTTGGGGACATGAAGATGCTGACCTTGTTCTGCGACTTGGACACGCAGGTGTTGTTCGAAAAAATGGTTTTTGGGCAACTGAAGTGTTCCATCTCTGGCACTTTGAACTAAAGCGTGACCATGAATCAGTCAACAAGAAAAAAGTATTTGATCGGATGAAAACCCAACTGATAAAAGCTGAAAAAGGTCTGGCGCAAATTGATTCAGACCAGCATTTTCAAGTGCACCAACTTCAATGAATGTTGTGCCTGATTCCTTTTGAATTTATTATTTTCACGATAAATATGACAATTTTGTTTCGCCGCAGGGCGCTGGTTTTGCTGGCTGCCGCTTTGACAGTTTCAGCAACCAGCCTGTCTCAGGCTCAATTTCGCGTTGAGGTGTCCGGGGTTGGTTTGACGCAAATGCCAATTGCAATTGCTACTTTCCGCGGTGAAGCGCAGGCACCGCAAAAAATCGGTGCAATCGTCAAGGCTGATCTTGACCGCAGTGGTGTTTTCAAAACCATTGACACAGCAGGCGTGGTGCTCGACGAAGCTGCCAGGCCGGACATGGCGTCGTTCAAACAAAAAGGCGCTGATTCTTTGGTTACTGGCAGTGTTACGCAGTTGGCTGATGGGCGCTTTGATGTCCGTCTGCGGCTTTGGGATGTGGTGCGCGGTCTGGATCTGGGTGGTCAAAGCTTTGCTGTCACCTCGGCTGATCTGCGCTTGTCAGCTCATCGGATATCGGACTTTGTTTATGAAAAACTGACGGGTGAAAAAGGCATTTTTTCAACCCGGATCGCTTACGTCACAAAAAATGCGCAGCGTTTTACCTTATGGGTGGCCGACGCCGATGGTGAAAACGCGCAATCAGCCCTGGCCAGCCCTGAGCCCATTATTTCCCCGTCCTGGTCGCCAAACGGAGCGCAATTGGCTTATGTGTCTTTCGAATCCCGCAAACCCGTTATCTATGCGCATGATGTGGCCAGTGGCAAGCGCCGTTTGCTGGCCAATTTTCGAGGCTCCAACAGCGCGCCTGCCTGGTCGCCTGACGGTCGGCAGATTGTTGCAACCTTGAGCCGGGATGGCGGCTCGCAGCTATATGCCATTGATGCAAACGGCGGTGAGCCCAGACGTTTGACCCAGTCGCAGAGTATTGATACGGAGCCAGCCTTTTCTGCTGACGGCAAATCAATTTATTTCGTCAGTGACCGGGGCGGCGCACCTCAAATTTACCGCATGGGTGCAGCTGGCGGCAATGCCGAACGCGTTACTTTTTCAGGGACATACAACATATCACCAGCAATCAGCCCTGATGGAAAGTATTTGGCCTACATCTCCAGAATCGCAGGCGCATTCAAATTGCAGTTGATGGAACTGGCCAACTCAGCAGTCACATCCATCACAGACACCAGTGCCGACGAAAGCCCAAGCTTCGCGCCGAACAGTCGCCTGATTGTTTACGCCACCCAGCAACAAGGGCGTGAAGCGCTGATGACCACAACCATCGACGGAAAAATAAAAGCCAGACTGACAGGCGCTGGTGGAGACATTCGCGAGCCCTATTGGGGTCCTTTTTTACGTTAACTTAGTCAAATTCAACTGTTCTCAGGGAGAAAATCATGAAACGTACTATCTTCAACAGCCTTGTAGCTGTCACATTGACTGCTCTACTGGCAGCTTGCGGCTCCAATGTGAAACTGGACGAGGCGCCCGTGGAAAATCGCACCGCCAAGGCCGTGTTGCCACCCGCAGTGCCCAGCGATACGGCCAGCAAATCCGTGGCGCCCGTTGAAATTGCTGCATCCAATCTCGGGGCAGCTGGCCCGACAGGCGTTGCCAAAATTATTTATTTTGATTACGACAGTTTTACCATCAAGCCAGAATTTCAAAGTGCAGTTGAAGCGCACGCAAAATTCATGGGATCCAATAAAATTCGCAGATTGGCCATTGAGGGTCACACAGACGAACGGGGCGGCCGCGAATACAACCTGGCGTTGGGTCAAAAGCGTGCCGAGTCTGTCCGTCGTGCACTGGGTTTGCTGGGCGTGACTGATGCACAAGTTGAAGCGGTCAGTTTTGGAAAAGAAAAGCCCGCAGCAAGTGGGTCTGACGAAGCTTCCCTGGCTAAAAATCGCCGTGCTGAATTGAATTACCGTTGATAAAAATATGAATTTTGTGATGTCTGTGCGCTGCTTTTTATCTGGCATGGCTTTGTGCCTGTTTGCCACGCATTCCCATGCCGCGCTTTTTGATGATGATGAGGCGCGCAAGGCCATACTTGAGTTGAGACAGAAAGTTGATTCGCAGCAGCTGCGCAATCTTGACGAGTTGAAAAAAGCCAGTGAAGACAACGCGCAGTTGCGCCGGAGTGTTCTGGATCTGTCCAACCAAATTGAAGTGCTGCGGGCAGAAATGGCTCGAATGCGGGGGCAGGACGAACAACTGGCCCGTGACCTGGCGGACGTCCAGCGCAAACAAAAGGACATGAGTCAAGGGGTGGAAGAGCGGATGCGAAAGTTTGAGCCCGCAAAAGTGACAGTTGATGGGGTGGAGTTTTCTGCCAATCCGGCCGAAACGCGGGACTTCGACACTGCACTTTCCGTATTGCGAAAAGGTGATTTCGCTGCGGCTCAAACCTCCTTCCTTGACTTTATCAATCGGTTTCCGGCCAGCGGTTACCGGCCTTCGGCCCTGTTTTGGCTTGGCAATGCGCAGTATGCGCTGCGGGCATATCGGGAAGCCGTCATCAACTTTAAGTCTTTGGTTTCAATTGCGCCCGATCATCTCCGCGCGCCTGAAGCTGCGTTGTCGATTGCAAATTGTCAGGTTGAGTTGAAAGATCTGGTGTCAGCACGCAAAACGCTCGGGGACCTGATCAAGGTGTACCCGCAATCGGAAGCAGCTTCCGTGGCAAAGGATCGCCTGACAAAGTTGAAGTAGGTGTACTTGCCTGGCCTTAAAATCCGGGCATGGATATTTCATTTCTCAAGGCCCTGACAACACAAGTTTTGTGGGCGGCATTTATTTTGTCTGCGCTGTTTGGCGCCATTGCGCAGCGCACCCACTTTTGCACCATGGGCGCCGTCAGTGACATCGTCACGATGGGCGACTGGACCCGCATGCGCATGTGGGGCATGGCCATAGGCGTGGCCATGATCGGTTTTTACACGCTGGCTGCGGCAGGCCAGATAGATCCCGCCAAGACACTTTACGCATCAGGCCGATTCATCTGGCTCTCAGCGCTGGTGGGCGGCTTGCTGTTTGGTTTTGGCATGGTGCTGGCATCGGGCTGCGGCAGCAAAACGCTGGTGCGTATTGGTGGTGGCAACCTTAAATCTGTGGTCGTGTTTGTAGTGATGGGCATCGCCGCCTTCGCTACGCTGAAAGGCATCACTGCTGTAGTACGGGTCGCTACGGTAGACCGTGTCGCACTGGATTTTTCAGGCAACGCAGCCTTGTCGAACTGGCTGGGCAATGCGGTCGGTCTGAGCCCTTCAGGGGCCGGCTTGGTTCTGGCGTTGGTGCTGGGTCTTGCGCTCATCGTCTGGGCGCTTTTGGGGCGCGACTTTGTGCGCCTTGATAACTTGCTGGCTGGCCTGGGCATTGGCGCAGTGATTGTGGCCATGTGGTGGGTCAGTGGCCATCTGGGCTATGTGGCCGAGCACCCCGAAACCTTGCAGGAAGCCTTTCTGGCCACCAACTCTGGCCGGGCCGAAGCGCTCAGCTTTGTGTCACCCGTTGCCTACACCCTCGACTGGCTGATGTTCTTCAGCGACAAAGCCAAGCTTCTGACGATTGGCATTGTGTCGGTATTTGGTGTCGTGGCAGGCTCAGCCCTGTATGCGCTGGCCACACGCAATTTTCGCTGGGAAGGTTTTCGTGATGCGGAAGACACCGCCAACCATCTGATTGGAGCCACCCTGATGGGCGTCGGCGGTGTTTGCGCCATGGGCTGCACAGTAGGGCAAGGTCTGTCGGGAATATCTACCCTGAGCATGACCAGCGTCGTCGCTGTGGCTGCCATCGTGGCCGGCTGTGTAGCTGCGTTGAAGTACCAGCTGTGGCGGCTGGAGTGCGGCATCTGATGAGCCCTGACATTTTTCCTGCTGATCTTGATCGGCGCTTTGGCGGGCTGGCACGCCTGTACGGTACAGACGGTGCGAAAAAGATTCGCGCAGCCCATGTCGTGGTGGTTGGCCTTGGCGGTGTGGGCTCCTGGGCTGCAGAAGCCCTGGCGCGCAGTGGTGTAGGCCGTTTGAGCCTGATTGATCTGGACCACATCGCCGAGTCCAATATCAACCGGCAAATTCATGCCTTGGACAACACCGTGGGTCAGGCCAAGGTTCAGGCCATGCGTGAGCGCATCGCCCACATCAACCCCGCATGCGATGTGCGCTGCGTGGAAGAGTTTGTAGATGCTGACAACTGGCCCGGCATTGCAGCGCTAGACATGGATGCTGATGGGCCGGTGTCCATCATCGACGCCTGCGACCAGGTCAAGGCGAAAACCGCCATGGCAGCCTGGGCACTTCAGCATAACGCCATGCATGCAAGCCCTCAGAAAATAAATTTCATCAGCGTAGGCGCAGCGGGTGGCAAGCGTCATGCCCATAAAGTCGAGATTGATGATTTATCCCTCACCACGCATGACCCTTTGCTGGCCCAGTTGCGTTACAGACTGCGCAAAGAGAAGGGCGCGGCACGCCAGGGCAAGATCGGTGTGACTTGTGTATTTAGCCGTGAGTCCGTGATGCAGCCTGGTGCGGCTTCTGCACAAAACAACCCGGCTGCGACTGATGGCATGGCGCCACACGTTGTTGATGGCCAAAGCGACGGCAGCCTCAATTGCCATGGCTATGGGTCAGTTGTCAGTGTCACGTCTACGTTCGGTATTTGTGCAGCCGGCTGGGTACTTTTTAAAATTGCTGGGTAGTTTTGCAAACAGCATAAAAATCACGCTATAATTTGAGGCTGTTCTGCACACAATGTAGAACTTGAAAATTTCTCCAAGAAGCAATTTTTTGGGACCATAGCTCAGTTGGTAGAGCAGCGGACTTTTAATCCGTTTGTCGTGGGTTCGACCCCCGCTGGTCCCACCATATAAGCCTT